>CAJOKD010000010.1 GCA_905235085.1 uncultured Bacteroidales bacterium | reverse complement strand
TGCGAATCCGAATCCGGACGTCAGGACCGGCAGGGTCATAGTCAAGGACAAGAACGGTAAGGTAAGTCCGATTACACTCACTTTCGTACAGGCAGAGAATAAAACCGCGCAGGAGGAGATTAGAATCAAAAGCGCCCTTATGCAGATTTATCAATCTATGGACGGACCGAATTGGAATATCACGGGCAAATGGGACCTTGACAAAGACCTCCGTCAGTGGTCCGGCGTAGAATGGATGCCTGCAAAGGGTGAACTAGGATTGAACTTCACGAATTTCGGCCTCAAAGGCCAGTTCCCTGATTGTTTTGATGGCTTGTCTTCCTGTGTCAAGTTATGGATTCAAAATGAACCCGGAATCACCGGCACCCTGCCTGCAAGTTTCGCCAAGTTGAACCACCTTGGTTTGCTTGTTATAGAGAACACTTCCATGACAAGTCTCCCGGACATCTTCAGTGACTTGCCTCTGTGGTATGTTTCAGTCTGTAACAATTTATCGATGGCGGGTCCGGTTCCGGAGTCCCTCGGTGAGAGCAATCTCCTTATGGGAGAAGAGAGTGTCGATGGTATTCGTGTCCCTGGGCTGCGGTTGAGTCAAAATGGCTTTATGGGGACAATCCCTGAATCCTGGCTTCGTCTGGGCTTAAAATTGGATATTTACAATCATAAATTCTCCGGGCAGATTCCGGACTATTTCTATATCGCGAAGGATCCTGGCTATTGGATCAATATGTACATCAATCTCGGGCAAACTGATGAAGAATATAGGAAAACCGATCCTTTTTCTATCCCGGACCGCGACATACCGGGATATTGGCCCAAGAGAGGTATCAATGATGTAATTACTGGGAAGCCAATTCCATATGACGATATCATTGCCGGCAACAAGGCTACGGTTGTGTACAAGTGGGCGTCTTGGTGCACTTTTTCGGCTGCTCTGTTACCGCGGCTTAAAAAGATGCACGAGAAGTATCACAAAGATGGTCTTGAGGTGATACTACGACCGGCTTGGGGCAACGATGAGGGGGAGATAATCTTTAAGGATTATATATTGGAACACGGCTACGATATCTGGTATAATTTTTCTTCCAATGATATCTCTCTGTCAGAGGAAGGTGCGCTTGGAGCTTTTGGAACACCTTTCGCCACTGTGATTGACAACAAGGGTAATGTCATTTTCAGTTGCGCTCCGAATGTCAGCGATCCTTCTCGTGGCAGGTTCGGATATGTCGCTTTCAACAGCCTCATTCCATTCCTGGAGGATATCTTCGGTCCTCTTGAAGACGAGGAAGCGTACTCTTCTACTGATTACTCCAAGGACGGAACAGTTGTAACTCTTCAGGAAGCCTCTGTCGGCAAGGGAATCAACATCGTGTTTATGGGTGACGCCTACACCGACAGGGATATGAATGTACTGTATGAGAGTCTGATGTGGCAGGCTATGGAAGAATTCTTCAGCATAGAGCCTTACAAGACTTTCAGGGACAGGTTCAACGTGTACGCAGTAAGGGTTGTCTCCAAGAATGGTAAGACTGGAGCCGGTTATTCTACTGCCCTTGGAACCGAAGTAACCGGAACCTCTATTACCATCAATGACACCGGGACCGACAAGTGTTACGAATACGCCCTGAAGGTGCCTGGCATCAATGACAAAAAGAACCTGCTGATATGTGTGCTGATCAATTCCGATGGTCTGAGGGGCATTACTTCAATGAGTAAGTCGTTGCAATCCGGAGTAGCGTACTGCGCATCCGGAAGCAACATTCGTAATGTTTTCGGAATCCTGGTACGCCATGAAGCCGGTGGCCATGGCTTCGCCTTCCTATCAGACGAATACAGCACCCAGACCGGAAGCCCAAGCCAAGCTGTAATTGATGAATACAATATGCTATATCGTGATTATGGCTGGTATTCCAATGTCGACTTCACCAACAATCCGGCTAATGTCAAGTGGAGGGCATTCCTGAACGATGACCGCTACAAGGACGAAGTCGGCATCTTCGAGGGTGGCGCCACCTTCACTAACGGCGTATACCGTCCGTCCCAAAACAGTATGATGAACAAGAATCTGGAGCGCTTCAACGCACCTTCGCGCTGGGCGATCTACAAGAGGATAATGGAGCTCAGCGGCGAGACAGCTTCCTTCGAGAAGTTCCTCGAATATGACGCCGTGAACCGCGCTTCCGCTTCGGCAGCCGCAAAGCCGCCGCTCAAGGCAGCGGCAGCTCCGGATCGCAAATTTGGGTATTCAGCCCCTCCTGTGGTCGTACGGTAGAACTATTACATCAAGACTCTTCGTGGATGTAGCCATCGTCTTTGATATTCCAGAGGGTGGCTACAACCAAACCTCCGACGATAGCGATACCGGCCATAATCAGGTAAAGGTTGTTCCAGAAGGAATCTCCGAACTTGTCGGAAAGGACTCCTATACCGATTCCGGTGAAAAGTACGCTCAAATAACTCATCAGGCCGATGATACCGACGGCAGAAGAGGCTCCTTTCTTGGTGACCTGGTTGGATGCCGTCACTCCCAGCAGGGCCTGAGGTCCGTAGAGGAAGAAGCCTGCGAAGGCCAGCAGGAAGAGCATCAGCACAGGGCTGGTGCCGGCTGGCAGCAGATGCAGGACCACAAGGCACAAGGCCGTGAGTGCCATTTCTATCGCACATACCCTCTGGGCCTTGCTGCCGAACAGGTGGTCCGTAATCCATCCTGCTGAAAGCATACCCAGGCATCCGAAGAGTTCGAATATTCCGATTGTAGCTCCAGCCCACATAGGGGAAAGGTGGTTCTCGCCCATCTGCAGGAACTTCGGACCCCAGTCCAGTACTGCGAAGCGGACTATATATACGAAAATGTCTGTCACCGCCAGGATCCATACTATCTTGTTCTTCAGGACCTTCTCGCGGATGAACTTGCGGAAGGCTTCCTTGGATTCGTCCTCGTCCAGCTCGGTCTTGGTGTCCGGCAGCTCCGGAAGTCCGACCGAAGACGGGGTGTCCCTCAGCGTGGCCACGATCAGGATTATTCCCAGAACACCGATGAAGGCGGGAATCCAGAAGCACCACTGCCAGGCTCCTACGTGTCCCGCTGAGGTAAGCACGGCCGGATCTGAAATCTCCTTCCCAAGGTTATCGGCAATCTTTGCCACAACAGAAGAATCCGCGGAAAGGTTCGTTCCCAGATGTCCTATTATCCATCCGCACAGGACGGCTGCAAGGCCGGCTCCGATAGAATGGCCGGTATTCCAAATGGACATCTTGGTCGCCAGCTCCTTTGGTGGTACCCAGTGGACCATCAAGTGGTTGCAAGGAGCGAAGCCGCAGCCCTGGAATACATTGTTAAGGATCAGCAGCACCGCCATTATGGCAACCATAGCATTGATGAAATCAGGCCCGGCGTCCTGTCCCGTGATGGCGTGGCTCAGATCTGCACTCAATCCGAAAACCAGGTTCAGTATTACGCAGGCTGTCAAGCCGAGGGCAAGATGCCATCTTGGATTGGACCTGTCGGCTATGAATCCGTTGACGAACTTGGAAATACCGTAAATGATACCTACCAGCGTCAGGATGATACCGAAATTGGTATCCGTGATTCCATATTCAGCGCCGAGAACCGGCATTGCGAAGGAAAAATTCTTCCTTACGAAATAGAAGATGGAATAGCCTACCATCGAGCAGATGATGACGCGCCATTGCCAATACTTGAAGGATTTCTTTGTCTGCATTTCAGTGTCGTGTTAACCTCATTATATGGATTAAGTACATAAAGTTAGGAATATCTGCTTTCAAAGACAAAAAAAATGAGGGTCGACGCATCCCGCGTGGACTCTCACTCTAACCACATAATTAATAACACTAAAACTAATAACCAATAGGTTGATAGGGGAGAGAACCTCCTTGCTCAACCCGAGGACAAAGATATAGCATTATTTTTTAATGAGCAAGTATTTTTTATTCTTTTTTCGGGATTTCTTTTTGGTATTTCTATTAAATAATTATAAATCAATAATATAAACAATAACAAATATTTTAGATGCGTTTTAATAACCTCCGTTACAGGCGTGCCTAATGCATGTTTAAAACGTTTAAATATTTTTTTAGCTCATTTTACTTACAAATTATTATCTGACTTCCGTCCCGCCCAACCGGCCCGAACTTGCATTATTGCGCAATATTGTGTACCTTCCTGACCACGCCACAAGTATCTCCGTTACATTCAATTATCTGAAAATGAAGCACTGCATCGCCATCGCTCTGACCGCAGCCCTCGTGTTGACAGGATGCCGCAAGGATCCGCAACAGATAGTCTCGGTCGACTTCCCTGAGCCGCCCGTGGAAATCCTCACCAATAATGCCGTGGGGATGGACCTCATAAACTATTTCAACATCATCCAGCTGCCTGAGGGAGGATATCGGATGTACTTCTCCGGTTATATCCAGGAGGAATGCGGCCCCGACTGGGACAACCAGAACCTCTATTATGCCGCGTCAGAAGATGGTTTCCACTACGAACTCAAAGGCAAGATAATGGACAGGGTGATCGATCAGAGCGTCTTCCTGACAGGCGAAAAAGACAAACCCTTCGGCCTGGTTGGCAGGACCTTGGAGAATGGAAGGCTGAATATGTTCCTTTGGAAGTCGGAGGACGGCATTATATTCGGCGACAAGACCCTGCTGCTGATCAAATGGCACGACACCCAGAACGCGATGGTCCCACGGGACGGCCTATATTCCAAGGAAATCCCTTGCAACCTCAACAGATGGCGCGAACCTGACGAAAAATGGGTGATGGCAGCTCCTGGATTCATTGAAATAAAAGGAGACCGCTATCTCGCATACGGCACCCGTGACGTCTCTCACGATGCTGCGCGCGAGGTTGGTATGGTCAGTAAATACAAACTCATCAAGGCGGTGGTAAAAAACGACGATGTCAAGACGGAAGAAACTTCCGTAGAGCGTATCTGGGACAATGATTACAGCGCTTTCCCGTCCATCGTGCGTTACGGCGACGCCTGCTATGTGAGTTTTCGCGAAGGGGTAAGCCATATATTCGATGAAAAGGGAATCGCGGCGGGGAAAACTAGAATCCTGCGTTCCACCGACGGCAAACATTGGAAGAGTGTAGCTCTGCTTTCGAAAGAAGGATACGACCTCCGTGACCCCAAACTCTCGGTCACTGCCGACGGCCGACTGATGGTGATACAGGGAGGGTCGGTATATGTGGACAAGCAACTTGTCAGCAGGGTCCCGCAAGTGTCCTTCAGTTCCGACGGGCGGACATTCAGCGACCCGGCTCCTGTGGTCTATGACAACCAGGGCAGGCCTGCCTGGTTCTGGAGGATGACCTGGCACGATGGCATCGGCTACACCGTTTCTTACGGAGATGTCGAGGACAATGCCCTCGACCTGCTCAAGACCACGGACGGTATTCATTTCGAGAAAGTTGCAAGCATCGCGCTGGACGGCTTCCCTAACGAATCCACAGTACGTTTCCTGCCCGACGGAAGGATGGTTATGCTCATCCGTCGTGACAAAGCGGACAAGAAAGCATACATCGGCGTGAGTGAGCCGCCATACACCGAATGGGACCTCACACCATTGCGTTTCCAGATCGGTGGGCCCGAAATGGCCGTGCTTCCCGACGGGTCGCTGCTTATCGGCGGGCGTGCCTATCTTGAGAGTGGGGAGACGAGAACCTGCCTATGGAGAGGAGACGAAAAAGGAGACTTCGAATTATGGAAGATTCTTCCTTCAGGCGGCGACAACAGCTATCCCGGTTTCCTTATCGAAGACGATGAGTTGAAGGTCGTATACTATTCGTCCCACGAACTCTCCCGCCCTGACGGCAACCCGAGGGCCGGTATCTATCTGGCCAGGATACCCCTCTAACTCCGAGGATCTCTTTCACAAGATTATTACTCTTACAATCGCATTCCAAAAGATTTTGACCCCAATATTTTCGTTCCAAAGATTCGAGTATTCAGCGAAGGGCTTGTTATTAGGGGTCCTATCTTTGAGGGCTCGTCTTTCAATGACCTAATTATCAAGGGTTTCATTATAAAGATGATTCCAGTTGCGTACAATTACGGCCATTTTTGTTCCCAAGTGAACAATCCGGGCGCCGGTTGCGTACGAAAAAGGGCACGTTTTGTTTCCACGTGAGGGGCCGGTAGGCAAGGTCGGCAAGGCAGGCTCGGTAGGCGAGCCTTCGACGGCGGCGAGGGTGGCGATGGAGATTCGGGCGGCGGTGTAGGGGCGCAGGGCGGAGTAGCAGGAATACAGCGTCGCACCCGTCGTGAACACATCGTCTACCAGAAGTATATGTGAATAACTTGCGACATCGTTGATCCTGTTCCGGCGCAACCTAAACGCTCCCAAGACGTTCAAGCCCTTTTCCCCGACCGAAAGAGTCGCCTGGGATCGGGTACGCTTCGCTCGGTAAAGGATATCCTTTCGCAACTCCGCCCCGAGACAATCTGCGAGCAAACTGGCTATAACCTCTGCCTGGTTGTACCCTCGTGACCACCTGCGGGTCCAGTGAAGAGGCACAGGAATGACGGCATCCACGTCCCGATACAACGCGGAAGATGCCATTTCTTTCCCCAGTTTCCTGGCAAAATTTTTCCCCGCGGCGAAATCTGCATTGTATTTCAGGCTCTGGGTTATCTTCCTGTAGCCCGTAGATGCCCGGTAGAAGAACAAGGCCGTTGCGAAACAATATTCTCCCTCTTGAACAAGCGCATTGAACCGGTCTGCCATCTGGTTGTGAGACAGATTCGAGAACCCGGTCCGAGGCAGGTCCGCAAGGCAGCTGATGCACAGGTGTCTCTCGTGAAGGGCCAGGACGGAGCCGCAGACAAGGCATCGCCGAGGAAGAATCAGATCGGTCAGTCCCGTCGTGAAATCAGCAAAGGAAAGGTCGGTTTTCATAGTCTTTGATTATTTTTCATAGCCTTTGAGATTTCCCCAATAATATGAAGAAAAACCGTCAATCTTAGAAAGAAACGGAAATTTGAAATTAACTTTGCAAAAATCATCTTTAATGAAAAGACTCCTGACCTTCGTGACGGCAGCGGTATGTTTGACATGCTCTTTTGACTCAACAGGGCAGACAGTCTCATATCCTCCGGAGCTGAGAGCGACGTTGGGCGGATTCGACAAGCAGGTGACCGAGTGGTATGCCCAGAATGGGTGCAATACGGCGGAGCCGGCAAAGGAAACGCTTGAAGCCAGGATAGCCATACCTATCTGCCCTCAGAGCGAAATCATCCGGAATATGGTCAGGATGGCCGGAGGAACACCGGTAATGATGCCTGGCCCTGAAGAGATGGAGAAACCGGCTGCTGAATTGCATTCGCTCGCTTCCGGATGGGACGGAGTGTTCCTGCCTGACGACTGGGTGAAAGATTCCGATGAATATTCCCTGGCGGTTTATAAGACAGTGGCCGACCTGAACCTGCCATATATCGGAATATCAAAGACTTCCGTAAAGATAGACGCGGGTCTCCGGCGACTTCCGTGCAAGATTCGCGGCACCCGGGAGCTGGTCTGGAAAGCCAGGAGTTTCAGGCAAGCCAAGAGCCTTATGGATGAAATATTCTCCATCGACACCCATTGCGACCTGCCGGAAAATTACAGCCGTGGGTGGTCCGTGGGCAAGATGGGTGTCAGTATGTGCAGCGTTCCCAAAATGGATTACGGGCATCTCGACGCCCAGGTCCTGGCCAGCTTCATCTGGCAGCATTCAGAAGACGCAGCAGGGAACAAGAAGGCTCTTGCCCAGAACCTTAAGCAGATAGCACAGATAAAGGACGATATATCCAAACATTCCAATCTCTGCGGGCTGGCCACGACTCTGGAAGAAGCCCTTGCCTTGAAGGAAGAAGGGAAAAAAGCGTTCTTCATCGGAGTGGAGAACGCCTACGGCCTTGGCGGCGATATAGCCAATGTCAAGAAAATGAAGGAACTTGGAGTAATATACATCACCCTCAGCCACTTCCGCGACAATGCCATATGCAACACCTCCTCCAGGCACGGAAGCAACCCGAACAAGGGCCTTACGGAATTCGGAATAAAGGTGGTAGAGGAGATGAACCGCCAAGGCATATTGGTGGACCTTTCACATCCCTCGGCCGGAACCTTCAGGGACTGCATAAAATACAGCAAGGCTCCGATTATATGCTCTCATTCAGGAGCTAAGGCAATATATGGCCACGACCGCGGCCTGGACGACAGGCAGCTCAGGGCGCTGGCCCGGAACGGGGGTGTCATACAGGTCTATGCCGTTCCTGAATTCCTTACCGCCCACAGGCCTTCATCGACCATCAACGATATGATGAAGCATTTCTTCCACTGTGTGGAAATAGCTGGTCCTGAACACGTTGGAATAGGCAGCGATTTCGACGGAGGAGGAGGTGTATGGGGCTGCAACGGCGACAACGACCTGATCAACGTCACCGTCTTGATGCTCGAGCACGGCTACACCAAAGACCAGATAAAGGGCTTCTGGGGAGGCAACTTCCTCCGCGTCATGTCCGCAGCCCAGGCCCTCCGGAAAGACTGAGGCCCGCACTTGCCAGAGATTCCCGAACAGGTCGGGAATGACGAGATCCCTGGTCAGGCCGGGAATGACGGGCAATAGACGTCAGTTGGCTGCAACGTTAGGGCGCATTTACCCGTACAGGGCTGCGAAGCAGCAAGCGCCCGGTGTTGCAGCAACTGACGCAAAGGGATTCCCGGTCGGGGCTGGGGAATACGGCGAGTTATTTCTTGAGCCAGCCTTTGAGGCCGGAGAAGGTAAGGACGGCGAGGCCGGAGAGGAAGCAGAAACCGACGAAATGCCACCCATAGCCGCTTGCGAAGGCCATCGGAGAGAAAGTCACCAGAGCGATCTCTACCGGAGCGATGTACAGATATGCGAAGGCGTAATCATCCAGGCAGCGGCTCTTGCTTTCCGGATCGGTGATCCTAAGCAGCGCCATACCCATAGCCATCGTGCCGGTGAACCACCCCAAAGTGAATATGGATTTCTCGAACCAATAGTCTTTATGGATCCTGGCCCCCACGAAGAATACGAAGAACAAGGTAAGCAACAGGCCGGCCGCGAGTAGGACAAGCAGAGGAACCACGAACCTGGCCACGATCTCCAACTTGATGGATGCCACGCCGAAAGCCACCAGATAATCAGTGAACGCACCTCCCAGATGCCCTACGATAGGTTTTGAGACATATTCATCGAACCTTGCCCGGTTGAGGATCCATCTCGCCAGAAGACCTACAAGGAAAGCACAGCTGAACACCGGAAGCATCAATGAAGGCCAGAAATGGGAGACTAGCTTGCTGATTCCGTAACCGCCTGCCGCTATCAATGCAACGATAGCGAAATTGAAAGTCATCGAATCCAGGGATATGGCAGAAAACGACGCCTGCCCCATACTGCTCCGCTTATCCTTCGGAAGTATTCCCGTCCTCAACTCTCCCGGAAGGTCTGAATATCTGCTCAGGAAAGAGGTCTTGCCGTGTCCTGCTCCCCAGGAAATCAGCCACATACCAATTACGACCGAAGCGATTATTCCCACGGTCGCAGCAGTCATAGCAAGACTCTGCATCTGCTCCAGACCGTATTGCCCGAAAGACTGCCCGATAGCTGCCGCCGTCCCGTGTCCCCCGCAGAATCCCGCCGGCATCGACAGCCCGAGCGCAGGGTCGGCTTTGTACCATAGTGAGAATACGAGGAAGCCCAGGACGCCACCGAGCGCCCACTGAAGCAGCATACCCGACTGGGAATATGCCCACATCCTTCCGACGGACCCTTTCTCCCCTTCTGCCTCGTGCCTTCTTGAAGTAAGGGGCAAAGTGCTGAATACCAGCGCTATGAGTATGCTGGCATATGTGCCCATATTGTCAGACAGGGGAAGCCAGCCAAGAACCTCCGGCCCAAGAAGCAAAGCCGCCAAGCCGGCAAGCAGGCTTGGCGGGATGAACAGTTTCTGGATAAAGCGGACGTTCGCCCGGAGGAGTTTGCCCAGCAAAAGCAGGATTGACACCAATCCTACGTCCACCAGGAGCATCCAAGGAGTAAACATACGAAGGCCCGTTACATATCGAGGGTCAACTGGTCGGAAGCTTCAGAACGCATCTGCTCGAAACCGTTCACAGTCTCGAGATCCGGATTGACGATAACATCGAAATTTTGGATCAGAAGCCTGTCTCCATTGACGATTTCCTGTACGAATCCGCCCACTCCGACAATCGCAGGAATACCCAGGCCGGATGCAAGGACGTGGATCTGGCCGTCGTGGTCTTCCTCCTCGGTGACGATTCCCTTCACATTCCTGAAATCAATCAGGGCGGAATCCGAAAGGGATATGGACTTGGCGACAAGGATGCTGCCGGCAGGGATGTCCTCGAACGGATTCCTCTGCCCACGGTCATTGACCACGAAAGCCCTTCCTTTCGCGAATCCTTTGACTCCTGTCCCTCTGACTGTCATAAAACTCCTAATAAATGACCTTGATCCAAGGGAACTTCTCGGACATCGTCTTCATAGTCTCGATCGGAATGTCCGTGCAGAGATAGTCGGCTCCGAGATAGCAAGCCAGCACGAAATCCTCGATCTTGTGGGTAGGCCACAGACTGACGATCATCCCTTCCTTGTGAGCCTTTTCGACCATCTTGCGTGACGTACCGTCGGTGGTAGCACCTATTCTCTTGATACCCAGAGCCTTAGCAAGGGATATGGAAATATCGTTGATAGGTTCGTTGGTGATCATAAGGCACTCTGCTCCGTATTTGGACATCAGATAGCGAAGTCCGCGGTAGTCGCTGGAAGTGAAGAGATAGGTAGCTCCTTCCGGCTTGTTCTTCATCACGGTCTTGTAGAGCTTGTCGCAATATTCTTCAAGCCTCTCCTGCGGATACAGCTCTACAGGCTTGGTCTTCAGTTCGAATTCCACGTAGAGCCCGTCCTGGCGGCAAGTCTTGAGGAACTTCATAAGCTCGTCCAGGGTCATCAGCCTGTGGCCTCCCTTGGTCTCCAGGGCAAGCAATTCCTTGAGTGTCTTCTCCTCGAGGACTCCTGTTCCGTTGGTTGTACGCTCAAGGGTGTGGTCGTGGTTGATGATGAGATATCCGTCCTTGGTCATACGGATATCCGTCTCGAAACCGTTGTATCCGGCATCCCTGCTGGCTTCGAAAGCGGAAAGGGTATTCTCGTCGTATTCAAGGCGTCCGCCGCGATGAGAGAACGCACGCACGGTCTGAGTCTGGGCGAACATTGTTCCGCAGAGGAACAACGATGCGATGATTATTGCTAACTTTTTCATATTCGGTTATTTAGATTATAGCTTTGCTTTTTTCAAGGTCCCAGGCTCCGCCAGATGCGAAAACCTTGCCGACAAGCTCGTCGTAGAAACCTCCTCTCTTCGCAAGGTCGAGCACATTGTAACGGAAGCGCATCAGCTGCACCTTCGGGAACATATCCCTGAGCATCTCCCTTGTGACTCCGATCATCGAAGGATCATACGGAGCGCCGGCCTTCTTGAAGAGATCCTGCATCTTCTCGAATGAATATACCTGACCCTGGAGCTTCTTCTTGAACTCCGGCCAAACCTCCTTGACGAGGGCCATCTGGCGGCGTACCTCGTCGGCATCCTGGTATTTCTTGGTGATTTCGGTATATCCAAGATCAGGCACAGGGAACCCCTCGAATATCTTCAGGGCCCTTTCCTGCTCCTGCTTCAGCGTAGGCCACGCAGCTGCACACGCATCCGGATCCAGCTTGGTGAGGTCCATCTTGAACAGCTCATCGAATACCGCGCACATCGTCAAGGTTCCGATCGAAACCTGGAATCCGTGGGACTGGAGCTTGCCGTGATAACGGAAATGAGTCATATCCAGGATATGGCTGAAAAGGTGCTCGCAGCAGGATGCCGGACGGCTGGATTTGGCTGCCTGCATAGCGATTCCGCTCAGGGTAAGACCCTCGAAAAGGTCTGCCACTGCCTTCGGGTCTCCGCTCGCGGTTCCTTCCGGGTTGGAAAGCAGGTCGTCAAGGAAATCCTGCAGGACGTGCCACGCCGGAGGTATGATAGGCTCGGTACCGAACAGGTCGGCTATCATCCATTCCGCGCCTGAAGGCACCTTGGCTGCCAGGTCGGCATAACCGGCGGCGGTCATCTCCTTAGGAGCCGCAGCGATCACATCGATGTCGGCGATGATGGCCACTGGAGCCGGGCAGGAGAAGGTCTGCTTAGCATTCTGGTACGAGATGGAGGCTCCGAAAGAGGAGAATCCGTCCACTGATGCGGCGGTCGCGACGCACAGGTAGGACTGGCCGTGATGGTGGGAGCAAAGCTTGCAAAGGTCGTTGATAACACCCGATCCCACTGAAACCGCCACGTTATATTCATCGGACGCAGGCCTGAAAGCCTTAGTGGCATCGGCCTCGATATGGTTCTCGTCGTCCTCTATTGTCTTGGCTGCCTCATAGTCTCCTTCGATGATCTTGTCCACCATCTCGATGTATTTCCACTCTGCGTGGAATTCCTTCTTGTCGATGATGTACTTGTCCGTCTTTATCCCGGCAGAAAGGAACATCCCATACACCTTCTCGCCCAAGGCAGGCCAGGTGTTGATGTCCGCTACGATGACGGCCTTGCGTCCCGGAAACAGCTTCTTGAATATGTCCGGGGCCATTTCGCTGGCGCCAGGGGCCATTTCGAAAACCTTGGTGTCAGTAGCAATCTGCAATGCTTTAGCAATTCTTTCCTTTGAATCCATATTTAGATATTTGAATACTGGTTTTCGTTTCAGCCTATAAAGTTAGGTAATTTTTCTCATATTCCTGGATGCCCTTCACGAGCAGTTCGAAGCGGATCGACGACTTGTTGCCCGGATAAACGAGATACGTGTCCCCTGAAGCCCAGCTTCTGAATCGTGAATCGAGCAGCGGATCCTCCGGCCAGCTGTTGTATGCCCATCGCAGGTAGCCGTCTGATTTGCGGCGGAACATCTCAAGCATCAGCAGGTATGCTTCCTCCGGTTCCGAGAAGGTGAACGTGTTCGGGTGAGGTTCGGCGCAGCAAGTGTAATATGTGCTGAACTTGCCTTCGGCCTT
This sequence comes from uncultured Bacteroidales bacterium, assembly GCA_905235085.1. Taxonomy (GTDB): domain Bacteria; phylum Bacteroidota; class Bacteroidia; order Bacteroidales; family UBA932; genus Cryptobacteroides. Next base: position 100,785 of record CAJOKD010000010.1, on the reverse strand, counting down.
CCTTCTGGCAAGGACATCTTCCGGGAAGGTAAGCCTGAAAGCGAGGCAGTAATCGAACATGTCCTTTTCGATTTCAGGATAATAATTTCCGGCCAGCGAAAGCTTGAAGTCTGGATCGGCCTTGTGGACTACGGCTATGGTGGCCTTCATCACGTCCAGTTCGCGTTCGTCCATTGCGATCGTGGTCTTCCCGAACCATCCCTTGGCCTTCAGGTGGGCTGCGAAATCCTTGAGGAAGGTAACCCACAGGTCCTCATATTCTTTCTCTCCGGGCTTGGCGTGGATTTCCTTCATTGAGTCGGAGGCCTGGTCGAAGTACTGGAAAGAAAGCCTCCAGGGCACCATCGAATAGCAGTTTATCTGGCCGTCGATGCCACAGGATGCCATAAACTCCACCCAGGCATCGAATACGTCGTACCTGAACTCCCAGCTTCCGTCCAGACGCTTCATCCAAGTAACCATCGACTCGAAATGGTCGTATGTCTGGCCGTTCCACGGCTTATGGATTATAGACGCCGTAACAACTTTCTGCCCTGCCTCCGCCAACCGGGTCATCAGAGGGCGCATCGCATCGAAATGCTCCTTCGACCAGAGGGGGAGATTGTAGTACCTGGACACGGCGAAAGGATTCTGCCAGAGGTCGAGATGGAATCTCCAGCCCTTCGGCTCCGGAAGGATATTCTCCTGGGCCTCAACCGAAAGCTTGAGCACCTTCAGCACCTTTCCGTTTTCCTTGAAAGTGACTGTCCCTGAATACTTTCCGGCGGGGATGCCGCGAGGTATCCAGCACGTCAGCCACAGCCCCCTCGAGCTCATCGGCTCCATATCCAGAGGAGCGAAACAAGGGTCGATGACATCCGCCACCATCGATGAATCGTACTGGGTTCTGTCCGGCCTGCGGCTGCATCCGCTCTTCCCGTCCTTGTTCAGTTCGTCTACCATCACATAGCGCACGAAGCCCGCCTCAATCGCACTTGACGGGATGGTCCCCTTCCTGCCCTTGAGGTCCGAGATCACATATTCCAGCCCCTCGACCTTCCGGCCGGTGCTGACAAGAGCCTGGGCCTGGACCCTCTCTCCTCTCCACCCTCTCAGGGTCAAGGAAGAGTTGGTCTTTATTCCCGCTGGCGAATATGTTGCAGGGTATCTCGTGAAAATATCCCCCCATATTGCCTGGAAGCCGATATTCTTCCATTCGGAAGCTTCAGGTTTTGTCAATTGCGGAAGTTCCTGCCCGTGCGGGAAGGTCTGCGCCTGCACCGCGACTGCGGCTACGAATGCAGATATTAGAACAAATATTGCCTTTTTCATTGCTTGAAGTGTTATCAACCGATAAGCAAAGATAAGATAAAAGTCTCTGCCTTCGTTAAATTTGATTAACTTTGCGGTCTGGATATTAAAGAAATAAACGAATATGACACAGGACGAACTGTTCAAGGTGCTTGTCGCACACTGCAAGGAATACGGATTCATCTTCCCTTCAAGCGAGATTTACGACGGACTGGCTGCCGTATATGACTACGGCCAGATGGGAGTACAGCTTAAGAACAACATCAAGCAGTACTGGTGGAACGCGATGACCCGCCTCAACGAGAATATCGTGGGTATCGATTCCTGCGTGTTCATGCACCCTAAGACCTGGGTCGCTTCAGGACACGTCGCGGCCTTCAACGATCCGCTCATCGACAATAAGGATTCCAAGAAAAGGTATCGCGCAGACAACCTGATCGAGGACTATCTCGGCAAGATCGAGGAAAAGATGAACAAGGAGGTAGAAAAGGGACGCAAGCGCTTCGGAGAGTCTTTCGACGAGGAGAAGTTCCGCCAGACCAACCCGAACATCCTCCGCGAGAAGGCGAAGTACGACGAAGTCCACAGCCGCTATGTGGATGCAGAAAACGCCAACGACCTCAAGGAATACAAGCAGATCATCCTCGACTGCGGAATTGTCGATCCTATCTCCGGAACTGCCAACTGGACGGACGTTCGCCAGTTCAACCTGATGTTCTCCACCCAGATCAGCAACACCGGCGAGGCCGATGACAAGATCTATCTCCGCCCGGAGACCGCCCAGGGAATATTCGTGGAATATCTCAACGTCCAGAAGACCGGACGTATGAAGATTCCTTTCGGAATAGCCCAGATCGGAAAGGCTTTCCGCAACGAGATCGTCGCCCGCCAGTTCATATTCAGGATGAGGGAGTTCGAGCAGATGGAGATGGAGTTCTTCTGCCGCCCTGGTACCGAAATGGAATGGTTCCGCCAGTGGAAGGAGAACCGTATGAAATGGCACGTCAACCTCGGTATGGGAGCCGAGAACTACCGCTTCCACGACCACGAGAAGCTCGCCCATTACGCCAACGCTGCCACCGACATCGAGTTCAACTTCCCGTTCGGATTCAAGGAGCTTGAAGGCATCCACTCCAGGACGGATTTCGACCTCGGAAACCACCAGAGGCTGTCCGGCAAGAAGATCCAGTACTTCGATCCTGAGACCAACGAGAGCTACGTGCCTTACTGCGTGGAGACTTCCATCGGCGTGGACAGGATGTTCCTGGCCGTGCTCAGCCATTCGTACAAGGTCGAGCAGCTGGATAACGGGGAAAGCCGAGTCGTCCTGAGCATTCCTGCTCCTCTCGCTCCGGTGAAGTGCGCTGTCCTGCCTCTCATCAACAAGGACGGCCTTCCTGAGAAGGCCCAGGAGGTGATGAACGAGCTTAAGTTCGATTTCAACTGCCAGTACGATCCGAAGGATTCCATCGGCAAGAGATACCGCCGTCAGGACGCTATCGGAACTCCGTTCTGCGTCACGATCGACCACGATACCCTAAACGACAACTGCGTCACTATCCGCGAGCGCGACACGATGACGCAAAGGAGAGTGCCGATCGCCGAACTCCGCTCCGTGATCGACAAGGAAGTCAATATGAACAACCTCCTGAGGAATCTCTAGGGATTATTCCTTTACGAAATCAACCTTGCAGACTGACAGATAATAGTTGTCAGTCAGCGTAGCCTTTCCCTGGAAGAAGAGGTATGCCTGGCCGTCGTCGTCGAGGAATATTCCAGGGTGACCGCTTTCCGCTGCGTTCCAGGTGCCCGGTTCTCCGTGGGTGAACAGGAGACCGTCAGGAGCGATCCTGGTATAATTATAGCCGTCCTTCGAAATGGCCAGACCGATCTGCTGGCCTTCGTGGTTGTATGCTCCGGCGTAGAACATATACCATATTCCCTTGTGCTCAATCACGGTCGGAGCCTCGGTGCAGCTCATCTCCCAAGGATATTCAGGCTTCATAAGAGGGCCGTCCGTAGTAAGCAGGGTCCATTTGTCGGGACCGTAGTCGCTTCCGTAAGGAGCCTCGGCCATACCCATTATCTGGTAGGTGGCGGTTGTGTCCCTGGTGGCGAACAGGAGGATCAGCTTGTCCTTCACTTTGTACACTTCCGCATCGATGGAACGCCTTATGGACCAATTGGTTTCGGGGACTATTATCGGCCTGTCGCAGGTGTTTGTGAAGGTTATTCCATCCTCGCTGGTCGCGTGCCATATATTGCTTATTCCGTCAGTCCCCTCCCAGGCCATCTGGTAGAAGATATGGATCTGTCCGTCGAGTTTCCTGACGCAAGGCGCTACGGCTCCGTATATCTTTTTGCCCTGAGTATCACGCAGGTCCAGGTCGCCGACCCTCGTCCAGTTGACCAGGTCCGTACTTCTTGCAATGCCGGAATGCCAGTCGTCGAATTTCGGCGGTGCGCTGTCCTTCTGCGGGTTCGGGTCGAACGGCATCACGGAATAATACATAAGATATTCGTTACCGTGCCTGATTACGGTAGGATCCTTGGCGATAGGATATTCCTTTGAACGCGAAGAATCGGCATATTTCATCGGAAGAGGCTCCAGGACGACCTTCATCGGTTTGGGTGCACAGGCTGTGAAGAAGAGAACGGCCGCCAGGGCCAGGAACTCGAAAGCTCGGATTGTCTTTTTCATTATCTTAATCATTCAATGTTTCAACGAATATCTCAGGGAACGCTTTCCTGATGGAAGGTTTAGCTATCTCCAAGAGCGGGACCATCACGAAAGGACGCTCGGTGATGCCTTTGTGCGAAGTCTCGGAATATCAATTACTTCCTTCCCGTAGAAAAGAATATCTATGTCGATTATCCTGGAATGGTAGATCCGGTTTCCCTCGGGGTCGTATTCGGGCGGATCGGTCCTTCCCATACTGCGCTCTATCGTCTTTACGGTGTCCAGTATTCCAAGAGCAGCCTCTTCTGCGCTTCCTTCCGGGCGGAAAACCCGGTAGAGCACGGCGGCATTCAGGAACTTCCCGCCGGAAAAGCCCATCGGCTTTGTTTCTATGAGCCTTGAAAGGGCTGAATAATGCACTCCGAAAGCCTCGTCCATCAGGCGCAGGGCTTCCATTATGTTCCTTTCCCTGTCGCCGATGTTGCTTCCAAGTGAAAAATATATGTTCACAAAGGCCATTCTCGTAGAACAATCATTCCAATGTACGGAAAAAATCGGAAAATATTTGATATTTTTGAGGAAAGAACTGTTTGAGAATATGTATATCAGGAAAAGCTTTATTGCCTTGATGGCGCTTCTGCTGGCGGCAGGACTCTGCCTTGGCGCAAATCCGAAGAGTTATTCACTGTCTTCACCTAACGGAAGAATCACCGTAAAGATAAACACTGGAAGCAAGATCAACTATTCCGTCCTGTATAACAACGGCGTGGTCATCTCCCCTTCCGAGATCGGGATGACGCTTGAAGACGGAACGGTCTACGGCGGCTCCGCCCAGCCGGTCGGATTCAACAAGAGGGTAGTCAACAAGACGATAGATGCCGTCGCCTACAAGAGGGCGAAAGTGAAGGACCACTTCAACGAGCTGACAATCAAGTTCAAGGAATTCAACCTGATATTCCGGGCATATGACAAAGGTGTCGCCTACCGGTTCACGACGAACACGAAGAGGCTGTTCACCGTGAAGGATGAGACCGCGGAATTCACCTTCCCGGCCGACTGGAACTCCTATGTAGGATATTCCGGTTCAAAAGGAGAAACCATTGAAAGCCAATACGTCAACGATTTTGAAAGCCTGTACAACCACGTCCCCGTGTCCGGGTGGAATCGCAACAGGCTGGCCTATCTTCCGGCTTTATTTGAGGCCCCGTCTGGTTTGAAGGTGCTTATCACCGAGGCCGACCTGAGGAATTATCCGGGAATGTTCCTTCTCGGAGACGGTTCCACGACGGTCAGGGGTAATTTCGCTCCTTATCCTACCAGGGAAGCCCAGGGCGGGCATAATATGCTGGAAGGAATAATCAAGGAAAGAGGCAATTACATCGCAAGCGGAACCCCGGGCCAGAAATTCCCCTGGAGGGTGATTGCCGTGGTTCCCGAGGCTGCCCAGCTGGCGAACCTGGATCTCGTATATTGCCTCGCGGAGCCTGCCGCTGACACGGACTGGAGCTGGGTTAAGCCTGGGAAGGCCGCCTGGGAATGGTGGAACAGCTGGAACATCTACGGTGTTGATTTCGAGTCCGGAATAAACACGGAGACTTACAAATATTACATCGACTTCGCCGCCAAGTTCGGCCTCGAATACATCATTCTCGATGAGGGTTGGACCGAAATAGGCGAGGCGGACGTGTTCAAGGTAGTGCCGGAACTCGACCTCAAGGAAGTTATCGACTATGCCGCCAAGAAGAACGTGGGCATCATACTGTGGGTCGGATACTGGGCGTTCAACAAGGATATGAATGAGGCTTGCAGGCATTATTCCATGCTGGGAATCAAAGGTTTCAAGGTGGATTTCTTGAACCGCGACGACCAGCCGATGATCGAATTCCAGCAGAAAGCCGCCGCAATGGGTGCCAAATATCACTTGCTCATCGATTTCCACGGAACCTCGAAGCCGGCCGGACTGCAGAGGACATATCCGAACGTCCTGAATTACGAGGGCGTGAGGGGCCTGGAGCATTTAAAGTGGGACACCGCCGACCAGGTCGTGCACGAATGCACGATTCCGTTCATCAGGATGGCGGCTGGTCCTTTGGATTACACCCCTGGAGCGATGCGCAACGCAACGCAGAGCAACTTCCATCCTGTACATTCAGAAGCAATGAGCCAGGGAACCCGGTGCCGTCAGCTGGCTGAATATATCGTGCTGGACGCCCCTCTGGCTATGCTTTGCGACTCCCCTTCCAATTATTACTCGGAAGAGGAGTGCACGGAATTCATTGCGTCCGTCCCTACATCGTGGGACGAGACGGTAATGGTCTGCGGAGAAATCGGGGAATATGTTGCCATCGCACGCCGCAAGGGTCAAAAATGGTATGTAGGTGCCATCACTAACTGGACGCCTAGGGAAATGGACCTGGAACTCGGATTCATTACTTCCGCCAGCGTGATGACCGTGTTCCGCGACGGAATAAATGCAGACAAAGCCGCACGGGATTACTCGAAGGAAGAAGAAGACTTCCCGGAGAACGGTAGGGTCAGAATAAAAATGGCCCCCGGAGGAGGATGGGCGGCCATTATCAAATAAGGATATTCCTGTAATTACATCATCTGGAGAGCAGATTTGATAACCTGCTCCACCTTTGCTGACGGGTTGGCTTTCAGGACGGCCTGGACGGCCTTTGATACGGCCGGCTTGGAGAATCCCAGCATCACAAGGGCGCGGGATGCTTCTTCCACGATCTCGTTCCTGGCGGCGCCTCCGAAGATTTCGCCAGCCTGCGAACCCTCGCCCTTGACAATCTTGTCTTTGAGTTCGATGATCATTCTCTGGGCGCTCTTGACGCCGATTCCCTTGATGCTCTTGATCCTTGCAACATCCTCAGACAGAATGGCTTGCCTTATCTCTTCAGAAGACAGGGAAGACAACATCATTCTGGCCGATGCCACTCCTATGCCGGAAACTCCGATCAGCAGTTCAAAGAGTTCCCTTTCGTCCCTGGTTGCGAAACCGTAGTATTCCTCCATATCTTCACGGAGATAGTGGAAGATGTAGGCCGTGGCCTCCTTCTTCCCCTCAAGGGCTTGATAGGTTTGGAGGGATATTAGGATGCTGTAGCCGATTCCGTTGTTTTCAAGGATGAGTTCCGCTGGAGACAGCTCCACGACGGTACCTTTGATGTAGTCTATCATATTGCGTCCACTTTGTCTTATCTATTCCGTAAAGTTAGCAATAATTGTTAAATTTGCAGTTCACAAGCAATCAACGCTGTATGGACATCGATGGAATAAGGGCTATGTTTCCGGCGCTCTCACAGAGCGTCCACGGCAAGCCATTGGTGTATTTCGACAATGCTGCCACTTCCCAGAGGCCTGAATGCGTCGTGGAAAAGTGGGACACTCTTGTCCGTGGTTCCAACGCCAACATCCACAGGGCCGTACACAAGCTGGCAGTAGATGCCACGGAAGAATATGAGAGCACGCGCGATGCCGTCAAGGAATATATCAATGCAGCATCGAGGGAAGAAATCATATTCACTTCAGGGACAACTGCTTCCATCAATTTGGTTGCTTTTTCCTATGGAGAAAGCTTCGTTTCTGAAGGAGACGAAATCATCGTGACGGAAGCGGAACATCACTCCAACATCGTTCCGTGGCAGATGCTCTGCCAGAGGAATGGTGCGGTCCTGAAGGTCCTGGGCGTCGACGATGACGGCCATCTGAAGACGGAAGACCTGAAATCTTTGCTGACGGATAGGACCAAGCTCGTCGCAGTGGCTCAGATTTCCAACGTCCTGGGCATAAAGAATCCTGTTAAGGAGATTGTAAAGATTTGTCATTCAATAGGTTGCCCAGTACTCGTAGATGGCGCCCAGGGGGTGGTCCACGATAGTGTGGATGTCCGGGATCTGGATTGCGATTTCTTTGCTTTTTCTGGACATAAGCTATATGCGGCCACCGGCACAGGAGTCCTTTATGGCAAGAAGGAATGGCTGGAAAAGATGGTTCCGTACCAGGGCGGCGGTGAGATGATTGCAACCGTCAAATTCTCCGGAACAACCTACGCCCCGCTTCCTGAAAAATTCGAAGCCGGGACTCAGAACATCAACTCCATACCTACGCTCATCCCTGCAATTTCTTTTACTAAATCATTACAAGACAAGAAGATACAAGAATATGGTAAACGCGTATTCGATTTCTTGTACGATGCTTTGACCAGCAATCCAAGGGTGCATCTGTATGGAGTTCCACGTGGAACAGAAGATAAAGTATCCCTGTTTTCGTTCAGTGTTGACGGTGCCCATCACGAGGATCTCGCCCTTATCCTGGACAAATTGGGCGTTGCCGTCCGTTCGGGTCAGATGTGCGCGGAACCTCTGATGGACAGATTCGGAGGGCGTCCCTTGCTCCATACAATACCTTGGAAGAGGCGGAGTATTTTGTCAAGTCCCTTGAAAGGGCAATTGGAATGCTGATTTAATATTGATGAAATGATTTCTTTGGAAGAAGCCAAACAGGCGGTTATTGATGATTTCTCGATGTATGACGAGTGGCTCGATAAATACGAGTACCTGATCGACCTCGGGAAGAATCTTGATTCATACCCGGAAGAGGAAAAAACCGAAGATAAGCTCATAAAAGGCTGTCAATCAAGGGTTTGGCTGAACAGCAAAGTGGAAGATGGCAAGCTGTTCTTCAAGGCCGACAGCGACGCTATCATCACCAAGGGGATCATCTCCCTGCTGATCGGAGTGTATTCCGGAAGGACACCCGAAGAGGTCGCGGGGGACGATTTTGGCTTCATCAATGAAATCGGACTGAAAGAGAATCTCTCACCAACAAGGGCGAACGGACTCGTATCGATGATCGAAACGATCAAGGCTCTGGCCGCGGAAAATTGCAACTGAAAGATGAGTAAAGAAAACGAAGATATCCTGACTGCAGAAGACGCCATCGAACTTGCACCTTTATATGATAATGTGGTCCTGGCGATCAAACAAGTTTATGATCCGGAAATCCCCGTCAATGTCTACGACCTGGGACTCATATACGAGCTCATAATCAACAAGAAGCACGAGGCCTACATAAAGATGACGTTCACCGCTCCCACCTGTCCGATGGCGGACGAAGTGCTTGCTGAAGTTCAGAAAAATGTCTCAGATGTTCCCGGGATTACGGCTTGCAATGTAGAACTTACATTCGATCCGCCTTGGGACCAGTCTATGCTGAGCGAAGAGGCTAAGATCGAACTTGGGCTTGAAGATTTCGCTTCTACGGAGCCAGAGGCCTGATTACCGGCCGAAATAAACCAACAAAACAGAGAGGTCCGCCGGCGATACGCCGGAAATACGGGAAGCTTGAGCTATCGTTCGTGGATTATAGCGCTTGAGCTTCTGACGACATTCAATAGTGAGTCCGGAAACCTTGTCAAAGTCGAATCCTTCTGGAATATTGAGGTTTTCGAGTCGGGCTATCTTCTCGGCCATATCTTTTTCGCGCTCTATATAACCCTTGTATTTAATTTCTGTCTCAACTGAAGAAATAACGGTATTTGAATAAATTGTTCCACGTGGAACAAATTTCATAAGCTCTTCCAGCTTCACTTCTGGTCTTGCCGCCAGGTCTGCAATCTTCTTAGATTCGGAAAGAATAGCAGAACCACAGGATTCCAAATAACCGTTTACAGCATCTGCACGAAGGTTCTCTGTCCAACAGCGTTCGTTCAATTCTTCTGCCTGAACCCTCTTTTCAGACATAAGCTTGTACCTCTCGTCGCTGGCAAGACCTATCTGGAAAGCCTTTTCGGTAAGACGGAAGTCAGCATTATCCTGTCGCAGTAGTATCCGGTATTCTGCTCTGGATGTAAACATCCTGTATGGCTCATCCACGCCCTTAGTAACAAGATCATCTATCAGAACACCGATATAAGACTCGTCTCGGCGAAGGATAAACGGGTCTTTTCCCTTGATTTTCAAGGCTGCATTGATTCCGGCCATCAGACCTTGCGCTGCGGCCTCTTCGTATCCGGTAGTGCCGTTAACCTGGCCTGCCAAATAAAGATTCGGAATATCCTTGAGCTCCAGAGTTGCTTTCAGCTGAGTCGGGTCGAAATAGTCATATTCTACCGCATAAGCCGGTTTGAATATCTTGACGTTTTCAAGACCTTCGATGGAATGAAGCGCTTCGAGCTGTGTTTTGAGAGGAAGCGAAGAAGAGAAGCCTTGAAGGTAGTATTCGGTAGTATTCTTGCCTTCCGGCTCAAGGAAAAGTTGATGTGAATCCTTGTCCTGGAATACTCTTAGTTTATCCTCAATGCTCGGGCAATACCTGGGCCCCTTGCCAGTAATCTTTCCGGAAATGAGAGGGGATTCGTCAAAACCAGACCGGAGGATGTCGTGAACCTTGGTGTTGGTATGAAGGATATAACACGGCATCTGACTTCCGGACGCCTGGACAGAAGAAGGTACGTCGAGGAAGGAAAATCTCTCCGGATCTTCGTCTCCGATTTGCTCGAGCAATCTGGAGGTGTCGATCGAATTGATGTCGATCCTCGGGGGAGTTCCCGTCTTCATCCTCCCGGTCGTCAAACCCACGGAGACCAATTGTTCTGTCAGTCCGTGCGAAGAGAGTTCTCCGATCCGGCCACCTTCGAAAGAGGTGAGTCCGATGAAAAGCTTGCCGTTAAGGAAGGTTCCGGCCGCCAAAACAACGGCTTGAGATTTAAAAATTGCCCCGGTATTCGTCCGGACTCCGCAGATTTTTGAATTCTCAAAGAGAAAAGATGTTGTAAAATCTGCGTAAATATCTATATTACAATGAGTTAGGAGAATATTCTTCCATCGCTCGGAAAATTCCTGTTTGTCGCATTGAGCCCTCGGGCTCCACATTGCCGGACCCTTGGAGCGGTTGAGCATCCTGAATTGGAGGGTCGATGCATCTGTCACCAATCCCATCATTCCGCCAAGGGCGTCGATCTCCCGAACGATCTGTCCCTTCGCTATTCCACCGACCGCCGGGTTGCAAGACATCCTCGCGAAACTCCTCAAGTCGGCGTTGACAAGCAAGACGGAGCAGCCCATATTCGCAGCGGCGACGGCGGCTTCACATCCTGCGTGACCTCCTCCGACTACAATGATATCATATTCATTCTGTATCATCGGCAATCCTAGATGAGAGACTCCCTCAGCGAAAGGTAATAGTCTTCCTTCCTATGTATTTCCTGTGCTTCTTCGGGAGTCCGGTCGTCATATCCTATAAGGTGCAGCAGACCGTGGACTATGACCCTGTTAAGTTCTTCTTCGAACGTGGCTCCATATTCGGCGGCATTTTCCCTTACGGTGTCGATACTGATGAAAAGGTCTCCGGAGAGGGTCTTACCCTCGCAGTAATCGAATGTAATTATATCCGTGAAGTAATCGTGCTGGAGATACCTCATATTCACATCGAGGATATAATTGTCCGAACAGAAGATGATGGAAACGTCTCCCAGGGTCTTGACTTCGCTCCCGGCCACCATCTTCAGCCACCTGTTGTTGAGTTGCTTGTTCTTGAATTCGAACTTTATGTCCTCGCAGAAATACCTTACCATAGCAGTGAATTTGACACAAATCTACAACTAATAATCCAAAAAATTTGAAATCAAAATTATTATTTATACCTTTGGTAGCCTATATATACTATTGAATTGTTAATAAACCACAGAATATGGAAGTAAAGAAAACCGAAAAAGCCAATCTTGAGAACAGAAGGCTGCTCTTCACTGAGATCGGATTAGTACTTGCCCTTCTGCTTGTCTGGGGAGCATTCTCCTACGGAACAAGGGAAAAGAAACTTGCCGATCTGGGTAGCGACGCAGAGGTCGTTGAAGTAGAGGATATGGTTCCTATTACCCAGGAGACTCCTCCTCCGCCACCAGAGGCCCCGCAGGTCCCGGTCCTGTCAGACCAGATCGACATCGTCGAGGATGACATCAAGGTCGAGGATAACTTCATGAGCCTTGAGGACGATGCCAACCTCGGTGTCGAGATTATGGACTATGTCGAAGAGGTTAAAGAGGAAGTAGTTGAAGAAGAGGCTATTCCTTTCCAGCTTGTGGAAGAGAAACCTTCTTTCAACGGCGGAGATGCCAACGAATTCTCAAAGTGGGTCAACTCGAAGCTCGTTTATCCTGAGATTGCCAAGGAGAACGGTGTCCAGGGCCGTGTAACCCTTCAGTTCACGGTTGAAAAGGACGGTTCTGTCACCAACGTGAAGGTTCTCAGAGGTGTCGATTCTTCTCTCGACAAGGAGGCAGTCAGAGTTGTCCAAAGTTCCCCGAAATGGAAGCCAGGAAAGCAGCGTGACCGCGCAGTGAAGGTAACATACACATTCCCTGTTATCTTCCAGCTTAGATAGAACCAATTTAAAAAAAACGAAAAGGCCGTCCCCAACCGGATGGCCTTTTTTACTGAAAATGGCAGATAATATAAAATCCGAAAAGGCCGTTTTCGTCGGTATCATCAAGCAGAATGATGACGAACGCAAGGTGTATGAATACCTTGACGAGTTGGAATTCCTTGCTGAGACCGCCGGAGCTACCGGTGACCGGAAGTTCGTACAAAGGGTCGACAAGCCTGAGAAGGCTACATATATAAGAAGCGGCAAACTCGAAGAAATCGCCTCCTACTGCGAAGAAAACGAGATTTCTTATGTCATATTCGATGATGAACTTACCGGAATGCAGCAAAGGAATATCGAAAAGGTGATCAAATGCAGCTCCGTAATCGACCGTACCAGCCTTATCCTGGAAATATTCGCACAAAGGGCCAAGACTTCATATGCCAAGATGCAGGTGGAGCTGGCAAGGTATAATTATATGCTTCCAAGGCTGGCTGGAATGTGGACCCATCTTGAGAGGCAGAGGGGAGGTATGGGTACCAGAGGCGGTATGGGTGAAACCCAGATAGAGGTCGACCGGCGTATCGTCAAGAGCAGGATTTCCCTCCTTAAGGAGCAATTGAAGAAAGTCGACCGCCAGATGGCCACCCAAAGGAGCAACAGGGGGTCGATGGTAAGGCTTTCCCTGGTGGGCTACACCAATGTTGGGAAAAGCACCATAATGAACCTGCTGGCAAAATCGGACGTATTCGCAGAAAACAAGCTGTTCGCCACCTTGGATACTACTGTCAGGAAGGTCGTTATCGAGAATGTTCCTTTCTTGCTGAGCGACACTGTAGGTTTCATCAGGAAGTTGCCTACGCAACTGGTGGAGGCTTTCAAGAGCACCCTGGATGAAGTCCGCGAGGCAGACATCCTGCTTCACGTCGTGGACATCTCGCATCCTGGGTTCGAAGAGCAGATGGAGGTGGTGGAACAGACTCTCCGGGACATCGGTGCCGCCGACAAGCCAGTATATGTGATTTTCAATAAGATAGATGCATATACATACGAGGAATATGATGAGTTTTCGCTTACTCCGAAGGGAAAGGAGAACCTCACCCTGGAAGAGCTGAAAAACAGTTGGATCGCCCAAGAAAAGACTCCTTGCATCTTTTTGTCGGCCATAAACAAGACCAATATAGAGAAGCTGAGGAACGATATTTACAAGATGGTCGCGGAAATACACGCCGGGCGCTATCCTTTCAACAATTTCCTCTGGTAGCAATATGAACCAAATTACCAAACTTCTGATGGTCAGGCCTGTACGTTTCGGTTACAATGTTCAGACCGCGGCCAGCAACCATTTCCAGAATATTATACAAGGACGGGATCCACAGGCTTCGGCTCTCGAGGAATTCGACGGTATGGTACGTTCGCTCAAAGAACACGACATACCTGTCATTATCGTAGAGGACACTCCGGAACCTGAGACCTGCGACTCAATATTCCCAAACAATTGGTTTTCAACACACGAAGACGGAACTCTGGTGCTCTATCCTATGCTGGCGCCTAACCGCCGTGAAGAACGTGCTCCGGAAGTGATAAGGACAATTATGGACGCAGCAGGGACAAAAAAAGTCCTGGATCTGTCCGGATGGGAAGAAAAAGGAGACTTCCTGGAAGGGACGGGAAGTATGGTCCTGGATAGGAAATCGAAGGTGGCCTTCGCCTGTCGCTCTCCTCGCACCTCAGAGGTGGTTCTGAAAGAATTCTGCAGGAATATGGGATACCGTCCGGTAGTGTTCGATGCCGTCGAAAGGAGTGGAAGTCCCGTGTATCACACCAATGTTGTGATGTCTGTCGGTGAAAGCTTTGCTGTTTTATGCAGGGATGTAATCCTTTCTCCGGAACAACTCTCTGAAGTGGAAACCAGTTTGTCAGAAGCGGGCAAGACCGTGGTTGGCATCTCCTATGGACAGATGTGTCATTTTGCCGGGAATATCTTGGAAGTGAAGAATATACGCGGAGAGAGCTTCGTGATTATGTCTCAAGCGGCAAGAGACAGCCTGACCGAGGAACAGCTGGCTGAGATTGGTCAATTCGGCACTGTGATTCCTGTCGATATTCCGTGCATAGAGGCAATCGGCGGAGGTTCAGCCCGTTGTATGATGGCGGAAGTTGTCTTCCGCCAGTAGTATTTCTGTAGTAATCTATTCAGAGAATTTAGCGGAGAGGAATTCCCTGTTGAGCCTTGAAATGTGCTCTATGGATATTCCCTTAGGGCATTCCATCTCGCAGGCGCGAGTATTGGTGCAACCTCCGAAACCAAGTTCCTCCATCTTTGCAACCATATTCCTTGCCCTTCTGGCTGCTTCAGGACGGCCCTGAGGAAGTAATGCAAGGGAACTGACCCTGGCTGCTACGAACAGCATAGCTGATCCGTTCTTGCAAGTAGCCACGCAAGCGCCGCAACCGACGCAGGCTGCTGCATCCATACTCTTTTCTGCCTTCTCGTGAGGGATAAGGATGCAATTGGCGTCCTGGGCGGCTCCTGTACGTACGGAGATGAAACCACCGGCCTGCAGGATCTTGTCAAAAGCACTGCGGTCCACGACCAAATCCTTGATTATAGGGAAAGCCGGACTTCTGAATGGTTCCACGGTTATCGTAGCACCGTCCTTGAAATGACGCATAAACAACTGGCAGGTAGTGACGTGATCGTCCGGACCGTGGGCTCGGCCGTCAATATAGAGGGAGCAAGCTCCGCAAATACCTTCGCGGCAGTCATGGTCGAATGAAACCGGACCGCTGCTCTGGCAACCTCTCTCAACCGCAACCGGATCGTTTCCTTCACGGATCAGCTGTTCGTTCAGGATGTCAAGCATCTCCAGGAACGAAGCATCCTCCTCGATTCCTGCAATGTGATAGGTCTCGAAATGACCCTTTTCCCGGGCGTTCTTCTGACGCCATATCTTAAGATTGAAATCCATATCCGATTAGTCTTTATAATTTCTGGTTTTAACCTCGATGAACTCGTATTTGAGAGGTTCCTTGTGGAGTTCAGGCTCTTTGTCTTCACCCTTGTATTCCCAAGCTGCCACATACATATAGTTGGCATCGTCTCTCTTGGCTTCACCTTCTTCCGTCTGGCTCTCAACACGGAAATGACCGCCGCAGGATTCGTTCCTGTTGAGCGCGTCACGAGCCATCAGTTCACCAATTTCGAAGAAGTCCTCAAGCCTCAGAGCCTTCTCAAGTTCCTGGTTGAACTCTCCCTGGTTTCCTGGTACGCATACATCCTTGTAGAATTCTGCCTTGAGTTTCTTTATTTCTTCGATAGCCTTCTTCAAACCTTCTTCGCTGCGGGCCATTCCGACATATTCCCACATAATGTTTCCGAGTTTCTTGTGCATCGAATCGACTGTCTGCTTACCCTTGATGCCGAAGAGACGGTCGATCCTTGCCTGGACATCCTTCTCTGCATGTTCGAAAGCAGGGTCGTTGATGTCGGTCTTAGGCTCGGCAAACTTGTTGGAAAGGTAGTCGGCGATGGTAACAGGGAGTACGAAATAGCCGTCTGCAAGACCCTGCATAAGGGCAGATGCACCGAGACGGTTGCCTCCGTGGTCGGAGAAATTAGCCTCGCCGATCGCATAAAGACCAGGAATGGTAGTCTGAAGATCGTAGTCGACCCAGATTCCGCCCATCGTATAATGGATGGCAGGATAAATCATCATAGGTTCTTCCCACGGGCTGACATTATTGATCTTGTAATACATATCGAAGAGGTTGCCGTAGCGCTCCTGAACCCTCTGGTGTCCGAGTCTCTTGATAGCATCGGAGAAATCAAGGAATACGGCAAGTCCTGTCTCGTTTACTCCGTAGCCGGCATCGCAACGCTCCTTTGCTGCACGTGAAGCCACATCCCTAGGAACAAGGTTTCCGAATGCAGGATAACGGCGCTCGAGATAGTAATCTCTGTCTTCCTCAGGAATCTGGGATGGCTTTACTTCGTGCTTACGAAGCCTCATCACATCTTCCATCTTCTTTGGAACCCAGATCCTACCATCATTACGAAGGGATTCCGACATAAGGGTAAGCTTGCACTGCTGGTCTCCGTGTACAGGAATACAAGTCGGATGGATCTGTGCGAAGCAAGGATTGGCGAAATATGCTCCCTTCTTGTAGCACTGCCAGGCCGCAGAACCGTTGGAATTCATCGCATTGGTAGAAAGGAAATAGGTATTTCCGTATCCTCCGGTGGCGATAACCACTGCGTGAGCTCCGAATCTTTCAAGCTTTCCGGTGACAAGGTTGCGGGCGATAATACCCTTTGCCTGACCGTCGATCATAACGAGGTCGAGCATCTCGTGACGAGGATAGCTGGTCACTGTCCCGGCTGCAATCTGACGGTTGAGAGCTGCATAGGCACCGAGAAGGAGCTGCTGTCCGGTTTGTCCCCTCGCATAGAAAGTACGGCTGACCTGGACACCTCCGAATGAACGGTTGGCAAGGTATCCGCCGTATTCACGGGCGAAAGGAACACCCTGCGCAACACACTGGTCGATAATGGCGGCGCTTACTTCTGCAAGACGATACACGTTGGCTTCACGGCTGCGGTAGTCACCACCCTTTATGGTATCATAGAAAAGACGGTAGACAGCGTCATTGTCGTTCTGGTAATTTTTGGCAGCATTTATACCTCCCTGAGCGGCAATGGAGTGCGCCCTTCTAGGAGAATCGCTTATACAGAATACTTTGACATTGTAGCCAAGTTCACCGAGGGAAGCAGCTGCGGAAGCTCCTCCCAGACCGGTTCCTACTACGATGATCTCAAGTTTTCTTCTGTTGTTCGGATTGACAAGACGAAGTTCAGATTTCCTTTTGGTCCATTTTTCAGCCAAAGGTCCGTCAGGAATCTTTGATATTAATTTATCGGCCATTTTGAAATATGTTTTTGTAGTATTTATGCTGGTTATTGATACAGTCTGCAATTTTAGTCATTTTTCTCGAAGTCAGCAAGTTTATGGACCACTTTCGGCAACTTGCGGCTGTACATAAGTTTGTATTTATAATATACCTTCCTTATGTATTTATCATACCTCGGTCCGTTCATCCAGCGCTTGAATTTGCTGTCTACGTACTTTTCAACTTCCTGGCACTCAGGGATACATCCACGCTCAAACCCATAGATACCCTTTATTACAAGAGCCTGGCTGCATATCTGTGCATTGTCACCGTCCTTGTATTCCTTCATAAAAGCAGGAATATGGTCACTTGTGAACACCTTGAGAGGAATATAGATACAAGTCGTAGGACAACCAATTATGGTCCAAGCGACCGTCCTCAGCGGATTCTCTCCCTGACGAACCCCTTCAAATACGATTGCTGATGAAGAAATATCCCTTTGAATAGGTTTTCCTGACCTGGAAATATTGTTGAACAGTTCCTTATGACCAACGACAGACATATCCATTCCTGCACATATATCTTTGCATTTCTCCCACCTGTCGACTCCTTTTCTGTCCTTTTCGCGTCCGCTTCTGGTAAAATTGGTCACTACCATATATCCTCCGGGCTCATCAGCTACGTCGAACCTGCGGTAAGAATGATTGTTCACTTCATAATAAGCAGCTCCGCCGTGAGAATCTATTATTCCGAAGTTGGCTTCCACTCCATATGGTTTCGGAACAGTATCAAGGAAATGCTCGAAGTCATCCAAATCCGCACAAACTCCTAGCGCGTTGTACATAAACTTACCTTCCTGATCCATCATATCATCAGGAAGATCGTCATCCTTAAGGTCGTAGGTGGCAGTATTCATTATACAGAATCCTGCAGAATTGGTTCCTGCCCAGGCCTCTCCTTCCTTCGCAGAAGAATTCACCAGTGCTATGAAATAATACTTTGGTCCTTGGAACCACTGCATCCTGTTGTTCACTTCTCCGGTATCCCGATGCTTGTACATTACCGGCCGGCCATCTGCCCTTGCATTCCCGGAAATTATAACCGAAGTGCAGCAGAAGGCCTGTATCGAGATGAAAAGAAAAAGGAAGGTTAACGGAAACCTAAAATAGCGAGCCATTGTCAATCTTATTAGCTTCAAGTTCGGCATCCATACCTAAATGCCTGTAAGCGAGTTCAGTAGCAACCCTTCCCCTTTGAGTGCGCACTAGGAATCCTTCCTTTATGAGGAACGGTTCATATACCTCTTCGAAAGTACCCTGATCCTCACTTATCGCAGTAGCGATCGTATTGGCTCCGACCGGACCTCCCTTGAAAGTTGTTATTATAGTTCTTAATATCTTGTTGTCGATGGAATCCAGACCCCTCTTGTCTATCTTCAGTTTATTGAGGGCATATCTGGCTATATCCAGGTCTATATGCCCGTCACCCATCACCTGGGCGAAATCACGCACCCTCTTCAGAAGTGCGTTCGATATCCTCGGGGTACCCCGGCTCCTGAGAGCGATTTCCTTGGAAGCGTCATCGTCTATCGTGACCTTCAGGATCCTGGCACTCCTCCTGACTATCCTCACAAGTTCCGAAGTATCGTAATATTCCAAGGCACAGTTAATTCCAAACCTCTCCCGGAGAGGAGCGGTAAGCAGACCGCTTCTGGTGGTAGCTCCGACGAGAGTGAAAGGGTTCAAGCTTATTCTCACAGAACGAGCACCTGGTCCTTTGTCTATCATTATGTCTATGACATAATCTTCCATAGCGGAATAAAGATACTCTTCCACTTCCGGGGAAAGACGGTGGATTTCATCTATGAAAAGGACGTCTCCCGTCTCGAGAGAAGTAAGCAGACCTGCCAGGTCTCCCGGCTTGTCGAGGACAGGACCGGAGGTAATCTTCATATTCACACCCATTTCATTAGCTATGATATGGGCGAGAGTGGTCTTTCCGAGTCCCGGAGGACCGTGGAAAAGGACGTGGTCGAGAGCTTCGCCTCTCATCTTTGCCGCCTTTATATATACGTTCAGGTTGGATACTATCTCTTTCTGGCCGGTGAAATCTTCAAGTTCCTGCGGGCGTATAATTCCATCCAAATCCTTATCTTTGTCGGAATTTGTATTGTGCGGATCGAACTCTGTCATCAGAAGGTCTTTTATTCAATACAAATATATTGATTTATTTTTATATAAATTGATGGTGTTATATAGGTTTTTAAAATGTTAATAACTCATTCAATTTATTGATTATTAATATTTTAATAACAAAATAACCTGTTAGTGCATCATTCGGTAATTTGTTTGCATTTTGTTGAAAACCGCTCCGTTCCGGATGATAAACAATAAAACGGGGGTTGTTAACAGGGTTATCAACAGATTATTGACAATATTTTGCAACGTATGTTGATAAGTTCAGTTTCTTCCGGAAAACTGGAAGGAAAGATAGTAAAAGACAAGGAAGTCTATTGTAAAGGTCTTTTTCTTTCTGCCAGGTGGTTCGTCGTATCCCAATGTGCCGTTGAAGGTACCCATTTTATCATACTCCCTGACAAGGAGGCTGCCGAATATTGTGCCGCCGATTTATATTCCCTGGTGGATGGAGATATTGTTTTCTTCCTTCCGGACAGCGGCAAGGGAGTGGAAAAGAGCAATTACAAATCCACTCTCGGAGTCCAAAGAACTTCCGCTATAGGGAAGATAATATCGAATGCTGACAATTCATCCCGTCTTTTCATAGTCACTTATCCGGATGCTCTTGAAGAACTTGTTCCAGGAATAGGAGATATAACCGGATCCGTGATGAAGATATCAACCGGACAGGAGATTTCCCACGATGAGATAAAGTCAAAGCTGTCCGATCAAGGTTTCGAGAGAGCGGATTTCGTTTCTACTCCTGGACAATACAGTATAAGAGGTTCCATAATAGATATTTTCTCATATTCTTTTAACGATCCTTTCAGGATTTCTTTCTTCGGGAATGAAATAGAAAGGATAAATGTATTCGACTGTAATACACAGCTTTCTAAAGAAGAAAGAAAGGAAGTGGAGATATTTCCGGACCTCACTTCGAGCGAAGGAAACAGCGGTGGACAAAGCATTGTTTCCCTTCTGCCTGGAAATACATTGATATGGGCAGATTCTTACGACATCTATAAGGATAGGGGGTTCTGCAGGGAATTGGTTCCTTTCCGGAAAGTATTCCTGCAGGTACCTCTTGGAACCGAAGCGGAAGATGCGGTCAAGTTTGGCATTGCTCCACAACCTGTATTCAACAAGAACTTCGAAATACTGACTTCCGACATAAGGAAGAATATGGAATATGGGTACAAAGTATTCATATTCAGTGAGAAAAAATCCCAGATAGAAAGACTCAAGTCCATACTTATAGAAAACAGCGGACTGGTGCCGGCCTTCGTCGAAGGCAAGAATATACATTCTGGATTCATTGACCACGAAGACAGGATATGCTGTTATTCAGACCACGAGATATTCGACAGATTCCACAGGGTAAGCCTCAGGAGGACCGTGGAAAAAAGCGAGCAGCTGACATTGAATGACCTCACTGCGTTCAACATAGGGGATTACGTAGTCCATATAGACCACGGAGTTGGAGTATTCGGAGGCCTGGTAAGGATGAAAGACGACAAGGGCAGGATGCACGAAGTCGTGAAACTGATGTATAAGGATGGAGATGTGGTGTTCGTGTCCGTCCATTCCTTGAACAAGATTTCCCGCTTCAGGCCGAAGGATGGAGAAGCTCCGAAGATCAACAAGCTTGGATCCAAGAGCTGGCAGAATCTGAAGACCAGCGCCAAATCCAAGATAAAGGATATTGCAAAGGACCTTATCCAGCTGTATGCCAAGAGGAAGGCGTCCAAAGGATTTGCTTTTTCTCCCGACAGCTATCTTCAGGAAGAACTCGAATCCTCCTTTATGTATGAGGATACTCCGGACCAGGAAGCAGCCACCAAGGCAGTGAAGATGGATATGGAAGACGACAGCCCGATGGACCGCCTTATATGCGGAGACGTTGGTTTCGGAAAGACCGAAATAGCCATCAGGGCGGCCTTCAAGGCAGTAACTGACGGAAAACAGGTCGCTGTCCTGGTACCTACTACCATCCTAGCCCTGCAGCATTACAATACTTTTTCAGCCAGGCTCAAGGATTTCCCTTGCACAATCGAATATGTCAGCAGGCTTCATTCCGCGAAAGAGGTTACTGAAATAAAGAGAAGGTTGAAGGAAGGGCAGCTGGATATAATTATAGGAACCCACAAGATGCTTGGTAAAGGTTTCGAATTCAAGGACTTGGGGTTGCTGGTAATAGATGAGGAGCAGAAATTCGGTGTTTCTGCCAAGGAAAGGCTCCGCCAGTTGAAGTCTTCCGTGGACACCCTTACCCTTACAGCCACTCCGATTCCCCGAACCCTCCAGTTCTCTCTTCTCGGAGCCAGGGATCTCTCTATAATCAACACTCCGCCGCCTAACAGGATTCCGACGCAGACGGAAATAATCCTGTTCAATACAAGTGAGATAAAGAGCATTATAAATTACGAACTCAACAGGAACGGCCAGATATTCTTCCTTCATAACAAAGTGGAAGAGCTGGATTCCATACACGAAATCCTCCACCGCCTGGTTCCGGATATGAAGATATGTGTAGCTCACGGCCAGATGGACCCCAAGGAACTGGAAAACAGGATGTTGGATTTCATCCGCGGCGACTATGACATGCTTCTGTGCACAACCATCATAGAGAACGGGCTGGATATTCCCAACGCCAACACCATAATAATAAACCAGGCACAGAATATAGGACTTAGCGACCTACACCAGCTTCGTGGACGAGTGGGAAGGTCGAACAGGAAAGCATTCTGCTACCTTATTGTACCCCCTCTGGTAAGCATAACCGACAATGCCAGACGCAGGCTCAAGGCTATTGAGGAATTCTCCGACCTTGGAAGCGGATTCAACGTAGCTATGCAGGACCTGGATATCCGCGGTGCCGGAAACCTCCTTGGAGCAGAACAAAGCGGCTTCATTATGGATATGGGATATGAGGCATACCAGAAGATCCTTGCCGAAGCGATGGAAGAACTCGGAATGGAAACAGGAATATCCACAGTCAGGAAAGACGAGTCGTTCATTGCCGACTGCACCATCGAGACCGACCAGCCGGCGATGATTCCGGATTCATATATAGATATAACTGCGGAGAAGATCAGGATATACAAACGCCTGGACTCTATGCAGGGAGACAAGGAGATAGACCGGGCGAAAACCGAACTGGCCGACCGTTTCGGAGACCTGCCGCCAGAAGCAGACAATCTGTTCAATGTGGTCAAGATACGCAACCAGGGAGGCAGGCTGGGATTCGAAAAGATTATCATTAAGAACGGAATGATGATAATGTTCTTCATCTCCAACCCGATGTCTCCTTATTTCAAGTCAAAGACTTTCACCGACATACTTGGGAACATAAACGCAAACGACAGCCTCTTCAACCTCAAGCAGTCGGAAGGAAAACTCAAGATTGTAACACGAGGGATAGATACCCTCCAAAAGGCCCTGCAGACCCTTGGAAAGCTGAAATAAAAAAAAATAACTATCTTTGAAAGATGCCTAACCTTTTGGTAGAAATAGGTAATACCGCTCTCAAGGCAGCGTGGTCGGACGGGATGACACTCGGAAAGACCTTCCGTTACCAGGGAGAGAAGATGTTCGAATTCGTCCATTCGCTGGTTGAGAAAGAAAAACCGGCGGTGATGGTCATATCGTCTACCATCGAAGTGAATGCATCCCAGGAAGAGATGCTCTGTTCCGGTTGCGGCAAGCTCATAATCCTCGACCGGAAGCACGTCGAAACCGTCTGTGAATATTCCCTTCCCGAATATCTTTCCCCGGACAGGGCCGCATCGGTGATAGCCGCAAGGTACCTTTTCAAAGGAAAGGGCAGCATAGTCTTTGATTTCGGAACAACTCTTACAGTGGACATAACCGACGAAGACGGAGGATACACCGGAGGCAACATTTCCCTTGGATGCAGAACCAGGTTCAAGGCTCTGAACCGGTATTCCAGAACCCTTCCTATGGTTGATACTCCCGTAAATATCAGAGAGACAGGAAATTCCTTGAAAACATCGATAGAATCGGGGGTGGTAAGCGGCATAATGTTTGAAATACAGGGGTACTTGTCGCTTTTTCCGGAAAAAGTTGTGGTTTTTACGGGCGGGGACGCTTTATATTTTGCAAAAAGAATGAAAAACTCCATCTTTGTAGTCTGCAATCTAGTGCTGATGGGGTTGGCATTGATCGCTGACGATTATGTTGAAAGGAACATTTAGAACAGTATTCCTGATAACTATCAGTTTACTCTGCGTTCTTCCTGCAAGGGCGCAGAACGAAGCTTATAATTCCTATTCCCCATATTCTATGTTCGGAATAGGAGATATCTCCAAGCAGGGATCAGCCTACAACAAGGCGATGGGAGGAGTAGGGATCGCTACACGCGACAAGAGGGCTCTAAACTATCTCAATCCTGCTTCCGTTACCGCACGCGACCCCAAGACATTCATGGCCGATTTCAGCCTTGCCCAGGGAAACAGGTACTACAAGCAAGGGGATATGCATTCCTCGAACAACACGTTCAATATCTATGACTTCGCGATATCCTTCCCGGTGTACAAATCCCTCGCTATGTATGCGGGATTTTCCCCGTTCAGCGACATCGGTTACAAGATTACATCCAAGGAATCGGTCAGCGGAATCATATCCCAGACAGGAGTCATTACCAATACCGTACAGGGATATGGCGGACTTTCCGACGTGTTCCTGGGCGCCGGCTTCTCCCCGTTCAAGGGCTTCTCGATAGGAGTCGAAGGACAGTATTTCTTCGGCAAGCTCAACAAGAACAGCACCTTCGATCTCGCCAGCACCGGTTACAGGGATATATACAGCGGATATGAGATGCACCTGAAGAGCTATTCCGGAAAATTCGGGGTCCAGTATGAAACCCCGTTGGCCGGAAGTGTCAGCGCAGTGATAGGTGCAACCTACAGGCTTAAGTCCAACCTTTCCGGATATGTGGACAGGTTCGAGATACAGACCATTTCATCCATAAACGACTCCACCCCTTCACCCAGGACGTATACGGATACGCTCGGTACCAGGAACAAGGTGATGCTCGCCCAGGAAATAGGTGCAGGTATAGCGCTCAGGGGCAACAAGTGGACAGCGGAAGTCAATTATCTGAGGTCAGACTGGTCCTCCTGCGGGCTTGACAACGTACCTGGTTTCGCAACCGTCGGAAGTGCCGTATTCAGTGCGACCACGTCTCAGTCGGTCCGTGCCGGATTCTCATATGTTCCCAACAGGAACGATATCCGTTACTACCGCAGAAGGATTACTTACAGGGCCGGAGCTTATTGGGACCAAGCCTATTACAAGGTGGACGGGAACAATATAAATGCGTTTGGTCTGACTTTTGGAGCTACGCTTCCTGTATTCAGCAACAGAACCGGAGTGACCAACGGCCTGACAGTGGGGATAGATATAGGTCAGAGAGGTTCTACTGCCGGAAACCTGGTAAGGGAAAGGTATATAAACTTTAACATAGGACTTAACTTACTTGACATCTGGTTCTTGAAACCAAGATACGATTAACTTGAATTTGCTTGAAATTGAAAACACGAATGACCATGAAAAAGATTGTACTAGCTCTGTTGACACTTGCTGTCTCATTCTCCGGGATCAAGCTTTCCGCCCAGGACAAGTATGGTCCGAACGCGGATGAGTGCAAGAAGTATCTTTCCTTCTACGATGATTATTACAAGCAGAAGAATTATGATGATGCACTTCCTAACTGGAGGAAGGCATATGCTATCTGCCCTACGACCGCGAGCGAGAATATGCTGATCAAAGGCTCTACTCTCCTCACCAGGCAGATTGCCAAGACCAAGGACGTTGCTCTCCGCAATGCCATCATCGATTCTCTTCTTGTCCTTCAGGACCAGAGGGCGGCTACTTATCCGAAGAATGCCGTGAAGGCACTCAACAACAAGGCTAGGTATATCGTCCAGTATAAGCTGAAGGACAACCAGTTCGTCTTCGATGAGATCGGGAAGATCATCCAGGAGAACCAGGAACTTACGAACTTCGCATCATACGTTCCTTACTTCAACGCCGCAGTCGCCCTCAAGAATGAAGGCAAACTCGACGTCGAGAAGGTTCTGGATATCTACGAGGCTTCCGTAGAGCTCCTTGACAAGGCTGCCGCCACCGACAGCGTAACCCTCGTTGCCAAGGGCATCGACAAGGATGACATCAAGAAGATCGCCGAGGCCAGGAACGGACTTGACCTGACCTACATCGACAGCAAGATCGCAAGCTGCGAGGACCTTCTCGGTCTGTTCACCCCTCGTTACGAGGCGAACCCTACCGATATGGCGCTCAACGCAAAGATCGTCGGTATGCTCAACACCGTGGACGGTTGCCAGAACAACGACCTGTATCTCAAGGCCGCTACAGCCCTTTACAGGAACGAACCTACAGCAAAGACCGCATACAGCCTTTACAGGCTCAACCTTGCCCAGGGCAACACTGATGCAGCGTTGAAATACATCGAAGAGGCCTGCAGCTTCGACGATGTCGACAACATCACCAAGGCCAAGTATAATATGGAAGCATCCAACGTTTGCGTGAAGAAGGGAATGACCGCCAAGGCATCCTCTTATGCAAACAAGGCAGCCGACCTTGATTCCAGCTATCATGGCAGGGCATATTACATCACCGGCACCATCTGGGCATCGACCCGTTGCGGTGGCGACGAGGTTACCTCAAGGGCGAACCTTTGGGTGGCAGTCGATTACCTGCAGAGGGCAAAGGCAGCCGATCCTTCTCTTGCAGGCGAGTGCAACGCCTTGATCGGAAGGTATTCAGCCAGCTTCCCTGCAAAGGCAGACGCCTTTATGTATGACATCGTGGACGGACAGTCCTATACCGTCAACTGCGGAGGAATGCACGCAACCACGACCGTCAGGACAAGGTAATGAATTCCAGAGGCCAAGGCCTTGAAACGAAAATTACATAGCATTATGATGATTGCAACCGCGACTGCGGTTGCTTTCGTCGTATATTCCTGCAAAGGGAAACTTTCCGAGGCAGACAATCTCGACCTTGCAGAGACACCGGTACAGACGGTGGACAGTATGTTCGTCGTCCAGACCAAGACCGGCAACCTGCAGATGAGGGTAGAGGCCGACATTATGGAAAGGTACGACAACGATACCTGTTCCTACGAGTTGTTCCCGAAGGGTCTCCACGTGTTTGCATATACCGACGGCGATGTGCTTGAAACGGTGCTTCACTCCAACAACGCCAGACACTTCAAGAGCAAGAAGCACAATATCGAGCAATGGTCGGCATTCGGCAACGTCATAGTCCAGAATGTACTGAAGCAGCAGACGATGGAAACGGACACCCTGTACTGGGACCAGGCTAAGAAAGAGATATACACAGATTGCTACGTCAGGATGTTCAACAAGGACGATTTTATGCAAGGATATGGGATGAGATCGGACGAAATGGCCAGGAATGCCATTATCTACCGCCCGTTCAACAGCTATGTCTATGTGATTGAAGATACGACGCGTGTAATCATCGATTCGGTCAACTTTATAGGCCCTTTGCTTAAAAAATAATAGGAAATTGATTAAAAATCACTATCTTCGCACCCCAATATCAAGTTGTTTGAAATTTAAAACAATATAAACAATGGCGATTCTTCAAAAAACTCGCGACAAGGCCGGCCTTGCAGTGTCCATCATCATTGCACTGGCCCTTCTGTCATTCATCATTGATCCGGGCACACTCGAGTCCGCATTCAATATGATGTCTTCAAGGAACAATGTAGGTGAAATCAACGGAAAAGCAGTCTCTTACACCGACTTCCAGCAGGATATCGACAGGTTCACTGTTGTGAACGAGATGGTTACCGGCAATTCTGCCCAGAGCGAACAGCAGCAACAGCAGATCCGCAGTGCCGCTTGGCAGAGCCTCGTGGACAAGTATCTGTTCACCAAGAAGGCCGGAGACGCCGGAATCAAGGTAGGAGAGGAAGAACTCAAGGAGCTCCTCGCAGGAGATATGGTTTCCCCTGTGCTTGCCCAGAACCCTGTTTTCCAGGATGAGAACGGCAACTTCAGCAAGACCGCCCTCCAGAATATCATCAACGCTGTCCAGAACGACAACACGGGCCGCCTGAAGATATACTGGGACTATATCCAGAATACCGTTTTCACCCAGCAGTTCTATGCCAAGTACGGTTCCCTTTTCGCAGCCAGCAACTTCCAGAACCCGCTGATGCTCAAGAGGGCTATTGCCGACAATAACAACACCGCCAACGTAGACTTCGTCCTTGTACCTTCTGTTTTGGCACAGGATACCACCATCACGGTCAGCAACGAAGAGGTCCAGAAGTATTACAACGACCACAAGAAACTGTACCGCCAGAATGCATCCAGGGATATGGAGTATGTAGTCTATGAGGTCACTCCTTCCGCTGCCGACATCGAAGCTACGAAGGAGGCAATGAACAGCGTCTATGACGAATTCTCCACTACCGATGCGGTAAAGACCTTCCTTGCAAGGAATTCCGAGAAACCGCTCAGCGAGTATTGGTACCGCCAGGGAGAACTCAACACCGTCAACCCTGATCTCGACGAGTTCGTCTTCTCCAACGCAACGGGCACATCTCCAGTCGTTTCCGACAACGAGAATGTATTCTATGCTGGCAGGATAATGGCAACCGCACAGGTTCCTGATTCAATCTACGTAAGGCACATCCTCTTCAGCGCTACCGAGCGCCAGGAGAAGATCGACAGTGTCCTCGCAGTCCTCCAGAAGGGAGAAAGCTTCTCCAATGTTGCGACTTCCGTATCTGCCGACACCCAGAGCGCTGCAGACGGCGGACAGGGCAATATCGGCTGGTTGACCCAGAGCTATATGATCCCTGGTTTCGAGCCTGCACTCACCGCCCAGGTAGGCAAGCCTTTCGTTCTCAAGACCCAGTACGGCACCCATATCGTCGAGGTAACCAAGAGGACCGCCCCTATCACCAAGAAGCAGGTTGCAATCCTCCAGAAGACCGCCCTTTCAAGCAACGAGACATTCAATGATTACTATGCAAAGGCCAGCAAGTTCGCCAAGCTCGCTTCCGGCGACTATAAGAACTACAAGGCCGCGGTCGATACTCTCGGTGTCTATTCACACCCTATGACTGCCGTCCAGGAAAGCAATGATACCTATGGTACCATCAACCAGGCCAAGGAAGTCACCAGGTGGGTATTCGACAACAAGGTTGGCAAGGTTTCCGACATCATCACGGTCAACAACAACTATTTCTTCATCGCTACCGTTACCGGTATCCACAAGGATGGAATAGCTACGCTTGATGAAACCAAGGACGTCATCCGCCAGCAGCTCTTCGCCCAGAAGGCAGCCGAAAAGGCAGCCGCAGATGTTGCAGAGCAGATAAAGGGAATGGACGACCTCCAGGAAATCGCAGACAAGCTGAACACTTCCGTCAGCTCCGACGTCGATGTCAGGTTCGCTTCGCTTAACGGCCAGGGACTCGACCCTAAGTTCATCGGTGCCGTATCCGTTGCTCCGGAGGGCAAGATCTGCGGTCCGGTTGCCGGAATGATCGGCACCTACGTGTTCAAGGTGAACAGCCGGGACACTGGTGCTTTCTATACCGAGGATGATGCCAAGGCCAACGCAGACCAGATGGCAAGCTATATGTCCCAGATGATCCTTCCGGTTATGATGCTGGACGCTGACGTCAAGGACAACAGGGCCCGCTTCTTCTAGCAGGGAACCTATTGTGAATCAATAAGGCGGCTGAAAAAACAGCCGCCTTATTTCGTTTTCCGGAAGGTTCCCCTCGGTAAATAATTATGAAAAAGAAAGACATAGAAAACAATTTGTTTAACAGAGGAGTTGCAAATTAAAAAATATTACTATATTTAAACGTTTTATAAACCAATTAAACCAATTATGAAAACAGATCATCACGCGCATTTCGTGATTACAAGGGTGCTTACTACGTTGTTGACAGTTCTGCTGACAAACACCCTGTTAGCTTTCAATCCACCTCCTCTCCGGCCTAGGCTTCCGCTACTGGATACCACCATAATGAAGATGAACCTGAATTTAGTCCCTACTGGGATTCTTGAGGACTTCGGAGAGACTCCCGTGAATCTGGATGCCTTCAACGGGGTTTCTACCTTGTGTGACACGAACTTTGTGAACTTCCAGACTCTTAATGGTATCCTTTCTGGCCTAGCCTCATCCAAGGTGCGAGCAGATATGGACATACCGTCAGACTTAACCGAACTAATGTCGCAGAATCTGGGAAACGGGATCAACCCTGTCGGAGTGGTTGTGTACAAATACAATCACACAAATGACTTTGCATTAGCCAATCATCTGTTGGTAGAAGCCGACAATCAAATATTCGATGCGTACGATACAGGAGGGAATTGGGTCAATCCTTATGACGATAAGTATGTAGTTGCTTTTTCTCCATACATGAACGTAAGTGGCGGGAGTATCACATATTCTTTCCGGAACAATCTTACTTTTACTAATGATACCATAAAAACCCTTCAGTTTAATGCCGGTGACAATAATGGTTTCAGAGAAATACCCCTAGGAAGCAATGTCCATATCACTTATTCATCACCACAGAATCCCGTTGAGTTGAAACTGAGGATCACGTTGTCAAATAACGCTGTGTTGGAAACGCATAGTTTCGTTAACGTCCTTTCTACTTCCACTTCTACAGCCAGTACCATAACTCCCGATTACGAGCAGACATTTACTTGTGATTCAACCATCCTCGGTTATACTAAAACGGTCGATGCGGTTATGAGCATCAAATATGCAAGCGGACATACTAACCTTGTCAAACCGTTGATCTTCGCCGAAGGTTTCGAACCCTTTTCTGATCCGGATCGGATTATGGACACAGATGGTACTGGACGGGGCTTCTGCACAATACGGGAAATAGATTCCCTTGTAAATAATAGTTTTTTGGATTATGATATAGTTTATATTGACTGGAAGAACAGTTATGCACCCATCCAGTCGAATGCGGAGATTCTCAGGAAGGTGATAGACTGGGTCAATACAAATAAGACCAGCACAGAGAAAAACATTCTTATAGGTCAGAGCATGGGAGGATTGATAGCCCGATACGCCCTTCGAAAGATGGAGCAGGCAGGAATTCCACATGACGTAAAAGTGTATGTCAGTGATGACTCGCCGCATTATGGCGTCAATGTTCCTATGGGATATGTTTATGCCTTGCAATATTGGCTTGGGGAATTAGAAGTGACAAATACTACCCTGTTCTGTGATTTACTCAAGTTTATTGATTGGATTTTTAACGTAGAGGTTATAACTCCGAATGTTGAAACCTATATAAGCGAATTATATAATCTTCGAGAAGCTCCTTCAGTCAGACAGATGCTGATGCATTATATCTCTCCAGAAAAGGTATATGATTCGCAGATGTATAATGACTTCCAGACAGTGTTGAATACGATTGGGTTCCCTCAAGGAGATGCCGGTCAGGGAATTATGAACCTGACCATTTCAAATGGAGGCCTTAATACATACTCCAATAACCTGAATACACTCCTGAATATTGACTGCGGGGCATATGGCGGGCTGATCGCACCGATTGTGGGAGGAGCTCTTTCGGCATTTCTATATGGTCATAATCATAGAATTATGAGTTTAATTGCCGGTGTAGCGGGGACGTTTATGCTCTTTTCCGGTCCAAGGATACAATTCAATGTATATCCGAACTATCAGGCAACGCAGGAGGTTTATGATTACACATTAAGCTGGAAGAAATATCGCGGATTGTTAAAAGGCGAAGTAACAGTCAAGACCGACTCCTTTGATGCTCCTCCGGTTTCTCTGGTGTATGAAAGCGATGCTGGTTCTTTTTATGAATTACGAGATTCGGCTATCGTAAAAAACATAAATCCTGGTAATGCTTTCTTGGGCGGTTATTTCCTTGATGCATACATAAACAATAGATTCTTGTTCGTTCCGTCGGTAAGTTCCTTGGCATACAAAAGAATAAGAACTAACTTGTCGCGAGCAGACTGGTCCATAGATTTTACATCCGTTGGCATAGACATGGACAAGATTCCTTTTGATGGCTACAAATTTGTTCGGGATACTGCGTCTTACCATACCCATCTAAATTCGGTTGATATCAGATGGATAGACCGGGCATCTTCATTGTTTATAGAACCCACCCTTGACACCCTCATTTCCGGCCTGGGGTTTACTCTGAATGATACAACAGTATTTGTAAGATGGTCTGTGGCAGATACAACGGTCGCGACGATCAATCCTACAACCGGAGTTGTTAACCTTGTTAATGGAGGCACTACCACGGCATATGCGGATATTGATGTCGAGGGCGGCCATCTGAGGCTTTCAAGAGACTTCTCTATGGAAGACACCCCTTTCCCTGGGTTTCCTACATATACAATGACACAGGTTGCCAATCCTTCTTTTGATGGAGGATATAGCGGCAGTTATACTGTTCAAGCGCGAGAGTCAACATCTGTAGAAGCTATTTTCAGACCTCTGATGACCTGCCATTGGGGAATAAAGTCGAACACGAATGACTCTATCACATGGACAACTCGTCCATATTCTCCGCACAATCGTTGGCTTGACTTTTTCTGTTACTTCCCGGAGAATGCATCAGCGAGGATGGTGTATTTTTACGTCTCATACCGGAATCAAGTGTCTCCTACATATTCCGTCTTCTGTCGGATTCCACCGACCATTATTCAGCCGGAAGGAACTGGAGATGTTTCGGAATAAACATTCTTAACACTCAAACATTCTTACAAATGAAATCAACATATAAATACTTGTTTAGGATTGCAATTGTTGCAATTACAGCCGTGCTGTTTTGTTCTTCTTCCTGTGAGAAACCAGGGGAGGATACAAATGTTAATAATAGGGATGCAAATCCTTATTCTGAGACAAGGAATGAGAATCTTTCAATGCTAGGATTTTATTGGAATGGAGCTAGATATATACAGTATACCGCAATCCATTTGATGTCGACAGAACCATATATTGGTTGGAACAGTGTAGAAATTGGCAAGGACGATTTTATTATTATTCATTCACCATTTATGACATCTCTTGGAAGAGTTGATATCCATATACCGGAAATATGGCTGTTTTTTCCTTATCAAGACATAGCATTAAACGAGAAATATACCACAAGCAAATACTCTTCTTTTGCGTGTTTCACTTCTAATTCGCCGTTTGTCATTAATGGGAAAGAATGCAATAGTGTTTGTGTGCCATTAACCATTACGGTTGAATATTCAAAGATAGGAAGTAGGATTCAAGGTAAATTTATTGCAGAAGGCGGCTCTTTGGAAACTTCAGATGGAAAAACCATAAGCATTGTTTTTGATGATGGTGTGTTTAATTTAAGCAACACTAAAGGTCTTGCAAAGAGTTATACATTAGAGAAATGGCTCAAAGAAATAGAACAAGCAAAACAATCCTACCGCTAGTAGGGGATGCTTACGCAAGTAGATAAGCAATTAGGGCCGCAGGGGAACAATCCCGTGCGGCCCGTGTCGTATTAAGTTGTGTTGTGAAGCCTCTTATTCGACCTTCCTGGCGCCGTCGCTGATGACGACATCATAGAACTTAGGATCGTGCCCGAACTTGGCCGGGAACAGCTCCTTGACGGCGGCGATGAAGCCGTCATACAGTTCCTCCTTCACGAGGTTGATCGTGCAGCCACCGAAGCCGCCTCCCATCACCCTTGAGCCTGTAACATCGCATTTTCGTGCCAGCTTGTTGAGGAAGTCCAGCTCCTCGCAGCTGACTTCGTACAGCTTGCTCATTCCGAAGTGGGTCTGGTACATCATCTCGCCGACGGTCTCGTAGTCGCCCCTTTCAAGAGCGTCACAGACATCTAGCACCCTCTGGACCTCTCCGATCACATATTCAGCCCTGAGGAAATCCTCTTCAGGAATCTCGTCGCGTACTTCGTCAAGCCACACTCTCTTGGCATCGCTGAGGAATTCCACGTCCGGGTGGTTCTTGCTGATGGCCTTGGCCGCATTCTCACAGGATTCGCGCCTCTTGTTATAGGCCGACGAAGCCAGCTCGTGTTTTACGCAGGAATCAACGAGGACGAGATGGTAGCCTTTAGGATCGAAAGGGAAATACTTGTATTCCAGAGTCTTGCAGTTAAGGCGGATAAGGTTGCCCTTCTTTCCGAATATGGAAGCGAACTGGTCCATTATTCCGCACTTGACGCCGCAGTAGTTGTGTTCCGTACTCTGGCCGATCTTGGCAAGGTCGAACTTGTCGATCTTGTTGCCGAACAGGTAGTTGATTGCGAATGCGAAGGTGCTTTCAAGGGCAGCCGAAGAGGAAAGGCCGGCTCCGAGAGGGACGTCTCCTGCGAATACGCAGTCGAATCCTTCGACCTTGCCGCCACGCTTCGTGGTCTCGCGGCAGACACCGAATATGTAGCAGGCCCACTGCTGCTGAGGCTTGTCCTCTTCATTGAGTCCGAATTCTACATATTCATCATAGTCGAGGGAAAAAGCCCTGACCTTCTGGGTCCCGTTGACCTTGACTTCGGCCATTATTCCGCAGTCGATGGCTCCTGGGAATACATATCCGCCGTTATAGTCGGTATGTTCTCCGATGAGGTTGATCCTGCCGGCAGAGGCGAAAACTTCTCCTTCTCCGCCGAAGAGAGTCTTGAATTTCTCCCTTATCTTGGTTTTCATTTCCATATTATTAATCATTTAAACTGTTGCCATATCCTTACAAATGTAATAAATATTATCGAATCTTTATCATTATGGGGCAGTGGTCGCTGACTCCTCCGGAATACCGCGGTCCAGTGTAGGTGCGGAAAGGCTTCTCTCCGGAATGGGTGTTGTCCCTGGCAGACAGGAACGGCACCCGTATAACCTTCATCGGAGACATAAGGCCCTCATTTGCAAGTGTTTCCGACACGAAGAACAGGTCTATCAGTTCCCATTTCCCTGAATACTTGATGGTTCCCGACCCTTTCTTCCACAAGGGAGAGGAAAGGTCTTCAAGTGCCCCGGGGCCTCCGTCCGTGCTTGTGATGATACGGAATACAGGATTGTCCGGGGTGTCGTTGAAATCGCCCATCGCAACAATGTTCCGGTAGCCTTCGGCTGCCAGGGAATCCGTCGCTGAGCGCAGCCTCCTGAGGGCCGCTTCCCGTTTCCACTCCGAGTCTTTCCCGTATTTTGAAGGATGGTGGTTGACAAGCACGGCGAGGCTGTCGCTCCTTTTTGTCAGGAATGTCGCAAGAAGGATGTCTCTCGTGTCCAGGGAAGGAATATGGATAGGCTTCGAGTCCATAAGTGTCAGTTCCGAACGGCGGTACATCAAGGCGACGTCTATTCCCCTGGGATCGGGCGAGTCGTAGTGTACGGTCGAATATCCTGCTCTTCTTAGCGCGGTTCCTTCCAAAAGTTTCTGCAATACGGAACGGTTCTCTACCTCTGCGACTCCTATTATGTCCGGAAGCCCGCCTTCCGTATCGGCAATCCATAGCAGGGCCTTGGCGACAGCGTTGCACTTCACCTCGAATTTCCGCTTCGTCCAGTGCCTCGTTCCGTAGGAAGAGAACTCTTCTCCTCCGTTGCCGGCTTTCCAGTCGAAGAAGTTCTCAAGGTTCCAGAACAATATGGAAACATCTCCCGCAAGGAGAAGCCAGATGAAAATGATGTAAAAACATTTGTTCATTCCGGCATCAAAGATGCACCGGTCAAACAACAAAAAGGAAAAGAAACGGAAAAACTTTTTCTTTTGATTCGTATATTTGTACAAATTGGATTGATATGTCTCTCAAATGCGGTATAGTCGGACTTCCAAACGTAGGGAAGTCAACGTTGTTCAACTGTGTCAGTTCAGGAAAGGCCCAGAGTGCGAATTTTCCGTTCTGCACCATTGAACCTAACCTCGGATCCACCAACGTTCCGGACAAGAGGCTTGAGGTGCTGGCAGATATGTGCAAGCCGAAGAGCGTCGTCCCTGCCACGGTGGACATCGTGGACATCGCCGGTCTCGTGAAAGGGGCAAGCAAGGGTGAAGGTCTTGGGAACCAGTTCCTTGCGAATATCAGGGAGACAGACGCCATCCTGCACGTCCTGCGTTGTTTCGATGATGACAACGTAGTCCACGTGGACGGAAGCGTGGATCCTGTCAGGGACAAGGAAGTAGTGGATACGGAGCTTCAGATAAAGGACCTTGAAACGGTCGAGGCCCGTCTGGCCAAATCCCAGAAACAGGCGACTACCGGAGGTGACACGGAAGCCAAGAAGCTGGTGGCCTTGCTTCTGCGTTACAAGGAAGCCCTGCTCCAGGGAAAATCCTGCAGGACGGTCGAGCCGGTCAACGACGAGGAAGCGGCTATGGCCCGCGACCTGTTCCTTCTGACGAACAAGCCGGTGATGTATGTCTGCAACGTGGATGATGCATCCGCCGCTTCCGGCAACAAGTATGTGGATGCAGTCAGGGATGCCACCAAGGATGAGAATGCGGAGATACTCGTGATTTCAGCCAGGACGGAATCCGAGATAGCGGAAATGGATTCCTACGAAGACAGACAGATGTTCCTCGATGAGATGGGTCTTCAGGAATCAGGCGTCGTAAGGCTCATACAGGGGGCATATCACCTTCTCGGTCTGCAGACATTCTTCACGGCCGGAGCCGACGAATGCCGTGCCTGGACCATCCATAAGGGAGACAAGGCTCCGAAAGCCGCAGGTGTTATCCATACGGATTTCGAGAGAGGATTCATCCGCGCGGAAGTCATCAAGTACGAGGACTTCGTCACCCTCGGCAGCGAAAGCGCCGTAAGGGCTGCCGGCAAACTTGCCACAGAAGGAAAGGAATACGTCGTGAAAGACGGTGACATAATGCATTTCCTGTTCAATGTATAACACTTTACGATATGGATAAGTCAAAGGTTTTCGCTCTTATCGCCGCATTGGCTATCTTCGTCGGATGTGCTTCCACCAAGAGCCTTCCTGAGCGTTTCGACAGTTTCGTCGAGAAGACGGAGAATGAATTCAAGGATTATACTGAGGCCGATTGGGAAAAGTCCCGTCAGGAATATGAAGGGTACGTCCAGGAAATCAAAGACAACTATGATTCGTATTCCACTTCGGAGAAGGTAAAGATGGCTGAAGCTATCGGCCGTTACAACTCCATACTCATCCAGAATGGCATTGGAAGCGCCTCTGAGTCCATCGGAGACCTTATCGACCAGATTCCAGAGGTTATCAACGATGCTATCAAGAACATCGACACCGTGGCCATCAAGCAGTCGATGGATAATTTAGGGAACACCATCGAAGGGATATTGAACAGCATCGACACTGCTGCGATCCGCAAGTCGGTGGAAGGAATCGTAGGCAGCGTGGACACCGCCAGGCTGCGCGAATCCATCGAGAATATGGCCAATAACATCGACACCGCCGAGTTCCGGAAGAAGATCGAGGGTATCGTCAACAGCATCGACACAGCCCGCCTGCGCCAGAAGCTCGAAGCCGTCATCAAGATATTCGGAGGTCAGTAACAGGCGTTTTGTTCAGGTGTTTGCTCATAGACACTTTTTTCTGGCAGGGATCGCGCTGAAAAATCCTTAATATCATCTTTGATCCGAAGTACGCCAGGAAATATCAGAAAAATTCTATATTTGCAAAATAGTAAAGCATCATACTATTTTCTGATATGGATAAAAGCAAACCTGTCCCGGCATTCTGGGGCAAAGAAGATTGGCAGGCAATCTGGATAGGATTCATCGTGATCCTGCTGGCCTGCATCGCAGTTCTGACCAAAGCCTTTGATTTTTCAGCCGTCAAATTCGCGACCTGGACGGTGGGAGAAACCCTCTCCGAAGCAGCTGCAGCCAAAGTTACGTCACTTGGTGCCCAGTTGGGAGATCTGGCATTCTGGCGTAAGTTCCTGGTTACCTTCGTGACGCTGGGAGTCTTGTTCACCCTGGGCGTGAAGCTTCAGGGCGAAAGCGTAAAGAAGTATATTCCTGCCTTCATCGGCTTGTTCGTGATAGCGTTCGCCGTGCGTCTCATCAGCGCGGAGTTCACTCTCAACCGTTACCTTGAGTGGGCTTTCTGGGCGTTGCTGGTAGGTCTCCTGATTTCCAACACGGTAGGAGTCCCGAAATGGCTCAAACCGGCCATCAAGACGGAATTCTACATCAAGACCGGTCTGGTCATAATGGGATTCTCGGTCCTTTTCTCGAACATAGCCAAATTCGGTCTCTATGGTTTGGGAATCGCCTGGATCGTCACTCCGGTCGTCATCATATTTATGTGGTGGCTGGGAACCAAGATCCTCAAGATCGACAACAAGCCGCTCGTAATCACATTGGCTTCAGCTACTTCTGTCTGCGGAACGTCTGCTGCAATCGCAACCGCTGCGGCGTCCAAGGCTAAGAAGGATGATCTCTCCATCGCCGTTTCGATATCCATCATATTCACAATACTTATGATGGTTTTCGAACCTATGCTTATCCGCGCCTGCGGTATGTCCAACATTATGGGAGGCTCCTTGATCGGAGGAACGATCGACTCCACCGGTGCGGTGGTCGTGGCCGGAACGGCCCTCGGCCCAGAGGCACAGCAGGCTGCAGTCCTCGTGAAGTCCATCCAGAACATCCTGATCGGATTCATCGCCTTCTTCGTGGCCTTGTTCTTCGCGACCAGGGTGGACCGTACCGGAACCACCAAAGTCGGAGCTTCCGAAATATGGATCCGCTTCCCTAAGTTCATTCTCGGTTTCTTCGCGGCATCCTTGATAGCTTCCTTCCTTATCCAGCCGCTGTGCGGAGCCGACCAGGTCGGAGCCATCAACAAGGTCCTCGACCAGTACAAGAACTGGGCGTTCGTGCTTGCGTTCACCAGCATCGGCCTGGATACCAACTTCAAGGAGATAGCCAAGCAGATGCAGGGAGGAAAGGTTCTCTGGCTCTATATCAGTCAGACATTCAACATCCTCCTTACCTTCTTCGCAGTCTGGCTGCTGCTCTCCGGCAAATTCTTCCCGGTCCCAACTCTCAGCTAGTTGGCCGGTAAACCCAATAAGGAAGTCAAAGTGATCACCATCATAGTCGTGGCGGTCGCTTTGATTGCCGTTACATACATTATGCTCCACAGAATCGGGCTGCAGGATTCCCTGGATTTCGGCGCAGGTGCATATTACTATGCCGATATTCCTGATTTCGAGAAATATACCGGGAGTACACATTTCCAGGCCAGATGGCCTTTCTGGGTGTATGCCGGCCTGTTCCTGGCCTGGGGAGCACTGATGTACGCACTGTGGAAATATATTGACAAACACTGATATGGCGGAAGCAACGGCAACCTGCAGGGTCTGTTCCCAGGACCACAAGGTGGAAGTATGGAACAGGATCAATGTTTCGGAGAATCCGGAAGTGAAAGGAAAAGTCAAGGACGGATCCCTCTTCGTCTGGGAATGCCCCCATTGCGGAGCTACCAACCTGATACAGGGGCAGACCCTGTACCACGATCCGGAATCCAGGCTGATGGTGTTCCTGCTTCCTGAAGGAGCTGTTCCGGAAAGCCAGGCGGCCGCCCTCGAACAGCAGCTGTCCGCCCTTACCGGCTCCCTGGAAGGATATACTCTCAGGAGGGTCGGAGACGTAGGCTCCCTCATCGAGAAGGTGAATATATTCGATGCCGGGCTGGACGACTGCGTGATCGAGATGTGTAAATACGTTTCCAGGATGGAGCTCTCGGGCAAAGAGGGAGGCAAGGATATTTCTACCGCGCCTTTCAAGTTCTTCCGCCTTTCGGGGCCGGACAACGACATCGAGTTTTCTTATCCTTCCGAAGGCAAGATGCACGGAGTGATGATAGGGTTCAATGTATATGAAGATTGCGCCGGAATCCTCCGACGCAATCCGCAAGTCAAACCTTCCGATGGCTTCGCCAGGATAGATTCCGACTGGATAGCCAGGTTCTTCAGGTAAAGGTTCTAGATATCTACGCTGAATACGGCTCCGAAATAATTCCGGTCCAGTTTGCCGATCGGGAAAGAGTCGATCGTGCTCCACCAGTTGCGTGCATACCGTATTCCGAACCGGGAGTCGAACGGGAGCCACAGGAAGTTGCCGAGATTGACCACAAGGTCGGCACCGAAGCTGAGCAGGGTTTCCGAAGCTATGTTTCCCGGATTGACGAGGAAATCCCGGTTGTAGCTGAAGTCATGGAAGGATATGTCAGCGAATGGAGTCAGCTGGAAATTCTTGATATAGAATGCAGGACAGAGGAAAGTCCAGTCCACGGACAGGAACGGGACTGCATAATCCACGGTGGCCTTGAATGAAGAAGTGGATGCCCGCATCAGCACTCCGCTGAGGCCTGATTCCACGAAGCCTCTCGGAATCATCGAGATCGGTCCGTCGGTGTAGCTGTATTCTTTCCTGCCGATAGCCGTCTGTCCGCTGAAAGTGAACCTGAAACCTTGGTCGTAACGCAGTCCGGGGGTGTAACCGTAAGCATATACGTACATACTCGGAGAATAGAACTCCGATTTGTTTGGATGGACGCGGAAACCGAGTTCCGCACCGATGCCGAGCTTCGGATATGCCTGGGAAGGCGCCTTGGAGCGAATGGCATAACCCCTTACGGAGAGATCCATGGTGCTTCTCCGTACCAGGTTGGTCTTTCCTATCGTGGAAATCTCTTCCGTGGACTTCTTTCCTTCATCGTCCACGGTCTCCTTCCTGAGGCTGATCTGGTCGTTCAACCTGTCGTTGGAGAACTTGAAGCTGACCTTCGGCACCAGTCCGCGGCTGATTCCGCCGGAGGAGAAAGACAATGGAACATATGCCGAAACGATTCCGGACAGGTAAGGTTCTTTCCTCTGAGTGCCTTTCGAATAGACTCTTACGGTATGTTCCTCCTCGTTGAGGGCCTGCTGCCTCTGGGTGTCCAGGGCTGCCCGGTCGTTAAAGTCCAGGGCGAAGTCCAAGACCGGATACAGTCCCGTGTAGATGTAGTGGAGATGGCCGGAATGCCTCCATTTCCCTTCCGAATAAGGATCCTCGTGGGCATTGTACCCTACGAACCCGTATCCTGTACCCAGAAGGTTCTGGAACAAGGCCGTAGCTCCGAGGGAGGCCGTCTTGTAATAC
The DNA here is from genome assembly GCA_905235085.1 of uncultured Bacteroidales bacterium. Taxonomy (GTDB): domain Bacteria; phylum Bacteroidota; class Bacteroidia; order Bacteroidales; family UBA932; genus Cryptobacteroides. Next base: position 60,203 of record CAJOKD010000010.1, on the reverse strand, counting down.
TCGTCCATGCTGAGGTCTTCGACATTGTCATAGTTGAAATAAACAGGAGCCCAGGAGTGAATATGCGGGAACCTTATCTTCGAGTATCTTTCCGGTTCTGAAACAGTTACCGACCCGAAATCCTCGAAGCTGTCCCACTCCGCTCCCGCCACTTCCTTTTCCTGCCTGGTCAGGGTCTCCGCCACCGGATAACTGTGGATTTCAGAATATGAAACCTCCTTTATCGGAAGGTTCCGGACCGCCGTTGCATACATCATCTTTCCCTGCTTGTAGGTCTCTGGATCGAACGAGGAGGCAACGGAGGAATAGTACAGAGTGTCTGCCTGCGGGTTGAGGAAAGGAGAACTTATTCCGTAACGCGTGGAAGTCGCCTGGCGGAGCCGCAGGGAATCCGGCTCGAAGAGGTAGAGTTCACCCACCCCGGTTCTGTCGCACACAAACGCCAGTTCCTTCCCGAAAGTTTTCAAGCTTCCGAGTTCTACAGGCTGAGGCTCCAGCAGGACTTTGAAGCCTTCAGGACCATCCTGTCCGTAAGACACTTCATATAATCCCATTCCGTGTCCGGACAGGCCTGCAGAGAACAATCTGTCACCTATCCAGGACGATTCCGTGACCTGGACCGAATCGGGGGCCTGGACCGCGGCGAGTACATCGCCTGAATTGGAGTCGAGGATACATATCCGCGATCCTCCGAAGGAAGGATATTCCGCTACCGCGACTCTCTTCCCGTCGTCGGAAGGGGCAGGGTTGAAATACCGGTGTCCCTTGGTGATGGTATGGATCTTTGCCGGGTCTGTGGTCTCGATATAGCGGACCCGTGATTCTCCGGACAGCTCCCATCGTCTGTCGGCTACAGTTTCCGTCCACCAGAGCCTTCCGTTGGCTTTGTCGAGATGCAGGTCGCCGGTGGCGGACGCGAAAGGCCTCACGTACCATTCGGAGCCGTCAGGAGCTACCCTGACAAGGGTAAGCGGGGTGTACAGGCCGCTCTTTAGAGTGAATATGCTGGCGTCTTCGGAATATACTCCGGCTCTGTAACTGTTATGAACTTTTCCAGCGACAGTCACCTGTCTCGCCGGCATAAAAGGAGCCCTTAGGGCGGCTTCTTTGTCCCAGATATCCTTGAAACCTTCTTCTATGGTGCGGAATGATTCCTTGAACTTGGTTCCGGAAGCGGCTTTGACCGTCTTCTGGAGATTGAACAGCCATCCCTTCCGTATAACCCTGGTGAAATACTCGTCGGTGAAGGAAGGGTCGTCCAGGAATACCCTCGTGCCGGCAACGAGCATATATCCTGCACGGTAATGGTCCGGAGTATACCTGGTGTACGAACCATAAGCCCAGCGCCAGTAATCACGCCAGTCTCCGGAATCGAAGGCGGGCATAAAATAGTTGAGGAACGAAGCCTGGCGACCTCGGCCGGACAGCGAAAGCGCCGTTTCGGCAACCACCGCATCGCCTTCGAGGAAGGCCGGGCCGGGATACAGCCCGGAGAAAGCCCCCGCCACCATATCCCCGGTAAGGATCTTGAAAATCTTGTTCTTGCCGGCCGCGCCGAACTGCATCTGGGAGGAATGGCGCCCCTCGTGGATCGCCAGATGCCTTGCCCAGGGGATCGGAGTCGGGGAATATGCATCCATCACGGTGTATATGTCCATCCTTTTCGGAGCCCAGGCTACGGATGCATTGGCTATCGGGTTGAGGCAGTGGAACACCACCGGCATCCTGGTCCTGTAACTGGACCCGGTCTTCAGTCCGGAAGACCAGCCGAGCGGGTCCCTGGCTCTCTCCAGTTCATATGCATAGACCCTGGCAAGCGAGTCTGCTCCCACCGGATAGATGATCTTGAAATGGTCGGTCGTGACACTGTTCCAGCGGAGGCTTGGAGGATCGCTTCCGTTGAGGGAGAATTGGGCGTTCAGGCTTGTGCAGGCGAGTGCGAGTATGAAGGATAGTATCGTTCTTTTCATAATCAATCACGAAGATAACAAATCTGCGATTATTTATTTAAATTTGTAGGAATGCACAAATGAAAAAGATTCCAGGATACATATTGGCAGCCGTCCTTGTCGTGCTGTACGCCGGATGCGGAGAAAAGAAAGCTTCTCAGGATACAGCTTTCCATCCTGTGCCTTTCCCTGCGGCACCCAAGGTCCCTTCCTTGATAACCGACGGAGTCGAGGCAAACGAATATGTAGCCACCCATTTCTGGGACGCCTTCCTGGAAAAGAACCTTCCCTGCGACACGAACATTGTCAACGGAGTCCTTGCTGAAGACGTGGAAAACGCTGTCGGAACGTATGTTGCAGTCCTGGAGCAGGGATGTGGACTGGATTTCGCCCGCAAGGCTATGGGAGACTTCCTGGGTTCCCTGGAGCGTTTCCAGGCTTCCGACACGGCATCGAATGTATTCAGCTTCCTGGAAAAGACGGTTGCAAAGTATCTTTACGATCCGAACTCTCCGGTACGCAGCGAAGACCTTTACCTTCCTTTCGCGGCCGGTCTGTCCTCTTCTCCTTTCGTGCCGGAGGGAATGCGGCAGGCTTATGCCCACGACGCGAAGATGTGTTCCCTCAACCAGACAGGAACGGTGGCTGCTGATTTTTCTTTCACAGACTTGTCCGGCCGCAGGCACAGCCTTCACGCCGTAAAGGCAGCCTATACCTTGCTGTTCTTTTCGAACCCGGGCTGTCCGGCCTGCAAGGAGATCATAGACGGCCTGACCACCGACCCGAATATTGCCGGGAAGGTGGATTCCGGAAAGCTCGCGGTGGTGAATGTCTACATCGATTCCGACTTGGACGAATGGCGGGAATATGCCGTCAACTATCCTGAATCCTGGCTGAGCGGTTACGACCAGAGCTACACGATACGCACCGACGTGACCTACAACGTCAGGGCTATCCCGTCCTTGTATCTCCTCGACGAAGGAAAGAGGGTGATAATGAAAGATGCCCCGTCGGACAAGGTCCTGTCCTATATAGCGAATATTGAATAACAGCATAATCATATGAAAACAGACAAGCAACTCTGGGGTGTTTCCCCCGACGGGAAGGAAGTCTTCCTGTATACGATAGAGAATGGGTCCGGAGCCTTCGTCCGCCTGTGCAGCGTGGGTGCTGCGATAGTGTCCGTGGTCGTACCGGACAAGGACGGAAAGCTGGCCGATGTGGTCCTGGGATATCCACAGGCGAATGATTATTTCGCCGACGGACCTTGCTCCGGAAAGTGCCCCGGCCGCTATGCCAACAGGATAGCCAGGGGAAAGTTCACCCTTGACGGTGTCGAATATACCCTTCCTGTGAACAACGGCCCGAACCATCTTCACGGCGGCCCCCAGGGGTTCCAGAACAAGGTGTGGGAAAGCCGTATGGTCGGTGATGCCGTAGAGTTCCTGTATGTGGCCGAAGACGGGGAGGCCGGTTATCCGGGCAACCTGAAAGTCGTTGCGCACTATGAGTGGAGCGAGGACAATGCGCTTGAGCTTACTTTCACTGCTGAGACCGACAAGGCTACCGTCGTCAACCTTACCAACCACGCTTATTTCAACCTCAACGGAGAAGGAAACGGAGATATCCTCGGACATTTCCTGAAGCTCAATTCCGCCGTATATCTTCCAACGGACGACACATTGATTCCGCTCGGAGAACCGGATGCAGTTGCCGGGACTCCTATGGATTTCCGCGAGTTCAAGCTTATAGGACAGGAAATCAAGGAAGATTTCCCTGCCCTCAACTACGGGAAGGGATACGACAACTGCTTTATGGTCTCAGGATATGAGCCGGGGCAGCTGCAGTCCGCAGCCAAGCTTTATTCCCCTCTCAGCGGCCGTCAGCTGGAAGTCCTTACTACACAACCTGCTGTCCAGATATATACAGGCAACTGGCTTGCCGGCTGCCCTGTGGCCAAATGTGGAAGGAGCTATTTCGACTACGAGGGAGTCGCCATCGAGTGCCAGCACGCACCTGATTCCCCTAACAAACCGGACTATCCGTCCACCGTGCTTCGTCCCGGCGAGACCTTGCAGGAAGCGATAATCTGGCAATTCTCAGTAAGATGAAACAGTACCTGGACCTGCTGAGGCACATTATGGACGACGGAGTGGTCAAGCACGACCGCACCGGCGTGGGCACGAAGAGCGTGTTCGGATACCAGATGAGATTCGACCTCTCCGAGGGATTCCCTCTCCTGACAACCAAGAAAGTGTTCCTGAAAGGGATCATCCACGAACTTTTGTGGTTCATTTCCGGAAGCACCAACATCAAGTATCTGCTGGATAACAATGTCCATATCTGGGACGAGTGGGCGGACGAGAACGGGGACCTCGGTCCGGTTTACGGCCACCAGTGGCGTTCCTGGCCGGCTCCCGACGGCAGGTCCGTGGACCAGCTCGCAGGAGTGATTGACCTGATCCGCAACAATCCGGACTCCCGCAGGATGCTGGTATGCGCCTGGAATCCAGGAGAAGTCGACAAGATGGCCCTTCCTCCCTGCCACTGCCTGTTCCAGTTCTACGTGGCAGAAGGAAAACTTTCCTGCCAGCTTTACCAGAGGAGCGCGGATACTTTCCTGGGCGTTCCTTTCAACATCGCGTCCTATGCTCTCCTTACTATGATGATAGCTGCCACCAGCGGACTCGAGCCGGGAGAGTTCATCCATACTACGGGCGACACCCATATCTATCTCAATCACTTCGACCAGGTCAAAGAGCAGCTTGGCAGGACCCCACGTCCGCTTCCAAAGATGATCCTGAACCCGGAAGTGAAGTCCGTATTCGATTTCAAGGCAGAGGATTTCACCCTGGAAGGATATGATCCTTGGCCGACCATCAAGGCTCCGGTCGCGGTCTGATTACGGGTGATACAGAACGAACAGAAACATTTGTAATATGGAAAAATGCATAATAGTGGCGATCGCCGACAACAGGGCCATCGGTAAAGGGAATGCCCTCCTGTGGCACATTGCGGAAGATATGAAATATTTCCGCACTACTACAACCGGGAGCCCGGTCATTATGGGCTGGATGACGTTCCAGTCGATAGGAGGAAGGCCCCTGCCAAAGCGGGACAATGTCGTGATCAGCATATTCCCCTGGCCGGACAAGCCGGAAGGGGTCAAGGTCGCAGGAAGCCTCGACGAGGCATATTCCCTCGTCTCGCCGGATGCGGAAAAGGTCTTCGTGATGGGAGGGGGCGAAACATACCGCCAGGCCCTTCCGACGGCAGACAAACTCTACATCACCCACGTCCACGCGACCATTGAAGATGCGGATACCTTCTTTCCGGTGATCGATCCGGGAATATGGGAAGTCGAGAGCACCACTCAGGTTGCAACCGACCCGGAGACAGGTTACGGCTACGAATTCACGATCTATACCCGCAGGAAGAAATAGCATCCACGTCGGACGATGAGCTCAAACAGGGAACATTTCGGAAGCAGGTCGGCCGTCATAATGGCGATGGCCGGTTCTGCCATAGGCCTGGGAAACATCTGGCGTTTTCCGTATATGACAGGTGAATACGGCGGTGCCGCATTCATCCTGATCTACATAGCCTGTACACTGATCCTGTCCTTGCCTATATTCCTTTCCGAGGTCGTAATAGGCCGCAGGACCCATTCCAATGCCATCGGAGCGATGAAACAGCTTGCTCCCGGAAGCGGCTGGAGGGTGTTGGGCTACCTGAGCGTGGTCACCCCGATGATAATCGTTTCCTATTACAGCATCGTGGGCGGGTGGTCCATCGAATATTTCCTCAAGAGTTTCTCCCTTGGCTTCGGGGAATTCACTCCCTCGGGCTGGACGGCCCTTGCCTTCGACACCATATTCCTGGCGCTGTCCTGCGGAATAGTCGCCCTGGGGGTCAAGAGCGGTATAGAGAAATTCAGCAAGATGTCCATTCCGGTGCTGTTCCTGCTTATAATCATCATACTGGTATATTCGGTCAATATGCCAGGGGCCGGAGCTGGAATAGACTACCTCGTCAAGCCGGACCTTTCCAAGGTTACCGGAAAGACCTTCGCTTTCGCGATGGGGCAGAGTTTCTATTCGTTGTCCCTTGGAATGGGAATCATCATCACGTATTCGTCATACGTGAACAAAGAGGAGAACGTCATTGCGATGGGCCTGGGAACCGCCATTGCCGACCTGATGTTCGCCATCCTGGCCGGTTTCGCGATAATGCCGGCAGTTTTCTCGGCCGGAATCAAACCCTCTGCTGGTCCTGGACTGATTTTCCAGACCCTGCCTTTCGTATTCACCGAAATGGGAGCCGGCGTCAAGTGGATCTCGGTTGCCGTTTCGGCTTTGTTCTTACTGACCGTTATCGTGGCGGCGATGACATCTTCAGTCTCCACGATCGAAGTCGGAGTGGCGTATCTCGTGGAGGAGAAAAAGATCGAAAGGAAGAAAGCCTGCCTGCTGGTGTTCATCCTGACCTGGCTGCTCGGCCTTGCCTGCGCCTTGTCCATCAAGGTTTTCGGAATGGTGGATGCATTCGCGTCCAACTTCCTCCTGACGATAGGAGCCTTGCTCGTGGTTCTGTTTGTGGGGTGGAAGATGAAGCGTAAGGATGTCAGGGACGAGATAACTAACGGCGGAACCCGGAACACGGGGGCTTTCCCTGTCATCTATTTCCTGATAAGGTTCGTAGCCCCGTTGGCAGTCCTTATGATATTCATCTCCAATCTGTTACTCCGATGAGCGGAAGGGAGAATTTCGGCAGTAGGGCTGCGGTGATAATGGCGATGGCTGGGTCCGCCATAGGCCTTGGCAATATCTGGCGCTTCCCTTTCATCGTAGGCCAGTACGGAGGTGCTGCATTCATCCTGGTTTATATCCTCTGCTGTTTCCTGCTTTCCCTTCCCATCCTCTTTTCAGAATCTGTCATAGGCCGCAGGACGCACAAGAACACATTCGGAGCGATGGAAGCCCTTGCTCCGAGGTCTTCCTGGAAATGGCTTGGACTCCTGACGGTCGTCTCGCCGATAATCATCCTTTCCTATTACAGCGTCGTGGGGGGCTGGTCAATAGAATATCTCTTCAAGTCGGTCACCATCCAGTTCCGGCCCGACAATGCTGAGATAGTCACGGGGATGTTCGGTGAATTCGCCGCATCGCGGGCAAAGGTCATAGCCTGCCTGCTGCTTTTCCTCGGAATGACGGCAGGGATCGTATTCGCAGGTGTCAAGAAAGGGATAGAGAGGTTCAGCAAGATAACCATCCCGGTGCTTTTCGTCCTGGTCCTGGTGATCGCGGTCTATTCCCTGACCCTTCCGGGAGCCGGCGAAGGGATAAGGTATCTTGTCCGCCCCGACTTCTCCAAACTGACCCCTGATGCTCTTGCGGCCGCTCTCGGCCAGAGTTTCTTCTCCCTGTCCCTGGGAGTCGGTACGATGCTCACGTATTCGTCATATGTCAGCAAGGACGAGAACCTGATGGCGTCAGGTGTCGGAACGGCCGTTTCCGACCTTATGTTCGCGATCTTTGCCGGCTTCGCTATAATGCCGGCCGTTTTTGCTTCCGGTATCGCACCGGCAGCGGGACCGGGCCTCGTCTTCGAGACATTGCCTTATATTTTCGCCAAGATGGGCACAGGCGGGCTTGTCCTGAGCGCAGCGGTAGCCATAATCTTCTTCATCACTATCCTGGTGGCCGCCTTGACCTCTTCCATCTCGATGATGGAGGTGGGGGTAGCGTACCTGAGCGAAGAGAAAGGAATATCCCGCACGGCCGCGACCGCTGGTATCTTCATCTTCGCGTTCATGGTCGGAATACTCTGTGTGCTTAGGGGCAGTGTCTTCGATTTCCTGGACAAGCTCTGTTCGAACTTCCTGCTGACCCTGGGAGCGCTCCTGTTCAGCCTGTTCGTGGGGTGGAAGATGAAAAAGGAAGATGTGAAGGATGAGCTCACCAACGGAGGCACCCTTCACACCAATGTAAAACTGTTCCCGATAATCTATTTCCTGATAAAGTACGTAGCTCCGGTCTCGATAGCCGTCATATTCATAAGCGGCCTTGTAGGATAATCCTTATTCCTTCGGGACGGGGATTACGAAGTCTGCGACTATCGGATAATGGTCGGAGATGTACTGTACCCCGTATTTATTCTCGTCCACCACGATGAACGATTTCGCAGTGGCACCACGGAACATCAAGTGGTCGAGCCACATAGGTTTGCTGCCCTTTCTTCCGAAGTCGTTGAAGGTAGGAGCCGTGTCTGGCTTCCTGACAGAATGGGCCGCCTCTTTCATATAGTCCTGCAGAGGCTTGATGCCTTTCTCTGAATCCGGCATATTGAAGTCTCCTCCGAGGAAGACCACTGCATCGTCTCCGGCGATTTCCTTGATCTTTTCGACTATGAGGATGGAGCTCTGCAACCTCGCGTTCGGGCCTCTGTGGTCCATATGGACGTTGAAATAGAAGAAGATACGTCCTGATTTCTTATATTTCAACTTGACCCAGGTGGCGTTCCTCACACTTGCTGCATCCCAGCCTTTGCGGTCGGGAGTCTGGTCTTCGTTGAGCCAGAAGTAGCCATAGTCCAGCAGTTCCAGCTTGTCCCCGCGGAACATCACCGGATTCTCGTTGTTCTTGAGTTCCAGGTCCGGAGTGCCGGGCTTGCCTCCACGGTCCACCATAACGTATTTCCCCAGCTCCTTCTTCAAGTCAGCCTTGTGGTAGGGGTATGCTTCCTGGAAACCGATCACGTCTGGTTTGTACTTTTCAATAGCTTTAATGCAGCCTCCCTTCCTGGCTTCCCAGCTGAGTTTTCCGGTGTCTGCCGGGAACTGGTAGCGGATATTGAATGACATAGCGCGGAAATCCTCGCTTTTGCCGGCTGCGCGGAAACCGAAAGCCGACAGCAATACGGCTAAGGCCGTAAAGAGGGTTCTGAGTCTTCCTATCATATGTTTTGTGTTAGTTTTCGTGCAGTTACACTCGTAAAAGTAATAAAATTAAATGAATTCTTGTTAACTTGCGTACTATGAAAACCACTTTGATGCAGACGGACGTGGTTTGGGCGGATCCGGAAGCTAACCGCCGGAAACTGGATGCGATGCTTTCCGGTTTGCCGGAAACGGACGGCGGAACCCTCCGCTGGATGCTCAAGCAGGCCCGCGAACACGGTTTCGCCCTGGCAGGCAGCATCTCTACCGAGGAGGACGGAAGACTGTACAACAGGTTCTGCTTCGTCGAGCCCGACGGAAAGGTCACAGACAGCGACTCCACCCTTTCCCAGATAGCTTCCATCGCCCAGGCTTATGACGGAATGAAGACAGGATTCCTGTTTACAAAGTAACCTAAAGCTTTTTTTCGTATTTTTGTAGTTTGCTATGGCCAAGGTAAAAGTTCCCGAAGATACTCCGCTGATAAAGCAGTTCTTCTCCGTAAAGGCTCAGCACCCGGAGGCGGTGCTCCTTTACAGGGTAGGGGACTTTTATGAGTCATATTCAGACGACGCCGTCCTGGTCAGCAAGGTTCTCGGAATAGTGCTTACCAGGAAATCCAACGGAGACAAAGGCTATGTCGAGATGGCGGGCTTCCCGCATCATGCCCTCGACGTGTATCTCCCGAAACTGGTACGGGCCGGCCACAAGGTGGCTGTATGCGACCAGCTTGAGGACCCCAAGTTCGCCAAGAAACTGGTCAAGCGCGGGGTTACCGAACTGGTGACCCCGGGCGTGGCTTTCAACGACCAGATGCTGGAGCAGAAGGAGAACAACTTCCTCGCCGGTCTCACTTTCGAGAAGGACCAGTGCGGAGCAGCTTTCCTGGATGTTTCCACGGGCGCCTTCCAGGTGTCCCAGGGTTCGCTTGAATACATAGGAACATTGGTTTCTTCCTTGAACCCCAAGGAAATCATAGTCCAGAGAGGTTTCGAGAAGGGAGTCAAGGAAAGGTTCGGGGAGGCCCTGTACGTTTCTTCCGTCGAAGAGTGGGCATTCGTATACGACGCTGCCGTAGACAAGCTCAAGAAACAATTCGGAGTGGATTCCCTGAAGGGATTCGCGATAGACAGATATCCGCTCGGCATCTGCTCTGCGGGAGCTTTGTTGGTGTACCTGGAACAGACCTATCACACCGGCCTCAAGAATCTGTGTTCCATATCCAGGATCGACGGCGACAAGTTCGTATGGATGGACAAGTTCACTGTCCGGAACCTGGAAATATTCGAATCCGCAGCAGGAGGAGAAGGCGTCAGCCTGGTAAGCGTGATGGACGGCTGCGTTTCCCCAATGGGTGCCAGGCTCCTCCGCAACTGGTTGGCTTTGCCGGTCCTGGACATCAAGGAACTGGAGGCTAGATATGACGTCGTGGACCACTTCGTTCCGGATTCCGGAGATCTTGAACAGCTTCAGGAGCATATCGGCGGAATGGGCGACCTGGAACGCATCATCGCCCGTGCTGCGACCGGGAAGATAGCTCCGAGGGAGGTTATGCAGCTCGGACGCGGTCTTTCCGCGATGGATCCTGTGTCCGCACTCTGCAAGGGCCGTGGCGTCAAGGCTCTCGACAATCTGGCCGGCGGCATAAGGAACTGTTCTTCCCTGCTGGAATCCATAAGCCATACGATGGCGCCGGAGCCGGCCGCAGCGATAGGCAAGGGACCCGTCATCGGCAAGGGTGTGGACCCTGAACTGGATGAGCTGAGAGAGATTTCTTCCGGAGGGAAGGATTATCTCCTTGCCCTTCAGCAGCGGGAAGCCGCAAGGACGGGGATAACGTCCTTGAAGATAGGCTTCAACAACGTGTTCGGCTATTACATCGAAGTAAGGAACACTTTCAAGGATCTCGTACCACCGGAATGGATCCGGAAGCAGACGCTGGTCGGAGCGGAGCGGTACATAACCGAAGAACTCAAGGAATATGAGGCCAAGATCCTGAGTGCCGAAGACCGCATCTATGCTCTAGAGACGAAGCTGTATTCCGACCTCGTGGAGCTTATCCGCAAGAATATCCCGGCGATCCAGACCAATTGCAGGATCATCGCCAGACTGGATGTCCTTGCCGGTTTCGCCCGCCTGGCCCGCGAACGTTCTTACTGCCGCCCGGAGATGACGAAGGATTATTCCCTGGACATCAAGGCCGGACGCCACCCTGTAATCGAGACCCTGATGCCTCCGGGAGAAGAATATGTCCCCAACGACGTCCATCTCGACGACAAGACGCAGCAGATAATAATCCTGACCGGTCCCAATATGGCCGGAAAATCGGCCCTTCTGCGCCAGACGGCCCTCATCGTACTCCTCGCCCAGGTAGGCAGCTTCGTTCCTGCCGAAAGTGCGCGTATAGGATATTTCGACAAGATTTTCACCCGCGTAGGAGCTTCCGACAATATTTCCCGGGGAGAGTCCACGTTTATGGTCGAGATGCTCGAAACATCGATGATACTCCACAACCTGAGCGCCAGGTCTCTCGTACTCTTGGACGAGATCGGCAGGGGCACCTCCACCTACGACGGAATGTCCATCGCGAGGGCGATAGTCGAATACATCCACGAATACGGCCACGGGGCGAAGACCCTGTTCGCTACCCATTACCACGAGCTCAACGACCTGGAAGAAAGCTACAAGCGGGTCAAGAATTTCCATATCGCCGTCAAGGAAGTCGGCACCCAGGTAATATTCCTCAGGAAGCTCAGGGAAGGAGGTACCGCACACAGTTTCGGAATCCACGTCGCCAGGATGGCGGGGATGCCAAAGGAAGTCATCCAAAGCGCCGAGAATACCCTCAAGGCTCTGGAAATGAATGATTCCCAACACCTTGTGAGTGCAAGGAAAGGAGAGATCAAGAAACCGGTGCAGACGAAGGCCGGAACGATAGAAAGCGACGGTTCCCTCCAGCTTTCTTTCTTCCAGCTGGACGACCCTACGCTCGAGTCGCTCCGGGACAAGCTCACCGCCGCCGACCTCGACAATATGACACCTCTCCAGGCCTTCGACTTGCTACGCTCGATGAAGGAAGAACTGGGAGTTTGACGCATTTAGACCGTGATGAAGAGAGTTCTGATCATAACCTATTATTGGCCGCCTTCAGGCGGTTCCGGCGTCCAGCGCTGGGTCAAGTTCGCGAAGTACCTTCCCGCTTCTGGATGGCAGCCTGTGATCTATACCCCGGAGAACCCGGAACTGACCACCGTGGACAATACCCTCGCTGCCGAGATTCCTCCCGAGGCGGAAATAATAAGGCGCCATATCACCGAACCTTACGGAATATACCGCAAGATAATGGGCAAGGGCAGTTCCACCGACCTCAAGACTCTGACAGGGGCCTCTTCCAACAAGGATGAGGTCAATCCGATCAACGGCGGGGAGAAATCCTGGAAGCAGAAAATGTCCCTTTTCATCCGGGGGAACTTCTTCATTCCGGACCCGAGGATTCTCTGGGTAAACCCTTCAGTTCGTTTCCTTAAAGAATACCTGAAAGCCCATCCGGTGGACGCTATAGTTACCACGGGGCCGCCTCAGTCTATGCACCTCATCGGCTTGAAACTCAGCCGTGCTACCGGCCTGCCCTGGCTCGCGGATTTCCGCGACCCTTGGACCAAGATGTTCTATTTCAAGCATCTAGGGCTCACCAAGCGTTCGGAAGAGAAGCACCACGCCCTTGAGCAGGAAGTACTGGACGGAGCTACCAAGGTTATCGCAGTCTCTCCTCTGGTGCAAGATGATTTCAAGGCTATGACCAAGACTCCTGTCGAACTGATAACCAATGGTTTCGACGAGGAGGATTTCAAACGGGACTTCGAACTGGACGACTGTTTCAACGTGACCCATACCGGCCTCTTCGCTTCAGACGGCAACCCCGACGTGCTCTGGAAGGTTCTTTCTGACAAATGCAGGACGGATGCACAGTTCCGAAGGACCCTGAAGATCCGGCTTGCCGGAAAGACCGACCGGGAGATCACGAAATCCATCGAAGATGCCGGTCTCGGAGCCAACCTGGTAGACCTCGGTTACCAGAGCCACGACGTTGCTGTCCGCGAGCAGCGCAATGCATCCATCCTGATCCTGCCCCTAAGGAAGGAACCGGAATACAACGCCGTCCTTCCCGGGAAACTGTTCGAGTACCTGGCCTCACGCCGGCCTATCCTCGGAATAGGCCAGACCGGCGGGGCTATGGCGGCTGTCGTGAGGGATGCCGGTGCGGGCGTGGTCTATGACTGGAACGATGAGAAACGGATCCGCCTGTGGGTGGATTTCTGCTGGGAAGAATTCCAGAACGGAGAGCTGCACGACACCCCCGGAGACATATCCCGCTATACACGCAGGAACACTACCAGGCGGCTGGTCGGCATATTGAATGAAGTTACTGCACAGGTTAACAGGCAACCTGCACCATAAGGGATGCATTTACCCGTACAGGGCAGCGAAGCAGCAAGCACCCTTATGGTGCAAGTTACTATAATAAACAAGTGATGATGAACAATAAAGTCAGGAATATCCTAATCTATGCCGGCATCGTGGCGTTTTTCCTGGTGCTGGCATATGCATTCGTGCCGGAAGTGCTTTCCGGGAAGATAGTCAACCAGAGCGACATCACCGGTTTCAAGGGAATGTCCAGGGAGGCTTCGGTGTGGAACGCTTCCCATCCGGACGATCCTGCCAGGTGGACAGGTTCGATGTTCGGAGGAATGCCTACGACGTCATTCATGCCATCTTCGGAAGGAGACTGGACCCAGGGTCTGTACGACCTGATGATGACCGGAAAACGACCGGCAACATGGTTGTTCATATCCCTGCTGGGAGCCTTCCTGCTGATGCTTTCGCTCGGGATAAACAAGTTCCTGGCCATAGGAGGCGCCGTGGCCGTAACCTTCTGTTCCTACAACTTCCAGATCATACAGGTCGGTCACAACACCAAGATGCAGGCCCTGGCCTTCCTGCCGTGGGTCCTGGCCGCCGTGATATTCACTTACCGCAAGGCTCTGGCGAAGAAGGATGGCAAGGGATGGAAAGGATGGCTGCCGCAGACCCTTCTGGGAGCGGTCCTGTTCGGTCTGGCGCTGAGCCTGCAGATCAAGGCCAACCACCAGCAGATCACCTACTATCTGGCCATAATGATCGTCATCTATGCCCTTGCCCTGGCGATTTCGCTGCTGTGCTCCAAGGAAGGACGGGCTTCCCTGGGACGGTTCTTTGCCGCCTCCGCCCTTCTCCTGGTCGTGGGACTGGCGGGAATTGGCACCAACACGATCAAGCTTGCCCCTCTGTATGAATATTCCAAGAATACGATGCGCGGGGGCTCTGAGCTTTCGAACCCTTCCGGAGGACAGGTCAACAAGGACGGCCTCCAGCTTGACTATGCCACGGCCTGGTCATACGGATGGGAGGAACTGCCGAACCTGATGATCCCGGATTTCAACGGAGGGTCTTCCGCCGGACTCGCGAATCCTTCCAAGTCGGAGGTGGTCAAGCTGTTCAAGCAATATGGCCAGAGCGCTCCTGAAAGGATGCCTTACTACTGGGGCCCGCAGCCTTTCACCGCGGGACCTATGTATATGGGAGCCATAAGCATATTCCTCTTCCTGCTGGGCTTGTTCCTTTACAAGGGAAAGGAAAAATGGTGGATGCTGGCTGCGACCTTCGTGGCTGTATTCCTAGCCCTGGGCAACCACTTTATGTGGTTCACCAAGCTGTTCTTCGACTATGCGCCGATGTACAACAAGTTCAGGACGGTCTCGATGGCTCTGGTCATCCTCCAGTTCACTCTCCCGATGCTCGGCTTCCTGGTCCTAGACCGCTTGATGAAGGGGGAATATACGAAAAAAGAGTTCCTGAAGAAGGGTTGGCCGGCCCTGGCGCTGACGGCAGGAATATGCCTTCTGGTCGCTCTGGTTCCGAGCCTTGCCGGTACATTCTCCGGCCCTTCCGATGGACAGATGCAAGACGTGATCGCGGACGCCCTGAGAGCCGACCGCATCCGCCTGCTCCGTACAGACGCATTGTGGTCCGCAGTAGTAATCATGTTGGCTTTCTGCCTGATATTCTGGTCCTTCAGCGTTCCGAAACAGGCTCCGAAGTCCTATGAGTTGAATCCTGAAATCGGCGATTCGAGACGTAAAGTCGCAATGGCCGGGATATGCTTCCTCGTCCTGGTGAATATGTTCGCTATCGGCAAGCGGTACCTCAATTCCCGGGATTTCACCACTCCGCGCCAGTTCGACAGCCATTTCACCGCGCGTGAAGTGGACAAGGCGATACTGGAGGACAAGTCTCCTTCTTTCCGCGTGGCCGACCTTACAGCGGACATATTCAATGACAACTACAATCCTTACTGGCACAAGAGCGTCGGTGGATACAGTCCGGCGAAGCTCCAGCGCTACCAGGACTTGATTGACAGGTATCTGGTAGGTGAACTCCAGGGGGCGATCGGTGCCGCGCGCGGGGCAAAGACACTCGGGGACATCCAGGACGCCCTGCCGGAGATGAAAGTGCTTTCCGCATTGAATACCAAGTATTTCATCCTGGGAGCTGACTTCCCTCCGGTGGAAAACAAGCAGGCATACGGGCCGGCGTGGTTCGTGGAAAGATTCATTGATGCCGCTACTCCGGATGACGAGATAGGACTCTTGGCAGGCGCCGATCTTCGGACGGAAGCCATATTGGGACGGGATTTCGAAGAAATGGTAAAGGTATTCGGTGTTTCTTTTGAAGACAAGGCGGACTTGCGTGATTCCATCTGGATGACTTCATATTCTCCTAATGAGCTTCATTACAGATATGTCTCTGCGTATGACCGTCCGGCCGTATTCAGTGAAATCTATTATCCTGACGGGTGGAAGGCTACCGTGGACGGGGCGGAAGTTCCTCTTTTCCGTGCAGACTGGGTTCTTCGGGGGGCAGTTCTGCCTGCCGGAGAGCACGAGATTACGATGAGGTTCGAACCGGCGGTCTATACGGCGAGCGCAAGGGCTTCCCGTGCCTCGAGCGCAACCCTTCTGGTATTGTTGTTGCTTTCTATAGGCGGGATGTGTGTCAAGGAATCGTAGAAAATACTTATATTTACGGAAACAGTTGAATATTCTATAACTTAAAATTTATCATCATGGCTGAAGAAGTAAAGAAGAGCCTTAAGGAAAAGCTGCAGGAAGCGGCTGGTAAGGTAGCAGACAAGAGCAAGGAAATCTATGAGAAGGCAAAGGATAGGACCGAAGATGTCGTAGAGAAGATCAACAGCGCCGATCTCGACGGAGACGGAAAGGTGACTTTCAAGGAAAAGGTCCAGTTCACTGCAGGAAAGGTAGCCGACAAGAGCAAGGCTGCGTATGCAGAGGCTAAGGAGAAGGCTGCTGATGCCATCGACACGGCAAAGCAGAAAATCCAGGAAAAGAAAGACGAAAAGGAAGCATAGCTATGAAAAGGCACGGCTTAGCCGCGACAGCCGTCCTGTGCTGTGCCTTGACGCTGTCCGGCTGTGGAATCATCAGGACCGTCAATGCGATCGGGTCCATATTCGGCGGACGCAAGAAAGTCAAGACTATCACGAAGATAGTCAAGATCATCGGGTCTGTCCTCGGACAGTTCTATGACACGACCACCAAGAAATCTCTCGTGGGCGACTGGACTTACGCAGAGCCTGCAATCCAGTTCGAGACTCAGAGTTTCCTGGATAAGGCGGGTGGTGTCGTTGCCAGCCAGACCGTGGCCGACAACATAGCTCCTTATTTCAGTATCCTTGGATTCAAGCAGGGTAACCTTTCCATTTCTCTTCGCGAAGACAATACCTGCTCCTACACCCTAGGTGGAAAGACCTATCAGGGCACGTATGACTACGACGATGAAAATAAGAAGATAACCCTCAAGACTCCTCTGTTCCCGCTGCCGGCGGCTTATATTTCGGTGGCAGAGGACCAGATGGCTCTTACTTTCGATTCAAGCAAGATCCTGACTTTGATCCAGGCCCTTGGCTTTGTCTCCAAGGATCAGACTCCGGTCTCCGCCATATCTACACTGGCTTCCAGCTACGATGGAATGAAGACCGGATTCACCTTCGTCAAGGTGAAGTAGGAATAGGGAACCATTTGATAATCAGGCCGACTCACCCAAGAGCCGGCCTGTTCGGGAATCCATTCACGTCAGTTGCTGCAACACCGGGCGCTTGCTGCTTCGCAGCCCTGTACGGGTAAATGCGCCCTAACGTTGCAGCCAACTGCCGTCAACCGTCCATCAGGCCCTTATTCACCCCGCCTTCCCTTGAACTGTCTGCAATCTTTCCGGGACGCTTCTCTGTCTCACACGGACACACTTTACTCGTTTCAGCCTGGTACGTAAATATCTTATAATCAATCATCTAATTGAATATCAACACTTTCCATACCAGCCTCGAAATGACAGAAACTGCCTCCGACGGCTGGATAGGCGTGCTTTTCTCCTAACAACCTTGACTTATTGTTTATTTGGTAGAGTCTGTCCGGTCCGGGGTCGTAGCTGGCCTGACCGGGAATGGGGATGCCCGACCTGGTCGAGCATGACGTTAGGTCGGGCATGACAGGGATCCCCGGTCGAGCCGGGGATGACGAAGGTCGAGCCGGGGATGACGAAGGTCGAGCCGGGGATGACGAAAGAACTGGGCGTTACACCATTCCGGCGAGGGTGCGGGCGAGGTCCAGGAAGGCTTTGCCGTCTGGGCGGTCGCCGAGTGCTGCGGGCTCTCCTGAGTCGCCGCCTTCGCGTATGCTTTGGACCAGAGGAATCTGTCCGAGCAGTGGAATACCGTATTTCTGCGTCATAGCTGCTCCACCGTCTTTCCCGAATATATAGTACTTGTTGTCAGGAAGTTCCTCCGGAGTGAACCAGGCCATATTCTCTACAAGACCAAGGATCTTCCGGTTGATGTGTTCGTTGCGGAACATACTGACTCCTTTCTCGACGTCAGACAGGGCGACAGGCTGAGGCGTGGTCACTATCACGGCCCCTTCCATCGGAATGTCGTTCACCAGGGTGATGTGGATGTCTCCGGTTCCCGGAGGCATATCCACGAGGAGGAAGTCAAGCTCTCCCCAGCGAACCTGCAGGATCATCTGCTTGAGGGCGTTGCAAGCCATCGGACCCCTCCAGATTAGGGCCTGTTCCGGATCGGCGAAATAGCCGATCGACATCCATTTCACACCGTATTTCTCGATAGGGAAGAATACTTCCCTGTCTTCCGCAACTTGCTCGGCTCCAGGTATTTCCTCCTCGGTGCCGGTCATAAGGGGAACCGATGGCCCATAAACGTCGGCGTCTGCGAGGCCCACCTTGTATCCGAGCCTGGCAAGGGCGACCGCCAGATTGACGGCCACTGTGGATTTACCCACACCTCCTTTTCCGGATGCTATTCCGATGATATGGCGGACGTTGCCTACCTCTTCCATTCCTAGGTTGAGGCCGGGTTTCTTCTTCGGAGCGTCCTGTTCCTTCACTATGGCTTTGACTTCGACCTTGGTCCCTTCCGGAGAATTGCGGATTATCGCAGCCCTGGTGGCTCCGACAAGATATTCAGTCAAAGGGTCCCTTTTCTTCGGGAAGGCCAGGGTGACGGTAACCAGGTTTCCATCCACCGTGATGGAGTCCACCAGTCCCAGTTCGACTATGCTCTTGCTCTCACGGGCGGGATGGACCACCTCGAGGAGCATATTCATAATGTCCCTTTCGCTCATTACTTAACGATATTCATTTCCTTGAGAAGGTAACCTGCGCCGCCGAACTTGTCCATCATAAACAGGACGTAGCGGATGTCTACGCAGATGCACCTCTGCAGGTCAGGCTCGAACATCACGTCGCTGGACATAGATTCCCAGTTTCCGTCGAAGGCCAGGCCGATGAGATGGCCGTCGGCATTCATCACCGGGCTTCCGGAGTTACCTCCGGTGATGTCGTTGTTGGTCAGGAAGCAGCAAGGCAGGTTCCCGTCAGCCATTGCATACTGGCCGTAGTCGTGCTTGAGGTAGAGCTGCTTGAGCTTCTCCGGAACGCGGAACTCGTAATTGTCCGGATCTTCCTTTTCCATCACGCCGTAGATGGTCGAGTAGTAGCGGTAAGTCAAGGCATCCTTCGGGGAATATGATTTCACGGTTCCGTAGGTGAGCCTCATAGTGAAGTTGGCGTCAGGATAGGTAGCCTTGCCTTTCTGCCACTCCAGCAAGCCGGCGGTGTAAGCCTTGGAGCCCTGGTCGACCTTGTCGTCGCCCGCACCGGATGCCATGGCAAGCTTGGAATATGCCATGAATATGGATGCCATCAAGGTGCTGGCCGGATCCTGGCGTATGGCCTCCATCCCTCCTTCCTCGATGGCTTCCTTCACCTTGTCGTAGGAAGAGAAAACTGTATTGGAATAAAGGTCGGCTACGTATTTGTCGATATCCATCGTGGCGAAATCGTCGGAAATACCCTGTAGATAGTTCTCCGGCTTCGCCTTCGAGCGGTAATACTTCAGCAAAGCGGCCGCTTCTTCCCTGTCAAGTGGCTCGTAGTAGTCCTTGTATGCTCTTTCAAGGACTTTCAGTGCATTATTCAAAGCTGTTACAGAATCATTTCCGGCCCTGAGCTCCCTCGTCCAGATGTTGGAGAGATTGGCTCCTAATCCGATGATCTCAATGTTGAACAGGGTCTCGCCGAGCAGCTGGATATCCTTTTCGACCTCCGCCGAGGCAGCAACTCCTTCAGCTATGTCCTGGAGGGCGGTGCCGTATTTCTGGGTGCGAGTCTTGTTCTTTCCGATCCATTTCTGGAAAGCTGCTTCCTTTTCGTGTTCCTTTGCGATGATGCCGAGGTTGTCGAAGGCAAGCTTTTCACCCTGCCATTTCTTCCAACCGTTTGCCGAGCTGGCGTACTTGTTGGCATACTTGAGCCTGATGGAAGGACTCTTTTCCATCCACTTCCACATAATGTCCTGACGCAGGGTCCTGGCTCCGATGGAGATGTCCTGGAGGGCGAGCATTTGCTCGAGCTGGGCTTCGGTCTGGAACCTCTGTGTGCCGCCCGGGTATCCCATAATGAAGGTGAAGTCGCCTTCGTTGATTCCCTTGAGGGATATAGGAAGGCTGTGTGCAGGGGTGTAAGGCTTGTTGCTCTCCGAATATTCGGCCGGCTCGTTGTCCCTGCCGGCATATACCCTGAACATCGAGAAGTCTCCGGTGTGGCGTGGCCACATCCAGTTGTCGGTCTCACCGCCGAACTTTCCTACGGATGCCGGAGGTGCGCCGACAAACCTGATGTCGGTATAGGTCTTATAGACAATCAGATAGTAGAGGTTGTCGTTGTAGAAGCTGTAAACGTTTGCAGTGCAGCCCTTGTTGTTCGCAACCGCTTCCTCCGCGAGGGTTTTCTTCACCGCATCAGGGTCTGCTGCGGATTCAACCGGGCCGGTCACATCGGTGATGCTGACCAGGAACCTGACAGAAAGGCCCGAAACCGGGATTTCTTCGCTTGTATTCATAGCCCAGTATCCATCCTCGAGGTAATTGTGCTCGTCGGAAGAAAGTCTCTGGATAGAGCTGTAGCCACAGTGGTGGTTGGTTACGAGCAGACCTTTGCTGGAAATCATCTCTCCGGTGCAACCATTTCCGAAGATGACGATCGCATCCTTTATGGAAGAATGGTTGGCGCTGTAGATCTGGTCGGCGGTCAGCCTGCATCCCAGGCTTTTCATAGTGCCGCCGTTCAATTTTTCAAGAAGCGGCAGGAGCCACATTCCTTCGTCTGCCATTGCCGAACCAGCAAGGAGCAGGGCGGCGGCGATAGTACATAGGATCTTTTTCATATTCTTGGTTTATTGCATTTGCTGCAGATTTGTACAAATATAGTCTTTTTGCATAAAGAATATCCTCCTGAAACCTTAGAATAAGGTCGGCTCCAGCTCTTTCGGATGGAAAGAGCGGCGGTGGTGGGGAGTGAGGCCATATTTCCTTATAGCCTCAATATGTTCCTTGGTTGGATATCCCATATTGTGTTCCCAGCCGTACTGCGGGTATTCCCTGGCAAGAGCGCGCATATGCTCGTCCCTCCAGGTCTTGGCAAGGACGGAGGCTGCCGCTATGGAAGTATAGGTGGCATCTCCGTGTACCACGGTGCGGTACCTGTTGAAGGAATATCCGTCGAAAGGCCTGAACTTGTTGCCGTCGATGAGCAGGAAGTCCGGTTTGACCGACAGCTTCCTGACGGCCCTCTGCATTCCGGTCACGGAAGCCCACAGGATGTTGAGCGAATCGATTTCCTCGGGGCTGACCGCCTCGACTGCCCAGGCGAGGGCTTCCTTCTCGATCACCGGCCGGAGTATTTCCCTGTCCTTTTCGCTCATCTTCTTCGAATCGTTCAGGAGAGGATGGCTGAAGCCTTCGGGAAGGATTACAGCGGCTGCGAATACCGGTCCGGCAAGCGGACCTCTTCCGGCTTCGTCGCAGCCGGCTTCGAGCCTTCCGGCTTCAAGGTATGGAAGAAGATGGATTTCCCGTGGCATCATTTCTATGAATGAGTATGCCACAAAGTTAAACAAATTATTTCTGGAGATGCTCTATCAGGAGTTCCTGCGTATAGATGAGTTTCTCTTTGTCGCGGAGGGAGTCTTCCAGGGAAGCCACCTTGTCCGACAGCTGGTCGATCTTTGACAGGTATTCCTCCCGGACATCGTCCAATACCGCAACCGAATCCTTGATGGGTATGAATCCGTTGACGAGTTCGATGAGAGTGATGCCGAGTACTTCCGCGCATTTTTCGTAGTTCTTGTTTATGATCCGTGTCTTTCCGGATTCTATTTTCTGGTAGGCGGTCAGCGAGATATTCACCCGCTCGGCGATTTCGGCCTGGGTCAATCCCCGGGCCGTCCTTGCCTTCCGGAGGTTTTCCCCCATTACGCGGTCGTCCAATTCAATGATTTCAGCCATCTCGAAAGCCCGTTGTTTGCATCGACTCAAAAATACTGATATATCGTCTTGGTTAACAACAACTATAAGTTTATATTACAAACTACAGGTTATAAAAAACACAGATTTTTGATAAAAAAGTTGTTATTCCGGGAAGATTCCCCCTGAAACATTGCGCAGGACCGGTAACTTTACAGTGGAGTTTCTTAACTTGCCGGAAACTCAAGCAAAATGGAAAAGACAGAAAAATACTATGCGGCTTTCGAGCGCGCGATGAATGAGGAAAAGTTATACCGGGACTACGACTTCCTGGGAATCTGCCTGAGGATCGGTGCGGATCCCGTCGCCCTGGACGAGAGTCTAGTCGAAGAATTGGGATACAGCGGACAGGACCTGGTGGATCTGTATCTGGAGCAGGATGAGGTCGTATGACTTTATTTTGGTAGTGGGCCATTTTTTTACTACTTTTGCCCAGTTATGCTCATTTGTATTCGAATTGTTCATAATTAATAACTTATAGAAATGAAAGAATATTCATCAAAAGACATTCGCAATGTGGTTTTGATCGGTAGCGCAAAGTCCGGAAAGACCACGTTGTCAGAAGCTATGCTCTACGAGGGCAAAGTGATCGAACGCAGAGGTACGGTGGAAGGAAAGAACACTGTTTCCGACAATACCGAGTTCGAGCAGACAAACCAGAAGTCAGTTTATGCAACTCCGCTCTACGCTGAGTTTATGAACAACAAGATCAACGTGATCGACGCTCCTGGTTCGGACGACTTCTGCGGTGGTGCCCTTTCGGCATTCAAGGTCTGCGAGTCTGCAGTCCTCCTTATCAACGCCCAGCAGGGTGTAGAGGTAGGCTCAGAGATCTTCGCCCGCTACGCAGAGCAGTACAACAAGCCTGTGATGGTGGCCGTCAACCAGCTGGATACCGAGAAGGCCAACTGGGAGCACAGCCGTGACACCCTCAAGGAGGCTTTCGGAAAGAAGGTCGTCTTCGTCCAGTTCCCTGTGAACCCGGGACTCGGATTCAACGGATTCATCGATGTCCTCACTATGAAGTACTATCGCTTCAAGGACGAGAACGGTACCCGTGAAGAACTTGAGATTCCTGCAGAGTACGCCGATGAGGCCGAGACTATGCATATGGAACTCGTCGAGAAGGCTGCCGAGGGCGACGACGCTCTTATGGAGAAGTACTTCGAGACGATGGAGCTTTCCATCGAGGAAGTCCGCGCAGGCCTGAGTGCAGGTTTCGCCAAGGGCGAGGTTATGCCTGTATTCTGCCTCTCCGCAAAGAAGGATATCGGTGTCAAGAGGCTTATGGAGTTCATTATCAACGTCACTCCGTCTCCTGAAGGCCAGGTTTCCAAGACTATCTCCGGCGACGAGGTCAAGTGCGACCCTGCAGGCCCGGTCAGCATCTTCATCTACAAGACTTCCGTCGAGCAGCATCTCGGAGAGGTTTCTTATTTCAAGGTGATGAGCGGAACCCTCACTGAGGGTGCCGACCTCGTGAATCCTGAGACCGGCAACGGAGAGCGCCTTTCCGCTATCTATGCTGTCGCAGGAGACAAGAAGGAGAAGGTTTCCAAGATTTGCGCAGGCGACATCGGTTGCGTTATGAAGCTCAAGGCTGGCAAGACCGACGTTACGCTCGCAGCTCCTGGACAGGATGCAATCGAGCATATGATCTTCCCTGATGCCAAGTACCGCTGCGCCGTCAAGGCTGCCGACAAGAACGACGAGGCAAAGGTCGGAGAGGCCCTCAACAAGATTGCCGCTCTCGATCCTACCGTCAATGTCGAGTATTCCAAGGAACTCCGCCAGACCATCCTGAGCGGACAGGGCGAGCAGGCCATCAACCTTGTCAAGTGGAAGCTCACCAATGAATACAAGCTCAATGTCGAGTTCATCGCTCCTAAGGTTCCTTACCGTGAGACCATCACCAAGGTGGCTACGGCCCAGTACCGTCACAAGAAGCAGTCCGGAGGCGCCGGTCAGTTCGGAGAAGTCCATCTTCTCGTCTGCCCTTACGTCGAAGGAGAGCCTGCTGGCAACAAGTTTATGATCGGCGGCAAGGAGACCATCCTCAACGTCAAGTCACAGGAAAGCTACGACCTCGAATGGGGCGGCAAGCTGGAGTTCATCAACTGCGTCGTCGGTGGAGCCATCGACCTCGGCTTTATGCCAGCTATCCTCAAGGGTATCAACGACAAGATGACTGAAGGTCCTCTTACCGGATCCTATGCCCGCGACATCAGGGTATATGTCTACGATGGTAAGATGCACCCGGTGGATTCCAAGGAAATCGCCTTCATCATCGCCGGCCGCAACGCCTTCAAGGAGGCATTCCGCAACGCTGGCCCGAAGATCCTCGAGCCTATCTATAACGTTGACATTATGACTCCTAACGAGTATGTGGGTCCTTGTATGTCCGACCTCAACGGTCGTCGTGGTATGATTATGAACCAGGATATGGACAGGGGATTCACCATCCTCCACGCACGCGTTCCGCTCGCAGAGCTCTACAGGTATTCCACCACCCTGAGCTCTCTCACCGGAGGTGCAGCTACCTTCTCTATGAAGTTCGCTGATTACCAGCCGGTCCCTGCAGACGTACAGACCAAGCTTCTGGCCGAGTACGCCGCCCAGGAACAGGAAGAGGACTAATCTTCTTGACATACACGGAAGGGCCGGCTCTGGCAGGGTCGGCCCTCTTTATAATGCAACCGGTCTGAATATATGCATAAAACCATCCTATACAGGATCCTTGCAGCAACAGTCTGCGCAATCGCTGTCCTGTCCTCTTGCGAGGTACACCATTTCATATCCGACTCCGCTTACCGAAGCCAGGTAGAGGATGACCTCCGTTCCAGGATGGAAGAGGTCTCCCCGCTTACCCTGGACATAGACTACGGAAACAGGTGTATCACCTGCAACTACGGCTATGTTAAGGACTGCTACCTCACTACGGCGGAGCTGGAGGCCCTGGAGTTCCTCTATGCATATATGCCGCTTGCGGACCTGACCGACTACACGGCCGATTATTTCCTCCAGAACGTAAGGAGTTCTTTCCTTGCCCGAGAGGAGATGGGCTGGGATGTCCCGGAAAGGATATTCCGTCATTTCGTACTTCCGGTCAGGGTCAACAACGAGAATCTGGATACTTCCCGCGTGGCTTTCTACCGCGAGCTTAAACCTCGTCTCGACGGCTTGTCGATGCCGGACGCCATCCTGGAAGTGAACCACTGGTGCCACGAAAAGCTGACTTACAGGCCTTCGGACGCCAGGACCCTTTCTCCTCTCTCCTGCGCCAAGAGCACGTTCGGACGCTGCGGCGAGGAGGCTACCTTCACCGTAGCAGCCCTCAGGGCCGTAGGAATACCTGCCCGGCAGGTATATACTCCGCGCTGGGCGCATACCGACGACAACCACGCCTGGGTGGAAGCCTGGGCTGACGGGACCTGGTACTTCCTCGGGGCCTGCGAGCCGGAGCCGGTATTGAACCTCGGCTGGTTCAACGCCCCGGCTAGCCGCGCCTTGCTGATGCATACCAGGGTGTTCGGAAAATACGATGGTCCGGAAGAAAAAGTGATGGAAGGCCCCAACTTCACCGAAATCAACCTTATAGACAACTATGCGGAGACCGCAAGGGTGGATTTCGAAGTAGTGGATGAGGAAGGAAAGGCCGTGGAAGGAGCCCTTGTGGACTTCGAGATCTACAACTATGCGGAGTTCTATCCTGCCCTTTCCAAATTCACCGGAACGGACGGGAAGACCTTTCTTACTGCCGGAAAGGGAGATATGCTGTGCTGGGCATCAAAGGACGGCAAGTACGGATATTCCAAAGTCTCCTTCGGGACTGACAAGGAGGTCCGTATTACGATCTCCGATTCTCATCCGGCAGAGGCCCAAAGCCTTATGATCATTCCTCCACCCGAGCACGTCGTGCTTCCGGAAGTGACTGAGGATCAAAGGAAAGAGAATAATGTCCGCCTGGCACAGGAGGACCTTGTCCGCAAGACCTATATGGCCACTTTCGTACAGGCAGACGGAACGGAGGTGAACGATCTCCTGGCCAAGACCGCAGGCAACCACGAGGTGGTCAAGGCTTTTCTGGACCGGCATCAGGGTGAAGATCACGCCAAGGCCCTGGAGTTGCTCCGTTCGTTGTCCGACAAGGACCTCGTCGACATAACGGATGAGATCCTCGAGGACAATATGTCCGTCACTTCGGCTTCCGGAATGCCTCCCGTCCTCTGTCCGAGGGTCGAGAACGAGTTCCTGACTCCTTACAAGTCATTCTTCACGACCACGGCCTTCACAGCCGATGAACAGAAGGAACTATCTGATCCTCAAAAACTTATCACGTGGGTTAGGGATAACGTCAAGCTCACCGGAAGCACCAAGGCCTGGAGGATAGCGATGTCTCCTGCCGGAGTCTACGAAGCCAGGACCGCGGATCCTCGTTCCAGGGATATATTCTTCGTCTCCCTTGCTAGGACCCTTGGTATCGATGCCAGGAAGGATCCTGTCACCGGAAAGGTCCAATATAAGGATGCCGGAGTCTGGACAGACGTGGATTTCGACAGCGAGGTCCAGTCGGTGGCCCCTGCCGGGAAGCTTGTCCTTAACTATGCACTTACGGAGATACTCGCCAACCCGGGATATTATACTCATTTCACCATCAGCAAGATATCAGAGGGCAGGACTCAGCTCCTGACCTTCGACGAGGGCCAGGTGGATATGGGAGGAGGAGTGAGCTGGGCCAGCGTATTCAAGAACGGAGCTTCGCTCGACGAAGGGGACTATGTCCTCGTAAGCGGCAACCGTCTTTCCGACGGCAGCGTTCCGGTCACGATGCAGCAATTCTCCGTCAGCGAAGGCAAAACCACGGTCCTGGACCTTACGATAACCATTCCGGAAGACAAGCTTCCCGTCATCGGAGATTTCGATTCGGAGACGAGGTTTGTCAGGACTCCCGGAGCGGAACCGGTTTCCATACTTTCGGTTACCGGAAGGGGTAACTTCGTGGTCTGTTTCCTTTCTTCGCGTCAGGAACCCTCTGTCCACGCGATCAACGACCTGGCTGCGGCCAAGGAAGTCCTGGAAGCCTGGGGCAGGCCCATCCTGCTGCTGTCCACTCCGGACGGACTTGACTGGATGAAGGAATATTCGGAGAAACTGCCATCCAATGTCTGCTTCGGAATAGCTCCAAAGAAGGAGATGAACGGGCACTCGATGCCGAGGTTACTCCTTGCCGACACATTCAACAGGGTCTTTTTCTCTTCGGAAGGCTATTCCATAGGTCTTGGCGACCAGCTGGCTTCCGCAATAGCAAAGCTTCAATGAAACCTCCGAAGATACTTCTTTTCATCCTTTCCGTATTCGTCCTCTTGTTCGCCGTATGGTATTCAATGCCATCGGAGGGGGGGCGCGTAGGAGGGATCAAACTGAAGTTTCCTTCCTATGAATCGTATCTGCAGGACCTGCACGACCCGATGAGGAACATCAACCTGGATTCGCTTATGGAGGTTACCAGGCGCAACCAGGAGGTCCTGGCCGAGTCTCAGGATACCCTGAGCTATTTCTTCGACTACATCACCGGCAACCCGAACAGGATCCATTTCCCTGACAGCAACTATACTTATTTCGACAGCCTGTTCCACGAGATCGAGATTGCTGATACTACCGGAAACATCGTAAGGATAATGCATTACGGGGATTCCCAACTGGAGATGGACAGGATTTCAGCCATCCTGAGGGAAAGGCTCCAGGAGCGTTTCGGAGGTTCCGGAACGGGAATGCTTCCGATGATCCAGAAAGTCCCTACCGTGTCCATAGCCCAGTCGGCTTCCGGAGACCTCGCCCGTTTTGCCATAGTCGGAGATGGGCACAGGGCCGCACATCGCCGCTATGGTCCTATGGCCCAGTACAGTTATGTTTCCGGGGCGGCGGCATTCTCCTTCGCTGCGACGAAGAATAGCTATTCCCAGAAGAAGGTAAGGGAGATTTCAAAGGTTTCAGTCCTTCTAGGGAATAACAGCAAGGGCTTCCTGATGACGCTCAAGTGCGATTCCTATCCTTTGTTGAAAACCGTGCTGGATACTGCTTCGGCGGATGTTTCGATGGTCAGCTGGACACTTCCGGGGAATGCAGAGCGTGGTACGATCAGCTTCGTGGGCAACGCCGAGATATACGGAGTGATGCTGGACGGGCAAGGTGGGGTCACGGTGGACAACGTTGCCTTGCGCGGAAGCGCCGGGAACGTGTTCACGAAGATAGACCAGCCCATATTCATCGAGAGTTTCCGCAAGATGGGGACGCGTCTCATCATCCTTGAATTCGGCACGAATGCGATGCCGGGAATATCTTCCAGGAGCGGTATTTCGCAGTATATGGGTACCATCACGGAGCAGTTCGATTATCTCCACGAAGTCGCCCCGGATGTCAAGCTGCTGTTCGTGGGTCCTTCCGATATGGGGAAGAGCCGCGACGGAAAGATCACCAGCTGGCCTCTGCTGAACGAACTGAACGATTCGCTCAGGGTCAACTGCCTCAGGCATGGGGTGGCATATTGGGATACCTTCGACGTGATGGGCGGAACGGGCTCGGTCAGCACCTGGGTCAACCACAGCCCTGCCTTCGTAGGTCCCGATTTCATCCATTTCACGACGAAGGGAGCCAATGAGATAGGAGGGTCGCTGGCCGACGCCATACTGTTCTACTACGATTTCTACCGTTTCCGTCAGGAGATTTCCTCGGAAGTAATAAATGAATATATCGAAAGCCGCAGATGAGACGTTTCCTGACATATTCATTGCTCTTCCTTCTGCCTCTTGCCATCCACGGCCAGGAGATGCGCAAGGATATCCCGGAATATCCTTTCCTGCAATCCTCCGTGAACGAACTCCGCTTTCCTGGGGACAGTTCCGGTTTCGAACGGATATACAGGAAGATGGATTCGGTCTTGTTCCAGAGCTGTGGGGACTTGAAGATAATCATCATAGGCGATTCGCACACCCAGGGCGGCACTTTTGTAAAGGAACTGCGCAACAACCTGATGTCCCTTAGGCCGCTCTCGGACGGAGGGTTCGGCCTTGTCTTCCCGTTCTCCGCCGCTAAGACCAACAATCCCAGCGGCTATGTCACCAGATACACCGGTAATTGGAAGGTAGGAAGGAATACGATGAAAGACCCTCCCCACAGGCTCGGCCTGACGGGGATGTCTCTCACGGCTTCCGACGGGAACGCCTCGGTAACCATAAGGTCCAGAGGCAGGAAGGCCAGGGAAACCGATCCACACTATTATTTCGATTCCGTCAAGGTACTCGGGTATTCCGACGGAGGGAACCGGACACCTGTGGTTGTCATCGGCGACGTGGATACCCTGTCCGGAGAGCCTTCGAGGGGAGATTCCTGCTGGACTTTCACCCTGCCGGCAATGACTGATTCGGTCAAGGTCGCCACCAGGGGAGAGTCAGGGGATTTCACCTTGACCGGGCTTTACCTGGACAATCCTTTCCACGGTATAACTGTTTCAGGGACAGGAGTCAACGGTGCTTCGCTTCCGTCTTATGCCAGATGCAGGGACCTGGAGAGGGACCTTGAGGAAGTGTCGCCTGACCTGGTGATATTCGCCATTGGGGTCAACGATGCTGTCGCTTACAGTTTCGATACGGCTTTGTTCGAGAGCCGGTACAAGGCTCTCGTTGAAAGGGTCCGCAAAGCCTTGCCCGACTGCGCCATACTGTTCATAACCAACAACGACACCTTCAGGTATGCTCGGAAGCGCGGTTATTATGTCAATACCAACGGAGAGCCGGCGCGGGACGCATTCTTCAGGATAGCCCGTGACACAGGCGGTGCCGTGTGGGATTTCTTCGGGATAATGGGGGGACTCGGATCGATGCGCAGATGGGAAAAGGCCGGCCTTGCCAGGCGCGACAAGATCCATTTCACTGATGAGGGTTATGAGCTTCAGGGCGACCTTTTCTTCAACGCCTTGATGGACAAGTATTCCGAATATCTTGGGAGGGAAGGGAGATGACGGATTTCAGGGAAGTTGCATTGGATTTCTTCGGGAACCTGTTCTCTTTCGACCAGGCTCATCCGCTGCTGTTCACCCAGTTCTATTTCTGGGCGTTCTTCGCATTCGTGATGGCGTTCCTGTGCCTGCTGAAGAACAAGACCCTGATGCGCAATGCATTCCTGTTCTTTGCGAGCCTGTTCTTCTACTACAAGACCAGCGGGCTGTTCATCATCCTGTTCGCCTTCGTGATAGTATGGAACTATCTGACAGGCAGGCTGTTGCCCCATTGCAGGAAAGGGTTCTGGAAGGGCCTCGTGCTCTTTCTGGGAATAACGGTGGACCTGTCGTTGCTTTTCTACTATAAATATGCCTACTTCCTCACCGACGTAGTGAACAACTTGTTCGGCACCGGCTTCGTGGTCAAGGATTATTTCGCCGCAGTGGGGAACCGGATAGCCGGACACGCCGCCTTCGGAGTGGATTCCATCTTCCTTCCCGTAGGAATATCCTTCTTCACGTTCCAGGCTGTCAGCTACATAGTGGACGTGTACAGGGGCAGGTATCCTTTGCTCCCGGTCAGGAACTTCTTCGACTTCGGATTCTACCTCAGTTTCTTTCCTCAGCTCGTGGCCGGCCCTATTGTGAGGGCCGATGAGTTCATCCCGCAGTTGAGGAAACCTTTCTTCCTGACCCGCAAGCAGTTCGGAATAGCTGTCTTCTGGATATTGAACGGATTGGCCAAAAAGCTGATAATGAGCGACTTCATAGCTATCAGCCTTTGCGACAGGGTGTTTGAGAACCCGACTTTGTACACAGGATTCGAGAACCTTCTGGCTATGTTCTGCTATTCCCTCCAGATATATGCCGATTTCTCCGGGTACACCGACATTGCCATCGGTACCGCGATGCTGATGGGCTTCTACCTTCCGAAGAACTTCAATTCTCCGTACAAGGCTACGAATATGTCCGTCTTCTGGAAAAGGTGGCATATTTCCCTGTCCAGATGGCTCCGGGACTATCTGTATATTCCTTTGGGAGGCAACCGCAAGGGTACCGTATGGTCGTACCTGATCCTGGTCTGCACGGGATTCCTGGCCTCTGCCCTGAACAAGAGCTGGTGGATGCTTTGGGCTACCGTCATCCTCACGGCCGTGCTGGCTTTCTTCATCATATTCGTGAAGAAGAGCCGCAAGGAGCTGGTTTCCGACATCAACAGGATGGACACGATGCTGTTGGGAGGCTTATGGCACGGAGCCAGCTGGAACTTTATGATCTGGGGCGGCCTGAACGGACTCGGAATGATAATCTACCGTTTCTGGAGCAGATGCAACGTATATGTGCGTGCCGTTCTGACCGCGGCTGTTTCCGGGATCCTGTACTACCTTGCAACCACGTATCCGTCACCGGCTTACAACCTTTTCCTGGTCTGGTGCCTCATCATATTCGCCGGATCGCTGGTCCATATGCTCTATCACTCCTTTGGGTTCAAGGCTGGATTCAAATGGCTTTCCAACGCCTGGGCGGTGTTCAACACCTTCGTATTCTTCACTTTCACGATGATGTTCTTCCGGAGCGGGTCCAACATCGACCCGGCCGAGGCGAATGCGAAAGCGTGGGAGAATGCCAGGAACATCATTACCCGGATCGGAAGCGCGTGGGACCTGAGCCTGATTCCGAAGATTGCCGCCCAGCACAGGGTGGCGATAATACTCTTCACAGTGGGAATGCTTATCCATTGGCTTCCGGACCGTTTCAAGCGCCGGTACCGCCTTTGGTTCGCCTCCATGCCACTTCCTCTTATGGTCCTCGTCTGTGCATTGGCCGTATTCATAATCTGCCAGTTCCTGACCGCAGACCTTCAAAGTTTCATTTATTTCCAGTTCTGACAACGGTATGAAAAGAACAATAGTCTTCATCCTGCTTTCGCTCGCCTGTGTCCTTTCGGAAGGCCAGACCAGGCTTGTGGCAGTTTTTCCTTCGGGCCGCTCTCCAGAGCAGGTCATCGTCCAGGTTTATGACGGCGAGAGGAGGGATTCGGTAATATATGTCCCTGTAGTTGACGGGAAGGTGGACGTTACCTTTCCTTCCGACAAGACCAGGAGGGGCACTTTCGGCCTGGGCAGCTCCGCCCATTTCATATTCGAACCCGGGACGCTGACTTTCAGCACTGATGAATATGACGTGATGAGGGTCAAGGGCTTCGAGGGCTCCCTTACGGACAGGCTGTCTGCCGAGACGGCTTTCCGCTGGAAGATTACCAAGGCGATGAGCGACAAGCTCCACGAACTGGGAGTGGATACTTCGCTGGACGACGCGAAGAAGGAAGATCTTTTCCAGGAAT
Organism: uncultured Bacteroidales bacterium; assembly: GCA_905235085.1. Classification (GTDB taxonomy): domain Bacteria; phylum Bacteroidota; class Bacteroidia; order Bacteroidales; family UBA932; genus Cryptobacteroides. The sequence goes on along the minus strand of CAJOKD010000010.1, from coordinate 27,982 downwards.
TCTATGTGCAGCAGCAGGAGGTAACCAGGGATTATTACCTTGGCCTGCTCGAAAACAACAGGGATAACTATTTGGGAATTAAAGCGATATCCTCATTGCAGGGAATATATGCGGACAAGCCCGGGGTTTTGGATTCCTTGATGGGCCGACTCTCTGAAGAAGCCCAGGCAAGTGATTTCATAGTGGCTTTCAGGCAAGAAAACAGGACCAAGATAGCGACTGCCGAAGGGAAGAAGTTCACTGATTTCGAAGTGAAGCAGCCGGACGGCAAGGTTCTCTGGCTTTCGGACTATGTCGGGAAAGGGAAATATATCCTGGTCGATTTCTGGGCTTCCTGGTGCGGTCCCTGCAGGGAAGAGATTCCGTATCTGAAGGAAGTGTGGAACGAGTTCCGTGGAGAGCGCTTCGATATCCTCGGAGTGGCCTCCTGGGACAAGCCGGAAAATACAAAGACCGCAATCAAGGAATTGGGAATCCCCTGGAACCAGATACTGGACGCAGGGCAGGAGGTGACTTCACTGTACGGAATAACCGGTATTCCACACATCATCCTGTTCGGCCCGGACGGGACGATCATCAAGCGTAACCTGAGGAGGGAAGGAATCAGGGAAGCGGTTGCCGGCTGTATCAACGGCTCACGGTAACGGAGACGCTGCTCTCGCCTGCCGCCCTTATGTCGGAGGCCAGGGACTCGGCTTCGTTCTTCTCGTCGAAAGGACCGACCTTGAAGATGACGGAACCGTTGTCCACGGTCTTTATCAGGTCCTGACCCGAGTAGTCGTGGATCCTTGCGATGACTTCTTCCGGAAGTGACTGGCCGTTTTCCGGATATATGACGACAATGTAGACAGACTGCTGGGATTCCAGGTTCCTGGCCTTCGAGACCCCTATCGGCTGTCCGTCGCTGAAGGCGATGATTTCGGCATTCCGGAAGCCTCTGCTCTTGACTTTGTTGATATTCGAGAGGGCGTCCTTGTAGGAGTTGAACAATCCTGCCGAATAGCTGTAGCCGGAAGATATCTTCCTTTCATAAACCGGGCTCAGCCCCTTGAGCTCAGCCATGGAAGCTCTCCTCGGCTGGTTGAACAGCTTGATCTGGTAAACCAGTCCGTCAGGCAGGGTGTTGCTGTCTGCCAAACGGGCCTCTCCGAGGATCTTGAACGAATAGTTTATCTTCGGCTTCGTGCTGCTCATCCTAAGCTGCAGCCTCGGGCCGAAATCCCGTTTGGAGAACTCGAAACCGGAAGAAAGACCTGTCCCTGCTGCGCTTGCTTCGGATTCCAGCTTGCTTTCGTCAGGCACGATGCCTTTGGAAAGGAATTCCATCTCTATCTCCTGGAGCTGGCCGACAGCTACCTGTAAGGATTCGTTCAGGGCAGGCAGCTCTTCTTCCTTCGACGCTATTATTCCGGCGAGGTTCTCTTTCTTTTCATCATCGACATTTGCCATCATAGCCCTGAGAGCGTCCATATGCTTCCTGAAGGCCGAGAGGGAATCACGCAAGGCCCTGACTTCCTTCAACTTGGCGACATATCTGCGGATGCTTTCGTTCTGCTGGCCCTTGTCTTGAGTTTCAGGTTCGTCCCCGACGTCTTCACGGACCGGGACTTCCAGCTTGGAGAGATTCCGCAGTTCCTCCACGTCACTTATCGGCTTCCTGATCGGAACCTCGTCATATTCAAGTACATAGATGCAAACGCTGTCCTTCTGGCAATCCCTGTTGGAAGCGAAGAGGGAATACTTTCCGTCTTCGGAGTTGATGAACAGCAGGTCGTCATATGGAGAAGAATACGGGAAGCCCATATTCACAGGGACGTCCCAGTCCTTGGTGTCCTTGTTCCAGTGGGAAACGTAGAGATCGTAGCCGCCCATCCCGTACAGGCCCTTCGATGCGAAGTAGAGAGTTTCCCCGTCGGATGAAAGCATAGGATATATCTCGTCCGATGCGCTTGTCAACCGTTCGCCGATAAGAGCAGGGGCAGACCAGAGGTCGCCGTCGAGGGTGGTCTTGTAGATGTTGCGGATGCCGTCGTCGTCGTTGGCCGAATAGAATATCGCGGTAGCGTTCTCCGGCACGTAGACAGCCTTTGCCATCAAGTTCCTCGCCGTGGAATCGAGCTGGTTCGGAGTAGCTCTCCAGCTACCGTCCGGCAGGGGGTAATAGAGGAAGAACTCCTTCAGCGGGACCACCTTCCTTGCAACGACCGTCGGATGGCTGCAGAAGTCCATCATACTCAAGCCGTTCTGGGCCAAGATAAGATGGTCTTCATACCTGGACCTCGCAGTGGAGTCCAGGCGGATCGCCTTGCGGCAAAGATCCAGGGCTGCCGGGAAGTCATAAGCCATCCTGGCGGAATCGGAAAGTGCAAGCAGTCTTTTCTGGGTGGTCTGGGCAGATGTTCCGACGCAGGTGAGGACTGCTGTCAGCAAGATGGATATGCGGAAGAAAAGATTGTTTCTCATCTCGAAAAATCACGGGCAACGCATCTGCAAAAATAAGAAATACTTGGCAGATAATTTCTTTCTTAGAAAAAAATGCTAAATTTGTACCCTTATTTTTATGCGCAGAAACGAAAACAATAAAAAATAAAGGTAAAAAGTTATGCAAAGTAAAGGTTGGATCAGGCTCGTCGCCATTCTGCTTGCGCTCGCTTCCATTTGGCAGCTCTCATTCACAGCAGTGACGGCCATCCAGGAAAAGAAGGCAGAAAAGTTTGCGGAAAAGGCAGCTGTAGCAGCGCAGGAAGCCGCATCTTTCGCCCAGGTCCCTGTCGAGAACCAGGCATATTACCTGGATTCAATCAGGAAAGATCAGAACAGGGTCTATATCGATTCGATTTCTAACAAGAAGGTTTATCTCTGGAACACCTACAAGGATTGCAAAGCCCAGGAAATCAATCTGGGTCTTGATCTCAAGGGTGGTATGAACGTTATGCTGCAGGTGCAGCTCCAGGACCTCGTGAAGGCTCTCTCCGGTGACAATGTCACTCCTGAGTTCCAGAAGGCCCTCGCACTCGCCAAGGAGCGCAGCGTCACCTCCAGGGACGATTACATAACCCTCTTCGCAAACGCTTGGAAGGAAGTTTCCAACGGCCAGAGGCTTGCCCAGATCTTCGGTACATACGAGATGAAAGACAAGATTAAGCCGGAGTCCACGGACGCCGATGTAATCAACGTCATCCGCCAGGAGGCTGAGAGTGCAGTGGCAAACTCCTTCAACGTCCTGCGTAACCGTATTGACCGTTTCGGTGTCACCCAGCCTTCCATCCAGAAGCTTGGTAATAGCGGAAGGATCCTCGTTGAACTCCCTGGTGTCAAGGAGCCTGAACGTGTGAGGAAGCTCCTTCAGGGTACCGCATCCCTCGAGTTCTGGGAGACCTTCACCAACCAGGAGATTTCCGGATATCTTGCAGAGGCCAACGCCAAGCTCGCTCAGATCCTTGTTGAAGATACTGCCGACACGACAGCCGCTCCTGCAGCCGAACCGGCTCCTGCAACGGAGGGTGCCGACTCCCTGCTCAACGCAGAGCTCGCACAGAGCAATGCCGAATCCGAGCAGATCGAGGCTTACAGGAAGCAGAACCCTCTCTTCGCTCTCCTGACCCCTGCACAGTACAATGCTAGCGCCTGCATCGGTTATGCTTCAGCGATTGACACCGCCAAGATCAACAAGTATCTGGCAATGCCTCTGGTCGCCGAGATCTTCCCTGCAGAATTCAGGCCTATGTGGACTGTCAAGCCTTCAGAGGCTATCGACTCCGACAATATCTTCGAACTCGTTGCTATCAAGTCCACTTCACGTGACGGAAGGGCCAAGCTCGACGGTGGTGTCGTTACCGACGCCCGCGTGGTTTACGACCACGGTTCCAACGGTGAGCCTTCCGTTTCGATGAGTATGAACGCAGAAGGTGCCAACGTATGGGCAAGGATGACCGGAGACAACGTGGGACGCCAGATCGCCATCGTCCTCGATGGTATGGTATATTCCTATCCTAACGTCAATGGTCCTATCACCGGAGGCCAGTCTTCCATCACAGGTCACTTCACTCCTGAAGAGGCAACCGACCTTGTCAACGTCCTCAAGTCAGGTAAGCTTCCTGCCCCTGCAACCATCATTCAGGAGCAGGTCGTAGGACCTTCCCTTGGTGCGAAGTCCATCAAGGCAGGTATGATTTCCTTCCTGATCGCCTTCCTGCTCGTCCTCCTGTATATGATATTCTTCTATCAGGGAGCTGGTCTGGCAGCTGACTGCGCGCTTCTTTGCAACGTGCTTCTCCTCTTCGGAGTCCTCGTTTCGTTCGGTGCCGTCCTGACGCTGCCGGGTATTGCCGGTCTCGTCCTTACGATGGGTATGGCAGTGGATGCGAACGTGATCATATATGAACGTATCAAGGAAGAGCTTGCGGCAGGAAAGGGTCTCAGCAAGGCAGTCGCCGATGGTTACAAGAATGCATATTCAGCCATCATCGACGGTCAGGTGACCACTCTCCTCACCGGTATCGTGCTCTTCATCTTCGGTTCCGGTCCTGTCCAGGGCTTCGCTACGACCTTGATCATCGGTATCATCACTTCAGTCCTCACTTCCATCTTCATCACCCGTCTGATCTTCGACGACCGTATCAAGAAGGGCAAGAACATCACCTTCGAGAACAACCTGACGAAGAACTTCCTGAAGAATACCCATTTCGACTTCATCGGTGCCCGCAAGTGGTCTTACATCATTTCCGGCATCCTGATCCTCATATCCCTGGTATCCATCTTCACCAAAGGCTTCTCCTATGGTGTCGACTTCACCGGTGGCCGTACTTATGTCGTCCGTTTCGACAAGCCAGTCACTGCCGAGCAGATCCGCGAGGCCGCCCTTGCAGAGTTCGACGGCGCAGTAGAGGTCAAGCAGTTCGGTGGTGAGAGCCAGATGAAGATCACGACCCAGTACAAGAACGACGAAGAGTCTTCCGATGTCGATGCAGAGGTTGAGGGCAAGCTCTACAAGGCTCTCCTTCCTTTCTTCGAGGACCAGACTATGACTATCGACGATTTCAAGTCTACCCTCGGCAACGCCAACGGTATCATCTCCTCCGACAAGGTGGGTCCTACCATCGCGAACGACATCAAGAGGGACGCCGTGATCGCAGTGATCATCGCCCTCCTGGTTATCTTCGCATACATCGCATTCAGGTTCAAGGGATGGACCTGGGGTCTCGGTGGTGTGGTTTCCCTCGCACATACCGCTATCATCGTCATCGGTTTCTTCTCGTTGTTCTCCGGCATCCTGCCGTTCAACCTCGACGTGGACCAGACGTTCATCGCGGCTATCCTGACCATCATCGGTTACGCTATCAACGATAACGTGGTTATCTTCGACCGTATCCGTGAATACAGGCAGAACCATCCTAATACGGACATCAAGACCAACACCAACCTGGCTCTCAACGCTACGCTGACACGTACTGTCAATACCTCCATCTCTACTCTCGTCACGATGCTTGCTATCGCAATCTTCGGCGGTGAGTCCATCAGGGGTCTTGCAGTCGCTCTCATCGTAGGTATCATCATCGGAACCTATGCTTCCATCTTCATCGGAACTCCGGTTGTGTATGATGCTACCATCTCCGCCCAGAAGCGTCAGGCTGCCAAGGCACCTGCCACCAAGGGTTCCAAGAAGTAATTCTGAATATACATACTGAATCGAAGGTGACCGGTTTTCCGGTCACCTTCTTTATTTGGTTATAATCTTAATTAGGATTACATTTGCATATTAAAGAAAGTAACACAAAACTAATATTATCTATCAGATATTTATGAGCGAAGAAAAATTCAGGATCGAATCAGATCTTCTTGGTGAACTCAAAGTTCCCGCCGATGCGTATTATGGTGTCCAGACCCAGAGGGCTCTCAACAATTACAAGATTTCCAACACCAGGATGCGCGATTATCCGGAATATGTCATAGCAATGGCTTGCATAAAGCTGGCTGCCGCCCAGACCAACAAGGAGCTTGGTGCACTTGATCCGGAAATCGCAGACGCCATAGTCGCCGCCTGCCGTGAAATAATCGACGGCAAGATGCACGACCAGTTCCCTGTGGATATGATGCAGGGTGGAGCAGGTACCTCTGTGAATATGAACGCTAACGAGGTCATTGCGAACCGTGCGCTCGAGATCCTGGGCCATAACAAGGGAGAGTATCAGTTCTGCTCGCCTAACGACCACGTCAACTGCGCTCAGTCCACCAACGATGCATATCCTTCAGCTTTCCGCTATGCTTTCATCAGGATGAACCGGAAGCTGGAGAAGAGCCTCCAGGACCTTATCGATGCCTTCAGGAAGAAGGGTGACGAATTCGCCGACGTGATCAAGATGGGACGTACCCAGCTCCAGGATGCCGTTCCGATGACATCAGGCCAGGAGTTCCACGCATATGCCACGAACCTCGGAGAGGAAATCCTCAATCTTGAGAGGAACGTAAACCTCCTCTATGAAATCAATATGGGTGGTACGGCTATCGGTACCGGCCTTAACGCCAAGCCAGGCTTTGCCGAGCTTTGCGCAAGGAAGATGACCGAGCTCACCGGTGAGAATTTCATAGCGGCTCCGGACCTCGTGGAGGCGACTCCTGACACTGGTGCGTACGTGAGCTATTCCGGTGCTCTCAAGAGGCTCGCAGTCAAGCTTTCCAAGATTTGCAACGACCTCCGTCTCCTGACCTCCGGTCCCCGCTGCGGCTTGAAGGAGATCAATCTTCCTCCTAAGGCTCCGGGATCTTCAATTATGCCTGGAAAGGTCAATCCAGTCATCCCTGAGGTCACCAACCAGGTCTGCTTCAAGGTCATCGGCAATGATACTACCGTTTCTTTCGCTGCCGAGGCTGGTCAGCTTCAGCTCAACGTGATGGAACCGGTCATCGCTGAGTCCATTATGGAAAGTATCACTTGGCTTACGAATGCGATGAATACCCTCCGTACCGAGTGCATCGATGGCATTACGGTCAACAGGGAGCGTTGCTTCGATATGGTCAAAAACAGTATCGGAATCGTGACTGCCCTGAATCCTATCATTGGATACAAGGCCAGTACCAAGGTTGCCAAGGAGGCTCTCGAGACCAACCGTTCGGTCTATGACATAGTCCTTGAGCACGGCATCCTTACCCAGGAGCAGCTCGACGAGGCCCTCGACCCGAAGAATATGATCCGCTAGGACTTATTGAAATTAATGAATAAGAGGTTAGCCAATCAGGCCGGCCTCTTTTATTTTGTTTCACGGATAACCTTTTATGTTCTTTTGGGCAGGTCTCTCAGTATCACTGGCTTCCTGGCTCCCAGGCTATTCCTGTCCGGCCTTGACGTTGCTTATGTACACCGGGACCTTGAATATTCCCCTTTTCAGAGTCGACGAAGTGAGCTCGATGTCGGCATTGAATGATTCCGGGAAGACACACAGGTATTTCTTCTGCTCTTCCTTCTGGTTGATTACTGTTTTGGTAAACTCGATGTAAGGTCCTGTAAGGAACTGGCGTCCTCCCCAGGAGGAACCAACCTCGGAGATCGCCTCATCTGCCGTGTGCGAATGGCTCCATATGGTATCCTTCAGGAAGGATACGGGAATGAGGAGGAGCAGGGATAAGGCAGCCACGAAAAGAAGTTTCAAGGCTTGCTTGCCTTGGCAATATGTTAGTTTCCATTTCGCTATATTTATTGGTATCTTTGCTGATGCAACCAAAATCGAGCCATATGCGAAACGGAATCCTTTACATCGTGACTATCGCCCTGTGCCTTGCCGGCTGCCAGACCGCCAGGCACTCGACCGCGACCATAAACACAGGCACTTTCAATCTCCGTTGTGAGAACAGGGGCGATTCCCTCAAAGGCAACGGATGGGGAAGAAGATATCCGGTGATGGCCTCGCTCATCCGTTTCCACGATTTCGAGATATTCGGAACCCAGGAGGCAAGCAAGCGCGGTCTTGACCAGATGCGCGGAATTCTGCCCGAATTCGATTACATAGGGGTTGGCAGGGATGATGGAAAGACGAAAGGCGAACACGCCGCCATATTCTACCATACCGGGCTGTTCGAGCTTAGGGACAGCGGAAACTTCTGGCTTTCAGAGACTCCCGATGTCCCGAGCGTGGGATGGGATGCGGCGCTTCCAAGAATATGCACCTGGGGGCGTTTCAAGGTAAAGGCCACTGGCCAGGAGTTCTGCTATTTCAACCTGCATATGGATCACGTAGGGGTACAGGCCAGGATGGAAAGCGCAAGGCTGGTGGTCCGTAAGGTCCGCGAGATCAGCCAAGGGCTCCCGGTAATCCTCACCGGGGATTTCAACGTAGACCAGACCAATTCCATATATTCGGAAATAGTTGACAGCGAGGAACTTCAGGACAGCTATGAAACCTGCGAGCTGCGTTATGCCTGGGATGGGACCCCGAACAATTTCAACCCTTCGAGCTTCACCGCCAGCCGGCTGGACCACGTGTTCATCTCTCCTCAGACCAGGGTCATCAAGTACGGAGTCCTGACGGACACTTACCGCACGATGACGGAGGAGGCCGCCAAGTACAAGGACGGCAACTTCCCGAGGGAAGTGTCTTTCCAGGCTTATGAGGCCCGTACTCCATCGGACCATTTTCCTGTAAAGGCGGTCATAGAGCTGAATGGGAAGAAGGAGAAGCCGGCCATCGGAAAGAAAACCCTCGACCCTGACGGCTGGGCACCTTCTGTCTATGCCGGACTGACGGAAATGATATCCAGGGTAGGGAATACTTCCCCGGACTATGATCCTTCGTGCAAGCCGTACGCAGTCTTCGACTTCGACAACACTACCATCATAGGCGACATAGAGCACGCTCTGTTCAATTACAAGATCGAGAAGCTGAAATACCGCACCTCCCCGGACAAGATGTTCTCCCTTCTGACGGGCAGCCTTCCGGGTCCGGACATCATCCTGGATATGGGCGGAGGACGTAAACTATGCGCCAGGGCATTGGTGAACGACATTGTCTCCGACTACAAGGTCTTGTTCGGGAAACCTCTCGAGGAGGTGGAAGGGACTTTGGAATACCTGGATTTCAGGGCTAAACTGAAGGCGATGTACTATGCGTTGGTCCGGACTCTCACATACGAGGGCACCGCCTTGTGGCTGAAGAGGCTGCAGACCGAGGGAATGACGGTCGATGAGTTCAAGGCCTTGGTGCGTGAATCCACGGCATATTTCTTCACCAAGGGAGGCAACGCGCCGAAGACCTGGACGAGCCCCGTGATGGGAGAAGCGGGATATGTCACCGTTACCACCGAATACGGCCTTGGTATCTCCAAGAATATGAAGGACTTGTATGCCAAGTTAGAAACCAACGGCATAGTTCCTTACATATGCACGGCGTCGATTGAAGAAAACGTCACAGCCGTCGCCTGTGACGGCTGGATCGGAATAACGGTTCCTGAGGAAAGGATATTCGGAGTCAAGTTGCTGAAGGATGCTTCCGGGCGTTTCACGGACGAATACGACCCGGATTGGGTCCTGACAGCAGGCGCCGGCAAGACGGAGACCATCCTCAAGCGGATAGCTCCGTTGCACGGAGGAAAGGGACCTGTCCTCGTAGGCGGAGACAGCAACGGCGATTATGAAATGCTTACTGATTTCCCGGATATGCAGTGCGGTCTCATCATCAACCTGGACAGGACGGATCCTATACGGTCTCTCTACAACCAGCAACCGCGGTATCTGCTCCAGGGCCGCGACGCTGCACATAGCCTGTTCGTACCTAACTCGGAAAGCAGGGACAGGAAGATGGTGATGGCCCGTTTCGTGCCTGAAAGGGAGGACGATTTCGTATTCGAGAACAACCTTGCCTGCGCCAGGATTTATGGTAAGGCCCTGGAGAACAGCACCATATCCCCTGGAGTCGATATATGGGTAAAGACTCCGGGCGGTCTTGTCGCCGATGAAAGGTATGCCGGAACGCACGAGGGCCGCTCCTTCCATAAGGACTGGGGCAACGGCAAAGACTGTTACCAGGTAGGAATATCGCTCGGCGGAGGTGCTTCAGCCCCTATGGCGGGAGGCAAACTGCTTTACCCGGCCACCAACTACCGCTCGTACGAAGTTCTCGAGGACAATCCGGAAAGGGCAGTATTCGTGCTTCACTACCCGGAATGGGAGGTTTGCGGCGGCAAGATAGCCCTCGACAAGAAAGTGACGGTGGTCCCGAACACATATTTCTTCAAGTCCGAAGACACCTATACCTTCTCCGGCTTCCCGGGCGATACCCTTACCGTCGCCGCGGGAATATACCTTCACAATGACCTCGGGACTGTGGTATCGGAGTATACCGGCCCAGGGAGCTGTGCAATCTGGGAGAAGGCTTCAGACCAGGCTCAGGAGCGGGAAGACGGGATGATCGGGGTCGCCGTGGTGATGCCGGATGCCGGATGGGTCGGAAAACTGGAGGACGGGTCGCACCTGGTATGTACCAAGACCATACGCAGCGGAGAACCGGTCACATACTGGTTCGGGAACTGCTGGAGCAAGGGAAGCGTGACTACGGCTGAGAAGTGGTTCCGCCTGGCCGGTAATCTTTTGCCTGAATAAAAAGAAAGTCCTATATTTGAGAATCAAAACCTTGTTGACATTATGAAAAAATTAGGATCATTGGCCTGTGCAGTCATTCTCTGTGCGTCCTGTCTGGTGATGTTCCCGTCTTGCAAGGGGAAGAATGCAAAGTCAGCCGAGGCTATAGAAGAGGAACAGGAAACACTGCTTGCCGTTATCGACAAATACATAGAGGAGGAGTTCGGAAGCCAGTATTCCCAGGGGGATTACTGCATTCCAAGTCCTCTGGTCCTGGAAGAGGACGAATCCGATCCTGAGGACATCCTCGTATGGGGGGATTTCCGCGTATTCAACTACGTGCAGTCAGGTGACACACTCAAGACGGTTTCCGGAGGAAGCCACCCGGGCCTTCTCCATCTGAAAAATGTGGACGGCAAGTATGAGGTATTCGATTTCAATGCGGTAGCGGACGGCGCCGACAATATGATTTCAGCCGAAAGGATATTCGGAGACAAGTTCGACGCTTTCCAGAAGATGGTCTCGGATGAGGCGGACCGTGAGGAAATCAGGAACAGGGCCATTGCAGAATATGCCCTGAAGCACGACCTCGAAGTGACTCTCTACCAGGATTTCGGATGGGATCCGGAAGAGATCATCTTTGAGTGACAGCAGAGTCCAGAACCTTGATTTTCACATTCTTGTACCAGGCCTCGTCGCCGTGGTCCTGGAGAAGTATATGGCCGGTTTCGAAGTTTCCGAAATTCGGCCATACTTTGTATTTGCTGTAGGCCACCAGAGCATTCCACATCTGGTTGCCCCTCTCGTATTCAAGCAGTTTGACACCGTTGAGCCAATGCTCGACGTGGTTGCCGCACACCACTATCATACCCTGGTTGAAAGCCCTCATCACGAAAGGCTTGTCTTCCGGAGCAGGGATGAGGTCGTACAGTGCGCCCAGCCTGCGGTTCCCGTTGACACCCAGCTTGGCGTCCGGATGATGCTCATCGTCAAGCACCTGGAACTCACAGCCGATTTCCGATCCGATTCCGGTGTTGGTGCCCTTTTGCACGAAATACTTCACGCCGCTGTTCGAAGCCTTGAATATCCTGAAATCGAACTTGAGGATGAAGTTCTTGAAAGGTACGTCGGTAATGATATCCCCGCCCATATCCTTGGCGTTGTAGCCGCCTTCTTCTCCGTTGGTCCTGTGTACCATCAGCAATCCATTGGCGATTTCCCAGCTCTTTTTGGGGAAGCCTTCATATTTCGCGCTGGTCCAGCCCTTGGAAGTCTTTCCGTCGAACAGGAGTTTCCAGCCGTCGGCCTCCTCTTCAGGTGAAAGGATATTGCCGGAGGTATTGAACATAGGAGCGCATTTCTCTTCCGGAGTGATGTAGGAAGCCACGTCAGCGGTCAGGATACGGATATTCCTCCAGGATATCTCCTGTCCCACCTTGCTCTCGTCGTTGCCGATGTTATGGACCTGGAGGGCGATGAATCCCGAACTCCTTTCATCATCGAATATATTGGCGCAAGGAACCCCGTTGAGGAAGGTGCGGATCCTGTTCCCCAGGCATTCCACCCGGGCCTTGTTCCATTCTCCGTTCCTGAAGGCAGTCTTTGCCGGGCGGTTGAATTCCAAAGGATATATCCACGCCCTTTCGGCTTCATTGCCTTCATCGTAGATTCCTCCGGACCATCCCCTCGGAGAAGGATCGATCTCGTATTGGTAGCCCCTTACCCTTCCGTTGTCGACTTCTTTCTCGCTGACACTGCGGAATTGGACTCCCGAGTTCATTCCTGGAGCCACCTTGAACTCGAATTCCAGGATAAAGTCGCTATAATCCTTCTTCGTAACGAGGAAGGAATTCGGAGTATTCTTGACGGTCGTTCCTTTTATGGAACCGTCTACGACCGAATACTTTGCCTTGCCTCCGAACTGTTTCCAGCCCTTGAGGTTGCGGCCGTTGAAGAGGTCGGTCCATTCCTGGGCTCCGGTAAGCTGGAAGGAGCAGGCAATGATAATCAAAGAGAGCAGTATACGTTTCATATTCAGTCAATTAAAGCTTGTAAAGATACTCCCAGCCACTGCGAGGCGGCACTCCTGTGAGCATCGCATTGGCAAACTCGTTGTTGGTTATCCTCTTGGCGACGGGGTCGAAGAACAGTTTGGTATTCAGCCTCTGGGCGATGACTCCGAGGCTGAAGACCTGGTTGAGTATTCCGTTGATTTCGAAAGGCGACCTGGTCTTCTCTTCTCCACGGACTGCCTTCAGGAAGTTCTCGTAATGGTTGGAAGGACTCTGGGGTACTTCCGGAAGCTTGCTTTCCATTTCCTTTGCCTTGGCTTCAGGGATGATGGAAAGGGTGGAGCCGTGGCTGCCCCCTTTGAATGTGAGGTCCCGGGAATATATGATCTTGCCTGGGTTCAACTTCTCGTCCTTGTAATCCCCCTGGTTGGTGGAAGGGATATCCGAAACGAACTCTGATTTTCCGAAACCTTCCGGGATAGGAGGGAAGTTGGTAAGTCCGTCATACCAGGTAAGGTCCACCGGAGGCATTTCTCCGCGCGGTCCGAACCGATAGAAGATGGTCGATGAATATGGGAAGAAATAGTCGTTATGTCCTTCAGCCTTCCGCATCTCGATCTGGTATGGCAACCCGAGTTCGAGGAACTCGTGGGCAGTGTCTATCAGGTGGGCTCCCCAGTCACCGAGGGCACCCATCCCAAGGTCGTACCAACACCTCCAGTTACCCTGGTGGAACAGGGCGTTGTAGTCGTGCCATGGTGTAGGACCGAGCCAGGCATCCCAGTTCATATTCTTCGGAAGTGGTTCTGCCTCAGGGAATTTCTTGATATTGGAATCGAAGCTGTGCCAACGGCGGGCACTGTTCATATGGACGTCTATGCGGGTTACGTCCTTGATGATTCCGGCGTCCTTCCAGGCTTTGAACTGGAAATAGTTGGCGTCCGAATGGCCCTGGTTTCCGACCTGTGTGGCCAGGTTCGGACGCTTCTTTGCGGCAGCCATCATCAGCTCGGCCTCGAAGAAGGTGCGGCACATCGGCTTCTCCAGGTAGATATGCTTCCCCTGGCTGAGGGCAAGCATAGAGATGGCGAAGTGGGAATGGTCCGGAGTCGATACGCAGACAGCTTCGAATCCATTGGCGAATTTATCGAACAGCTCCCTCCAGTCGTTGAATCTCCTGGCTTTCGGGAAGTTCTGCAGAGCCCACCGGCACTGCTCTCCGTCGAGGTCCACGTCACACAGGGCGGTTATTTCCACCTGCCCGGTCTTTACGAATTGCTTGATGTTCTGCTCCCCGCGGTTGCCTATACCAATGCAGGCCAGCTTGACCTTCTGGGCCTCTGGGACGGTTTTGCCTATCTTTTCGAAGAGGCTCTTAGCCTCACCCTTTCCGACACCTGCCACCACGGAGGCCGTAGCAAGGGTCGATGCCTTTATGAAATTCCTTCTCGAAACCATTGTTGATTATTATGTTAGTGTCTGTTAAATATACGGTTAAATTCTGAAATCCGCCAATATGAAATAGTGGTCGCTCGGGTACATATTGCCCTTATGGTCCTTTACGATCTCCGCGTAAGTCGTTTCAACCGGACCGCGGTGGAAGATGAAATCGATCCTCCGACCCTTCCCTCGGGCTTCTCCCAGGAAATTGTGGCACGTGAATCCGGCTTCTTCCTTTCCGTGAATATCCTCGTACATCTCGCTCCAGTCTTCGTCCGAATGGATGTACTTGATCGGAGCATTCTTGATTCCGGAATTGAAATCACCGCACAGAATCTGAGGCATATCCTTGGAATACTGGCCGCATTCCTCGACTATCATCTTCATCTGTTCCAGCCTGGCAGGATCGCTCTTGTGGTCGAGATGGGTATTGACCACCCGGAATTCCTTGCCGGTTTTCTTGTCCCTGATCCTTACCCAGTTGCAATGCCTTGCCCGGTTGGTTCCCCAGGACATCGAGCCGGCGATGGTAGGGGTCTCGGAGAGCCAGTAACTGCCGGAGGAAATCCACTCGAAGCGGCTCTTCTTGAAGAATATCACGTTCTTGCCGATGAAATGGTAGCCTTCAGTCCAGGGATCCATCTCAGGGCCTTCGAACCCGAAATGGTAATAATCCTTCCCGAATTTCTTCAGGAACCAGGAATATGAGTCATATATTACTTCCTGGAGGCAGATGATATCCGGGTCCTTCCCCTTTATCGTACTGATACACAGGTCGCGGCGGTTCTCCCAGACTCTTTCGGGATAAGGATCGTCGTCTGCGAGTCCGGTGATCCTGATATTGCAAGACATTACACGGTAGTAGCCGGTGGGACGTTTTGCACCAAAGGCGGCCATTGGAAGCAAGACTGCCAGAAGGCAGAGGGTGAATAATCTTTTATTCATTGGAAATTAATTGATTATTAGGTGTTTCCGGGTGAACCATACGGGTCAGGATTACTGCTGCGATCAGGTGTAAGGTGCCCATCAGTATGAACAGCCACTTCCATCCGCTTTCAGGGATGGAACCTGTGAATATGTTGAATACCACGCTTCCCAGTGCTCCGGCTCCGCACGAGAGGCCCATCACCGTGGCGACGTTTCCGATCGGGAAGGTCTCAGCTAGGACCACCGGCAGGGTGTAGAGCCAGCTCAGGCACATCACGGCGACCAGACTGAATATTCCGGTAACCAACCCGACCTTCAGGCCGAAGCCGAGCGAAGAGGAATACACGAACGGCACCAAGATGCACAGAGGGGCGATGAAGGCGATGCTCACCATCATTCTCTTGCGTGCCTTCAAGGCAGGGATTCCGCGCTTGATCATATTGTCGGACCAGGCGGATGTGAGGACTCCTCCGATGGCTCCGACCAGGAACGGAATGCCCCCTATCCATTGGATCATATCGAGTGTCTGCCTGGTGGAAAGCCCTTGGGTAGCTCCCATATTCCTGAGGAATCCCGGCAGCCAGAAGCAGCAGAAATACCACACCGGGTCGCTTACGAGGCGTATGAGGATTCCTCCCCAGAGGGTGTTGGTCTTGAACAGGTCCTTGAACTTGAACTTTGCTGAAGAAGATGTGTTCTGATCCTTCCCGATAGTAAGCTCGAGAATATCCTCCGTAGGGGTTTTATAAACGAAAAGCCATATCGCGGCCAGGACCAGTCCTACGGCACCAGAGATGATGAATACGTGCTGCCAGTTGTCGAGCAGCCTCATCAGCCAGGCTATCAGGAGCGGGGCGACGACAGCGCCCAGCGATCCTCCGACTGTGCAGAGGCTGTTGGCCGTGGCCCTCTGCCGCTTCTCGAACCACAGGGTGACGGCTACCAGCTGGCCGGCGAAGATCGTAGGCTCAGCGAGTCCCAGGATTCCCCTGCAGAGCGTGAATATCCAGACATTCGGCGCAAGACCGCCTCCGATGCAGGCCAGTGACCAGACCGTGATTCCTCCGAACAGGACGCGCTTGGGACCGAAACGGTCAACCAGCATCCCGGACAGCGGATACATCACCGCATAGCAGATCAGAAAGATGTTCACGATCCAGGCATATTCCATATCCCCTATGCCGAAATGGTCGAGGATTTCCGGTTTCAGGATTGATAGCAGCTGCCTGTCAAGATAATTGCAGATGATGGCGAGGAACATAGTGGCTACTATGAACCACCTCCTTCTAGTTGGGTTCTTGATCCTGTTCATAATACAAATATCAGAATAAAAGGTTAAATTTGTTTTCAGAGAATTCTGCTTATGAAAATAAAGCCCGGACTTTTTGTAAAAGTACTCATCGCAATCGGCCTCGGCGCCCTTCTGGGCCTCGTCGCTCCTGAAGTGCTGGTACGCATATTCAAGACCTTCAATGTCCTTTTCGCCCAATTCCTGAAGTTTATGATTCCGCTTCTGGTGCTCGGGCTCGTTACTCCGGCCATAGCGAATATGGGCAAGGGAGCAGGCAAGATGCTCCTGGCCGTGATAGCCATCGCATATCTTTCCACGATTTGTTCCGGCTTCTTCGCGCATATTTGCGCCTCCAATGCGTTCCCGCATTACCTGAGGGCCGGAGAACTGAGCCAGGAGGCCGTAGCAGCCAAGGAATTCCTGCCTTACTTCGACATAAAGATTCCGCCGCTCTGCGACATAATGACCGCCCTGGTCCTTTCGTTCATCGTTGGAATATGCATTATATTCACAAATGCGGAAGTATTGAAGAAGGGTTGTGATGAGTTCGGCACCATAGTAAAGCTGACTATCGAGAAGGCGATAATCCCTCTGCTGCCGTGGTATATATTCACTATGATCTGCGAGATGAGCGCCAAGGGGGTGATTGCCGTGGTCCTGGGTTCAGGGGCCAAGGTTATCCTGACCGGCATCGTGCTGACACTCATCTGGTTGGTCATCCAGTATTGCATCGCCGGTGCAATCGCAGGGAAGAATCCTTTCAAGTGCCTCTGGAATATGGTTCCGGCCTATCTGACGGCATTCTCTATCTGCTCTTCATCCGCGGCTATCCCGGTCACGTCTTCCTGTGCCAGGAAGAACGGACTGAGCGACGACATCGTGGACTTCACGATACCGCTTTGTTCCACCGTGCATATGTGCGGTTCGACCATCAAGCTGGCCGTCTCCGCTATTGCCGTGGCCTATATCTTCGGAGTCGATCTTCCTTTCCCGGTATATGCTCATTTCGTCCTGATGCAGGGAATAGCTGCCGTGGCGGCTCCCGGAGTGATGGGTGGAGTGCTGATGGCCTCCGTAGGCCTGCTGGAGTCCATAATGGGATTCACCCCTGACCAGACGGCTCTGGTGATGACACTTTATCTCGCTTTGGATGGCTACGGTCCTGGCTGCAACGTCACCGGTGACGGGGCGATTGCCATTGTGATAGATAAAATATTCAAGAAGAAATGAAAAAGATATTGTTTTCCGGCATCCTGCTGCTTCTGGCGGGGTTCTGCGCCGGGGCGGCTTCGATGAAAGCCCGGGTGATCCAGCCACTGTTCGCCCAGGATGAGGCGGGACTGGACAAGAGTTTCAAGTGGACTCTCCGCGAGCTCCGGAAATGCAATCCTTCGCTGGACATAGTGGTCCTTCCGGAATTCAGCGAAGTGCCCGGAAAGACCAGCGATGAAGGTTTCCTGGAGACCGTGGACAAATACGGTCCGACCCTGCTGGAAACCTGCAGTGAGACGGCCAGGCGTTGCAGCACCCTCGTATTCGTCGGAGCGATAGATACTTCCTGGGAGAAGCCTCGCAACACCACGTTCGTGTTCGGTCGTGACGGAGCCTTGCTTGGGAAATATTACAAAGAGCATCTGACGGCGGGCGAGTGGCAGAGATACGGGCTGGACAAGTCCTACACTGAAGAGTGGAACCAGCCTTACCTGCTTGACATCGAGGGTGTCCGGTATATGTTCCTGACTTGCTACGATTTTTATTTCTATGAGATTTTCTCCTCGATTGCCCGCTGGAAACCGGATGTGATCATAGGATGTTCCCATCAGCGCAGCGATACCCACAGGGCACTTGATATAATCAATACGTTCTGTGCATACAACACGGGGGCATATCTGGTGCGTGCGTCTGTCTCGATGGGAAAGAAATCGGAGCTCGGAGGCTGTTCCTGCGTGGTGGCTCCGACCGGGGAGATCCTGGGGAATCTGTATTCAAAGATAAAGACCCTTGACGTGACCTTTGACCCGAAGGCTAAATACCTCAAGCCGGCCGGCTACGGCAATCCTCCTGCAATGCATTCGGAGTATATCGAAATCGGGCGAAGGCCGTGGAAATACCGTCCAGGCGGCAGTGCGATAGTGCCACCTCTTGCAGAGGCTCCGGCTGAGCGAAGCTGTTTCCATAGCAACGACCTTGGCGAACTGGGTGCCGCGGTTGCCAACGGAGTCCAAGAGATATCTTTCGATCTCGATTCCTCTGAAGACTGGGAAACCATCGTTTGCAGGATACTCCACAAACTGTCCTGCCACGCGATAATGAATATCCGTCTGAACGGGGCCTGGAGCGAAGCCGACAAGGCAAGACTCAAAGACGTGGTCTTTGCATATGATGCCCAAGACCACGTCTATTATACTCAGGAATAATCCCCGTCTCCTTACTTGATGATCATTGGAGGGGCGGTTTGCCTGTGGTTTTGGACCTTCGCCGCTTCGATCCATTATCTGCTGGTAGATCTTCCAGCGTGACGGAGCGTTGAATTCATCGGATTCATCAAGGTAGCGCATAATGCTCTTTTCCGTGGAACGGTATGCACCCTTGAGCGCATCGTCGGAACCCGCTCTATCGTTGCTTCTTCAAGGTAACATCGGCTTTAGCTTCAAAAGCGCCGCCATACCAGTTCTTGTCTCCTTTCTTGGTACGTGTTACCCCCGTCTTTACTGTTTCGGACAGGAACTCTCCACCGTGCTCCTCTCCGTCTACATCTTCAAAGACTATGGTAACATCATCGGGAGCCGAGAATACACTATGGTCCAGAAGGTATGCACCTTTGTCATCAGTGAACAAGGTATCGTTTTCATACCAGTCGTTCGGGTCATAGATTACATCAGGGGTATTGTCGTAGTGACGATGCAGGCTGATGGCTACCCTGATACCTTCAATCGGATTGCCAGCCTCATCGCTTACTGTCCCAAGCGCCTTGAAATCAGCGTGCGGCTCTCCGTACATTATAAGGCCGGATCCGGTTATGTCGCAGGATGCGAAACCCAACAGGCCAAGTACGGCTGCCGCCAGATGCTTCCAGATGTTATTGATAACGTTTTTCATACCATCGTCATTAAAAGTTTCCCATATACTAAATGCAAAGATATCTAAATCTTGCATTAATTACTATATTTGGTAGCATCAATCGCTTGGAAATGAAGAATAATGAATAGAATCCTTCCAATAATCACCCTGCTGCTTTCTTTTGCGCTTGTCGCGAACGCCCAGACCGGCACCTGGACAGGAAAAGCCGAGGCTCAGGGAAGCAAAATTACGTTTGTATTCCACCTTGACGGAGACCAACCTACAGTGGACTTTCCCGACCGGTCTGTCAAAGGAATAGCAATCAGTGTCGAGCGGACGGATATGGGGAAAGTGATCATCCGGATCCCGATGATAGGTGCGACTTATGAAGGTCTGTGGCTTGGGAAGAAGATTGTCGGCAGCTTCACGCAAATGGGCCAATCCCTGCCGCTGACCCTTACGCCGGGGGAAGAGAAGCCGAATCGCACGCAGAATCCGCAGGGGCCGTTCCCGTATTCCACGGAGGAAGTTTCCTATACCAATGGCGAAGCCGTGCTTCAGGGCACGCTGGTGTTGCCTGATGGATATTCCCGGAAGACCCCAGTGCTGATCTTTGTCTCCGGCAGCGGCCAGGAGGATCGCGATGAAACGATATTCGAGCACAAGCCTTTTGCAGTCATTGCCGATGCGCTCGGCCGTGCCGGAATCGCCACGCTGCGCTGCGATGACCGTGGGGTGGGCGGATCCACTGGGGATGTGCTCAATGCGACCACCGAAGATTTCAGGGACGATGCCCTTGCGGGAGTCAAACTGCTTCGGGAGCGTTTCGATAAGGTCGGCGTAATCGGCCACAGCGAGGGAGGTACGATTGCCCTTATGCTTGCAGCCGGCAAGCAGGTCGATTTCATCGTAAGTCTGGCTGGTATGGCGGTTTCCGGGTTGGAAACACTTGTGGCCCAGAACCGAACCTTGCTTCTTTCTGCCGGTTATTCCGAGGATGTCGTCGAGGTGTACTGCAAGGCGATGGGACAGGCCTGTGATGTGCGGCTCCACGGCGGCAAGATGCCTCTCCCTGATGAACTTGACCTCCCTGATGAGTTGAAACAAAACTATCAGGTGATGATAACTCAATTGCAGTTACCGTGGATGAAAAAATTCCTTTCACTGGATATGCGGCCGCTCCTGGGCTGCATCACTTGTCCTGTCCTGGCACTGAATGGCACCAAGGACGTCCAGGTGGATTATGAAAGCAATATTGGAGCGCTTCAGAAAGGCCTGCCGGCCAATCCAGGGAGCAGGATTGAAGCGATAGAAGGCGTGAACCATTTGTTCCAGCATTGTAATACCGGAGCTGTAACTGAATACTGGCAGATTGAGGAGACTATCGCACCGGAAGTTTTAGAGATAATAGTAAAATGGTTACTGTCATTCGCCGAATAACATTTGTCTTGCTGTCGATGGCTGTCTGTGCGTCGCTTGGTGCGCAGACCACCCAGCGTGACTCCGTGCTGGCTTAAGCTTTATCCCCAAAGCATCCAGGCAGGTATGGCGGTGCTGCAGAGAGATTCCATTCCCGCCGTGATGAGCTATTTCGGCGACGGTTTCAACCAGATGGGACAGGCCGATTCCGCCCTGTGGTATTATCGGCGTTCCCTGGCGCTGAGGCCTCGGAACAAGACCACTCTCTCCAAAGCAGTGGGCATTCTCCTTGACGGGAAGGATTATGATGGGGCCATATCCCTTTGCGAACCTTTTCTTGCTGAAGATCCCGACAATACGACCATAGCCCCGATGAAGGGTCTTGCCTTGTACTTGAAGAAAGATTATGAGTCAGCTGTCAAGGTATTCCAGCAGCAGGAAGATATAGGCAATGACAGCTACCCGATCCACTATTACCTTGGACAAAGCTATTGGCATACCCAGGTGATATACCGTGCAGAGAAAGAGCTTCTGGCGGCGGAGGAGGCTCCGACAACGCCCTGACCAACTGGGACGGCACAAAAAAGGACAATGGATGGAGAAGATAATAGCCCTATCAGATGGGCAAGCTCGCTATCTATTCCGGAGTATCACCAGCACATCTCCGGCCTCCAGAACCGTGTCGCCGTGTGGAATGATTTCTTTATCTCCCCGCAGGACGAGCAGCACAAGACCTTCAGAGTAGAATTCACGTATAGCGTGTCCTGCACGTTTCCCTCCGGGTTTGACAGTCTTCTCCATAAGGAAAGTCTGCGTATCTTCGAAGGTCTTAGTGACAAGGATGACCCGATCGCCCGATAGCAAAACCGTGTCCCCGCGGGCGGTGATTCGTTCCTTACCCCTGACGACAAGCGCAATGAGCATATTCCCGGGAAGGTCCAGGTCTTTTACCATTTTCCCCTCCCATTTGCTTCCGGAAGTGATCTCGATGCTGCCGAACTGCATCTGGGTTCCTTCCGAGTAATCGTTGAAGGTCTTCATAACATCGGTTCCGGCATCCAGCATATCAAATTTCTTCGCCACCCAGGGGATCAGGGAACCCTGCAGTGAGATGGAGACAAGGACGATGCAGAAAACGATGTTGAAGATGTCCTGTTCAAAGGGAGCCGGATCTACCGTTGCCATAATGGCGAAAACGATGGATGCCGCACCCCTGAGTCCTACGAATGAAATCAGGCTCTGCTGCTTGAATGAATATTTCCGGAAGGGAGACAGGATACTGCTGACTACCAGCGGCCTGGACACCAAGAGCATAAAAACGAAGATGGCAAGAGCCGGCAGGATGGAGCTGTGAAGATCTGCCGGACGTGCCAGGAGACCCAGCAGGAAGAATATCAGCACCTGCATCAGACCTGTGAGACCGTCAAAGAAATTCACCAGGGCCTTTTTCCCGGGGAACTCGCTGTTCCCAAGCATAATGCCCACGATATATGCACTCAGATAACCGTTCCCGCCGATGAGGCTTGGTACGGCGTAGGATAGGACGGCCACGGCAAGGATGAAAAGCGAATCATAGCCTTCACCCTTGATTTTTACGCGTTCCAGCACCCAGGAAGCCGCCTTGGCGATGCCGAAGCCGCAGCCGGCGCCGAAGGCAATCTGCGCAAAGAGCATCCAGGCGATACCGCCTCCGGTAGCCGTTCCCTTAAGGATGCTGAGCATCAGAGCAGTGAGCATATAGGAAAGCGGATCGTTGCTGCCGCTCTCCATCTCCAGCAGGGGCGCCGTGTTATTCCTGAGGCCCAGTTTCTTGGACCTCAGGATGGAAAACACGGATGCCGCATCCGTCGAGCTCACCACCGAGCCCAGCAGAAAGCTTTCCACCCATCCCCATCGGAGAGCGAAGTGGCAGAACAGCCCGGTGAGTCCCGCGGTCAGCACCACGCCCAGCGAAGCGAGCAGCGTCGCCTCCCGGACAATGGGCCTGGCAGACTCCCAGCGCGTGCCGAATCCGCCGTAGAACATGATAAATACGAGAGCTACGGTACAGGCCTCCTTTGCGAAGTCATAGTCATCGAAGTGCAGCGGTATCAGTCCGTTGTTGCCGAACACCATACCCAGTACGATGAACGCCAGGAGCGTAGGGATACCGATCCGGGATGAAACGTTGTTCAGCCAGATGCACAGCAGGATGACAATGCCGATGAGGATGAGGAAAAGTGATGTCATTATTTGTCTATTGCAAATATTTCAAGCACTGATACCTGCTGCTCTTTCATAATTTGCTGATGAGTTTTTCGGCCCTTGGGCCACGTCCGTTGCGGGCTCGTAGGTGTAGTTGGAAAAGTCGAAGAGCTGGGCATAGGCCACTGCTGCATCGGCATTGTAGTAGATTTCAAGACGGATCACTCCGCCGTTTTCATTGGTGTTGATTTCTGGCTCCACGTCCTTCCCATCCAGAAAGCCTTTCAGCGACTCTCGACAATGATGGGCAATGTCGATGGCCTTCTTCCGGAGGACGATGTCTTCACCCTCCCGCTTGTGCCCGGTCTTGTAGAAAAGCAGGAGCAGAAGGCCACAGACGCCAATTACGACGCCCAGTCCAGCGTTGACGAAATACAGGCCGATGCCAGCGGCCAAAACGATGGCAGATATTACGAGGTATGGACCGATTTAATATTGATTTCCATGATTATAGGTTGATAAAGAGATAGTAATAATACGCTCCGAACAGAAGGAGCATTAGTGCTCCCTCCCAGCGCAGCAAGCCGTTTTCAGTTCCGATTCCCAACAATGTCTGGTTCAGGCCCAAAGCCAGGAACAACACTGTCACACTGAGGGTCAGCGGTATGTCGTTCTTCCGGTTTTCCCGTGTCATCGACACAGGACGAAGCAGCGCCGTGAGTCCCAGGATAAACAGGACGTTGAATGTGTTGGAGCCAATGACATTACCCACGGCAATATCGGCATTCCCCGCGAACGCTCCCGTCAGGCTCACCACCAGTTCCGGGCACGAAGTCCCGAATCCAACGATGGTTAGACCGATGACGAATTCGCTCACGCCGGCCTTCCTCGCAATGGAGGAAGCACCTTCAACAAGCCAGTCTGCGCCCAGGGCTATGAGTCCCAGGCCGACCAGCAGCCAAATAACAGTCATTTTGGTTGTTCTGATTAGGTAAATAGATTCTTCACTTCGTTCAGAATGACAGTAAATCTGTCATTCTGAGGAGGCTTTTGTAGCCGACGAAGAATCTCTCTGCTAAAGCCTGAGCCGGCAGATGGAAAACAGATACCTTTCAGAAATATGCGTTCCCGACAGCGGAACGAAAACCGGAGTCAGGAATGGATGCGTATGGTTATTGTCGATAATCTTTCCACCCTTGATGATACGGAAGGTGGATCGGGTCTGCGGGGATGTCCTTCGACCAGTGTTGGTGGTCCTGACCGAGACAGAATTTGAACTTCCATCGCCTGCGACTGCGCAGCCGTGATACATAAATCACGGTTCAGGGAAAAGTCGGCCTTGGTATCGGAAGAAGATGCTTCTGCAACGCAGCACGATCCTTCGTCTGAAGGGACGACTGTATCCGCTTTATTCTTGCCACCCGAAAAAAGCGACAACAGAAGCGACAATATGAGCAGAAGTGTTTTCACGGAGAGCGAAGATACGAAAAAAAATTGTTCATCGCATTTTCAGTCTTCTCCTGTCATATGTGAAATACCCAAAATACCATAGAGTTGTTTCTGCATTTCACCGTTATCATTAGCATTTTCCAATGCATGCAATATTTTGGACTGAAATCTCTAACTATTCGTACTAGCCTTTGTCGACAAGGATCACTATAATTTGCCACAAGTGTGTTTTTTTGTATATTTGTGGCAAATTATAGTTTTTATGAAAACGGTCATCATTGGCAGGGAGCAGGAGCTATCCATATTAAAGAAAACATACTCGTCATCCCGTTCTGAATTTGTCGCAGTTTATGGTCGCCGACGTGTCGGGAAGACATTCCTTGTTAGGGAGTTTTTCAAGAATCGTTTCTCCTTTCACTGCACAGGTCTAGCCGAGGGTAAGACAAAAGCGCAGCTGAAGAACTTCAATATTGCGCTCTCTAAATATGCTCAAGAATCCATCCCGCAAGCAGATAACTGGCTGGATGCCTTTGAGCAATTGATAGGGCTGATGGAGTCTCGTCCAGAGAGACGCAAGGTCATTTTCCTGGACGAGCTGCCTTGGATGGATACCGCCAGATCTGGTTTTATCGCAGCCCTGGAGCATTTTTGGAATGACTGGGCGAGTGCAAGAAAAGACATTGTATTGATTGTCTGCGGATCCGCCACCTCATGGATGATGGACAAACTTATAGGCAATAAGGGTGGGCTTCACAACCGCTTGACTAACAGGATTTGGGTAAAACCCTTCACTCTTTCTGAGTGCGAGTCCTACTTCAAATCCAGAAGGATAAAAATGAGCCGATATCAGATTACCGAGTGTTATATGATAATGGGAGGTATTCCCTATTATCTGGATTATATTGATCGTGAGTACTCTCTGAATGAAAACATAGATCGACTCTTCTTCCAGGAAGGAGGACAGATGAGGGACGAGTTTGACAATCTATATTCCGCATTATTCAAGAACTCCCAGCAGTATGAGAAAGTTGTCGAATTGCTGAGTAAAAAAGGAATGGGACTATCTAGAGAAGAACTTTCTTCTGTAAAGAAAGGAAAATCCGGTTCTGGAATGACAACCATCCTTAAGAATCTTGAAAAGTGTGGTTTCATTCGCTCTTACCTTTCCTTTGGCCGGAAAACAAGAGATAAACTGTATCAGCTGACTGACCCATATACCCTGTTCTATTTCCACTTCATCCGTTCGGGGCGCTACAATGACCAGCACTTCTGGACGAATGCGCTCCTTTCAGGAGAGTTGAACGCATGGAGGGGGTATTCTTTTGAAATGCTTTGTCTCTGTCACGAACAGCAGATTAAACAAGCATTAGGAATCTCTGGCGTGATGACCAATGTGTCTGCGTGGCGATCAAAAGTAATTGAGCCAGGGAGACGAGGGGCTCAAATTGATTTACTCATTGATCATAAAGACGGTTATATTAACTTGTGCGAAATGAAGTTCTCCAAGAAAGAGTATTCCATTGATCGTAAAGATAAAGAAGACCTCGAGAACAAGATTGAAGCTTTTCAGAGTGAGACAAAAACCAGGCAGACAGTATTACTTACGATGGTCACGACATTCGGAGTAAAGGCTAATTCCTATTCAGATATTGTACAAAAGACCGTCGTCTTGGACGACCTCTTCTAAATTCTATAATTTGCCATAAGTGGGTCATCTGACCCACATGTGGCAAAATATGATCTCTGTGAGTTAGTCGTTTTCTTGTGATAGCGCTCGACAGATTTGTAAAGAACCTTGGGAGGGTGATTGAAGTTTACAGGAAATAATCCGGCCTCCTTCGGGGCGGTTCTTATTATTTGCAACAAAATTTGTATTATATTACAAATTTTCGTGTCTTTGTGGGCAATGAGAGAGATACACATACAAACGCTATTTCCTTGACTTCTACGAGGCGCAAGATGATGATGTGAAGGAGAAGATAGATTATGCGTTGATGTTGCTTAAAACACAAAGCAGGATTTCCTCGAAGTTTGTCAAGCATATAGAAGATGGCATCTTTGAACTCTGGGCAGAGTATAAGAGTAACATTTATCGTATCTTCTTCATCTTTGATAATGGAAATATCGTGGTGCTTTTCAATGGTTTTCAGAAGAAAACGCAAAAGACTCCACGGGCAGAAATAGAAATGACAAAACGGATAAAGAAGGAATATTATGAAAGCAAATAATGACATTCAGAGTTTCGATGCGGTGCTTAATACCAAGTATGGAGCACCGGGCACTGAGCAGCGGGCAAAAGCCGAGGAGGATGCGTTTGCCTACTATTCCGGCGTACTTCTCAAAAAGGCCAGGAAAAAAATGCGTATGACCCAGGGAGAACTCGCCGCCAAACTTGGAACGGACACGGCCTATATCTCCCGTATCGAGAACGATGCGATAACCCCAAGCGTAGGAGCATTTTTCAGAATTGCCAATGCTCTTGGCTATTCTGTTGAACTTGTCCACTCCATCCAATAGGATTCACACCCTTTTTGTTACAGAGTACACTTTTAGTACACCTTATAAATAACCAATACCCTTATAATCAAATGATTACAAGGGTATTTTCGTGCCCCGGGCGGGAGTATTTTTCTATACTGATTATCAGCGTGTTACAAAATTTCCAAGCTAAAACGCAAACTGTGTTTCATGCTACTGAAAAAGGTCATCGAGTGTAAGAACCTGCTGATATACACTTGACCAGGTTCCGTACTTTAGTCCGAATGTCGTTACCAAGGTGAGGAAGATAGAACCTTTAACCTTGAATTTCTCCTTGAAAGAATCCTTCCGGTTTCTCAGCTTTAAACTCTCCTTCTGGTCTATCGAGACTTCTGATGAGTAGAACTTCATTTCACACAAATTGACCTGTCTGTCGCCACGTTCGATTACGAGGTCAAGTTGACCTCCGTCACCTGCTTTTTCGGACGGGATGATCATTTTAGAAGAAACTGTACTGATGCCACTTATTCCGAGAGCGCGACGGATACTCTCTAGATGCGATAGGCAGATTTGTTCAAAAGCGATGCCTTGCCAGCTGACCGTCTTATTAGATCCGTGATTGTTCTGCCAAAAATGAGGATCCAGGCCTGAAACGCTATCGACGAAACGTAGCCAGAATATACAAAAACAGTCTTTCAAACGATAATAATCTTCCTTTGACACGGACATGGCTGGACGATACTGTTCGACGAAATCTGCCTCTGAGAGTCTCTCAAGGTAATCGGACAATCCACCACCGGCTGATATCCCGGTTGCCTTCGCAATCTCTTCCCGTGTATATCCGTAGTTGCGTTTTGACAGAAAGCTTACAATCTTGAGGTATTTATCGGAATTGGTAAACAATGTGTTAAAAAGGCGCTTGAACTCTCCTACCAGGGGTGCATTCTCCTTAAATATCGCCTCATCAACACTCTGTTCTATACTTATTCCGGTTTTTACATATCCCAAATAATACGGTACGCCTCCAAAGGCCATATAAGCGCGGACAATATCATACCGCTCCATTTCTATCCCTTTGCTTCGGAAATACTCTTCTGTCTCTTTCAGGGTAAACGGAGATAGTTTCATTTGGCAAGTCAACCTGTCATATAGCCC
>CAJOKD010000009.1 GCA_905235085.1 uncultured Bacteroidales bacterium | reverse complement strand
GCGGCTTCGTACAGGCAGGTGGCCAGGGCGTCGGCCTTGGTCTTTCCGACGGTGGTGAAGCAGCACCAGCCGCGGGCGTCCATCCATTGCTGGCCGTTTCCTGCGGCGTTGACGTGGATGGAAATCAGGAGCACCTGGTCTTTGCCGTATTGCTTGCAGATCTTGTTTACCCTGCGGCAGCGCTCCTGCAGGGAGATGTCTTCGCGCTCGGGGACGACGAAGCGGGCGTCGTGGCCCAGGGCGGAGAGCTGCTCGCGGATGCGGAAGGCGAGGTAGCGGTTGTAGGCGTATTCGCGGAAATGGCCGTCGGGGCTGCGCTTGCCGGGCGTGTCAAGGAAGGATTATCATAGTCAGGTCGTTTGATCTGACTGCAAGTTGAAGATAATATGTGGAAATAACTATTTCCCGGAAATTCCACTATCTTTGTAGGGAATGTCTGTAGCCATAGACATTCATAAACGCAACCGCCTGGAGGCACCGCTTAAATGTGCCTTCAGGCTTTTTTCATATAGCTAAGAGAAAGTAGGCACAAAGTAGGCACATTTTGGAAAGCAAATGCCCCTACAGATAGCTGTAGGGGCATTTTTTGAGGTGCCTAGCGGAATCGAACCGCTGTAGCAGGTTTTGCAGACCTGTGCCTAACCGCTCGGCCAAAGCACCGTAATTTGCGGATTGCAAAGATAGTGTTTTTTCTTTTATCCGCAAATTATTTGTCAGAAATGCCCAGCTGGCATCATTTCTTGAACAGGGATGCGATCCAGAGAATGACGATGGCACCGATGCCGGAGGTGAAAATCTGGCCATACCATTTGCCGAGACAGGCCTAGTTGGCACCGAGAAGGCCGAGAAGCCAGCCACCGAGGATACCGCCGAGGATACCGAAGATGATGTTGATCAGCAGACCGAATCCGCCGCCGCGCATGCATTTGCCTGCAAGCCATCCTGCGACAGCACCGATGAGCAGGAAAATAATGAAACCTTGTAGTGTAATAAGCTAAATGTTTTTTCTGTAAATTTGTAATCTATAGGCCGAAATAACCAATCTCCTTTACACGGATGAACCTGAAGTCTTTGACGGCGGCAATAGTTTCCGCCTTTTGTATATCCTTGACGCTCTCCTTCGCACAGGAAGAGCCGCTGAGGTTTGCTTTCCTGACGGACCTTCATTATTCCCAGGGAGGTAAGTCTGTCCAGGATCTCAGGCGATGCATCCGTGACGTGAACGCACTTGACGGCCTGGATTTCGTCCTCATAGGAGGTGACCTTACGGACTTCGGAACCGATGAAGAGATACGGGATGTGAAAGGGATGCTCGATTCCCTTCGCACGAGGTATTATACAGTGGCCGGCAACCACGATGCGAAGTGGTCCGAGAGCGGCTGCAATACATTCAAGGAAGTTTTCGGATACGAGAGATTCGAATTCGTATGCAAGGGCTGGCGCTTCATAGGCTGCAATTGCGGCCCGGATATGAGGATGGCCCCGGCGCTCATCCCACAGGAGAGTATGGAGTGGCTCAAGAGCCTTCCGGAGAGCGGGAAAACCATTTTCATCAACCATTACCCGCAGGACACTTCCGTCCTCAATTACTTCGATGTGACCAGGGAACTCAAACGGATCGGGACCAGGTTCGCGATCGGCGGCCACTGGCACAGGAACACCGTTCTGGACTACGGCGGTATCCCTGGAGTACTCGGCCGGTCCACCCTCTCGGCAGGCAAGGAGCCGGGCTACACAATCATCTCGATCCAGGATGACAGTGTGACAGTCCGCGAAAGGAGGCTAAACGCGGACGGGCCGGTGTTCGAGGAACCGTGGTTCAGCAAGAGACTCCTTCCGGTCGAGGATAAAGTTGCATATGACTCCGACGGTCTGCCTTCCGACTACCCTTGGATGCGTTACGAAGTGAACGGACTCCCGTCTCCTTCGGGAAAGGCAGTGAAGGAAGTCTGGAAATACAAGGATAACAGCAACATTGTCGCAGGTTTCGCAAGGAGGGGAGGAAAGGCTTGGTACACCACGGCGTCGGGAATGGTACGCTGCATTTCTTTGAAAGACGGCAGGATCCTGTGGTCTGAACGGTTCCCCGGGAAGATATTCTCGACCCCGGCGATCAGCGGCAGGTACCTTGTCTTCGGTTGCACGGACGGCAACGTATATGCCCTGAACCCTTCGAACGGGAAGCTGAGATGGAAGCACAAGGCTCAGAAATCCATTGTGGCAAGTCCAGTGATCAGAGACGGGAAAGTGTTCATCGGAGCTTCCGACGGGTGCTTCAGGGCACTTGACCTGAAGAGCGGGAAGCCTGTCTGGGAATATGGGGATGTCGATGGATTCGTGGAATGCAGGTCTTATGCCGACAAGGAGCAGGTCGTGTTCGGGACCTGGGGGAACAAGCTGTATTCCCTTGATCCTGAGGATGGTACCCTCCAATGGGTGTGGAAGTGCTACAAGCCGTCCCGTATGTATTCTCCTGCTGCTGTGTGGCCTGTCAAGTCCGGGGAGAAGATATTCATCGCTGTACCGGACAGGACCTTGTATGTCCTGGATGCCCGTACCGGAGAAGAGCTTAAGTCTTTCAAGGGTTCCTGCCGCGAGTCGGT
Organism: uncultured Bacteroidales bacterium; assembly: GCA_905235085.1. GTDB lineage: Bacteria > Bacteroidota > Bacteroidia > Bacteroidales > UBA932 > Cryptobacteroides. The sequence goes on along the minus strand of CAJOKD010000009.1, from coordinate 60,110 downwards.
AGGGATATCCCCGGACGGCGCGAAAGTTTATTGCAAGTCGATGTTCCACAAGATTTCATCCATCGATGCGGCTTCCCTGGAGATGGATTGGAGCGTCGAGACGGGGGCGGGGTACGACATATCCCCGACCTCCATATCCAGGGTGGGAGAAGAGGTTCTGATGCCTACCGACAAGGGTAACCTTCTTGCCTTCGCTGCTTCGGATGGTCGTCTGCTTTGGATTCATAAGATATCAGTCGCCCTCCTGAATCCTCTTGAGGCCTGGGCGGACGGTGACGGAGAATATATATTGGTTTCGTCGATGGACGGTATCGTGACTTTGCTTAGAATCAATCATTTATAATATGAAGAGAATATTTGCGCTAATTCTGGCCGTGGCAGCAGCTCTGCCTGTCTTCGCTCAGAAGATGGAACCTTGGCAGGACCCGAACGTGTTCGAAGAAAACAGGATGCCTATGCGGGCAACATTCGTTACCGACCAGCAGCAGACCATTTCGCTGAACGGTGTCTGGAAGTTCAACTGGAACGAGTCCATCGCAGGCAGGACCAGGGGCTTCGAGTCGCTTTCATACGATGATTCAAACTGGGGGGAGATGCCTGTGCCCGGGATGTGGGAGCTGAACGGATACGGGGAACCGATGTACCTTAACATCGGTTATCCGTGGCGCGGACATTACGTGAACAATCCGCCATTTCCTGCAACAGAGCACAATTATGTGGGCCAGTACCGGCGCACCTTCACCGTGGACAAGTCCTGGATAGGGAAGCAGATATGCCTCTGCATTGGTTCTGCGACTTCGAACGTCCGTGTGTGGGTGAATGGAAAGATGGTCGGCTACAGCGAGGACAGCAAGCTGGAGGCTCGGTTCGACCTTACGAAGTACGTTCGAGCGGGAGAGAACCTGATAGCCCTGGAGATATTCCGCTGGTGCGACGGTACTTACCTCGAGGACCAGGACTTCAACCGTTTCGCCGGAATTGCCCGCGGAGTGTACGTGTATACCCGCGAGAAAGAAAGGGTGGAAGACATCAACATCATTGCCGGAATGGACGGAAAGTTTACTGTAACCGCCAATGTGTCTTCTGGGATCAGGAAAGTCGGTTTCGATATTACCGACAAGGCCGGAAAGACCGTGTATTCAGGGACTGCGATTCCTCGTAAATCGATGGCGATAGTCTCCGGAGTCGTGGGAAATCCGATGCTTTGGTCTGCGGAAACCCCTGATTTATATACCCTTAGGGTTAAAGCGTTTGACAGGAAGGATCTTGCGGAGTCTGCGGATATCGATTTCGGCTTCAGGACGGTTGAAATCAAGAACTCCCAGTTGCTCGTAAACGGCAAACCGATCCTGATCAAGGGAACGAACCGTCACGAAATGAATCCGTACAAGGGATATGTAGTATCCGAAGCTGATATGGTCAGGGATATCCGCATAATGAAGGAGCTGAATATCAATGCTGTCCGCACTTGCCACTATCCTGACGATCCGGTTTGGCTTTCTCTCTGCGACAAGTACGGAATCTATCTGGTGGATGAGGGTAACATCGAATCGCACGGAATGGGTTACGGCAAGGAGACGCTTGCCAACAGGCCTGATTACCAGGCTGCCCACCTCATCAGGGACCAGAGGATGGTCCTCCGCGACATCAACCACCCTTCTGTAATAGTCTGGAGTATGGGAAACGAGGCTGGGAACGGAGAGAATTTCTCAGTATGCTACGATTGGATAAAGGCATATGATCCTTCCCGCCCGGTGCAGTATGAAAGGACCGGAGGAGGCAGGAATACGGACATCCACTGCCCGATGTACACTACTCCTGACGCTTGCGAGAAGGAATCTGCCGGCAATCCGCCTAAGCCTCTGATTCTCTGCGAGTACGCTCATGCTATGGGGAACTCCGTCGGCAACTTCAAGGAATACTGGGACCTGATCCGCAAATATCCGACCTTCCAGGGCGGATTTGTCTGGGACTTCGTGGATCAGGCACTCCGCTGGCCTTCTTCGGATGGAGGTACGGACCATATATTCGCTTTCGGTGGTGATTTCAATGAATTCGATCCCTCCGATGCTTCATTCAATTGTAACGGAATCATCGCAGCAGACCGCACTCTCCATCCTCACGCCTACGAGATCCGCTACCAGTACAGGAATATCCTTACCCGCGCGACAGATGCCGCCAAGGGTAGACTTGATGTCATCAACGAGTTCTTTTTCAAGGATCTGAGCAATTACCGCCTGCTTTGGGACGTAACCGTGGGAGGTGAAAAGTCACTTAGCGGAGTCGTCGAGAATCTTAAAGTCGCTCCTCAGAAGACAGGCAAGGTGATTCTGGATATTCCATCTGTTTTCCCTGGTGACGCGGAGGTGTTCCTGAACGTGTCGTATGTCCTGAAGACAAGGGACGGGCTGCTGCCTGCAGGCACCGAGGTCGCTTATGACCAGATACCGATCCGGGAGTGCCATTCCAGGGATATCAGCAAGATGGTGGGAGCCAATTCAGTGGCCGATGCCCCTGTTGCTTTCACTGAGGATGGGCTCAGCTACAAGTTCGAAGGCTTGTTCCGTTCTGCGGGGACTGCTTCCGACAGAGTCGAACGCTGGGAAGCGGTATTCTCAAAACCTGCCGGGGCCCTGTGCAGCTACAGGATCGGTGGCAGGGAAGTGCTTTCCGAGCCGCTGCTCCCTGAATTCGCAAGGGCGCTCACTGAGAACGATATGGGAGCCCGCCTGAATGAAAAGCAGAAAGTCTGGAGATATCCTGTATTCCTGCCTCAATCCCTGGATGTCGCGAATGAAGGGGAGAGTTACAGGTTTTCAGTGACTTACAAGCCTATCGCAGGAGGAGCCGCCTCCGTGTCGGTGGACTATCTCATCGGTAGTGACGGCACCGTACTTGGCAAGGAAACGATGTCTGATGCTGGAGGACTTGAAAAGGCTCCGGATCTTTTCAGATTCGGAATGAAGTTCGCGATGCCTGGCAATTTCTCTGACTTGGAGTTCTTCGGCAACGGGCCTTGGGAGAATTACATAGACAGGAATTCCTCTGCTCCGGTCGGCCTCTATCGCCAGAGTGTCAATGGGCAGTATCATTATGGATATGTCCGTTCTCAGGAGTCCGGCACCCATACGGGACTCAGGTATCTCAGGATTACCGATCCTGACGGAACCGGTTTGGAAATATCTTCCAATCTCAATTTCTCTGGTTCCGCCCTTCCGTTCTCGATCAGGGATCTGGACTGTGCGGCAGACGGCACACCGGAGCGTGCGAACAAGACCAACGTGGCTGTGGGATATCCTCGCCATTCTTTGAATCTCAAGGAGTTGGCACACGAAAATGACAGGTCAGCTGGAATGACATACGTCAATTTAGACCTGGTCCAGATGGGCGTCGGAGGCATTAATTCCTGGGGAGAGCTGCCTCTTGAAAAGTACAGGCTGCACGCCCAACCGCGAGAATTTGAATTTATTTTGAGACCAGTTTGCAATTTATTAAAATAAAATCTGTAACTTTGTGCGCTGTATCGTGTTTAGCGACCGACGGTATAGAAGGATAATTATTGAATCAAATACTAGTTAACTTAATGAAAAAGATCTTTAGCATTGTAGCGATTGCGCTGGTAGCTATTACCTCAGTGTACGCACAGGAGGACAACAACCGTGATGAGAACGGTGCTGTCGTAAGGGGTCCTTATCTTACAAACGGATTCTGGGACAATTGGTTCGTAAGTGCAGCCGGTGGTGCTAACTTCACCGTCTCAAAGGAAACCACGTTCAGCTTCGGCGGTCCTGCCATCGACCTCAATGTCGGCAAGTGGTTCACTCCTGCAGTAGGTTTCAGGTTCGGTTTCCACGGTCTGAACAACTCGTTCGACCTTAAGAACGGACACACCACCCTGATCGACAACGGTAACGGTAACTTCGCATTCTTCCGTTACGTCCATACCGATCTCCTCTGGAACATCACAAATACTCTTTGTGGTTACAAGGAGACCCGTTTCTGGAGCGTTGTTCCTTACATCGGAGCTGGTTGGGTCGGCCTCAAGGATCCTTCTTACAAGGATCGTGAAGGCTACGACGAGGTCAATGACGAGTGGGGTGCAGCTGGCGGAGTTCTCAACAACTTCCGTATCAGCGACAGGCTCAACATCTGCGTCGACCTGAGCATCCTCAGCATCCGCAATGAGGTTCTCGCAGTTTCTCCATGGATCGGCGAGAATGACATCTTCGCGTTTATGCCGTCAATCTCCGCAGGTCTTTGCGTGAATCTCGGGCGCACTAACTTCAACAGGTTCAGCTCCGTGCTTCCTGCTCCTGTCGTGACTTACATCGAGAAGCCGGTCGAGGTTATCAAGGAAGTCCACGATACCATCGAGGTCCCTGGTGCTGACAAGCTCCTCACCGTGATGCTTGACAACGTGACCTTCGATTTCGACAAGGATGTCCTTACTCCTCTGTCCCAGGAAGTTCTTGACACTGTTGCTACCGTCCTCAAGAACTATCCTAACCAGCACTTCCTTATCGCCGGTTACACCGACGTCCGTGGTGGATTCGACTACAACATCGATCTTTCCCGCCGTCGTGCAAAGGCAGTTTACGATGCTCTCGTAGAGAGGGGTGTCGCCAAGAGCCAGATCTACTGGTATGGCTTCGGCAAGAAGGCTACCACTGTTCCTTACGGCGAGTCTCACGATGTCCGCAGGGGTGACCGCAAGGTTGTCATCGAGCGCATCAGCAATATGGACTACTGGAACTGGCTGATCAATTCCGGGAAGAACAACTAACCCGGCTTGATCGATGAAGATCAAAGAGGTCGACCCTTACGGGCCGGCCTCTTTCTTTTTACTCAGTTATCCTTAGGATGCAATCAGACCGTAACAATAAAAAAGGATGGCAGCAGGTCTGCGGGACTCTGCTGCCATCCTCTTGAAATCTCTCGGAAGCCCTTCTGCTTAATACTTGTTGAGGGGCCTTCCGGCTGTCATATTGTGGACTCTGTGCCTTACTGTCTCGAGGACCTTCGCATATTCATCCTTGCCTTCCTCGCTGACACCGTTCACTACGTCGGCATATTTGGCGACAGCCGTGAGGACGGTATCGATCAGTTCGACGATGTCCAGCATATCCTTCTCGACGAAGCCACGGGACGTGACGGCAGGAGTTCCGATCCTCAAACCCGAAGTCTTGAAAGGAGTCCTGGAGTCGAAAGGAACCATATTCTTGTTGATGGTGATCTCTGCCTTCTCGAGTTCCTTCTCCGCCATCCTGCCGGTGACATCAGGGAACTTGGTCCTGAGGTCGATCAGCATAAGATGGTTGTCGGTTCCGCCTGAAACAACCTTGTATCCCTTCTTTACGAAGGCGTTGGCCATAGTTTTCGCATTGGACATCACCTGCTTCTGGTATTCTACGAACTCGGGCTGCATAGCCTCGTAGAAAGCGACAGCCTTGGCTGCGATCACGTGCTCCAGCGGACCTCCCTGTACGCCCGGGAAAACACTCGAGTTGATGATGGCGCTCATCTTCTTGATCTCTCCCTTTGGAGTCTTGAGACCCCATGGATTGTCGAAATCCTTACCGATGAGGATAATTCCTCCACGCGGGCCACGGAGGGTCTTGTGTGTGGTGGAAGTTACTATATGTGCGTATTTTACAGGATTCTTGAGGAGGCCGGCAGCAATCAGTCCGGCGGTGTGGGCCATATCGATCCAGAGCAAGGCACCGACTTTGTCGGCAATCTTGCGCATCCTCTCATAGTCCCACTCGCGGGAATATGCAGAAGCACCGCCGATGATGAGCTTAGGCTTGCATTCGAGGGCCTTCTCCTCCATCTGGTCGTAGTCTACCATTCCGGTCTCTTCGTTCAGACCGTACGCAACTGCATTGTAGAGGATACCGGAGGCATTGACAGGTGAACCGTGTGTAAGGTGACCGCCTTGGGAGAGGTCGAGCCCCATAAATGTGTCGCCCGGTTTGAGGCAGGCCATAATGACTGCCATATTAGCCTGTGCGCCTGAATGAGGCTGTACGTTGGCATATTCGGCATCGTAAATCTTGCAGATGCGCTCGATGGCCAGCTGTTCGATCTGGTCGACTATCTGGCATCCGCCATAATACCTCTTTCCGGGATAGCCCTCTGCATATTTGTTGGTGCAGATGGAGCCCATCGCCTCGAGGACATTGTCGCTTACATAGTTTTCTGATGCAATCAGTTCGAGTCCGGAAGATTGCCTTTCCTTTTCATTTCTAATCAGATCGAAAATCTGAAGGTCTTGTTTCATAAAAAATGCAGTTAGACGTTATTCGGAACCAAATTCCGAAACCAGTACAAATATAAGATTTAAAAACCATTTTTGCTATATTTGCCCACACAAAAGGTGAATCTAGTGAAAGACCGTAAACTGTTGAACATCGAGCTGGGCAGGATGACCCCGGAAGAATACAGGCATCGTCCTGGAAGCGGGGCGGTGGTCGTGCTTGACAATATCCGCAGTGCACATAACGTGGGTTCTGCCTTCAGGACGTGCGATTGCTTCGGGATGGACAAACTGTGGCTGTGCGGAATATGTGCTGTACCTCCTTCAGCCGAGATACACAAGACGGGTCTCGGAGCCGAGGAAAGCGTACCTTGGGAATACTGCGGCAGTACCCTGGAGGCCATCGGGAGACTTCATGAAGAAGGTTACACGATCGTCAGCGTAGAGCAGACGGTCAATTCCGTCAACCTCCCGGAATTCACACCGGAAAAGGACGCCAAATACGCTTTCGTGTTCGGGAATGAGGTGGACGGTGTCAGCCAGGAAGCGGTGGATATGTCTGATTTCTCTTTGGAAATCCCTCAGTCAGGCACCAAGCATTCGCTCAACGTGTCGGTGTGCATCGGAGTGGTGCTCTGGCACTTCAGGCTGAACAAGGGCTGAATGCTATCCTTCCAGCCATTTCAGGAACTCATCGGAACGGGACCGGCTTACGGTCAGGTCCGGAGCAGGGCCTCTGTTTATGGATATCTTGGCTTTCGGAGTGACTCTCAGGCGCCCTCCCATAATTTTGGTTACACTTTCAACTGCGTCCTTTGAAAAGATGCAGCTCCTGGAAATCTTGAAGAAGCGGGAAGGATCCAGTCCGGTCATCAGGTTGTCCATCGTATTGTCCACTATGTAGACCGAGCCGCTGTGGGTCACCACGTGGTTGTTCTTGTCTTCTGAGAAGAAATATGCGATTTCGTCCGTCCTGACCGGCACTATCCTGTCGTTGAAATGCACCAGGAAGCGTTCCTTGTATTCCGGTTCTTCCCGTCTTGAAGCCAGCGCACCCAGTATCCTTTCCACATCCAGTCCGGCATTGGAGTTCCTGCATCTGTCGACGGCCCTCCTGAGCGGGCCGAGGTCGATGGGCTTGAGCAGATAGTCCACACTTCCTGCCTCGAAGGCCTTCACCGCGTAATTATCGTAGGCGGTAGTCATTACTACGTGGGAATCGACATCGACTTTCCGGAATATCTCGAAGCACTCACCGTCAGAGAGCTCCACGTCCATAAAGATAATGTCGGCCTTGCCGGGGTTCTCCTTCAGCCAGGCTACGGAATCCTTTACCGAACCGCATTCTCCGACTATCGTCAGGTCGGGGAAATTGTTTTCGAGGAGTTTCTCGAGGCTCCTGCGTGCCATAGCCTCGTCTTCGATGATCAATACTCTCATAGCAACGGAAGTTTTACAGTGTAGAAGTCATCAGTCTGCTCGATCGATATGCCCTTGCCGGAACGCTCCTTGTACTGCCCGCGTATATAATTGAGTCCCAGGCCGCTGGACTGCGACTTCGTGACTCTTGGTATGAGGTTGTTAGTCACTGTGATGTTGTCGCCGTCGGACGTTATGCTCACGTTCAGGGGCCTGTCCGGGGAGACGGCATTATGCTTAGTGGCATTCTCAATCAGGAGCTGCACAGAGCACGGTATTACGAACCTGGCCATATCCTCTTCCCGGATATCGGCTTGGAGGTTGAATCCTTCCTGGAAACGGACTTTGAGCAAGTCACTGTACATCTCCACGTAAGTCATCTCGTCCCTCAGGGAGACGATAGACTCATCTTCATTCTTGAGCATATACCTGTAAAGTCCTGCGAGCTTGTGTATGTAGGTGCTTGCTTCCTGGTCCTTGCCGTCCAGGACAAGGGCGTCCAGAATATTCAGCGAGTTGAAAAGGAAGTGGGGATTGACCTGCTGCTTCAGGTTGAGGTACTGGAACTTGGCCAAGTCCGCACGGTCTTTCTCGCGTTCGGCGTTCCGCCGGGACGTGATGGCATATTCGATCATATAGATGATGGAATACACCAGGGCCTCGCAGATTATGGCGATAAGGAAAAGCTCCAGAAAGTGCCTGCCCGTGAATCTCCTGCCGAAATGGAACGGAAGATCGTAGCCGACTATGAGTGCGGAGAGGAAAGCGGTGAGTATGAAACAGAGCGAGACGCGAGCCCCGTCGAGCAGGGAGGATGTTTTCTGACGGCGGTTCTTCCTGAACGAAATGAAAAAGATCGTCAGTCCTACCATAACCGTCAGCGCGAATGAATTACCGAAGAATTCCCCGAGGGCGTCCATCATCGAAACCTCTGAAAAGAGGGTGGAATTGAGGAGACTGATCATCACTCTGATGACGAGGATCAGCGCAACGGCTATCACGAGCCAGGTCTTCTCTAGGGTACCGGACTCCTGCTTCGGACCGTACTTGCCGGAAAAATGGTTGAGGAAACCTACAAGCGCCCAGCCCATCAGTTCTGTGGTCGCAAAGGTGGCTATGGCAGGATAAAGCACCGGGTGGCTTGTGAACAGCTTGATGAGGTAAGCTATTCCGTTGCCCAGCAGGTATCCCGAGATATTTGCGATGATTATGACTATGGCGGAGAACTCTACGCTCTGGCGGTAGCGGAGGCAGAGGATCACGGAGAGTATGATGGTCAGGGAAGTAAGCACCAGCTCGTCGCCGACATTGCAGAGGCGGCAGATGGCCGCTGCTGCGAAATGCAGCAAGGCGAAAACGTGGATTATCGTGGATGTGCCAGGTCGCTTCATAGATCTCCGAATCGAACTGCAATTTAAGAAAAAAACATTTCAGTTCATCGGACTTGGCTTGCAATTCATCCTGATATTCACGCTTTTCGTCGTGCGCGCGTTAATAATATGTAATAAATTGTTAATTTTACACGATTAATGACATCAAAACTATAAGCCGATACAATGCAGACCAAACGCAAATTGTCATTCTGGGATATGTGGAACCTGAGCTTCGGGTTCTTCGGCGTTCAGATAGCATACGCCCTCCAGAGCGCAAACATAAGCCGCATTTTCGCAACCCTCGGTGCGGATCCGCATCAGCTCAGTTTTTTCTGGATCCTCCCGCCGCTGATGGGAATGATCGTACAGCCTCTGATCGGTAAATATTCCGACAGGACCTGGTGCAAGATGGGCCGCAGGAAGCCTTATCTCCTGATCGGAGCTATCGTGGCGGTACTCGTGATGGTATTCCTGCCCAATGCCGGTAACCTGGACTTCTCCAGCAGGCTCCTGCTGGGACTCAACGGAGCTATGTGGTTCGGCCTGTTCTCGCTGATATTCCTGGACACTTCCATCAACGTGGCTATGCAGCCGTTCAAGATGATGGTGGGGGATATGGTGAGCGAGGAGCAGAAGGCCGAGGCATATTCCCTCCAGTCGCTCCTTTGCAACGCCGGCAGCCTTGTGGGTTACCTCTTCCCGATCTTCTTCACCTGGATCGGCATAGCCAATACCGCCCCGAAGGGACAGATCCCGCCTTCCGTGATCTGGAGTTTCTACTGCGGCGCCGCCATCCTTATCCTTTGCGTGCTGTATACTTTCGTGAAAGTGAAGGAGATGAATCCTCAGGAATATGCTGAATTCCACGGTATCGATTTACAGAAGCAACAGGAGGCGGAGGCAGCTTCCGGGAAACCGGGCCTTTTCAAGCTCCTGCTCCACGCTCCGAAGACTTTCTGGACAGTCGGTCTGGTGCAGTTCTTCTGCTGGGCAGCGTTTATGTATATGTGGACATATTCCAACGGTTCCATAGCCGCTAACTGCTGGGGTGCGACCGACACTGCTTCCGCAGGGTATCAGGCCGCAGGCAACTGGGTCGGAGTCGTATTCGCAGTCCAGGCTGTGGGCTCGATCCTCTGGGCAATCGTCATTCCTAAGTTCAAGTCCCTCAAACTCGCCTATGTAGTGAGTCTCCTCATCGGAGCCGTGGGCTTCATCTCGGTGGCCTTCGTTCACAACCAGTACGTACTCTTCCTTTCCTACTTCATGATCGGTGCGGCCTGGGCGGCTATGCTCGCCCTTCCTTTCACCTTGTTGACCAATTCCCTTCACGGAGAGCACATGGGCAGCTATCTCGGACTGTTCAACTGCACCATCTGCCTGCCACAGATCGTGGCTGCAGCCCTAGGAGGACTGGCCCTCAAGGCTGTCGGCGGAGTTCAGGCCAACATGCTTATCATCGCAGGTGTCCTGCTTGTCCTCGGTGCCCTCAGCGTCCATTTCGTGACCGAGAAAAAAACTACTGAATAATTACACACAGATATAGAATGCAAATTCCAACAATTCAAAATTTCCAAATGAAAAGGATTATAGCTGCTGTGGCGGCCTTGCTGTTAGGCTTGGCCGGCACTACCGTATCCGCTCAGAGCGGGTATTTGGTGAAAGGAGTTGTAGTCGACGCATCCGGTCCCGTGATCGGTGCCACTGTCATGGAACAGGGCACGACGAACGGTACTTCGACTGGACTAGACGGAGACTACATGCTCAATGTTTCCAGTCCTGATGCGATTGTTGTCATCAGTTGCATCGGCTACACGACACAGTCATTCAAGGCTTCCGCAGTCCCTGCACGCCTTACCATCGTCGAAGACTCCGAGTTCCTCGATGATGTCGTGGTCATCGGTTACGGTACCGTGAAGAAGAGTGACATGACCGGATCCATCGCTACCGTCAAGGCCGATGAGATCAACAAGGGTGTCATCACTTCTCCGGCGGACCTCCTCCGTGGCAAGAGCGCAGGTGTCGTCGTCACTGCCGGTAGCGGTATGCCTGGTTCAGGCGCTACCATCAGGATCCGTGGTGGTTCCTCCATCAACGCTTCCAACGACCCTCTGATCGTCATCGACGGTCTGCCTGTCTCCAACGACGGAATCTACGGTATGTCCGACCCGCTTTCTTCCATCAACCCTGAAGACATCGAGAGTTTCACTGTCCTAAAGGATGCTTCCGCAACCGCCATCTACGGTTCCCGCGCTTCGAACGGTGTCATCGTCATCACCACCAAGAAGGGTTCCAAGACCGCTACCAAGATCCCTCAGGTCGCTGTTGATTTCACCGCATCTGCCAATACCATCGCCAAGTACAACGATGTACTCGACGCTGACGGCATCCGTGCGCTGATCCGTGATTTCTACGGAGTCAACTCAGCTGCAGAGGCTGCCCTCGGAAACGACAACACTGACTGGCAGAAGCAGATCTACCACACCGCTCAGACCTATGACGGAAACGTCAGCATCAACGGACGCGCCGGCTTCCTGCCTTACCGTGTTTCCGGAGGCCTGACGAGCCAGAACGGTACCCTCAAGGGTTCCAAGATGAACAGGGGAACAGTTTCCCTCAACCTTTCTCCGACCTTCTTCGACAATCATCTCACCGTAAATCTCAACGGAAAGGGTGTCTATGCGAAGAACTTCTATGCAAACCAGGATGCCATCGGAGCTGCCAACCACTATGACCCTACCAAGCCGGTCTATGACTCAGCCGGACTGAATGGTTATACCACTTGGTACGACGCTTCGGGCAACATCAACGCCATGGCTACCATGAACCCTGTGGCCCTCATTGACGCTAAGACCGACTATGCGGACTCCTACCGTTTCATCGGTAATACCCAGTTCGACTACAAGGTCCACGGTTTCGAAGCCTTGAGGTTCAACCTCAATCTGGGTATCGACTGGGCTAAGTCAGACGGCGTCTCCGAACTCGCAAAGGGATCCGAGGCTTCATACCACAGCACGACCCAGTCAGGTGGCGGTTCCCATACGGATTACGACTATACTCGCCGCAACACCACCCTGGAATTCTACGGTGATTTCAACAAGACTTTCGCCGACCTGCACACCGTCGATCTGATGGCAGGATATTCCTGGCAGCACTTCTGGAACAACAGCCACAACTACAGCTACAGGATTTCCGACAATCTTGAACTGAGCAACACCGAGGGCAAGGGTGAGCTCTATCTCATTTCCTTCTTCGGCCGTGCCAACTACAGTTTCGCCGACCGCTATCTCTTCACGGCGACCCTCCGTGCTGACGGTACCTCCCGTTTCCAGAACCATAAGTGGGGTATCTTCCCTTCCGTGGCATTCGCGTGGAACATCAAGAATGAGCCGTTCATGAAGAACTCAGACCTGTTCTCGACCTTGAAGCTCCGTTTGAGCTGGGGTGAGACCGGTCAGCAGGAAGTCGGAGGCTACTACGACACCTTCGCACAGTTCCTCACCATCAACACTCCTGGTTCATACTACTTTGTCAACGGCACTGACTACTTGGCTCCTATCGTAGCCCTGGGTTACAGCGCCGACCTGAAGTGGGAGACCACCACTACCTACAATGCAGGTATGGACTTCGGTTGGTTCGGAGACCGCCTGACCCTCAGTGCTGACGTTTACAAGAGAGACACCCGCGACATTCTCAACTACATCCCTGTCCCTGGCCTCTCCAACCTTACCAACTACCTGAATACCAACATCGGCACGATGACCAACAAGGGTATCGAGCTCGACCTCAACACCATCCTCATTGAGAAGAAGGACATGAGCTGGACTTTCGGAGTCAATATGGCTTACAACAACAACAAGGTCACCAAACTCACAGCTTCCGACGAGGACGCAACCGGCATCGAGACCGGAGGAATCTCCGGAGGTACCGGTAACAATGTCCAGATGATCCAGGTCGGCTATCCTATGCGTACCTTCTACCTCTACCAGCAGGTTTACGACGAGGATGGCAATCCTGTCAACGGAGTCTATGTGGACCGCAACAACGACGGCCAGATCACTGCCGATGACAAGTACATGAGCCACCACGCCGACGCCGACTACACCTTCGGTTTCAACACTAAGTTCAACTACAAGAACTGGACGGCTGCCCTTTCGGGACACGCTTCCATCGGCAACTGGGTTTACAACAACGTGGCTTCCGACACCGAGATGCTCGCCGACCTCTGGACCAACCAGTTCGTCAGCAACCGTATTTCTTCAGCTCCGCGCACAATGTTCACCCAGGCCCAGTACCTGTCTGACTACTATCTCGCGGATGGCTCATTCCTGAAGCTCGACAACTTTACCCTGGGCTATACCTTCCCTAAGCTTTTCCAGATCGTTACCAACCGTTATGCATCGCTTAACATCTTCGGTACGGTCCAGAACATCTGCACTCTCACCAAGTACTCAGGCATCGACCCTGAGATCTACGGCGGAATCGACGGCACCGTCTATCCGCGTCCTCGTACCTTCGTGGCAGGTGTGAAACTCAACTTCTAATATGGGATTGAATATGAAAAAGGTAATATATATTCTCGGAATCCTTGCAGCTGCAGCTGCCCTGAATTCCTGCGTGGGCGATCTCAACGTGACCCCTATCGATCCTAATGCGAACACTGCGGACAAGGCCCTCACTGACCAGGCAGCCCTGGATTCATACATCGCCGGTGTATATCTCGGCTTTGCCACTTCCGGTTATTACGGTCCTAACGGATCCCCTTCTATCTCCGGTCTTGACGGTGGTGCTTCCCAGTACGTCCGTGGACTCTATCACCTGAGCGAACTTACCACCGACGAGAGCGTCTGCGGTTGGAACGACCAGACCATCAAGAATTTCCATTACATGAACTGGACTACTGACGATACTTTCATCTATGCGTTCTATTCACGTATCTTCATGCAGGTTTCTGCGGCAAACGAATTCATCCGTGAAGTCAAGAAACTGAATTTCGATCCTTCACTCCAGAATCGTTACATGGACGAGGCAAGGGTTCTCCGTGCCATCGCTTACTACCACGCTCTCGACAACTTCGGTAACGTTCCGTTCGCCGACGAGAACTCTGTCGTCGGAGTCACTCCTACCCAGATCAAGAGGGCTGACCTCTTCGACTGGCTCGAGAAAGAGCTGAAGGACATTATCGCCGATGGTTATCTTCCTGGAAAGAACTCTGCCACCTATGGCCATGCAAGCATGGGTACCGCGCAGTTCCTCCTCGCAAAGCTCTATCTGAATGCCGAGGTCTATACCGGAACAGCCCGCTGGAGCGACTGCGCAAACGTCCTCAAGGACCTCATGAGCGCTGGTTACAGCCTTCATACCGCTTCCGAGGGCACCTTCAATGCCTACCAGGAACTCTTCCTCGCCGACAACGACAAGTGCACCGATGAAATCATCTTCGCAGTCGAACAGGACGGCCTTTACACCCAGAGCTACGGTGTGACCAACTACATCATCTTTGCCTCCACCGGTGGTGAGATGGACCCTGCACAGATGGGTATATCTTCAGGCTGGGGCGGACTCCGCACCACTCCTCAGTTCTACGACAAGTTCGTTTCCAACGATGCCAGGAATCTCTTCTACACGGCTACCCAGACCAAGGACATCGACGACATCGGCGAGTTCTCCAACGGATATGCTTTCATGAAGTTCCGCAACATCAACAGGGATGGCTCTGTCGGCAAGGAGCAGGGATTCGTTGATACCGATTTCCCTATGATGCGTTACGCAGACGTCCTCCTGATGGCTGCCGAGTGCCAGGCACGCGGTGCGTCCATCGAAGGCCTCGCTGCATTCAACCAGGTTCGTGCACGTGCAGGCCTGCCTTCAGTCTCATCGCTTTCACTTGATGAAATTCTCGATGAGCGCGGACGCGAACTCTATCAGGAGTGCTGGCGCCGCAGCGACCTCATCCGTTTCGGCAAGTTCACTTCAGGTTACACCTGGCAGTGGAAGGGCGAAGTCAAGGATGGCCGTGATGTCGAGTCTTACAGGACCCTGTTCCCGATTCCGGACAGCGACCGACTTGCCAACTCCAACCTTGAACAGAATCCGGGTTATTAACAGTTATCAGCAATGAAGAAATTACTTTCAATCATATCTGCCGGACTGCTGCTTTTCAGTGCAGTGTCCTGCGTCCAGGAGGACCTGAAGAGTTTCGATCCTTCCCAGGCCACGGCCCCGGTACTTGGAAGCTATGAAGTTGGCGAGAAAGCCATTACAGCTACATACACCCCGGGCGTCTTCAAGATGGGCTTCAATGAGCAGATGCCCGTCAACCATTCCCTCGCCCTTGTATCGATAGACGGAAGGACGGTCAGCAAGACCCTCACGTCTACCGCCAAGGACGGCACCCTCTCCCTTACTACTGTCAACCTTGCCAAGGCCCTTATCGCTATGGGTTGCCCGGAAGGCTCCACCGTCAACGTGGAACTTGCCGTCCGTGCATCAATGCAGGAGGTCGCCCGTGACAATGGCCGTAACGGATACGTAGATTCCGAAGGCCGCATCACCATCAATGGCTTCCTGGTTGAAATCCCTGAGATTGTAGGCAGCCCTTATGCTGAATACACGACCAACGCCCAGGATACCGATGACAAGTGGTCCATTACCGGAGCTATCAGCCAGTATGGAATCAATTGGGACAAGGATCTGAATATGTGGACCGACGGCAACGGCAACTTCGTCGCTCCTGCTGTCAAACTCACTGCTGAAGATAAGTTCAAGTTCCGCAAGGATCAGGATTGGGCCGTCAACCTCGGTGGTGACTTCGGTGGCGTCGGCAACGACTTCTCTGTCACTCAGGACGGACCTGACATCGCTGTCGGTATTGACGGAACCTATGACATCTGGCTTAACACGACTGCCGGTACTGCTTGGGTCACAGAGGCTTACAACCCTTATCCTGACTATACCCAGTCCAGCAGCTGGGGTGTGACCGGAGCTCTCCCTAATCACGGAATCAACTGGGATGGTGATATTCCTATGATCACTGATGGAAGCAACCACGTTGCACTCGGTGTCTCTCTCGGAACTGAGGATAAATTCAAGTTCCGCAAGGATGCCGACTGGGCCGTCAACCTCGGTGGAGACTTCGGTGGCGTCGGCAACGACTTCGCAGTCACTCAGGATGGTCCGGACATCGCTGTCGGTATAGAGGGTGTATACGATATCTTCGTCAATCCTGATGCAGGTACCGCCAAGGTTATCGAGGCTTCAGGTGCCAAGGCCAGCTCGGTCATCGGAGGTGACGAGCCTCCTACTCCTCCAGTAACCGTTATGGGCTGGAATATCATCGGTCTCAACGGTGACTGGGACAACGATATCCTCGCAACTGAGAAGGATGGCGTCTGGACTGCATATATCACCGCGACAGAAGCTACTGATTTCAAGTGGCGCAAGGATGCAGGCTGGGACGAGAACTATGGTGGTGTCCTCGAGGAACTCGGCAAGCCGTTCGCTGCCGTTGCCGGAGGTGACAACATCAAAGTCGATGCTGGCTTCTACAAGGTTGTCCTGAACACCAACGACCTTACTATCACCGTTTCCGCCGGCGACGTATGGTCCCTCATCGGTGACTTCAACAGCTGGGGAGGTGACGTTGATATGGAGCTTGTCGACGGCAAGTGGGTAAGCCCTGAGACTGTCATCACGGCAGGTGGTTTGAAGATCCGTCACAACCACGACTGGGCCGAGAACGTAGGAGGAACCCTGGTCGAACTCGGTCAGCCGTTCGCCGCAGCTGCAGGCGGTGACAACATCGCCATTCCTGCAGATGGGACCTATATCGTGATTTACGATCCGTCAGCACAGACTATCACCGTCGTCAACGCCAAGAAGACCTGGAGCGTTATCGGAGTCAACGACGACTGGAACAACGATGTCGCAATGACCGAGGTTATGCCTGGTATCTGGGTCAGTGATATGATCACTGCCGAGAAGGGTAGCTGGAAAGTCCGCTTCGACAAAGGTTGGGACGTCAACCGCGGAGGTGCTACTCCTGCAAAGCAGGGTGAGTTCGTCAAGGCCGTCCAGGGTGGTGACAATATCGGCCTGCTCGGAACCTTCAAGGTTGTCTACAACGCGAACAACGAGACCATCGGTACCCTCCAGTGGGGTGTCGTAGGATCCATCGCCAGCATCGACGGTTTCAACTGGAACAATGACGTTCCTATGAACCTCGGCGCCGACGGCAAGTGGTATTCGATCCCTGTATCTCTTACCACCACCGATGAGATCAAGCTCCGTGAGAACGCTGGTTGGGACAATAACCGCGGCGGCTACTGCGCTGCAGCCAACGAGGCCTTTGCTGTCACCAGCGGCGGCGACAACTTCAAGGCTCCTGCAGACGGTACCTATATGGTCGTCTATGATCCTGCTGCTGAAACCATTACCCTCAGTACGCAGTTCTGGGGCGTTATCGGTGATTTCAACGGATGGGACGGAGACGTCTTTATGATGTACGACGGTGCAGGCAAGTGGGTTGCATACAACCAGACCATCTCCGGCGGATGGAAGATCCGTCAGGGATCCGGCTGGGATGTCAACAGGGGCGGCACCTACACTTCCGGAGCTGCTTTCCCTGCTGCAGCCGGCGGAGACAACATCAATGTTTCCGACAAGGAGTACTTCAGCATCATCTACGATTCAGTAGCTGAAACAATTACCATCGAGTAATTGGTGTTTTCAATCGGGCCGGAGTCCCTGACCGGACTCCGGCTTGCTAATTTCCTACGACTATGACAAAGAAATCCTTTTCCCTGCTGCTTGCAGCTTTTTTAGCAATCGTTATGCTGGCTGTCTCCTGTGGAGAGAAAAACCAGAAGGAGCCGGACACACTCTCCGTTTCTCCGACGGAGTTGGCTTTCACGGCCGAAGATGTTTCCACCAGGCTGTTCAGTGTCAAGTCCACAGCCGCCTGGACAGCTTCTGCCTCTGCGGACTGGATCCATCTGGACAAGACTTCAGGCAGCGGCAATGCCTCCCTGTCTGTCACGGTTTCGGCAAATGAAGGTGACGACCGTGAGGGATCCATCTCCGTTAAAGGTGCCCAGAATGCTACCGTGAAAGTGACCCAGACCGGCAACAAGGTGACCTACCTGGTCGCTGATCCTGCCGCTTTCGACGGAAAGAAGAGAGCGGGGATCACTTACCAGCTCCTGGTATATTCCTTCTCCGACAGCAACGGTGACGGGATAGGGGATTTCAACGGAATAGCCTCCAAACTGGACTATCTCGATGAGATGGGCGTGAGCGCCTTGTGGCTCAGCCCTATACATCCTGCGATGTCCTACCATGGCTATGATGTAAAGGATTATTATTCTGTCAATCCTGAATATGGTACCGAAGAGGACTTCAAGAACTTGCTTGCGAAGGCCAAAGCCAAGGGGATAGACATCTACCTAGATTATGTGCTCAACCACGCCGGCAAGGACCACCCTTGGTTCCAGAGTGCTAAGGCTTCCGAGGACAGCCCTTACCGCGACTACTTCATATTCTCAAGCGATCCGGCTGCCGACATTTCTGCCGGCAAGCTCGCGATGTTCCCAAAGAACGGCTATGACTCCGGCCAGTGGTTCTCTTGTGTCAGCGGCTCGGCCACCTCGATGAAAGTCAAGTTCACCCTGACTCTCGACGGAGCGGGTAAGCCTAAGACCCTGAAGATCGAGCAGGTGGAAGAGATATCCAATTCAGGCTCCCAGACTTCAGGAATATGGCTTTATTACGGTGACGGCAAGATGGCACAGTTCTACACTACTGGCGGCTCCGTCTGCACCCTTTCAATAGATATCTCAAGTTCCTGGGGCGTTCTCATCAGGACAAGCCAGACCCAGTGGGATTCGTACAAGTACGGGGCACCGAGCAGCAACCACCAGCTCGAGTGGGGCAAGGAACTCACCCTGTCCAATACCGACAGCAACGATATCCTCCTGCCTGGAATGAACAACCTGATGTATCACTCGCATTTCTGGACTGACTGGTTCGCTGATTTCAATTACGGAGCGGCATCCACCAGCGAGACATCCCCTGCTTTCATCGACCTCGCTGCCTCCGCCGACAAATGGATCAATATGGGTGTCAAGGGCTTGCGACTCGATGCCGTCAAGCACATATACTGGGATGAGAACAGCTCTGAGAACCCTACTTTCCTGGATAAGTGGTACCAGAGGTGCAATGCGACCTACAAGGCAGCTGGGAACACCGGGAACATCTATATGGTCGGAGAAGTGTTCAGTGAAGCCTCCAAGACTTTCAACTATTACAAGGGTCTTCCTTCTGCCTTCGAGTTCAGTTTCTGGTGGGGCTTGAAGGATGCCCTGAACAATCGTTCGGCGGGCTCCTTCGTGAACAACCTCATTAGCTGGCGGTCTAGCTATACGGCTAACCGCTCCGATGCTGTGCCGGCCATCAAGCTTACGAACCACGACGAGAACCGCGCAGCGACGGACCTCGGCAAGTCCGATGCGAAGGAAAAGCAGGCTGCAGCCATCCTCCTGACAGCTGAAGGCAAGCCTTTCATCTACCAGGGCGAGGAACTCGGTTATTGGGGCGTCAAGGACGGAGGTGACGAGTATGTACGTACTCCTATCAAATGGACCAAGAGCGGTGCCGTTGCTTCCGGAAGGCTCGGCGGCAAGGTGGACAACACTATGCTTACGGCAGGCATTTCTGTCGAGGCTCAGTCCGCAGATGCCAATTCCCTTATGAACGTGTACAAGACGTTCTCCAAGGTCCGCAATACCTATCCGGCCCTCTCTAGCGGAAAGATGAGCGCCGCGAACCTGTCCGGCTCCACCATCCTTTCCTGGTATATGACATCGTCGGACGGACAGAAAGCCCTGGTGATACACAATTTGGCATCTTCGGCGAAGACGGTCGCCGCTCCTGGAGACCTCTCCAAGCCTATCCTTGTCCTCGGCTCTGCTGCGCTGAAGGGAGGACAGCTTATCCTTGAAGCGAACTCTTCCATCGTATTCCTGCAATGAGACGGCTCCGGTACCCGGTTTCCCTGATCCTCGCCTTGTGTTGTTTCTACGGATGCAACTTGGGCGGGGATGAGATTCTGGTTACCGATGAACCCCTCGACAAGCACGGAGTCAACTATGTATATGACAGCGGAGCGATTCCTGAAGTTCACGTGGAAGTGTCTCTGGCCCAATGGAATACTCTCTTGAAAGCCTATGACAAGAATTCCGCCACCAACGAGCATATCAAGTGCGATGTCCGCTTCATAAAGCATAAGGACACCACTCTGATCAGGGAAGCGGCGCTGAGGCTCAAGGGCAATACCTCCCGCAGACGCCCCGAGGGCAGCAACGGACAGCTTCACTCCGCAACTCATCCGGACTGGCATCACAGTCACTATGTGATCAATTTCCACAAGTGGCACAAGGATGCGGACCATAAGCTCCACGGAGCCGAAAAGATCGCTTTCAAGTGGTACAAGGACGATCCATCCTACGTCAGGGAGAACTTCTGCTACGACCTTTTCCGCCGTTTCGGGGTATGGACGGCTTCACATACTGCATATTCCAGGTTTTTCGTAAAGGTTCAGGGTGACCCGAAGGAGTACTATCTGGGAATATACGATATGGTCGAGCCGGTCGACACGGATTACCTGAAAGTCAGGGACTCCGAGGACAAATTCGGTTCTGCCGGGGGAAATCTTTGGAGGTGCCGCTGGGGCGCGCACCTCAATTCTGTCTCCGCGAATATGGGACCCGACCTCGGGGACGGGAAGGAATATACCTACGAACTGAAGACGAATGTAGGGGATTTCGAAAATGCAAGGGAGCAGCTCAAGGACTTCATCGGGAAGAGTCTGAAGCTGAACGGCCAGGAATTCGGCTCCTGGTTGCGTACCCACTGCGACGTGGACCTGCTGCTCAAGACATATGCCGTCAACGTGGCAGTGGGGATGTGGGACGACTATTGGAACAACAGCAACAATTTCTATATCTATTTCAACTCCACGGATCCGCAGAGCTACAAATTCTTCTTCATCCCTTACGACTATGATAATACGCTCGGTACGACGTCGTGGTGCGGGGTCCAGAGCGATGCCGGCAGGCACGACCCTCTGAACTGGGGGGATTCGAAGCAGAACCCTCTGATAAATAAGATACTGCAGATAGATGATTTCAAGCAGATCTACAAGCGTTACCTGATGGAATTCGCTTCGGACGGCAATGCTTTCTTCAGTCCTTCCGCCTGCGCCGACCGGATCCGCACCTGGCAGAATATGATCAAGTTGTTCGTCCCGAACGATACGGGTGAAGATATGACGATATCCGACAATCCCGCTTCCTGGAGCAGCCATCCGGAGTACCGCCTGCTCGAAATGGGGAAAGACAATTACTTTACCGCAAAGATTAACAGCATAAAACAATACTGCAAATGAAACGTACACTGACATTGTTGACCATCCTCCTGGCAGCATTTGCCTGCAAGCCGAAAGACGTGGACCAGAATCTTGCCGGAGACCTGCAGCCGGGTGGAGACTGGACTGTGGACGCCGTGGTATATGAACTGAATACCCGCCAGGCAACAGCCGAAGGCACTTTCGCCGCTGCGCAGAAGAAACTCCCAGAGCTTAAGGCACTTGGCGTCGATGTAGTCTGGCTTATGCCGATATATCCGATAGGCGTGGAAGGCCGCAAGGGAACCCTCGGGTCCTACTATGCCATCAAGGACTACTGTGACGTCAATCCAGAATTCGGAACCCTCGAGGATTTCGACCGCTTCCTCGACGCCGCCCACAAACTTGGCTTGAAAGTGATCCTGGACTGGGTCGCGAACCATACATCGCCTGACCATCCTTGGGTTACGGAGAAAGATGCAAGCTGGTATGTCCGGGACTCGGTCACCGGCAAGACCATCGTGGAGTATGACTGGACGGATATCGCCAAACTCAACTACGAGAACAATGATATGCGTGCCGCGATGGCCTCCAGTATGCGCTTCTGGCTCGACAGGGGAGTGGACGGATTCCGTTGCGACGTAGCCTTCCAGGTCCCTCAGGACTTCTGGTCCGATGTATTCACCGCGTTCCGCAAGGATTATCCAAGGCAGCTCTTCTTCCTGGCCGAAGGAGAGGAAACCTTCCTCCACGAAGCCGGCTTCGACTGCACCTATGCCTGGAAGCTCCATCATCTTCTCAACGACATAGCCCAGGGTAAGGCTGCCGGCGACAGCCTCGCAAATTATATCTCCTGGAATGCAAAGGAATATGGCAACGGACACCGCCTCATGTTCACCTCCAACCACGATGAGAATTCCTGGAACGGCACTGAATATGAAAGGATGGGCGATGCCTGGCAGGCCATGAGCGTACTCTGCTGGACCCTCCCTGGCTCCCAGCCGCTCATCTACACCGGACAGGAAGTCGGCCTGGACCATCGTTTCGAGTTCTTCGAGAAGGATCCTATGCCTGACTGGCACCATAATGCTACGACTGATTTCTATTCCTACCTTTCCTGCCTGAAGCATTCCCACAAGGCCCTCAGGAGCGATAACACCGCTTATGAAATCATTTCCGCCAGCGACAGCGATTTCGTGTTCAGGAGAGTCCTAGAAGAGGATACCGTGACTGTCAGCGTGGGCCTGAAGGCCCCTTGGGATTGGAAGATAACCGTTCCGGAGTCGAGGATTGCCCACGTGGAGCCTCCTTGCTGGTGGGTCGGGATGAAGACCGACCTGCAGCTTATGGTCCACGGTGAAGGAATATCCGGATGGGACGTTTCCATCGAAGGTGCCGGACTGAAGGTCTCCAAGGTCAGCAAGGCTGAGAGCCCGAACTACCTGTTCGTTGACATAGCAGTCGGAAACTCCGTTAAGCCAGGAACTTACGATCTCATATTCACAAATGGGAAGCAGGCTTTCAGATGGCCGTATCCTATACTAGCCAGGGAAGAAGGTTCCGCCCAGAGGAAGAGTTTCACAACTTCGGATTTCATCTACCTCATCTGTCCTGACAGGTTCGCCAATGCCGATCCTGGCAATGACAATACCCTTGATACCAAGGAAAAGGCAGACAGGAACGAGCCGTTCGGACGCCACGGAGGAGACCTCCAGGGTATCATAGACCATCTGGATTATGTTTCCGACCTTGGGGCGACTGCCATCTGGTGCACCCCGCTGCTGCTCGATGACCAGGAACACGAGTCCTATCACGGCTATGCCTGCGGAGATTACTACAGGATCGATCCTCGTTTCGGAAGCAATTCCCTCTACAAGGAGTATGTCAGGAAGGCCCACGATAAGGGCATCAAGGTCATAATGGACATCGTCACCAACCACTGCGGCACAGCGCATTGGTGGATGGAAGACCTGCCGTTCCAGGACTGGATCCATCAGTTCCCAGAGTATACGGGATCCAATTTCCAGTTCTCGACCTTGATGGACCCGAATGCATCCAAATATGACCTCAATCTCCAGGAAAGCGGCTGGTTCGTGCCTTCGATGCCTGATATGAACCTCGATAATGAGTTCTTGCTCAAGTATTTCCAGCAGTGGGCCATTTGGTGGACCGAGTATTCGGGACAGGACGGCCTGAGAGTAGATACATACCCTTACAACGAGAAGGTACCGATGAGCAAGTGGTGCGAGGCGGTTAGGAATGAATACCCGGACATCAACATAGTAGGGGAATGCTGGGATACCAATTACGACCAGGTCGCTTACTGGCAGGGTGACAATGCCAACCCTGACGGGTTCAACTCACATCTTCCTTCGATAATGGATTTCGCTCTCCAGTCAGCTATCAATGCCGCTCTCTGCGAGAACGAGGCAGGCTGGGATAATGGAATGATGAGGGTTTACAATGCCCTGTCCCATGATGCTACGTATCATGACATTTCGAAAATGATGATCTTCCTCTCCAACCACGACCACTACCGCGTGGCTGATTCATGGCACCAGGATCCTGACAAGATGAAGCTAGCATACACCCTCCTGGCCACCGTCCGAGGCATCCCTCAGCTTTTCTACGGTGACGAGATGATGTTCGCGACTGGCAAGAACTACAAGAGCGACGGAGAACTGAGGATGGACTTCCCAGGCGGATGGAAGGGAGACAGCAAGGATCTGTTCTCCGAGGAAGGCCGCCAAGGGACCGATGCCGAACTCCACGACTATGCCAGGAAGCTCTTCTGCTGGAGGAAGGACAACGATGTGATCCACAACGGAAGGACGATGCATTTCCTGACCAGGGACAATACCTACGCTTTCTTCCGTTACAACGACGGAGGGAAGGTCTTCGTGTTCATCAACAATTCACTGGACGAGAAGCCGGTCCCTTGGGCCCGTTATGCTGAGATTGCATCCGGCCTGGGAGAGGGAACCAACGTGATCACCGGTGAAAAGGTAACCGTGACCGATTCTACTGTGGTCGGCCCTTGTTCCGCACTGGTAGTGGATTACAGGTAATCAGCTGGTCCTTCCGACCAGTTTGTCGGCGAATCGCTTCAAGATTTCATAACGGACGCCCTCGCACGCCTTCGCCGCGTGTCCGAGGGCTTCCTTTGTATATTCCTTTATGGTCTCCTGGGCGTCTTCTCCTACTTTCAGCCGGACGTACATATCCTTCACCCTGGCGATCTTCTCGGCCTTTTCGGCTTCTGAAACGGCGGGTGCACGGAAGGCCTCCAGCAATTCTGCGCGTTCCGCAGCGGTGGCTTTCTCGCAGGACCGGATGGTCAGCCAGCTCTTCTTCTCGTTGAGGATATCCCCTCCGATCGGCTTACCGAACACCTTTTCATCTCCGAAGGCATCGAGGTAGTCGTCAGCTACCTGAAAGGCGAGCCCCAGGTTGTAGCCATAGTCGTACAGGCTTTCGCAGTCCTTCTCCGGGGCGCCGGCTATCAATGCGCCCATCTTGGCCGAGCAGGCGATGAGCACACCGGTCTTCAAGCCGATCATCCTTGAATATTCCTCCATCGAGACTGTCTCCCGGCTTTCGAAGTCCATATCGTACTGCTGTCCTTCACATACTTCTGCAGCCGTCTTGGAAAAAAGGGACATCACTTCCGGAAGGCATCCCAGAGGGCATTTGGTGATCCTGGAATAGCTGTCTATGCACATTACGTCACCGGAAAGGATGGCGGTATCCGGGTTCCACTTCTTCCAGACCGTGTCCACTCCTCGGCGAAGCGGAGACCGGTCCACTATGTCATCGTGTATCAGCGTGAAACTGTGGAATACCTCCAGCCCTGCAGCAGGTTCCAGTATCTCGGGACCGAAACCGTCCTTGTAAAGGGAATATGTGGTCAGGCACAGTCTCGGGCGGAGCCTCTTGCCGCCTATCGCTATCATATATCCCAGGGGGTCGTAGAGGCCTGAAGGTTCTTCCGGGAATCTGATGTCTTTGAATAACTTGTCGATTGTGGATCCGAGGGTTTCCTGTCTTACCATTTCAGTAGTGCTGTAAGTTATTGGTCTTGTCTTGTAAATATAGTCATTTTTGGTAAATTTGCCATCGAAATGACCGGTGAAGCAACAGTGGTAAAGAATGCAGGAAGCCATTTCCTGCTGTCGGAACTCCCGCAGTGGAAGCCTTTTCCCGCGGTCCTGAAAGGCAAGGTCCGTCTTTCAGGAAGTGAGGCTACCAATCCGGTGGCGGTCGGCGACCGTGTATCCTATGATTTTTTGCAGGAGCCCTCGCTCGAGCACCCTGCTTCCATCGTGAAGGTGCTCGACAGGAAGAATTATCTCATCCGCCGTTCCACCAACCTTTCCAGGCAGTCCCACGTGATCGCTGCTAACTTGGATATGGCCTTCCTGGTCGTTACCTTGTATTTCCCTGAGATCAAGCTGCCGTTCCTGGACCGTCTGCTGGTGACCTGCGAAGTGTACGGGATCCCTGCCACCATCGTGGTCAACAAGGTGGACATATTCCGGAAAGAGTTCCCGGAGGAGCTTGACGCATTCCGCAGGATTTACGAGGGAGCAGGCTACCGGGTCCTGGAAACATCCGCTCTTACGGGGGAGGGAATAGATGCGCTCCGGGAGGCCACCGGCTCGCCTGAAGACGGGCGGATCTGTCTTTTCTCGGGAGAGTCCGGAGTCGGCAAGTCCTCCATAATCAAAGCCTTGGACCCTTCGCTCAATCCGAAGGTAGGAGATATATCCCTATCACATCTCCAGGGAAAGCACACGACTTCCCTGTACGAAATGTATCCGCTGGCCTCGGGAGGGTTCCTTATTGACTCACCGGGTCTCAGGGGCTTCGGACTGGTGGATTTGAAGAAAGAGGAAGTCGCCCTGTATTTCCCGGAAATGCTCAAGGCATCCAGGGAATGCCGGTTCACGCCGTGTACCCATACCCACGAGCCCGACTGCGCCATCAAGCAGGCCGTAGAGCAGGGCATCATCTCGCCCGAGCGCTACAATTCTTATCTGGGGATGCTCGAAGAAGACAAGAAATTCCGTTGACAATCCTTGCTGCATTCGCATATTTGTATTACTTTTGCAAATAGTAAAAGGTATTACAATAAAATATGGTACTAGAGAAACAGATCATCTTGTTCCTGAATATAGTCCATAGCAGCGTAAAGCAGTGTATGGCAGATGAATTCAGGGATGGGGGATACAACCTAACTCCGGAACAGTTCCTTGTCATAGACACCCTTTGGATGGAAGGAGTCCTGACTCAGCAGCAGATAGCTGACATAACTTTGCGTGACAAGAATTCCATTGTCAAGCTCATCGACGGTCTCGAGAGCAGGAAGCTGGTAAGGCGGGTGAGCAATCCGAAGGACAGACGCCAGAATCTCATCAAGGTGACTCCGTATTCGCTGTCGATCCGCGACAAGGTCACCAAGCTGGCATACGCATCGGTAGGCAAGATAATAGGGGACATACCACAGGAGGAACTCGAAGCTTTCGTGGCTACCATGGCGCGTATGGAGAAGAATATCGATCCGAAAAGCGACCTTGTAGCTCTCGCAAGGAAGTACCCGCTTAACAAGAACGGTTATGGGCAGACTGTATGATTTCTTGATGAATGATTACCGCTTGAGGGAGGGCCTCAATGCGTGCATCAACTGCGGGACCTGCACCGCAGTCTGTCCGGCGGCGGAGTTCTACCGATACGACCCCCGCAGGATAGTGGATATAGTTCAGAGCAAGGATGATGAAGAGATAGAGAAACTCCTCAAGAGCGATACTATCTGGTACTGCGGCGAGTGTATGAGCTGCGTCACCAGGTGTCCAAGAAAGAATGCTGCCGGTCTGATAATAATGGCTTTGCGTAACCTTTCCATCGAACTGGGGTATTTCGTCGAATCCGAAAAAGGGCGCCAGCAGTTCCTGCTTACCAAGGACTTGTGCTCCAATGTCCTGGATTATGGCTACTGCGTCTATCCGCGCCGTTTCGATTATGCCGGGCATCCTGAAGCCGGACGTGTGTGGGAATGGGAAGAAAAGCATCTGGATGATGTGTTCGAACGCCTCGGAGGCAACCTGGACGGCCCCGGTCCGGGGGCAATGCGGCGCATCCCGCAGGAAGACCGAGACCAGCTCAAGGCGATCTTCGACGAGACCGGCGCTACCGCGAGGATGGAGAAGGTCCGCGCAGCCGGCCTGAAGAAGGCAGCGGAACTAGGGATGACTGAGGAGGAGTTCTCCCGGATGGTCTATTTAACCAGCGACCCCAAACATTTGAATCATTAGCAGATGATATACGAAGGAAAACAGAAGATCTGGGCCGATTACCAGAAAGAGATACCGGACGACCATTATTTCTATGTCCGCAGCTGCATCAGACAGAGTTTCTTCCCTGCGTCCGAAGCGACTTTCCTGGACATAACCAGGAACCGTCTGGGGAAGGATATTTTCGAGACAGAGCATCACACTACCTGCGGGGGCATAGCATATCACAGCGATACCATCCCGCAGGAAACGGTGATGACGATCATCGCCCGCCAGTTCGCACTTATGGCGAAAAACGGTTATGAGAACTATGTCTGTTCCTGCATCACGTCGTTCGGCCTCTACTGCGAGACTATGGAAACCTGGCGTGAGTTCCCGGAACTGGAGGCGAAGATCAAGGAAAACCTTTGGAAGACCTGCAAGCTGGATTTTGCGAAACCGAAGTTCCTCATCCACGCTAGCGACCTAATCTACAAATACCGCAACCTGATAGCCAAGCAGGCCGTCCACAAGCTTGTGAACGTGCATACGGGGCAGCCTCTCCGGGTCGTTGAGCACATCGGATGCCACTATTCCAAGATGTTCCCGTCCAAAGGCGTGGGAGGTGCGGAATATCCCTATGTCCTTGTGGGAATGATAGAAGCCTGGGGAGGGGAGATCGTGGATTATCCCGAGAGGCGCCATTGCTGCGGCTTCGGTTTCCGTCAGTATTTCATCAAGGGGAACAGAGGTTATTCGCTTTCCAATACCCATAAGAAATTCGAGAGTATGGAGCCGTTCCATCCGGACTTCATCATCACCAACTGCCCCGGATGCCCGTATTTTATGGACAGGTGGCAGTACGTGATAGCCGAATCCACGGGCAAGACTTACGGGCAGGACGGCCGCGGAATCCCGGTGCTCACCTATGAGGAAGTCGCCGGCCTGGTGATGGGCTATGACCCTTGGGACCTCGGGCTTCAGACCCACCAGGTGGGCGTCGAACCGCTCCTGGACAAGATGGGAATAGAATGCGATCCTGAAAAGAAGTATCTCGGCAAGGGAGGTAAAGACATCGGTCGGCCGGAGCCTTGCATATGTATGAAGTGATATGAAGAACAATGTACTTATAATTGGTGGCGGCCCTGCCGGGCTGGAAGCTTCTTCACAGCTCCAGAGGCTTGGCTACAACGTAATCCTCATCGAAAGGTCCGCAGCTCTCGGCGGGCATTTGGCGAAATGGGACAGGCTTTTTCCTTCAGGCGTCTCCGCTCAGGATGCCCTTAAATCCCTGTTGGGACGTATCGATGGAGTCAAATACTTCACGGACACGGAAGTACAGTCCATAAACCGCCTCGACAAATCCTACAACGTGATATTGTCCAACGGTATCACCGTCCTTGCCGACGCCGTGCTTATGACTACAGGTTTCGACCTCTTCGAGGCTTCCCGGAAGGAGGAATACGGCTACGGAATATACAACCAGGTTATGACCAACGCGGACTTGGAAGCCTATTTCAGGAACCATTCCGACAAGAGGATTGACAATCCCGGACGGATCGGGTTCGTGCATTGCGTGGGCTCCCGTGACGAGAAGGCCGGATGCAGATCCTGCTCGAAGGTTTGCTGCGCAACGGCTGTAAAGCAGGCCATCGAAATGAAGCAAGCCTTTCCGGAGGCCGATGTTTTCTGCTTCTATATGGACTTGAGGCTTTTCGGCCGGCATTACGAAGATATGTATCTCAAGGCTCAGAGGGACTATGGGATCCGCTTTATCAGAGGACGCGTGGCCGAGGTGGCCGAGAACGCCGACGGATCCCTCCAGGTCAAGGCTGAGGACACCGTCGCCAGCAAGCCGCTCAAGGTCTCGCTCGACCTTCTGGTACTGATGGCCGGAATGCGTCCTTCAGTGTCAGGAAGAAGGGTCGGAGAGCTGCTGGAATTACCGGTAGAGGAGGATGGTTATTTCTCTGTGCGTGAAGGAATAGTTGCAGGGCAGCGCAGTCCTCTTCCAGGAATATTCCTCGCCGGTGCGGCAACCGGTCCGAAGACTCTTCCTGACACCCTGGCCGATGCGCGTGCAGCTGCGGTCCTGGTGGACGATTACCTGTCCGGCATATTCACTGAGGCGAAGCATTACAAGAATCTGGTGAGGGAGCTATGGTAGATTTCGGTTTCGGGCTTGTACCCAGTTCCAGGATAAACCTCGATCTTTTCGACAAGGAGAAGTACGAGGAACTCGCTTCGGTCGAGCCGGATGTGCGCAAGTGTATGTCCTGCGGGAGCTGTACTGCAGTCTGCACTGCAGGGAAATTCACCACGACCAGCCTTCGGGAAGCGATCGAGTCCATACACAACGGCCAGCCGGGCAAGGCACTCGAGATGCTCGGCTCCTGCCAGTTCTGCGGGAAGTGCGCTATGGTCTGCCCCAGGGGCATAAACACCAGGCACCTTATCCTTTCCATCAACAAAATCTACGGAAAGATATGATCCCGATGTCCTTTATACTCGCTGCCCAGACCGCGCCGGAAGTGATCGACAGGATTCCTTCCGGATACAACCATTTCGTCATACCTTTCTGTGTGGGAATAGCCTTCTTCCTCATCTGGATAACGGTAGGCTGTATCCGTATTCTTCTGAATATCCCTCACTCTGACAGGCTGCGGTTCTGGAAGTCCCTCGTATCTCCCGTGACCATATACAAAAATCTCAGGGACCTTTTCTTCGACTGCCTTTTCCACGTCAAGATTTGGAAGAGGAAGCCTCTGCTGGGATATATGCACAGCGCCATAGCCTTCGGCTGGTTTATGCTGATCCTGCTCGGACACATCGAGGTAGCCCTTTTCGTCCCTAAGCGGCTCGGCATATCCAGGAGCGCTCTGTTCTATCCTATCTTCTACAGGTTTTTCGTCTGGATGAATCCCGGCCACACTACTCTGAGGGGTTGGGTATTCTTCTTCCTGATGGACTTCTTCCTGCTCTATGTCCTGTCCGGTATCGCCCTGGCCGTGTTCAAACGGTTCCGTTCGCTGGCGCTGGGTATGAAGCACACCACGAAGCCTTCACTGGCCGACCGTGTGGCCCTTTACAGTCTCTGGCTGATATTCCCTCTGCGTCTTCTTGCTGAGAGTTTCACGGCCGACCTCAGCGGTGGCAGTTTCCTGACCATACCTGTCAATCATCTCTGGCATCTGATCTTCGGCGACAAGCTGTGGATAATGCCTAGCTGGTGGTGCTATTCGATCTGCTTGGGCCTGTTCTTCGCGGCGATGCCTTTCAGCCGGTATATGCACATCCTTACGGAAGTGCTTTGGATACTTCTCCGCAATGCCGGAATCAAGCCTAACCATCCTCGCAAGGGAGTGGCGGAGGCGGAAATCTATGCGTGCTCCAGTTGCGGATTGTGCCTGGATGCCTGCCCGATGAATATCCAGAAGAAGAACCTGAAGTACTCTTCGGTCTATTTCATCCGTTTCTTGAGGCGGCATAACGAGCGGAAGATCAATGAAATCGCTGATAAGTGCCTGATGTGCGACAAGTGCCATGCCCTTTGTCCCGTCGAGGTGGATGCTCCGGCCCTCCGCCGTGCCCAGCGAGCGACTGTCAATGATTCGATCTCGTTTGATTATTCGTATCTTGATTCGGCATCAGCCGCAGCGGAGCGAGGATGGACTTCGCCGGGCCTGGACTGCCGTCCGGCAGAAGGGGAAGACACCACTCCGGAGGTAATGTACTTCGCGGGAT
The DNA here is from genome assembly GCA_905235085.1 of uncultured Bacteroidales bacterium. GTDB lineage: Bacteria > Bacteroidota > Bacteroidia > Bacteroidales > UBA932 > Cryptobacteroides. The sequence continues at coordinate 28,649 of CAJOKD010000009.1, read as the reverse complement.
GTATGTCGCACCTGACACCTCGTATCATCAAGTCGGTCGAGAAGGTTTTCAAGGCAGCCGGAGTCAACTATGTATTCGCTGACGAAGGTGGTGGAATATGCTGCGGAAGGCCGCTGATGCTGGCGGGAAGGAACGAAGCTGCAGCGAAGACCATCGCAGCCAACAAGAAGATGATAGAGGCTTCGGGATGCAAGACCCTGGTGCTCTCCTGCCCGATATGCTTCAAGATATTCAAGGAAGAATACGGGCTGGAGGGAATCAACGTGGTCCATTATACCCAGTACTTCAACGAATTGATCGCTTCCGGGAAGCTCCGTCCGTCCAAGGGCAGTGAAAGGCTCGTGTATCACGATCCTTGCGAACTGGGCAGGGGATGCAACGTCTATTATGAGCCGAGGGCTGCTCTCAGCCAGCTCGGTACCCTTGTCAAGGCTTCCAAGGAATATGACGAGAGCCTCTGCTGCGGCGGCAGCCTGGGCAGCCTGACTCTGGATATGCGTGACCGCGCGAAGATTTCGGAAGCTGCGGTATCCAGCCTGATGGTGAACAACCCGGACAAGATCGTGACGGCTTGCCCTCTGTGTCTCAAGACCTTCTCGGAGTCTGTGGCCAATTCTTCCCACCCGGTCCCTGAAGTCCGTGTGGTGGATTTCGCGGAAGCTATTTCCGAATCGATCGGTAATTGAAGGTGAGGTACACCGAGCGGAATATCAGGTGAGAATAATATGCAGCGAACAGCAGGTGGACGAGGGCGTTTCCCTGCGGTCTGAAGACCATACCTGCAAACCATACTGCCAGGAAACAAACCAGGCATCCGACGGTAGAGTTCCTTAGGATCCGGGTTTCGGTAGCTCCGATGAATATTCCGTCCCAGGTGAATGCAGGACATCCTATCAGCGGCATCAATACCAGCCACCCGAGGAAGGCGCCTGCGGAATCTATTACCGCCGCGTCGGAAGTCATCATCCGGAACATACCCATCCCGAACATCAGGTAGAAAGCCACGAACAGCATACCTATACCGAGGCTCCAGGCGAATGTGTGTCTTACGCCTTCACGGAGCAGGTCCGGCCGCTGCATCCCGATGAACCTGCCGGTAAGGGCTTCTCCTGCGAATGCGAAGCCGTCGGTAAAGAACGAGAATATCATCATCAGCTTCATCATAACGGAGCACATAGCCAGCAGTACGTCTCCGAACCGGGCTGAGATGGCCGTGAAGGCAAGGTAGACCACCATCAAGCAGAGTGACCTGATGAACAAGTCTCCGTTCACCGTAAAGAAGCGGCGTATGGCTTCTTTACGGGCGGCAAAAGGTGCTGGGGCTCCCTGCGTTCCCGTCACTCCCGGCCCGACCGGGAGTCTCACCTCCTGCCGGTATTTCACTGCGACCACCCCTGTGGCGAAGATCAGTCCCGTGTACTGGGCGATGACGGTACCCCAGGCTATTCCGGTGAATCCGATGCCTTTGAAACCTGTCCCAGGTATTCCCAGGGCAAGGAATATGCTGGCCAGGATGTTGACACCGTTCACTATCACATCTGTCAGCATCGAACTGAAAGTGTCCTGCATTCCGATGAACCAGCCCCTGAAAGCCATCAGGCTCAAGGTTGCCGGAGCTGCCCAGACCCTTATATAGAAATACTTGAGAGCCAGGGATCTGACTTCTTCGGAACAGTTGACCAGCAGGAAAACGAGCTTTTGGAATGGCCATTGGACCAGGAGGATGGCCAGCGATATCAGCAAAGCAGTACCCAAGCTATGGAAAAGCAAGGACCTGCATTCACTCCAATCTACCCGTCCGTATGCCTGGGCTGTCATTCCGCCGGTACCGGCCCGCAGGAAACCGAAATTCCAGTAGAGCATATCGAACATCAGGGACCCGACCGAGATGCCCCCGATCAATGCGGCGGCAGATGCACTCAGGTGTCCTGCAACGGCGACATCCACCATTCCGACGAGCGGAACGGTGATATTCGCCAGGATGCTGGGCAGGGCGAGGCGGAGTATTTCCTTGTCGATGGTTCTCAAGCGTTTATGAATTCTTCAGGTGTCTGGATCTTCGGCATGTCAGACAGGTTTGACATACCTCTGCTAATTCGGAAATCGCGTGGATTGTGGGTGATTATCGCAGTACATCCATTCGATACTGCACAGGTAAACTGCAACAATTCCTCGAAATCAGGTCCGTTCAGCATTATTGCCTGTTGCAACTGGGCATCGTCCATCGGGACTATATCCACTATCGATGAAATCTGTTTCAAGGTGGGGACGATCAACGAGGTCGGAACTGTCTTGCGCAGGACATAAGCTATATCCGCGATGGACAATGGAGACATGCAGACACTGCAATCTCCATCTTCCTGCATCTGCAAGATTCTGGCGGCAGCGGCATAACCCGGCCTTTCAAGCAGGAGGTCCAGCATGATGTTGGTGTCGAAGTAGATGCGTGGCTTCATTTGGACATGATGTAATCGAGCTTTTCGTCATCATCCGGTCCAACCGCAGACCCGGACTTGGCTATACCTATCAGGGAGAGGATCCTGTGATCTGTTACCCCGTCGACTGAAGCGGGCTCACCGGAGCCGGCAGATTCTTCCAGAAGGTCTTCGATGTATCTTTTGAGAGATACACCTTTCTTTCGTGCCCTGAATGTCAGTGCCCGGAAAACAGGAGCTTTTATGTCAATAAGCTTTCGCGTTGAGGACTCTTGCATCGTATATACTTTTTGCAAAAATATATACAATAGTCCGGAATATCAAGCTTTCCTGAAATATTTCCCGATGACTGGGAGGGAGGAAAGCGGAAGGTCCCGTTTGACGATCAGGGCGCAGAACAGGAGGATGAGCACGGTATTCACGCCCAGCGCCGCCCAGCTGCCGAGATACTTGTTGGCCAGTACCATTCCGGCGTACAGCAAGGCCGCGGCAGCAGTGTAGACCGCGATATCCTTGAGCGGATAGTCGATCCGGTACTTCTTCTGTCCTACGAAATATGAGAGGAGCATCGCTGTCCCGTAACCTCCCACGCCGGCCCAGGCGCAAGCCATATAGCCGGCTTTAGGAATGAATATGAAGTTGATGGCAAAGAGCACCAGGCAGCCTATTCCGGAGAACAGAGCTCCCCATAGTGTCTGGTCTATCAGCTTGTACCAGAAGGAAAGGTTGAAGTATATACCCATCATAATCTCTGCGGCCATCACCACGGGGACGACCTTCAGGCCCACCCGGTAGTCGGCGCCGATGATATACTTCAGTACGTCCATATATCCTATGACGCAGAGGAAGGCAAGCAGGGTGAATATGATGAAGTACTTCATCGCCTTGGCATAGGTCTCCTTGCTGTCCCTCTCGGACGAACTGCCGAACACGAAAGGCTCGTAGGCATAGCGGAAAGCCTGAGTGATCATAGCCATTATCATCGCAATCTTGATGCAGGCCCCATAGATGCCGAGCTGTGCGGCACCGTCAGCACCCTTGTAGACATAAGGGAATATGATCTGGGAAGCGGTCTGGTTCAGGATGCCGGCGATACCCAGCACCAGGATAGGCCAGCTGTAGGAGAGCATCCTCTTCATCAGGCCCCAGTCGAATCCGTACTTGAAACCCTTGAGCTCCGGGATGAAGAACAGAGTCATAAACGCCGTGCAGAACAGGTTTATGTAGAACACCCATCCCACCTGTATGCCGTTGTCGTAGATGCCCCAAGGATTGAGTCCGAGCTTTGGCAGGAAGACGAAGTAGGTCAGGTTGAGGAGTATGTTGAGGAATATGAACCCGAGTTTCAGAGCGGCGAATTTCAAAGGACGCTTCTTGTACCTGAGATATGAATACGGGATGCACTGGAACGCATCTATGGCAACCGTCATCGCCATCGTCCAGATGTAGTCCGGGTGGTCCGGATAATCCATTGCCCCCGACAGCGGCCTGATGAACAGAAGGACGAGGGCGACGAACAGCACCGAAGTAGTCAGTACCGAAGTCAGGATTGTCGAATATACCTTGTTCGGATTTTCCTCGCTCTTGTTCGCGAAGCGGAAGAACGTAGTCTCCATCCCGTATGTCAGGATGACCAGCAGAAGGGCGGTGTATGCGTAAAGGTTGGTGACCACACCGTAACCGCCGCTGGATGCATTGATCACATAGGTATACAGCGGAACCAGGAGATAATTGAGGAATCTCCCTATGATGCTGCTCAGACCGTAAATCGCGGTATCTTTTGCAAGAGACTTGAGGTTTGCCATATTCCTTGGGAATAATTTACTTTATTCCATACTTCCTGAGTATCCTGCAGACTTTCTTCTCGATGGACTTGGCCCAGAGCTGGTAGCCGTAGTTGGACGGATGGGTCCCGTCGATCTGCGCCTCGTGGTCCTTGGCGGTAGCGTCAGGGTAGATGTAATAGACGTCCTTGTATTTCTTGCAGGCTACTGCCATAATGCTGTCGGCCAGGACTATCCTGGTGGCTTCGTCGTGGGCCACCTTGGTATTGAAATTACGGTTTTCCCTGTAGATGGTACGCTGGAAGATCAGCGGAGCTCCCGGATGGGAAGCCTGCATCTTTTCAATGAACGGGAACAACCTCTTCCTGATCTCGTCGAGGGAAGGGTTCGAGAAAGTGTCGAAGATGAAGGCCTCGACATCTGCATCCATCAGGGCGTCTGCAGCATATGGCTGCATCTTGCATTGACCACTCATTCCCAGGCTCAGGAGCTGGATGCCCGTGTCCCTGGTGAATATGGCAGGATAAGTCATTCCGGCCCTTCCGCAGGAGACTCCGTGAGTGTAGCTGGATCCGTAGATACCGACCTTGTGGCGGAACGGTGCCGGTATGGATTCCAGGACTGAACCCTCATCGACACCGATCTGCAGGCCCCTCAGCTCGCTGTAGAGCGGAAGATACATCAGACACTCGTGCATCTGGCCGTCCAGATTCGCCGCCAGGGTGAAAGGCTGGTCTTCCTTCCCGTCAGCGGGGCTCGCCGCAGCAGCCCAAAGCCACTTGCCGCCATCCTTGATGTAGAGGTCGAAGCCCCTGTGTGCCAGGACGTTCGTCGTGACACCGTAATAAAGCTGGCCGTATTCGGGCTTCAGCACGATGGAAGAACTGTTGGTTCTGAACACTATGGCTATGCCGGAAGAGCAACGGACCTGGAAATTCTGGGTCTTGGTCCATCCTTTGTGGCGCGCCGTGTCCACACGGGCATAAGGAACAGGTGTGTCGAACAGTTTTCCGATTACTGTAAGTTCGGAAGCCTCACGGAAAGAGTGCTTCTGGTTGCTCGGGGTTATGTTCTGGGCCGCCGCTGAAAGCATCGCGAGCGACAGCATCAAGGTGAGCACTAGTGATTTCATACCGCTAATTTAGCAATTAATTCACGTTCTTTCCTATATTTGCACCGCAATATGAGCCTTTATTCGTTTTACAGGATTTCCAAGCCTTCCCAGGGGAAGGTCGCGCCGGAGAATATATCCCGGGAATACAAGCGCCTCAGGGACCGTACTTTCTGGGGAGTGACGGGAGCGTATGCCCTCTTCTATGTATGCCGGATGGCGATGAGCGTCGTCAAACAGCCGCTTATCGACGGGGATATCCTGTCCGCCGCCCAGCTCGGTCTTATCGGTTCGGCATTCTATTTCGTGTATGCGTTCGGGAAATTCGCCAACGGATTCATCGCCGACTATTGCAATATCCGCCGCTTTATGGCCACCGGACTGATGGTGTCCACAGTAATCAACCTTCTGATGGGGGTCCTCGGTCTGCTGAGGGGCTGGTGGGGAATGTCTTCCACCCTTCTGTTCCTGGTTTTCGCGGTTGTGTGGGGCATCAACGGATACTGCCAGTCGATGGGTGCCCCTCCGGGAGTGATCAGCCTCTCGAGATGGTTCCCTCTGAACAGGCGCGGCACATTCTACAGCATCCTCAGCGCAACGCCATATCTGGGCAAGTCCCTTTCCGTGTTCTTCCTGGGCTTGGTCGTGGGATGGATCGGATGGGAATACGGCTTCATATTCTCCGCCATCGCCGGAGTGATCGGTTCCGCAGTCATCTTGATACTGGTTTCGGACACTCCTGAAAGCTGCGGGCTCCCTTCAGTCCAGGAACTGTCCGGGGAAGAGCCCCGGAATACCGATTCGATGCCGACCAAGGAACTCCAGAAAATGGTGGTAAGGCATCCCGGAATATGGATCATCGCCCTTTCGAGTGCTTTCGTGTACATCACCCAGCACGCAGTGAGCGAGTGGGGAGTCCTGTTCCTCCAGAAAGGCAAAGGTTATTCACTCTCTTCAGCCACACAGATAATAGCATTCTCCGAAGCGTTCGGCATAGCAGGCACCGTACTGGCCGGCTGGCTGTCCGACAGGGTATTCAAAGGCAACCGTTTCGTGCCCGTACTGATATCCGGCCTGGCCTGCCTCGCCTCGCTGGCAGCCTTCCTCCTTACCTCCGGCGGATATGTCTTGAATATAGTTTACGTTGCTGTTTTCAGCCTTGCGATCGGGGTCGTCTACTGTACCGTCGCCGGCCTGATGGCACTCGACATAGTCCCGAGGAAAGCCACCGGAGCCGCCCTGGGAATGGTCGGTCTGGCAAGCTATGTCGCAGCAGGTATCCAGAACGCAGTCAGCGGTTTTATGATCGGAGGCAACGACTTCGACTTCACTCCGGTGTCCCTCTTCTGGCTGGTATCCTGCCTGTTGTCGTTCCTGATCCCCGTGCTCTCCTGGAAACTGCTTAAAAGCCATTAATCGATTCTGACGATGCAAGGATTCTGGACTGTCCTGATGCTGGTATTCTCCAACATCTTTATGACTTTCGCCTGGTACGGCCACCTGAAACTTTCCGAAATGAAGATCTCGACCGGCTGGCCGCTGATCCTGGTAATCTTGTTCTCCTGGGGCATAGCATTCTTCGAATATTGTCTTACCGTGCCGGCCAACAGAATCGGGTTCTCCGGCAACGGAGGACCTTTCAATCTTCTGCAACTGAAAGTAATCCAGGAGGTTATCTCTCTGACGGTGTTTACGGTCATAGTGATGTTCGTGTTCAAGGGACAGCATATCCAGTGGAACCATTTCGCTGCTTTCGGCTGCCTGGTACTGGCGGTTTTCTTCGTATTCCTCAAATAAAAGCCTACCTTTGCACCTATGTTGAACAAGGAAAAGAAACTGGAAGCATTCGAACGTGCTCTGGATGTGATGGACAGGCTCCGTGCCGAGTGTCCCTGGAACCACGCCCAGACCAACGATACCCTCAGGCCGATGACGCTGGAAGAAGTCTATGAACTCAGCGATGCGGTCCTGAAGAAAGATGACGCTGCCCTTGAGAAGGAACTTGGGGACGTCTTCCTCCACGTGATATTCTATGCCAAGATAGCCGAGGAGGAAGGACGGTATGACATAGCGGACATAATGAACAAGCTGTGCGAGAAGATGATATACCGTCATCCTCACGTGTTCTCCACTACGAAAGTGGCTGATGCCGAGGAGGTATCCACGAACTGGGAGATGCTCAAGGCCAGGGAAAAAGGGGGCAACAAGCGTATCCTTTCAGGTATTCCGGACTCGATGCCGCCCGTGCTGAAGGCATATTCGATGCAGGACAAGGCGAGGGGAGTAGGTTTCGACTGGGAAGAGAAGGAGCAGGTATGGGACAAGGTCAAGGAGGAGCAGGGAGAATGTGAAGCCGAGCTCAAGGCAATGGATTCTGCATCGTCCGCCCAGGAAAAGGAGGCTGCTTTCGACCGTGCCGAGGAGGAACTCGGAGATTACCTGTTCGCTGTCGTGAATGCCGCCAGGTTGTACGGAATCAATCCGGACACTGCCCTCAACCGCGCCTGTGACAAGTTCCGGCGCCGTTTCACCTATCTGGAGGAGCATACGATCCGTGAAGGGAGGGACCTTCACGATATGACTCTCGAAGAAATGGATGCCATCTGGGACGAAGGAAAAGCGAAGGGGCTATAACTAAAGTTGGCAACATCAACTTTAGTTGTGTTGTCATTGAGAATTGGCTAGTTATTCCTATATTTGTAAGATGTCTGCCTATAGAGTAGTTGAGGTTACGGGTAAGAAGGACTTGATGAAGTTCATCAAGTTCCCTGACCGTCTGTACAAGGATTGCCCACAGTATGTGCCTGCTCTCCACAGCGACCAGGTACGTTCCCTGACCAAAGTGTCCACCCTGTCGTACTGCACCCGCAAGATGTGGATGGTCCTGGACGGCAAGGAAGTGGTGGGAAGGATTTGCGGAATGATCAACCCGCGTTACAATGAGCTGTATTCCAAGAAAAGGGCCCGTTTCGGATGGTTCGACACCATCGATGACTTCCGTGTGGCCGAGCTCCTTCTCGGTACTGCCGAGCAGTGGGCAAGGGACAACGCAATGACCGAAATCCACGGCCCTCTCTACTACAATACCCTTGGCAAGCAGGGAATGCTGGTGGAAGGATTCCAGAATATCCCTCCTTTCAACTGCTTGTACAACTTCCCTTACTACAATGACTTCGTCACTTCCCTCGGGTATGAGAAGGAATGCGACTGGGTACAGTACAGGATTCCTGCAGACCAGCCGCTGGAAGACAAGATCGTCAGGATCGCCAGAATGCTCAAGCAGCGCTACAACCTACACGAAGGAAGCCTTGACAAGCTCAAGAAAGACAAGGCTATGGTCCGCCACTTCTTTGACATATACAACGAAAGTTTCGCGGAATCAGTGTACAATTTCATTCCATTCACTCCTGAGGAAATCGATGAAGAAGCGGCTGACGTCCTGAAATTCGTGACAGACAAGACAAGCAGCATAATATTTGATGAAAACGAAGAACTGGTAGGCTTCGGCATTACCTTCCCGACCATATCCGAAGCCTTGCAAAAGGCTAAGGGTAAGTTATTTCCGTTTGGCTGGTGGCATTTGCTCAGGGCGATGCACGACTACAGGACGGTGGACTTGATGATCAACGGTGCCGTGCCGAAATGGCAGAACACTGGTGTCTCTTCCATCTACCACTGTGCATTGTCGGCCAAATATGCCAAGTGCGGCACGAAATGGTCGATCTCCAATCCGCAGATCGAGTCGAACGGGGCGGTGAATGTGTGGAACAAGTATGAACACGAGTTGTTCATGCGCCGCAGGTGCTACCTGAAACAGTTGTAAAGAAGGATATTCGATATGGCAGAAAACACATTGGTGGACAAGATCTTGGCTCTCCAGGACAAATACCTTTCCCTGCAGGAGCAGCTATCCGATCCTGCGGTGATAGCGGATATGAAGAAATACGTCCAGCTGAACAAGGATTACAAGGAGCTCGAACCTATCGTGAAGACCGGTCTCGAGTACAAGAGGATGGTGGAAGAACTCGCCGACGCCAAGGACATCGTGATGAACGAGAAAGATGAGGACCTGAGGGAGATGGCAAAGGCTGAGATTTCGGAGATCGAGCCGAAGATTCCGGATATGGAAGAACAGATCAAGATCCTGCTCATACCGGCTGATCCTGACGACAGCAAGAACGCGATCGTGGAGATCCGCGGCGGTACAGGTGGCGACGAAGCCGCCATATTCGCCGGGGACCTCTTCAGGATGTATTCCAAATATGCCGAGAAACGAGGCTGGAAGCTCGAGATCAACGACGAGACGCCAGGTACCTCAGGTGGCTACAAGATGATAGTCTTCAAGCTTTCCTCCAACGACGAGGGAGTATATGGCATTATGAAGTATGAGTCGGGTGTTCACCGCGTCCAGCGTGTGCCTCAGACCGAGACCCAGGGCAGGATCCAGACATCAGCCGCATCCGTGGCCGTTTTCCCTGAAGCCGGAGAATTCGATGTGGACCTCAAGTGGGATGACATCCGCCTGGACCTCTTCTGCTCCTCCGGTCCTGGAGGGCAGGGTGTGAATACGACATATTCCGCCGTCCGACTGACTCACCTCCCGACCGGACTCGTGGTCCAGTGCCAGGAGGAACGCTCACAGCTCAAGAACAAGGACCGCGCGTTCGAGGAACTCCGTACCCGTCTGTATAACCTGGAGCATCAGAAATACCTGGACGAGATCGGTGCCAAGCGCAAGACTATGGTATCGACGGGCGACCGCTCCGCCAAGATCAGGACTTATAACTATCCACAAGGCCGCGTCACCGACCATCGTATCAATTGGTCGATGTACAATCTTCCGGTCTTTATGGACGGGGATATCCAGGAATGTATCAACCAGCTCCAGATCGCTGAAAATGCCGAGCGCCTGAAGGAGGCAGGGGAGTAGGGTCTGACAAAATGACATACAAGGGCGAATGGCACAACATTCGTTAAAGAAGAAGGCGTCCGGTTCCGAATAGGTTCCGGGCGCCGATACTTTACTGATTAAACAAAACAAAAGAAAGATATGGGAAAAATCATTGGAATTGACCTTGGAACCACGAACTCGTGCGTTGCAGTAATGGAAGGCAACCAGCCTACCGTAATCATAAACAACGAAGGCGAAAGGACCACTCCTTCAGTGGTGGCATTCACCGACGGCGGTGAGAGAAAGATCGGAAATCCGGCCAAGCGCCAGGCCATCACCAACCCTCAGAACACCGTATTCTCCATCAAGAGGTTTATGGGTGAGACCTATGACCAGGTCGGCAAGGAAGTATCCCGCGTACCTTACAAGGTGGTCAAGGGCGAGAACAATACCCCTAGAGTGGATATAAACGGAAAATTCTATTCTCCTCAGGAAATCTCTGCTATGATCCTGCAGAAGATGAAGAAGACAGCCGAGGATTACCTCCGTCAGGATGTCAAGGAAGCCGTCATCACCGTGCCGGCATATTTCTCCGACTCCCAGCGCCAGGCTACCAAGGAAGCCGGCAAGATCGCAGGTCTTGATGTAAAGAGGATCATCAACGAGCCTACCGCAGCAGCCCTTGCATACGGTCTGGACAAGAAGAACAAGGATATGAAGGTTGCTGTGTATGACCTTGGAGGCGGTACCTTCGATATCTCCATCCTCGAACTCGGAGGCGGAGTCTTCGAAGTCAAGTCTACTAACGGTGACACTCACCTCGGTGGTGACGATTTCGACCAGGAAATCATCAACTGGCTCGCTGCCGAATTCGCCGCCGAAAATGGCGGGATCGACCTCAAGAAGGACCCTATGGCCCTCCAGAGGCTCAAGGAAGCTGCCGAGAAGGCTAAGATCGAACTCTCCAGCCAGACTTCCACGGAGATCAACCTCCCTTACATAATGCCGGTCGACGGTATTCCTAAGCACCTCGTTAAGACCCTTACAAGGGCCAAGTTCGAGCAGCTCTGCGACAACCTCTTCCAGAGGTCCATCGACCCTTGCCGCATCGCCCTCAGGGATGCTGGTCTCCAGGCTTCCGATATCGACGAAGTACTCCTCGTAGGCGGTTCGACCCGTATTCCTAAGGTGCAGCAGCTTGTAAAGGATTTCTTCGGAAAGGAGCCTAACAAGAGCGTCAATCCTGACGAAGTAGTCGCTATCGGTGCATCCATCCAGGGTGGCGTGCTTGCCGGTGACGTGAAGGATGTCCTCCTTCTGGATGTCACTCCGCTCTCTCTCGGTATCGAGACCCTTGGCGGTGTTATGACTAAGCTGATCGATGCCAACACCACCATTCCTACCCATAAGTCGCAGGTCTTCTCGACTGCAGCTGACAACCAGCCTTCTGTCGAGATCCACGTGCTCCAGGGTGAACGCCCTATGGCCAAGGATAACAAGGAACTCGGATTGTTCCATCTGGACGGAATCGCTCCGGCTCCTAGGGGAATACCTCAGATCGAGGTTACCTTCGATATCGATGCCAACGGTATCCTGAACGTGTCCGCGAAGGACAAGGCTACCGGCAAGGAGCAGAATATCAGGATTGAGGCCTCTTCAGGCCTGTCCGACGCAGAGATCCAGAGGATGCGTGACGAGGCGAAGGCGAACGAGGCTGCCGACAAGGAGGCCAAGGAAAGGATCGACAAGATCAACAACGCCGATGCTCTCTGCTTCCAGGCCGAGAAGTTCCTCAAGGACAACGGCGACAAGGTTCCTGCAGACGTCAAGTCCCAGGTGGAATCCAGTGTCGCTTCTCTCAAGGAGGCCATCAAGAACCAGAATATGGCCGACATCGAGACTTACTCCGCAGCCGTCAACAAGGCATTCGAGCAGATGTACCAGGCTCAGCAGGGTGCAGCCCAGCAGGGACCTCAGAATCCTTACGGCAACGGTCCTCAGGGAGACCCTCAGCAGGGTCCTCAGGACCAGGGACCTGACGAGCAGTAATTCCTAGCGGCTGAGTCGCAGTGAATTGGTGACTACGCAGACCGAACTGAGAGCCATACAGGCGGCCGCTATCATAGGGTTCAGCAGGAATCCGAACGCAGGGTAGAGAACCCCGGCAGCCACCGGCACTGCGAGCAGGTTGTAGATAAACGCCCAGAAAAGATTCTCCTTTATGATCCGTGAGGTTTTCTTCGAAAGCCGGATCAACTGGGGAATCTTTTTCAGGTCCGATGTCACGATAGTGACCATAGCGGCGTCCATCGCGACATCGGTACCGTTACCCATAGCGATGCTCAAGTCGGCCAGCGCAAGTGCCGGGCTGTCATTGATACCGTCGCCTACCATCGCAACCTTCAGGCCTTTAGCCTGGAGGTTTTTTATATGTCCGTGCTTGCTGTCAGGGAGCACTCCGCATATTACGTTATCTATCCCGACCTTCTCGGCTACTTTCCCGGCCCTTTCCGGATTGTCCCCGGAAAGCATCCATACATCCAGACCCATCTCCTTCAGCTCCGCCACTGCCTCTTCTGACGTCTCCTTGACCAGGTCCGTGAAATCATCTTCAGCGGTCGGTATGTAATCCCCTGAAAGCTCTTCGGTTATGGTGCCGGTCTTGTCAAGGACGACCGTATCTATGTCCTTCGCTGTCTGGAGCGAGTCCGCATCCTTGATCAGTATTCCTTGCCTGGCACCCTTGCCGATACCTGCCGTAAGTGCCGTGGGAGTGGCGAGTCCCAGGGAACAAGGGCAGGCTATCACCAGTACGGTTACCATTGCCAGCAATCCCATCGTAACGCCGTCTTTCGGAGCCAGGAGCACCCAGCAAAGGAAGGTGACGAGGGACAACACGATGATGACGGGAACGAATACGGCAGCGACCTTGTCCACGGTCTGCTGGATCCTGGCCTTGCTGCCCTCGGCATCCCGCACCATCCGGATTATTGACGACAGCATCGTGTCCTTGCCTACCTTTTCCGCCTGCATCTCGAAAGAACCCTTCTGGTTCATCGTCCCGGCGAACACCTTGTCTCCTGCCGATTTCCTGTTGGCTACCGGTTCTCCGGTCAGCATCGATTCATCCACGTGGGACTCACCTGACAGGACCACTCCGTCGGCCGGTATCCTTTCTCCCGGCTTGACCTTGTAGATGTCTCCTACACCTAGATCCACCGATTTCGGCTGGAGGCCGGCCAGGTCCCTGATGGCCGAGGTCGTGCTGTGCTTCGCCCTTTCTTCCAGGACTCTTCCTATCAGGATGAACGCCACGATCATCGTGGCCGATTCGAAATACAGATGAGGAGTGAGCCCCCTGGATGTCCAGACCTTCGGGAACAGCAGGTTGAAAACGCTGAAAAGGTATGATATCAATGTTGAGAGGGCCACCAGGGTGTCCATATTGGCGCTACCGTGAGCTGCCTGCTTCCGGGCGACCGAGAAGAAGCGTCTCCCGCACCAGAATACGGCCGGTGTCGCCAGGACCCAGAGCACGAAACCCTTGCCCGGAAAATCGCTGAATCCCATTCCTAGCAGCATCACGAGGAGGGCCAGGATTACAGCAAGCTTCGCGTCCTTCTTCAAGGATCGCAGATAGTCCTCCTGCAACCGGTCGGCTTCCGACTCGGCTTCGTCTTCAGAATCGTCGCCGTCGACCACTATGAGGTCGTAGCCGGCGTCCTGCACCGCCTTCTTGATGTCGGCGGGAGTGATTGCGGTGGGATCATAATCCACCCTGGCGGAATTGGATGCGAGGGATACGTTGCAATCCGACACTCCTCTCAATCCTTGGATGGTGTTCTGAACCCTTGCTACGCAGGCAGCGCAGCCCATTCCCTGAACAGGGAAACTCTTTCTGACGGTCTTTGCCATATTCTTAAAAAGCCTTTGTACGGTCTACATAAGCCAGGCGGACATATCCTTGCCTTCGGCTATGCCTTGCCTGATTTCAGTCGAGGAGATGTCTACGACCGGAGCATCGATTATTTCTATATTATAGGTGTCGCGCAGGGTCTCTTCGAGGCTGCGCATCCCTTCGGGAGCCATTTCATTGGCATCCAGGACGTATGGGGCGGGGAAGTGCCGGCACTCCTCCACGAGCTGCCTCTTGATCTGCTCCAGGTCGAAACCTTCCCTGGGATATACCGCCACTCCGTACTCGGAAAGGATCCTCGGGAAATCCCTCCACCTGTGGATGTCCTGCAGGTTGTCTGCTCCCATCACGAGGGTGAAGTCGTTCTCCGGCTCCCTGAGCTTCAGCGCGTCGAGGGTCTTTATCGTATAGTGCGGAGGCTCCATCGCGATCTCGATGTCGTCCACCCACACGTGCAGTTCCGGATGCCTTCTGACAGCTTCTACGGCAGCCCTGTAGCGCTCTTCGCCTGAATCGGCGCTGATGGAGTCCTTCAGAGGGTTCTTCGGCGACACGACGAGGTACACCCAGTCATATTCCTTCTGCCTGGTAAGGAACTCCATTATGGCCTGGTGGCCGATGTGCAGGGGATTGAAGGACCCGGAATATACCGCTATCTTCATCAGATGAAGGTCGAATAGTTCAGCCTGCCGTCGTCCAGGAAGTCTTCGACCAGCTTCTCGGACTCGGCGAATGCGGTCTTGAGGTCGTCGTTGACCAGTACATAGTCGAACTGGGGAGCATATTCCATCTCCTCTTCAGCCTTGGCCACCCTTTCTTCGATGGCTTCAGGAGAGTCGGTTCCCCTGTTGATAAGCCTCTCGCGGAGGACTTCCACGGAAGGAGCCTTGATGAACACGGAAAGTGCGGCGTCACCGAAGTATTTCTTGAGGTTGACCCCGCCCTTGACATCCACGTCGAATATGATGACATGGCCTGCGTTCCAGATCCTCTCGCACTCCGACTTCAGGGTGCCGTAGAAACGGCCCTCATAGACTTCTTCGAATTCCACGAACTTGTCTTCCTTGATGAGCTGGCGGAACTCTTCGGTGCTCAGGAAATAATATTCCCGTCCGTGCTGCTCCTCGCCTCGCGGGGCCCTCGAGGTGGCGGAGATGGAGAATTCCATGCTGTCTGGATAGAGTGAAAGGATGTGGTTGACTATGGTGCTTTTCCCGGAGCCCGAAGGGGCGGAGAAAACCAATACTTTATTGTCCATATGGTCTATTTTGCTATTATTCAGACAAAAATAACTATTTTTGCGTTAATGGCAAGGAAGAAACATACGATGCCGGCTCCCGATCCGGACATCTTCGAGAAGCGCAAGGCTGCTCTCAAGCGTAAGCACAGGCAGGTTATCTATCTGAATGACAGTGAAATGGCCGCAGTAAAGGAGTACTGCAGCCGTTTCGGATTCAAAGCCCGTTCTTCTATTTTCAGGGAGGCTACGATGGAGCGGATCCTGAAGGAGCTCGACGACAGCCACCCGACGCTGTTCTAGGCAGATGCTCCGCTGCCGCTCAGCGTCCCGTCATTCTTCGGCTGGTTTCCTGCCGGAGAATCTCTTCTAGCGGCTTCTGGCTATTCCGATGTAATAGAACAATGTAGCGAGCGAACCGATCGCTGCGATGACGTACGTGTAGGCGGCCCACTTGAGGGAATCCTGCGCCATCGGCTTGGTCTCGTAGTTGGTGATCCCGGCGTTTTCGAGCCAAGCTACAGCCCTCTGGCTGGCATTTATCTCTACCGGAAGAGTCACGACGCTGAACAGGGTTGACATCGCGAACATCACGATACCGAGCCAAAGCAAGGCGGGAGTGATCGCGACCAGCAGGACTCCGGCAATCAGGACCCACTGTACGGTCTTGTTGGAAAAACTCACCACCGGCACCAGAGCGGTTCGCAGCTTCAGGGGAGCATACCCCCGGGCATGCTGGAGCACGTGACCGCACTCGTGGGCTGCCACCGCAGCCGCGGCTACATTGCTCTGGCCATAGACTGACTCGCTCAGATTGACAGTCTTGGTCTGAGGATTGTAATGGTCGGTGAGCTTGCCGGCGACCGAAGTCACTTCCACGTCCGTGATACCATTGTCCCTGAGCATCTTCCGGGCTATTTCCGCCCCAGTCATCCCATTTGTCACAGGAACCTGGGAATACTTGTCGAACCTGCTCTGGAGCATCGCCTGTATCACATAGCTCAGGATCATCACCCCGATAACGATCAACCAAATCATTGAATTTGTCATATTCTTATTCCTTTAATAGTTTTCCGCGATTTCCAAATGTAGCAAATTTCGCGCTGAATTTTGCGGAAATACTTTAAATTTGCATTCTGATGTCAAGGTTTCATTTTTCAAGGCTGGAGCTTAATCTCCAGGGCTGCGTTGACAATTACAGGTACTTCAGGTCGAAGCTCAAGCGTTCGACCAAGATGCTTGTTCTCGTCAAGGCGAATGCCTACGGCCACGGTGCTGTCGAATTCGCATCCATGATGCAGGGAGCCGGGGCTGATTACCTTGCCGTCGCCCTTCCGGTCGAAGGAGTGGAGCTCAGGCAGGCCGGTATAAGCCTTCCGATCCTGGTCCTTACCACAGGCACAGACTTCTTCGATGAGATAATCGACAACCGACTGGAGCCGGGAATCCCTAACCTCTATACACTTAAGGCACTCGTCGGCTTACTCGAGGCCCGTGGTATGCGTGATTTCCCTGTCCACATAAAACTGGACACCGGGATGCACCGTCTCGGGTTTATGACCAGCGAGCTGGAGGAGTTGACGACCTATCTGAAGGATTGCCCGTACGTCAAGGTCAAGTCTGTGTATTCCCACCTTTTCGCCTCGGAGGATCCTGAGATGGATTCCCTTACTCTCGGCCAGATTGGGATGTTCGAGAGGAATTCCTCCGTCATAACCGAAGCCCTGGGCTACCGTCCGATGCTGCATATACTGAATTCGGCAGGAATAGAGAGGTTCGCCCGCTACCAGTTCGATATGGTACGCCTCGGAGTGGGTATTTACGGCATCACCTCCTTGCCGGACGTAAAGCTGAAGCCGGTCGCTTCCCTCAAGGTCAAGATATTGCAAGTCAAAGAGTTGAAAGCAGAGGACGGGGCTATCGGATATGGTTGGCACGGGCATATCGCTGAAAGCGGCACCAAGATAGCGACCATTCCGGTAGGCTATGCGGACGGTATCGACCGTCACCTAGGCTGCGGCCGGGCGAGTTTCAGCCTTAACGGGAAGCGCGTCCCTACCATAGGCAACATCTGTATGGATATGTGTATGCTCGACGTCACCGGTGTCGATTGCGAGGTCGGAGACACCGTGACGATCTTCGGAGAAGACCCTACGGTTTCCGAGCTGGCTTCCATCCTGGGTACCATCCCATACGAAATAATGACCTCTGTTCCACGCCGTATCGAGAGAGTAATCGTCAGAAAGTAGAGGGCAAATTTTTCATTGAAAAATATCGGGTTTATACCCACAGAAGCACCGGGTTCGTTGAAAAGATTTCAACAGAACCCGGCGTTTATTGAATTTTGTATGTTTAAGCGAGCAATGGTTTTCCGGCGTCCCTGATGCCGTACAATTGAAGTAATAGTTAAGCTAATAAGTTATAACTAATTATATATGAAAAAGGTTTTGTCTATCGAGTCTAGATTTTACCTGCCACCTCGTATATCGGTGGTAGAGGTCCATCCGGAGCACTTCATCTGCGGCAGCCAAGTCAACACTAATCCTTATGTGGATGAGTTGGATAACCAGAACCAGAACAATGACGATGGTGAAGGCTTCGATTTTGAGTTTTAATTAATTTGACAAGAACGCTTGTTATGAAAAAGATCTACATCACTCTGGCGGTCCTGTCATTGGCCGCAATCATCAACACCGCGTGTGACAACCGCGAGGAAGAAATCAATGATGTACCTGATGTCACCGAAATCGGCGACGATGTCATCGTATTCTCGCTTGGCGGAGTCAGCACGAGGGCGGAAATCTCAAGCAATGATGTTCATGCTGAAGTCAACATCATCCCGCTTGGTACCGACGACCACAACAACAACTTCTACCTTGAGGAAAGCGTGATAGACCTCGATGTGCCTGTAACCAGGGGCACTCCGGTCTACACCGAGAATCTCAGGACTCTCTATGGAAATTCGATACCGACTTATGCTCCGGCTATCCTCCAGGACGGCGAATTCAATGTTACCTATAATGATAGCAAGGATCTTTATGTGTCGCCCCAATTCCATAGGGAGTTATGGCCTGCCGGAACAGAAGAGAACCCGTCTCATCTGGAGTTCTATATGCATATGCCAGCTTCTCCTACGGGCGTCACGAACCTGGTAAATGCCAGTCCTTCCGCGGGGAAGATTACATTTGAATATAAAAGCCCTGTAACAGCCGTTGACCAGCAGGACATCATTTTCACATACAGGGATATAACCAAAGCCGATTACGATGAGGCAGGTAAGGTAGACATCCTTTTCCATCACGCCCTTACCGGAGTGAAGTTCGCTACTAAGAATACTGCGGCAGATGCTGTCACTATCAAGGAAGTCAGGTTTACGGGACTTATAGACCAAGGTGCCTGTACAGTGACTCCTACCACTGAGAATGGGGGTTATAATGGGGGTTATACTGATGTTACTGGTGACTATTCTTCTGCGACAGCCGTTGTCTGGACTAAGACTTCCAAGTCTGGGAATACGATTAAATCCGGTGCGTATCCTCTCACTGATGATGGCAAGAATATCCTTGTGGATTTCACTACTGGAGCATTTACTCATTATGGTAGTTATCCGGAGAGTTTTTCCGAGGCGGGGAACACAAACAACCTGAATGACGGTGACGCTACGCAGACTTTCTGGCTCATCCCTCAGACTATGAGCGACGATGTCAAATTGACAATCGAATACACTGTCAAGGGTGGTAATGAAACTACCGAGGGGACCTGGACAATCGATTTTGGAAAGGCGCTTAAGAACGTTGAGTGGAAAGCCGGTCAGCTCCGCACCTACACCATCAAGGTAGATGATGTTAATGTCAAGATTGCAGATAATGTAACTATAGCAGGAAACGAGGATAATGGTTTTACGGGCAGTTCCAAGACCGATGTCGTCATTACGAACACCGGAAATACGGACGCTTTCATCCGTGCCGCCATCATCGGTCAGTGGCTTGACGATGCCGGGAATCCTGTCTTCGGATTCACCGATCTGGTTACCAACCAGCTCCATACTGTCGACAGCTGGTATGAGGACCAGTTCGTGAATAAGACTTATAAGCAAGGTAAATTCACGGGACTTGCTGGCTACAATGGTGCGACCAACCCGCTCAATAAGTGGCACTTGGGTGCTGACGGATACTACTATTATGAGGATCCGGTCCCTGCCGGCTACCCGGTTCCGAATAATCTCTTTACCAGTTATACCGTAGGAGAAGCTCCTATCGTCACTATCAGCGGTGTGATTAAAAAGGTATACTTTGTTATGGAGATCGCTACGCAGGCCATTTCTGCCAAGAAACTTGATGGTACTTATTATGCCACGTACACAGATGCTTGGGCAAATGCGAATGCTACGGAATAATATCTTTTAGACAGGAGGAAAAACAATGAAAAGAATATACATATATCTTCTCTCGGCAATTGTATCGCTGGCCTTCGCTCCGGCAGTAAGTGCGCAGACCATTACCGATGTCATTGGCGAGGAGTTGACATTCAAATCGAGTGGATACACAATCAATAACAACGTTGGTATAAGCAAGCAGGTCTCGTCGCCTATGACGGACGGCTCCGGAAGGTACTGGATCAAACTGGAAGCTTTCGCAACAGGAGAGGCTTCAGTAACTTCTGTGAGCAAACCAGCCGACATTATTCTCGTGTTGGATTGCTCCAGTTCGATGGATGATGATTATGGGTCAACTACGAGGATAGCTGCTCTTAAAACTGCCTGCAAGGCTTTTCTGGAGACCATATATAATAACGATGCCGCAGCTCGTGAATTGGATCCAAGTTATGCAGGAGACAGGGTCGCCATAGTTTCCTTTACTAGTACTGCTATTACAAGAAATGATCTGTCTCAGATCAGTACGTCTTATACAACTTTGAATACCACGATTACTAACCTTACGACTAGTCAAGGCACATATGCACACCTCGGTTTAGCCAAGGCAATGGAGCAATGGCAAAGTGAGGGCGCCGCTACCTCCGACCCTGATCGTTCGAGAGCTGTTGTCTTCTTCACTGATGGCTGTCCTAGTGGTTCTGGTTCATATGCTTTCCAATGCGGATATGCCGGCCCGGCCGTGAACTATGCAACCCAATTGAAGAGAGATTATGGAGCCAGCGTTTACACCGTGGGATTATTCGATACAAGCAATGTCGGATGGACTAGCAGCACTTATAGTGACTGGCGGACTAAAGTGCTTGACTATATGAATTTCGTATCTTCAAATTTCAGTGGTGTTACGGCTACATACACAACCGGTAGCAGTTCAGGAGGTGGTAATTCTAACATTCCTAGAGTTCTTGGGACGATTTCATATAGTTTCACCGGATATGAATCAGAGGCAGCTGCAAGGGCGAGCGAGAATTATGCAGATGCTGCAGAAGCCGCTGCTGGTGGTGGCGGTAAGTTCTTCTTTATGGCTTCTGATGATCCAAGTAGTCTGGAATCAATTTTTGAAACCATTGCAAGTCAGACTGGCGGTGCCGCAAACACTCAATTGACCGCAGCTTCGACTACTACGGTGGATGTCGTGTCGGAAAGCTTCCTGTTGCCTGAAAATGCAGTTGCAAATGACATCAAAGTCTTTACTGCAAAGTGCACAGGCACCGATCCTTATACTTTCGCGACCGAGGTCCAAGCAGGGCACGACAATACTACTGATGTCGATGATAATATTGGAGTGGTATTGGGCATTGATGCCAATGGTAACGATAAAATATCAGTCACCGGCTTCGACTACAGCCATAATTGGTGCGGCCCTATTAAGAATGCCAGCGGCACAATCACTGGTTATCAGGGTTATAAGATCATCATCATGATCCCTATTATTGCTAACCCTGATGCGGTCGGTGGACCTAATGTAGTAACGAATACGGCTGAGTCAGGAATCTATATCGATGGCCAATCTACCCCTCTGATTCCGTTTGAGTATCCGACGGTCAGCCTGCCTGTAAATATCTATATCGAGAAAGCAGGACTCAAAAAAGGCGAGAGTGCAAAGTTCATCATAGAGAAGGCTGTCCTGCCTGACTCGGGCGATCCTGCTGACGTCGCGGCAGATGCCTGGAGCTATGTCACAAGCATATTCGTAACAAGGCCACAATCAGATGTTTCTACAGACAACCCTGTCGTCAAGATTAAGGGCTTGCCAGCGGCCGAAATTGAAGGAGAAGGTGACTATGCTGTACAGAAGGGCCTTGTGTACAGGATTCGCGAGGAGGGATGGAGCTGGAGCTACACTTATTCGACCGATCCGAAGTACACCGTCTCTGGACAGGTTAACAACCCATTCGTATTTACCAATACGCCGAAAGAGAATATTGATATCAGGGTGCGTCACGCCGAAAGCAAGGCGACGAATACCTTCAAGACTGGAGGCGGTTTCACTTATGATGACTCCAAGACCAACGTAAGGCCTTAAATATCAGTCACTTGATTCGGGCGATTCTATTCAGGACCGCCCGAATTGATTTAGTATGGACAAAAGCGTTTCCAATATGACAAACCGTACGGATTTATACGTGACCCCGGTCGTCGAGGTGCGTAATCTATATTTTGAAGCAGCTTTGATGGCTGGCTCAAATACCTCTGGCGACAATGAGGGTTGGAATTATGATGATGACGATCTGGGCGGCAATAATTAATGGGGGGACTAAGGTATGAATAAAAAATTTTCTTTCAAATTTACAGTACTTGCGGCTATATTGATGGCAGTAAGTTGCGCTAAAGAGCCTGTCCCTTCACAAGTTTATGTCGAGGAGATTCCACAGGTGACCTTCACTGCTACTATGGAGGGAGGTCTTGACAGCAGGACTACTCTTGGTGGCGATGACCTCAAAACGGTCTTTTGGTCCCGGGACGATGCCATTAAGGTTTATTCCGGGAGCAACTCCGGCAAGATGCAGATTGATGGAATCTCAGGTGGCGTTGCTACATTCAGCGGGAATCTTGTTGCCGGGCAGGATGTCCAGGGTTATAAATACTGGGCGATGTATCCTTATACCTGCGTGTCTTCTTTCAGCAATGGAGTCTTTACTGCTAGCCTGCCTTCCAGGCAGCATGGTCTCGTGACGTCTTTTGGGGAGGATGTTTCTTTCACGATTGCCAGGGCGAATCCCGCAGACGATGGCACGACCAGTTTCCACTTCAAGAATGCTTGTTCCGGTATAAGGTTCAGACTTGATGAAAACACTCTTGGAGGAGAACGCATATCTCGTGTATCAATATTCGCCAATGATGGTGAATCCCTGGCCGGGATGTTTACAACGAGTTTTGATTCTGATGGGACTCCCGTTACTGAACCGAGCGGTAAGAGCGTTTCTTCTGTTACTCTTGTCCCTGCTACAGGCAATTCATTTGCTGCGGGCACGTGGTATTATATGATCACTCTTCCTGTTGAACTCCGGGATGGTTTCACGATGGTCCTTGAGGGCAGCGGCGTTGTGAGGACCTTCACCTATTCAAAGTCTCTGGCCTTCAACAGGTCCCAGTTCCGCACGGTCACCCTGACCTCGTCGAATGCCCCTAAGGTTACGCGTCAGGAAGATGAGTATGGAGACTACTACATCACCAGTTCAGCAGAGCGGGCTTATATCAGTAACGCCCGTACGGCTTATGTCAATGACTTAGGAATAAATGGTTATACTACTTCCGTCGTCGGCAGTGGTAGTAGTAGTCAGTATCCTGATCCTATCCCTTTTAAATGGACTGCTACAAATGCTGTAAAAATGGAGTTTTCGGATGATCCGTCTTTCAGCACTTCGACGGTTATTACCTTCAGCAGCGGTACCACAAGTTTCAATGTTTATAATCTGATTCCGGAAGTTACATATTACTACAGGTTGTATGATTCCTCAGGTAGTATTATTGGAGGACTCAGGAGTCTTACTCCCAAAGGTCCGGTCAGGACCATAATGGTAGGTGGCGTTCAAAATTTCCGTGACCTGGGGGGATGGACGGGAGAAGATGGCAAGACTATCCGTTTCGGTAAGATATATCGGGGAGCGAACATTAACAATATTACTGATAGTGGTAAACAGGTCTTCATCAATTCGCCAAGCAGCTCCTATAGTGGCACCAGCCCTTATTATGTCCCATTGGGGATCAAGCATGATGTCGACCTGCGTGGGTATGAAAATAATAATGGTGACGGTAAAGCTATACAAGTAATTGATGACATATTCTACAAGAATTTCCCGGTCAAGCAGTTCATGTACGGGTCGCAATCTTCCAATGGCAGTAATAGGCCTGGTGGCGGAGGCTCCTCGTCGTCAGGTAATTATGATGTAAACAAGACAGGTGTTACTGCGGCGAGATACCAGTGTGCTCTCAGATATATCATCAATTGCATTGCGAACGATGAGCCGGTTTACTTCCATTGCATTGGAGGAGCGGACAGGACTGGAACTTTGGCCTTCCTTATCGAGGCCCTGCTCGGAGTTTCAGAACTTGACATGAACATTGATTATGAATTGACCTCTTATTATTCAAGCAGAAAACGGACTGATACTTCAGAGCGACCATTCAAATATCTTGTAAGGTACCTTTATAGTTTCGAGGGCTCGACCCTCCAGGAGAAAGTGACTACCTGGGCCATGACCGAGTTCACTGATACTGATGCCACGTATATCAAGAAGCCTCTTACTCTGGATGAAATCAATACTCTGAAGGAGCTGATGCTGGAGTAGCATAATAATCACATATTCAATATGACAGATGGTGCAATTTTACTGCGCCATCTGTTTTTCTTGTCTTTTGTGGCCTGACGGCGCTTCTTGTTAGTTGATAAATAAACCTGATACACCTAAAAATTACTTGAGTTTATAGAAACTTTTATTTTTATATTTCAAAATTCTGTGGTAAATTTGCAGATATATATGGATATGCCCGAGGGGCATTTAAATGATGTTGATATAGAAATAATTATAAAATCACAGCGTATGAGAAAGGAACGGTATCTAACACCATCGGTCCAGTTCGTTACAGAATTTGAGACTGATTGCCAAATTCTTGCATCATCGAAGGTTGACACCACCGTGATAGTCGATCCTGTCGATGAGTACGGAGATGATGATGATCATCTTATTGAATTTTAACCAGTAAAACAAAAAGAAGTATGAAAAATAGAAACTTTGCTCTGATTCTGTTTGCAGGGGTCGCTTTACTGGTCACCTCTTGCGGGAATGAAAAAGAAATTACGGTCGGTGGTCTTGAGACGGACGAAGTTGCGTTCAACTTGTCTGCAGCTCAGACAAGATCTGTTGCCAAGGAAATTGTAATCAGTCCTGAGAGGGTCGCTTCTCTCGAGATGGATAATGGAGAAACGCTCTACCTGGAAGAGACCGTTGAATCGCTGAACGAAGGAATAGTAACCAGAGGAACTCCTGCCTTTACTGAAAACGTGGCTGCCCTCTACGGATCTTTCAGTGCCGTTGCGAATCCGGGTACTGACAAAGCGCTTGAAGATGCAGTATTCACAGCCAATGCCGAGGTAGATGGGTTATGGACCCACCGTTACGGCAGGGATGTATGGGCTAATGCACCCCTTACCTTCTATATGAGGATGCCTTCGCAGCCTGCTGGAGTTACCAGTAGTTATACATATAATGCTGATGGATCCATAGAGTTTGATTACACATCTCCTGCGACTGCTGCAGGACAGCAGGATATCCTCTTTACCTCTACGACTATGCAGTCTGAGAGCGACAACGGCAAGACTGTTGTCTTCTATCACGCTCTGACCGGAGTCAAATTCGCGAATTTCTATACCAATACGGGTATTACAGGCGCTACTTCGATTACCAAGACCATCATAAAGGAAGTGACTCTTTCCGGTAACAGTGATAAGGGTGGTTTCAAGAATTCCGGCCATTGCAAGGTTGCAAATGACGGTACGGTTACCTGGAGTAATCTTGATGGAAATACTTCATTCAATGTTGTTGCAGGAAGCACTCCGAATGATGTTACCAACTATGAGGGTAGCAACTATGATTTGGATGAATTATTGAAACCATCCACTGCCGCCAGGAATGTCAATGATGAAGATGGTACGCTTACCTTATGGGTCGTTCCTCAGGCGTTCCAAGATGGCGCTGTGACGATTACGGTGAAGTATGACATCGTTTTGGTTAATGGAGACAATACTACGACGACTGTAAACGATGCTACGATTACCGTCTCCCTCGGTAAAAAGACATGGTCGGCTGGAGATCTTCATACATATACCCTTAAGCCTGTTCACCCTAGCGTCGAACTCGAAGATGAAATGTCTGAAGACAAGTTCGTCAAGTCCAATGTACGCGTCGAGAACACTGGAAACGTCTTTGAATATGTCCGTGTCAATATGATCGGAAACTGGGTAGGAAAGGTACAGACAGCAGAAGGTGATGTAGATGTCATCCTGATGGGATTCACTACTTCTGACCCGACGAATACTACTGAGGTGCAATTCTGGAATGACAAGGATGGTTTGACTAATTATGGTACTTTTACAAACCTTGTCCAGAAGAGCACGGCGATACCGGCGCAAGCTGTTTCTCCATATACTATCAACAATTGGGTCAGGTACGACAAGTATTACTATTATACTCTTCCGATCGGTCCTAATGACGCCATTACAGATCAACTCTTCTCGAGTTATGAAGTCGGCCCGTCTCCTGAATTCTGGATCGTAGATAAATGGGGAGTCAGAAGGAAGGCCAAGGATGTCCATCTTGTGATAGATATGATGGTCCAGGCTATACCTGCTTCTGTTGACAATAACGGAAATATCCTGGACAATGAT
Source organism: uncultured Bacteroidales bacterium (assembly GCA_905235085.1). GTDB lineage: Bacteria > Bacteroidota > Bacteroidia > Bacteroidales > UBA932 > Cryptobacteroides. Next base: position 2,455 of record CAJOKD010000009.1, on the reverse strand, counting down.
GATAATCAGGGTTACATCAGGGCTTGGGTCAAGGCCCTCGACAAGACCAGTCCTAATGATTTGTTGGACCTTTAACAGGTAAGGAAGATAATTCGGTTTTTATTATAGAAATACATTATGAATAACATATTTAAGTATATAGCATCTTTTGTAGCTCTCCTATCCGGACTTGCCGTTTGTGCCCAGAATATCTCGTCGGGCGTCTATTTCGAACAGAATGGAATTGCATATGCAAAAAGAGCTATTCTCAACAATGACGGTACTTACACCATCGACCTCGAGACCTTTGTAACGGGAGAGGTTACACAGACTTATGAGTCTGTCCCTGTAGATGTAGTCCTGGTGCTTGATGTTTCAGGTTCTATGGATGAGACAATAACAACTGTTACGTCATATCAGCCGGCGAATGTTTCTTCCTTAAGCTATTATGATTATGCAGGCGTAGCAGGCACGGGTACATATCAGACTGATTACTATTATTTATATGATGGTGATTATCGTAGAGTTTCTGTGGGGCGTGGCGGAGGATGGTCGCCTTATTATTACCTATCCTTCTCAGCAAATGGCAGGACTTATTATATCAACTCCAACGGCCAGGTTGTAACCAACCAGCCTACTAATGTTTCCGGTGTTACTGCTCGCTATTCAAACCTCCTTGCTTCGAACGTTCAGTTATATACGCAGGTGACTTCGCCTATAACCAAGATGGATGCCTTGCAGTCTGCCGTCGGAGCCTTCATCGATCAGATCGCCCATAATGACTGGTATGAAGATGACACGAATGATCATCGTAGGTCTGCGGCTCTTGGCAACAGGATCAGTATCGTGAAGTTTGCAGATGATAGCTATTACGGTAGCAATGCTGGTTGGAATTCAAATAATGCTCCTATTGATGAAGGTAATCATTTTAATGGCGATGGCTATAATTATACAGAGGTCGTAAAAGACTTTACTCTTACAAGCACGGATACTGATGTCAATGCGTTGAAAGCAGCAGTTAACGGCCTTCGACCTTCAGGAGCAACCGCTGCGGATTATGGAATGAACCTTGCCAGGCTTCTCATCGACAGGCCAGCGGTAGCTGCACGTAATTCCAATAAGACGGTTGTTTTCTTCACCGATGGTGCCCCTACTCATCAAAGCAATTTCGATCAGACCGTGGCCAATCATGCAATAACGAATGCCCAGTCAATCAAGAATATTACTTATGGATCCGGTGATAATGCCACTCATCCTGTTGTATATTCTGTAGGTGTGTTCTCCGGTACCGTTCCTAGCAATGTCAATAGCTTTATGACCGATGTCGCTACAGATCCCAGTCATTATATCAATGCATCCGGTGGAACTGCTGAGGACCTTAAGGACATCTTCACTGCTATCGCTCACTCGACGGGTGGTAGCGGTAACACAGAGGTAACCGGTCAGGCTACCCTTACCGTTGATGTAGTTTCTTCTTCTTTCTCGGTTCCTAAAGGCTTTGAGCAGAATCCTGCAAATGCAGTCACTGTTCTGGTTGCTCCTTGTCAGAGCATAACCACCATCGATGGCCACGACTACCTGGTATTTGGTCAAGAAAAGGCTCCTGAGGAGTATGGCCTTCCTGCGATTACTCCTTCGATCAGTGAGGCAGACAACAAAGTTTCCACTTCAGGATTCGATTACTCAGAAAACTGGTGCGGTCCTGATGCCTCATCTCCGACAGGATATCACGGATACAAGCAGATCATCCGCTTTGTCATTACCGTCAACGACGATGCTGTCGGTGGACCGGCTGTGGAGACTAACAATCCAAATTCCGGTATTTACCTGCCTGGAGCTACTCAGCCGCTCATCTCATTCAACCGTCCTACCGTAAAGCTTCCGGTGCAGATTTGGATCCAGAAAGTCGGTCTTATGCAAGGAGATAACGCAGTGTTCACTCTTGCAAGGACACCGTATGTCGAGAACTTCGATCCAGAGACAGCCGTTTGGGAAGACTGGGGAACCAAGATTGTCGTAGGTCCAGATGATTATGACCCTGTGACAGGTATTTATCTTAAGAAACAGGTCGGCCTTAATCCTGACTACTATTATAGAATAAAGGAGGATGCCTGGGCATTCGGTTACACCTACCAGGCAGATGGTGTCCAGTACACTTTCGGTGATAATATCCAGAATCCATTCGTATTCACGAATACTCCTAATAACAAGAAGTTTGACGAGGCCTCTGTCCGAAACATCTTCAATGAGAAGACAGGTTCTAAGTAAGGATCTAGGATAGGGAATTCTTTCAATACTTTATATTAAACAGATGGTGCCGGTTTCGGCACCATCTGTTTTGTTGTAGCTTGTCAATTCCTTTCGTAAGCATCCCAAGGTAAGCATCCGATAAAGTACAGTACGGCTACTAACCCATCACTTCGGGTTAGTAGCCGTTACTTATTGTCAGTGATGCGTTACTAACGGTTAGTAAGCG
>CAJOKD010000008.1 GCA_905235085.1 uncultured Bacteroidales bacterium | reverse complement strand
CCGTACACTATAACAAATTCAGATCGGTCGGACTCATAGCATCTCCTTAGCTCGGCCATTTCCTTCTCCCGGGCAATTATCTTCGCATTATTCATTTTTAATCATATTAGTTTACGTGCAAATTTAGCAATAATATTTTTCCAAGCAACAAAAAGTGTGACCTTTTTGTACTTTATCTCGAATATTTAGCACGATAAAGTTCATTTTGATGCTTATTTTTCAAATGGTATTAGTTAGGATTGAACTGAACAGAAACTGGCTTTATAGTATCGGGGTCACTCCTTTGATTTTTTGTCCCCCAAGGTCTTTTTTGCAGCAAAATAATCGGACCTTCTCCTTCCACAGCCAGCGGGACGGCGGAAACGCATCCACGGAGCGGGCGGGGTTCATCGTAAACGAACTTATGCGGCTTCTGGCCGAAGGAAATTCGCGCATGGCGCGAACCGTAGGCTGGTATGCCGCTCAATTGAATGTATCGGATAAATATCTCTCATCCACGGTAAAACGCCTGACCGGACATTCTGTCATTTCTTATATCGACAGACACACCATTCCTATCCTTAAGGAATACCTGGACAATCCGCGCTATTCGCTCACGCAGATAGCTAACAGGATGAATTTCGCTTCATTGTCCTACTTCAGCCGATATTGTAAAAAACACCTTGGGATGACGCCTACCGAATACCGCTCCAGTTTACAGCCATATGTATAGCCCATTCTTTTCGCGGAAAACACTTCGATGAATTCCGTAAGTCATATTCGGTATCGGGGAAAGACCCTAACCAATTGGGAGTTGGTGTAATTTTTGCAGTTAAATGGCTCGTGCACAAATTGTTGAACATATTAGTTGTTGTGGGCATACTGGTTCTTCTCGTTTTGCAAGCAAACGGTATAACGGACGCGTCATTACCGACCTGATCGGCAATCTTTCTGGCCAAAGATTCACTAATGAGAACATCGTCCTTCCCTACAAAATCATCAATACTTCATTCTACCAGATGGTATTCAGGGAATACCTTGAAGAAGTCGGCATCGGTTTCCATACCTGCGCACTGGAGCAGCTGGTCATCTTTGCGGATGAACGGCTGCCACAGCATAGCGGCTCTGGTCGCTGCCTCCACATCAGGGATATTCATCTCCAATTCCTCCTTGTCCCAGTAAGTCAACCCCAGGAACTCCTTGGTTCCCAACACAAACGTTCGCTCCCACTGAGGCGACTCGTGTGCCACTTCTTATTGCTGTACCACATAGGAGCCAATCAAAATCACGAACGCCAGGCTCACGGCCAGCCCCACCGCCTCGATGGCGGTGTATAACTTGTTCCGGGATAGGAATTTCAGGTAGCTTTTCATCTTTTATTTGTATCTTTGTCGAAACACTTTTTTATGCAGATTCTTCAGAAGCCCATCCCCATCACGAAACTCAAAGAGTTGGCACAAAACACATTCGGTGACATGATTAAATGCGTAGCGGATGTCCAGAAAGGCCTCCTGGCCATCGATGCCGATTTGCACGCAGACTTGGAGCGTCTTCTTCTGGAAGACGGATCTGCGCAGGAAAGCCTCTGGGGATTCAACCTTTGGGTGGAGGAAGAAGGCGAGGATTTCATTGAATACGATTCGCTCATCAACATCCGGTCCTGGCAGGGCAATCCTTCTAGGGATGTGGAAGATCCAGAGGTTCGGAAAGCCATCAAATCCATTGTCGATAAATTCATTACAGCATAGATGCAACACGCTTCCCTGGAAAACGGCCGCTGGGCCGAACTCTCTTTTCCGCAGCAGATGGCCAACATCGGCAGCGAGACTTCCCGAGTCCTAAAGGCGCTGGAGGACGGGAAAGAAAACCGTGCACAGAGTGCCTTCGCCCGTTTCCAGGAACTTATCGACCTTACCATCAGATATGGACGTGCGGGGCAGACGGCATCCGCTCGTAGCGCCATGTGGGAAGAACTCTGTCGCTTCCGGGAGTTGTACTGCGCTGCCTTCGAAGAGCACAATCTCCCCGAACTTGCCGCCGCCAACCGGTATTTGGACCATTTCGCTTCGATACGATAATCTGTCATCCTGAGCATTCTCTTGTCATTCCGAGCGTAGCGATTTCAGGGTGCGGTTGAACTTGTTCTTTTCCTGGAAACGGAAATTGAGTTCTCCGTCCTCCAGCGCATCCATCATATAGGCTACTTTCTTGATGTCCTTGCGTCTGGTCCTTAACGTAGCGATCACCGCCACGACAACCGCAGCGATGACGCAAGCTCCGGCTCTGGATAGCGCGCAGCAGCTTGGCCTGAAGATGAAGCGGGATATTCACGATTTCGTCCAGGAAAAGTGTACCCCCGTCGGCCTGCTCGAATTTACCCATATGGTCTGTATGCGCATCTGTGAATGCGCCCTTGACGTGGCCGAAGAGTTCGCTCTCGAACAGCGTTTCGGTGATCGCTCCGGCATCGACTGCAACCATAGGCTTCTCGCTACGGAGGCTGTGGGCGTGGATTTCACGTGCCAGCACGTCCTTGCCGGTACCGTTTTCGCCGGAAATCAGGACGGTGGCATCTGTGGGAGCAATCTTCTTGACGGTCTTGCGGATGGCAGCCATAGAGCTAAAACTGCACCAGAACATCGGATCCCCGACCTGGCCGGGGATGACTTGACCCGTCATACCCGACTCTGATCGGGTGTCTCTCCTCAGAGGATATCCGATGATACTTGCCCCGTCGCTTGCTGCGACTTCGACAAGATCCGAAGTAGCGATTTCATCAGGAACCCGCATCGAGAAATATCCATCTTCATCAGTTACTGCAATGCTCTTTTTGGAAGGATTGTCAGCATTCACCGCGACCATCTTCATACCAGCGACAGGGTTCCCGTCCTTGTCCGAGACATAGCCGCGGAGTGTCTTTGCGTTTACCATTGAGATGCTCATAAGAGCAACGATCACTAGGATAACCATTCTTTTCGTACCCAAGAGGAATTAGATTGTTAAACATCATTGTTTGTTCGCTTCCTCTCGGATCACCCACCGTGTCAAATAGTATAACACGCTAGTAATCAACGTATTTCCAAAAAGACCACTAAGTCTACCTGATACTATAGCTTACAAGCCTCCAGCTCAGCGAGAAGCAGGTGCAGATCCCGTTCCTCCTGCAACTTTTCTTCATAGGCTTCCTGCCAAAACTCTTGTTCCAGCAGGTAATCCAACAGTGGAATCTCTCCCTTTTCAAATGCCTTGTACAGAAGGTCATTGCTCCGGCTTTCCGCCAGCGAATTCTCAAATTCGGCAAGTGCGGCCTGCACTGCTCCTACCTGGGAGAAAAGCACCCGTAACCGTGATGTATAGGCTTGTGTGGCATCGTCGACCACACGTTCCGTGGCTGAACGGACCGCATCGGCGTGCCGCACTCTTCTACGGTTTTCCCACAGCGGGATGGATATGCCGAAGGTCACGCCCTGGAAAGTCTGCCCTACTACGTACTCACCCATATATCCCACAGAAAGCTTTGGCAAGGAAGACGCTTTGGCGAGAGACACTTCCCGCGATGCGGCTTCCACCTCATTTCTAAGATATTGAAGGACTGGATACTTGCTGGAAGCTTCTTCGAGCCAAGTCTCAAAATCGGCTGGGAGCAAAACTGCAGGGTATGTATCGGCCGTGAAGTCCAGCGTTGGATTCCCGGTCAGCCTGCGAAGCTCTGCGAGAAGTGCTTCCCGTTCGGCTATCAACCGGGAACGCTTCTGGCGGACTTGAGAGAGATTCAGCGACGCTTTGTTGAACTCAAGCTGATTGGCTTCGCCTGACTCCAGTTTCCGACGGAATGTCTCGTTGATGCGTTCAGCTCGTTCCAGCCGGGCATCGTATTGGCGGCCCAGCGCATTGTGGTATATTATCTCTATACAAAGCCTCTTGGCATCCAGCATCAGTTCCATCCGCTCCTGGGCATACTGGTATCCGGCTCCTGCACTCTTCAATTCAGCCAATTTGCTCCTCTGGGAATACACGGTCGGGAAATCCAGCTCCTGCCGGATGCTGAGATCCTTACGTACACCGATGGTCGATGGCGAACCAAACAGATATCCACCATCTACCACGGGGTCGGAAGGAGCCAGTCCCGTCTTGCTGGAGAGTTTTTCTGCTTCCATTACATCCCGCAAGGCGGCCAAGCGGGTACTCCCCTCTTCCACTTGCTGCAATACAGGTGCGTAGATGTCTTGCGCCTTCACCGTAACTATGGGCAGGACGGCAATTGACAAGATCAGATATAGATTTTTCATTTCGTTCTCCTTTTTGCGAACCACGAATAAACAACAGGAATCACGTAGATGTTCAGCAGCGTAGATGTAAGAAGGCCGCCCAGTACGACCATAGCCATCGGACTCTGGATTTCGTTGCCGGGCTTGTCTGCCCCCAGCACAAGCGGAATCAGGGCCAATGCTGATGTGAGCGCCGTCATAAGGATAGGATTGAGTCTGTCTGCCGATCCTTCACGGACCAACTGTTCCAGCGGCAATCCCTCCTCGGACAAATGCTGATAGCGTGAGATAAGCAGGATGCCGTTTCGCGTTGCTATGCCAAACAAAGTAATGAAGCCGATAATGGACGGAATGCTCACCACTCCGGAAGAAATCCATACAGCTCCCACACCACCGATAAGCGACAGCGGCAAACTTACCAGCACTATGCCGGAAAGACCCACGTCCTTGAACTCTCCATAGAGCAGGATGAATATTGCCAATATTGCCAGGATGGTGGCAACGACAAGAGTCCTGGACGCGCTACGTGCGCTTTCGAACTGTCCGCCGTATTCCACCCGGTAGCCTTCGGGCAGTACAATATTCCGGTCTATTTCCTTTTGCACATCCTCCACTACCGACCCGATGTCCCGGCCTGATACATTGGCAGATACTACCAACTTGCGCTGAACGTTCTCGCGTGAGATACCTCCTGGACCTGACGTTGAAACGATCTCCGCCACAGCCTCCAGCGGAACCTTTCCGCCGTCCGGCGTATCGATCAGAGCATCCCGGAGTCCTTCCATCGAGCCTGTATAGTAGCCGTCCAGCCTGACCGTAAGCGGGAAACTCCGCTGCCCCTCATAGATGTCGGAAATCTTTTCGCCGCTAAAAGCCAATGTCACGAACCGGTTGAAATCTTCCACCGTGATTCCATATGACGCAAGCGCTTCTCGTTTGGCCCTGATCTGGATCTGGGGAGTCTGAGCCTGCTGCTCCAGCGTCACGTCCACAAGTCCCTCGATGCCTTCAATGGTACTCTTGATCTGATTCCCGATCATCTGCATCCTGCCCAGGTCTGTCCCGAAGAGTTTGATGGCCAGGTTCGCCTGTGTTCCGGAAAGCATATGGTCGATCCGGTGTCCGAGAGGCTGGCCTACGGTAACTGCAATACCTGGAATTCCGGCAAGTCTCTGCCGGATATCATTGAAAACTTCCTCCCGGCTGCGGTCTTTCAGGGTGAACCGAACATCGATTTCCGTACCGTTGACGCTTTGTGAGTGTTCGTCCAACTCACCACGCCCGGTCCGTCGACCCGTACCGGTAACTTCCGGAATCTCCATCAGTTCCTTTTCCATAAGGTTTCCCAAGGCATCGCTTACATCCAGCGACACGCCATGAGCAGTAACGGCAGTTATGACCGCCGATCCTTCGTTAAAGTCCGGCAGGAAGCTCCGTCCCATAAGGAAGAACACCACCACTGCTCCGACCAGCAGTGCACCAGTTGTTCCTAGTACCGTCTTCCAATGCTTCAATACCCATTCAAGCGAGTTCCGGTACCATCCCAGCAGCTTACGGCTCAGGAAACTGTCCTTCTCGTTGTTCGACAGATACTCTTCGTCAGATAGCATCATCTTGCATAGGAGCGGCGTCAGGGTCATCGCTACAAGCAGCGACATCGCCAACGCAACCAAGTATGCGATGCCCAGCGGTTTCAGCAACCTTCCTTCCATACCGGACAGGAAAAACAGCGGGACGAAAGAAACCATTACGATAAAGGTAGCATTGATGATGGAAGAACGTATTTCCTTGGATGCCTCGAACACTACCGAAAATGCGTCCTTACGCTGCTCAGGGGGCAAAATATGGTTCTGACGCAGTCGCTTATAGACATTTTCCACGTCGATGATGGCATCGTCCACCAGAGAACCGATAGCGATGCACATACCTCCGAGCGTCATCGTATTGATGTCCAAGCCCATCAGGTACAGGACTATCACCGAGCCTAGCAGAGAGATGGGAATGGCGAGAACGGATATGAGCGTGGTGCGCAAGCTCCCAAGGAACAGGACGAGAATCAAGATGACGAACAGAGCTCCTTCCAGGAGGGCACGTCCCACGTTGTTCACCGATGTCTGGATAAAATCCGCCTGACGGAAGATATGAGTATCCAGACGGACATCGGCAGGAAGGGACTTGCGGATATCCTCCAGGTTGGATTCGATATTCTCCGTCACCCTCAAGGTGTTGATATTCGGCTGTTTGGAGACAGAAAGGATGACGGCCGGCGAAGCATTCTGGGAAGCGGTTCCCATCTTCACTGCACTCCCGATCTGCACACAGGCGACATCCTCAAGACGTACGGGAGAGCCTTCTTTCCGCTTGATAAGGGTCGCGCCCAGTTCCTCCAAATCTGCCGTGCGAGCTATTCCTCTAAGTGCGAACTCGTTGCCGAAGTCACGGAGGACACCTCCCTCGGAATTGTTGCTGAATGTCTTCCCGACCGCTTCGAGATCGGCCATCGATACACCATAGGCTCCCATCTTCACCGGGTCGGCCAGGATTTGGTACTCCTTGTATTCGCCTCCGATGATAGTCACTTGGGAAACACCGCCTGTCGAAAGGATTGCGGGTTTTATGACCCAGTCAGCCAGTTCCCTGAGTTGCATCTGGGAGGTGGTGTCGGCTTGCATTCCTATGAAAAGGATTTCTCCCATAACGCTGGATTGCGGGGCCAGTTGCGGTGTTATGCCATCGGGAAGGGTCCCGGAGAGAGCCACCATCTTCTCGCTCACAATCTGCCGGGCCTTGAAAACATCCGTTCCCCAGCCGAACTCGGCCCATACGAAGGAAAACCCGAATACAGACGTAGAGCGCACGCGACGCACATCCGTAGCGCCGTTCACAGCCGTCTCAATGGGAAAACTGACCAATCGTTCAACTTCCTCTGCGGCCATCCCGTGGGCGTCAGTCATAACGACGACTGTCGGTGCAGTCAGGTCAGGGAATACATCGATGTCCATCTTCCGGGCGGCGAGAATTCCTCCGATGATGACAAGCGCCGCTCCAAGCAAGACTATTAGGCGGTTCTTCAGTGAGAACCGGATTATACCGTTGATGATTTCCATAACAGATCCTCCATTAATGATGATGGCCGGATTCGGCATCCAAGCCGCCTGCAGCCTGCATCACTTTCACGAGGACTGCCCCTTTGGCAACCACGCGTTCACCTTCGGAAAGACCGGACACGATTTCCGTGCGGATACCATCAGTCCTGCCGACCTGCACTTCCCTCTTCTCAAAATATTCCGGCGTGAGCTGCGTATATACGAAGTAATTTCCCATTTCTTCCAGCAAGGACTCCTTGGGTACGGTCAGCACGGGTGTTTCCGAATGCGTGCGGAGGAACATCTCGACGAAGGTGCCCGGAACGAGCCGCCCGTCGCGGTTGACCGAGAAAGTGACAGGGATAAGCGGATGGTCGGCATCGACTGAGTGACCATAGGAGAGCATCTTGCCTCCCAGACTCTCCAGCGCTACGGCCTCGTAGCTTCCGGGAAGGCGCACGGAAGAGCTTGCAACTTCTCCCAGCAGGGGGTAATAACGCGGCTGGACTTCAGCCTTAAGGATGATTTCCCGGTTCCGGACAATAGTGACCAAAGGCGCTCCCGCCTCTACGAACTGGCCGCTCCTGACTAGCAAGTGACCGATATACCCGCCGGATGAAGCCTTTATAGATTGGTTGCCTGAATATGTATGCCGGCGAAGGTTATCGTAGATGGCTTTCGCCTGCTCATAATCTGACTTGGCTTTCTGAAGTTCGGCTTCGGAGACAATCTTGTCGGAGGCGAGCGTTTGCTTACGCTCATATTCAGCTTGAGCCATGAGATATTCCGACTCTGCGCGGGCATATTGTACTGAAAGGTCGTTGCTTCCTACCGTTCCACTTTCCAGGACGAGGAGCGTCTGCCCTGCACTGACGGGCTTCCCCTCCGGAAGTGTTCCACCCGGAATGCGGACGATTCCGGAGCCTTTGGCGCTGAGTATCTGCTCATCTCCTTCCGTCGGTTGCACCTGTGCCATCGCACGGATAACCTGGCCGAAAGGCTCGCAGAGCACCGGAGCCGTGGAGAAATCGACTTCCCAGCTCATTTCCTTGGTGAATTCCACACCATTGGCACTGGTAACCTGGGCATCTTCTGCAGCGTGTTCGGCTTCGTGCAAGTCATCAAATACAATTACCTTTGCAGTCAGTGACGATATGCTGTCTGCCGTCTCTATGTCGAAACGGATATCTCCATCGCCGTGATTTTCCGGTGTGATGTCAAACTTGTATATTCCTTCTCGGACAGGTGCTTCCTGTGTCCAGGACAGAGACTTCCCATCTATGGTAAGCGTCAAAGTCACTCGCCCTCCGGAAAAAGGTTTGAAGGTGTCCAACTTGGTGAAATGCGCCGCTACGGAACTCTCGTTTCCGACGGCAAGCGGCTCCACTTCGGCAAAGAGTTCAAAGTCTTCATTATATGCTGCGAGCTGGATTTTCTCATCGTGTTCGTGCCCGCTATGGTCTGAATGGTGACGGCACCCGGTATAGGCAACCAACGCGATGGCCACAGCAACCGATAATATATGATTTGCTTTCATTATGCTGATAATCTGATACTTGCCACGTCATTTCAAACTGGGTCGGACGTGGCTTACGACAGAAAATCAGCAAACAGGAGGAGCCCGCAGCCCGCTGGTGCGGACCACGGCATCAGTATAATTGACAGATAGATACGGACGTCGTCGGAATGGAAGGCTGATGTCGTTTCCCGGCTCGACATCCGGGAGTAAAGAAACTGCAATAGCAGATGAGAATATGGAATGCAGATTCCCAGAGAGGCACATCTGCACTTCTATGGATGGATCGTCGTCCAGCATCCGCAGCACGATACCTTCTATAGCTTCGCTTATCAGGCAAGTCTCATCAGGACTGCCGTTATGATGGGTATGGGCGGGAGTTTCACCGTGGACAATTCCCAAGTCGCAGTGCGAATGAACCAACGCCTCAGGTGACAGAGGCTGATGATGATGCGGCACCAGAATATGGACGAGTATTAAAATACTTGCCGTAAACAACATCGTTATGGACACGAATCGTCTCATCCTCCACAAAGATACGAAAAATGTATACAAACCAACATATGCCGCACCAGACAAGGAATGACCGAAAAATAATCATATATTTGTATAATAAGCGAATGACACGATGAAACACATCCTCTTTATCTCCCTTGCTGCACTGGCGATTACCGCCTACGGGTGCGGCGAGCCGAAGCTCAAGACGGCTTCTGTGGACAGAGTCCTCAAAGCAATGACCCTGGAAGAAAAGGTCCACCTCGTTATCGGAACCGGAATGGCCGGTTTCAGCGGGGACAATGCCGCCGTCGGTGCCACCAAGAGCATTGTCCCAGGGGCAGCCGGCACCACCTACCCCATAGAGCGCCTGGGCATACCAAGCATAGTCCTGGCAGACGGTCCTGCTGGCCTCCGTATCGATCCTACACGTGAGGGTGATGAGAACACATATTACTGCACCCACTTCCCGATCGGTACCCTGCTGGCCAGTACCTGGAACCAAGAGCTGGTGGAAAGCGTAGGCCAGGCGATGGGCGAAGAGGTCCACGAATACGGCGCCGATGTCTATCTGGCTCCGGCACTGAATATCCACCGCCATCCTCTGAACGGCCGCAACTTCGAATACTATTCCGAGGACCCCGTCCTGGCCGGCAAGACAGCAGCCGCATACGTGCGCGGTGTCCAGAAGAACGATGTAGGCACTTCAGTCAAGCATTTCGCCTACAACAACCAGGAGACCAACCGTACCGGCAACAATGCCATAATCAGTCCCCGCGCCCAGCGTGAGATCTACCTCAAGGGATTTGAAATCACGGTAAAGGAGGCTGATCCCTGGACCATTATGAGCTCATATAACAAAATCAACGGAACCTATACCTCGCAGAGCTACGACCTGCTTACCACCGTTCTTCGCGACGAATGGGGCTTCAAAGGCCTGGTGATGACCGATTGGTTCGGCGGAGACGACGGCGCCCAGCAGATTGCAGCCGGCAATGATATGCTCCAGCCCGGTACCGATAAGCAGTACGAGCAGATTATGGAGGCCCTCAAGGACGGATCCCTGACCGAAGCACAGCTGGACGTATGCGTTAAACGCGTGCTGGAACTTGTAAAGCGCAGCCCGAATGTGAAGGGATATGCTTACAGCAACAAGCCTGACCTGGAAGGGCACGCCGCCGTTACTCGCAAGAGCGCCCTGGAAGGGATGGTCTTGCTGGAGAACAATGGCGTACTCCCACTGAAAGAGGTCAAGAACGTCGCCGTATTCGGATGTACCAGCTATGATTTCATCGCCGGCGGCACAGGTTCGGGCAATGTAAACCGTGCCTATACAGTGTCACTGCTGGACGGCCTCAAGAATGCCGGGTTCAACGTGGACGATAGCCAGAAAGGGGCTGTCCTCAAGCATATCGCAGATAAGGAAGCCGCGTTCAGAGCCAGCCTTGGCAACGATTCTTTTGCCGTGTTCTTCCCTGCCCCGCGTCCATCAGAATTCATTCCTTCGCCAGTCCAGCTTGCGGCATCTGCCAAGGCGAACGATGTGGCCATCATCACGTTCGGACGCAATTCTGGTGAATTCTTCGACCGCAGCGCCGCAGACTTCGAGCTTTCTGCAAAGGAACGCGAACTCCTGGACAAAGTCGCTGCTGCCTTCCACACCCAAGGCAAGAAGGTTGTCGTGGTCCTGAATATCGGCGGAGTCATCGAAACAGCTTCCTGGAAAAGCATTCCGGACGCTGTCCTGCTGGCCTGGCAGGCCGGCCAGGAAGGTGGCAATTCCGTCACCGACATCCTCTCCGGTATAGAAAGTCCTTCCGGAAAACTGCCGATGACCTTCCCTGTGAACCTTATGGATGCCGCCTCTTCAGCCAACTTCCCAATCGATGCCGATGCAGGAGTATATTTCCTCGACCGCCGCAAGGATATCGGCCAGAAAGACGTTGACCAGACCGATTATGCCGAAGGTATTTATGTGGGTTATCGCTGGTTTGACAAGCAGGACCTCGCCGTTTCATATCCTTTCGGTTACGGCCTCAGCTACACCAGTTTCGAATACAGCCATCCATCTGTGCAGAATGACGGCAGCACTGTCACCGCCAAGGTTACCGTGAAGAATATCGGTTCCTTCGAAGGCAAAGAAAGTGTCCAGCTGTATGCAAGCGCTCCGGCCGGCAAGTTGGACAAACCTGTAAAGGAACTGAAGGCATATGCCAAGACTGCTTCCTTGAAACCAGGTGAAAGCCAGGAGCTTACGCTCTGCTTCCCGGTTTCCGGACTTGCATCGTTCGACGAGGAAGCGTCTGCCTGGGTGGTGGATGAAGGAACCTACAGCTTCCTCTTCGGAGCCTCTTCACGCGATATCCGCTGCACGGCAACAGCAGAGATTGCTGGCTCTGAGATGCAGGTAAACCGCGTTCTGCTAAAGGAATAATGTCTATCATCAGAATAAATGGAGAAATCAGGACTCCGGTCGTAAACGGACCGGAGTCGATGCTGGCGCTCATACATGAGTACCGGCTTGTGCCGTTTTTCGAGAATCCCGTCACAGGATATTCCATCGAGGAGCATACCCCGCCTGAGCTTTGGTTCACCGAGGATAACCTGGGTCCCTGGGACTGGAAGATCGAATGTGTGCATAGCGGCGATATAGCCTATGGCAAGTTCCTATGGGGCGGTAAGGCTGCTTTCGCAACGGTGGATGTCTACAGGGAACTTATGAACTGGAGACGCTCGCTGCCGAAGTATCAACCATCCGAGGTCCAGCAGCGTATCCTGGACTATATTCAGGAAAAAGGCTCCATATCCGTTCCTGAAGTACGCAAATTGCTCGGTGTCAGCAAGTCGGCAGCCGATGCCATACTGGCGAAAATCCAGATGCAGACACGGATCATCACAGGCGATATCACCCGCGTCTACAGGGGACCTGACCTGAAGTATTCCGGCTGGCAGCGGAGCAGTTTCTGTTCTCCGGAAGCCTTGTTCGAGGAGCTGGACTTCCCTTTTCCGGGATATGTACCGCGCTCTATGAAATCTGCACTGACTCCATCCGAATCGCTTGATTATCTGAAGGATATAGTCGCTGCAGCCTGCGGTTGCCTACCTGAGAAAACCTTCCTCAAACTGCTTGGCTGACTTGTCTCATATCCTTATATGTTCCTTCCTTATCTGGCCGTCCAGAAGAGTCCCCGGAACAATATGCTTGACCGCATCCACGACGGCGTTGAGTTTGGCTTCGTGGATGTAGTCTTTCCTTATGACAAGTGAAACGGTACGCATCGGCACTGGATCGACGATGGGACGAAGGCACTCCTGCTGGCTGTACATAATCAAGTTCCGGTGCGTTTCCGGGATGATCGTAATTCCACCATTGTCATTAACTACCTGTATCAGGGTTCCCACACGTCCTCCTTCGAAATATTGTTCATATGAGAAACGTTCTCCATGGAGGTCAGATGGGTCCAATTGTCTCAGGCCGTTGCGGATAATCCATACACCCCGCCTAGGCAGAGACTCTGATTTGATTTGCTCCTGCGCATAGGCTACGTTCTTCGGAGATACATAAGCCAGGAAACACTCGTGGTACATCGGAATCTCCAGGAGATCCGGTTCGCTGACAGGTACGGCAACAACACCCATATCCACTTCCGCCTTCCTGAGCTTGGCTTTGATCGTATCCGTCAGCATTTCCTCAGTCTGGAGGGATATGGCCGGACAAGTCTGTCCAATATGTTTGAATAATCCAGGAATCAGGACAGGGGCGACAGTAGAAATCAGTGCTATTTTAAGCTGGCCGCTGAGAGATTCCTTTTCAGATTGGGTAATCTGCGTGATCTGTTCGACATTATATAAAACCACCTTTGCCTGGTCGATTACCTTACGGCCGGCTTCGGTGGGGGCGACGGGATGTGTATCCCTGTCGAATATCAATACGTCCAACTCTTCCTCTAACTTCTTGACCATCAGGCTCAAAGTAGATTGTGTAAGACCGAAGGCTTCGGCTGCTTTCCCGAAATGCCGGTATTGGTCTATGGCAATGATATATCGCAGTTGTTGAAGTGTCATCTTATATTCCAATTGATTCTATCAATGCAAAGATAAAAATAATTGTATTGATTAATGAAAAACCGCGCGATAATTTTGCAGCGGCAAATTTCAAGATATGGATTGGAAGATAATCACTTGGTACACCGGAGTTTCGCTGCTTCTTCTGGCAACGCTTATGGCAGTTTCTGGTTTGATAGCCTGGTGCACCCCCGGAGATGAGAGCCGGACAGCATTGTTCCTGTCTGCCTTCCTCGTCGGAATGATCGGCTTCTATCCACTTATATTCGTCAAAAGAGGAAATCACAGTCTTACATTCCGCGAGGGGAACTGCATAGTAGTGGTAGCGTGGACACTTGCCTGCTTGTTCGGTATGCTCCCCTACCTGTTTTTCGGACGGGAGTTTACTCCTATCAATGCCCTGTTCGAAAGCGTATCCGGTTTTACTACCACCGGAGCATCCATATTGGATAATATAGAAGCACTTCCCCGCAGTCTTCAGTTCTGGCGTATCTCGACAGCTTGGGTCGGGGGTATAGGTATAGTCACTCTATTCTCGATGTTGGCATCGGGGGCAGACAAATCCACACTCTCCCTTTCAGAAATATCCAATATGGCCTTGGACAGTCTCGCAAGGGAAAGGAGCGGCAGTTTTGCCGGCAGGATGCTGACTGCTTACATATCACTGACAAGCATCACCTTCATCTCGCTGAAGCTGACCGGGATGCAGTGGTTCGATGCGCTCACGAACGCTATGTCCGCCTGCAGTACCTGCGGATTCTGCACACGTAATACCAGTATCGGTTTCTACGACAACCCTGCTGCCGAATGGGTCCTTGTCGTGGCGATGCTCGCTGCCGGTGTGCACTTCGGAATCTTGTTCCTCGCATTTATCAGAGGAAAACTCAGTTATATCCGGAAATCTGAAATCATCAAGGTCTTCCTATCGATGGTATCGATCGCCATCATCATAATCACCATAGACCTGATGGCTGAAGGTCACTACACTTCATTCTGGACCGTTCTTCGCGATGCTTCGTTCCAGGTGGCCTCGATATCGACTACTACGGGATTCGCTACGCGGGACACGACATTATGGCCACATCTGTGTATCGCGATCCTGATACTGTGTTCCTTTGTCTGCGGCTGCTCAGGTTCGACTTCAGGAGGTATCAAGATGGACCGTGCGATCCTCGCAATGAAAGGGATCAGCCGCAAAGTGAAACTGGCGGTTTCTCCGAAGGCAGTCTCGCTGGTGCGCGTAGACGGGAAGGTCAAGACAGATGCACAAGTCAGTGACGCATACGGGTATATCTTCTGCTATCTGCTGATTATGTTCTTTTTCGCGGCAGTCAACTTCGCTCTCGGACTGGACTTCACTACAGGTGTAACGGCTTCAATTGCCTGCATCGGCAATGTCGGCCCTGGTTTCGGAGACGTAGGTACGATGTCCAATTATGCAGCATTCCCGGGTATCCTCAAGTTCACGAGCCTGATTGAAATGCTCATAGGCCGTCTAGAGATATTCCCGGCGCTGTATCTGCTGCGTTCCGCCTCATCCCGCCTGTAGAATGATCCTTACCGCTGATCCAATCTGTCGTAAAACTCCCCGGTGACAGGCTCAAGCCATTCATTGGAAGCGCCTTCCAGGACGTCTTTGTGATATGTAAGATGCTGGAACCAGGAATCTTTAGCTGCCCCGTGCCAATGCTTGACCTCCGCCGGAATCGCGATGATGTCACCCGGAGTCATCTCCACGGCCTCCTTGCCCCATTCCTGATACCAGCCGCGGCCAGCGACGCATATCAGGACCTGTACTTGCTTATGGTGGATATGCCAATTATTCCGGCAGCCCGGCTCGAATGTTACATTTGCAATGCCGCCATCCAAAGGGGCGAGATAACTGTTGCCTGTGAAATACTTGGCATATGCGGTATTGGGTTCACCCTTCGGCCACACTGAGAAATCGACTGTATTGACGGAGTTATGCTTCTCGCCGAAAACGACCGCCAACGCACTGCGGAGACGCTCTGCTTCAGCGGCACCGACCTTTTCCTCAAGCAATCCCGGAAGGGCATGGAGTTCTTCATAGGATACACCCATATTGAGTGCCCCTGAAACGTGGGCGATAAGTTGCGGCCCACATCCTGGCAGCGCAGATATTGCACTGACAGTGACAATCTCCCTGTCGGCAAAAGAAAGATTGTTCCTGGCGAATATGTCTCCGAAGAGGTGGGCTTTCAGGTAGTAGTCCGTTGCAGGAGCAAAACCATAGCTGAAAGGTTTACCAGTCAAACGGGTCTGGACCTCCGCTCCTTTTTTCAGTGCATCGTAGCCTTCAGGAAGTGGCTCGGCATCTTTGCCGGGATCATCGTTGATCCCTCCCGCCTTGCGTAGTTCAAGGATACGTTGCAATGCTCCGAGCGCATTCAATGACCGCGGGAATCCCGTATAGGCATACAGCTGCGACAGCGCCTCCTTTGCTTCGCTGACCGTCAGGCCATTGTCAAGCGCATTGGAAATAGCTGTTTCCAAGCCGTTTATATCTCCTTTAGCTTCAAGAGCTGCAATGACGGCAAGGCCCTGCCGCCTGGGGGTAAGGTTATCATTCATAATTTGAGGTTTCGTTGTCTTTCCTGCTGGAAGGTTATCTTCACTCGGCACTGGCGGATTGATCCCGAAAAGCCTGGCTGCATTGCCGGAAAGGACTGAGTCGAGATCCAGTCCAAGGGCCCCCAGACGCTGTTCCAGACCCTTATTTGCTCCGACTAGCGCAGGCGCTGCCACATAGGGATAATCCGAGCCATAGAGGATGTGCGAAGGTTCCGTGATGGTGAGAAGTGATTTGATGGTCTCTTCCGTGGTGGTACCGGCCAGATATTCATAAGAGGCAAGCGGTACTTCCGAGATGAGCTTGTCGTTTACTTCGGAAGGCTTATGAGGATGGATGATGATCACGGCCTTGCGGCTGTTCAGATAAGCCATCAGAGGTTCAAGTTCCACATCACCCAGGTATTGTCCGTAGCTATTGGTGGCGAGCTTGACTCCATCTGCCTTCAAGACTTCCAATGCGTACTTCGCCTCCATCATTGCAACATCCACGTCCGGCAATGGAAGGGCGGCACAGAAGAGGAAGCGTCCGGGGTTGTGCTTTTTGAGCGCTGCCGCTTCTTCATTGAACTTGCGGCAGATAACAGCTGATTCAGCTGAATTTCCAAAGTACGGCTGAGGCGCAGGCATCGTAAGGACAGCGGTCCGGATACCTGCCTCGTCCATAAACTGGAGATGCGATTCTGCGCTCCAGGATGGAATCGGAAACTTTTCGTCCATCTCCATCCCATGCACTTTCAAGACACGCATATAGGATTCCGGAATCATATGGCTGTGAATATCGATCTGCCCGGCAACAGTCTTGTCGCCCTGGCTCGCGGGAGCGGCAGGGGCAACGGCCGGGTTGAACATACGGATCTGCCTTCCGCCAAGCTTGTATTTTTCCCTGAGCGCGGCAGCCTCCTTCATCACAGGCGAGCTGTGGTAACGGTCAAGAGCTTCCTGGCTCTCCCATTCATCGATAAGGAGCAGGCCTTCGGGATCATCTGCAGGGAAGAAATAGTCGTAACGGATACAGCCTTCTATGGCGCGGATCTTGGCCGCGATCCCGTTGCTTTCCATTTCCTCTACATATTTCCGGGTACTGCCGTTCTCGCCTGAATAGCGGATGTTGATTACGAGCTGGGCTCCGGCCAGTTGGGATATCAATGCCATAGTAAAGAATACAATAACTTTCCTCATTGCCTTTCAAACTTTACAGAAACACTTCCACTGCCCAAGGAACTTGCAAGCCCGGATGTATCGGCAATCTTGCCTATACGGGTGTAGCTGTAGCCACCTGCCGCACCATAGAACAATACTATGCAATTGCCGCTGTAGAGCATAAGGTCTCCGGCTTCCAGACTGTCGAAGCGGCTGTCTTTATTTGGCAGAGACAAGCCGTAGCAGTACTTCTCGTTCCCGTTCAGTTCCGACATATCAAGGGTCAGCGGCAGTTTTTCGAGAAAGGCCCTGCCTGTCTCCGAATCATCGATATCTGCTGTAAATGCTTTGCCGCCTGCTGTAATGGTCACTTTCATAGAAGTATTTTGATTATTGGTCTTGAACAGCCTGTCGTACCAGGCAGATGTGAGCTCGGGTGCATTGCCGACTTCGGCGGAGCGTATCCAGAGGCTTTCGGCAAGGAAATTCCCTTGCGGTATGAGTCGCTTAGCATCCTGCACGACTCCCGATATGCCGCTGCTGGCGCTGGTAACTATCAGACCGATGGTCTTGCCAGCCATATTCCCGCCGTATCTGAAGAGGAAGCTCTGCATAGGCGCCGCCATTTGGCTCCACCATAGAGGGGTCACTATTATGATGGTGTCATATTCGCCGAATTCCACCTCCACCTTCTTGATTTCAGGGTAGGAAGAAGCTGCTGAAGGATTCCTACGGATTGCATCTATAAGCGAACTGCCTATGGCATAATTGTTTGCAGCATAGTCGAGACCTTCGGCAGCAGGTTTGATTTCGAGAGCGTCAGCCGTGATGTGAGAACGGAGTGCCGCGGCGATTGCTGTAGAATTGTTTGTAAAACTATACCACACGAGCAGGGTCTTGCTCCCTGTCTTTTCCGGTTCTTCCTTCTTCTCTTGTTCCTGCTCCTGCTCTTCCTTCTCTTCCGGATCGACCGGGATAGGATCAGCCGAACAGGATGCCAGCGGCAGGAAAGTCAGGGAGATGAAAACCAAAAGACTCGCGGCAACGGAATTCAATGTCTTCATTTCAGGTTCGTTTTGAAGAATGACTCGATCTTGTCGTAAGGGATCACACCGGCTTCGTCGTCGTAGAGGTCCACGTGTGAAGCGCCCGGGATTATCATCAATTCCTTGTTGTCCCCGCTCATAAGGCTATATGCATATTCGCTGAAATAGCGGCTGTGCGCCTTTTCACCATGGATAAGCAATACCGGATTCTCTATCTCACCGGCCCAGGCCAGCAACGGCTGGTTCAGGAAACTCTGGCAGCCTATGACATTCCAGCCATCATTGGAGTTGCCGCTGCGCTTGTGATACCCGCGAGGTGTCTTGTAATATGCGTAATAATCCTTCACGAACCAGGGAGCGTCCTCAGGCAGAGGATCGACTACGCCACCCGCGCGCTTGTAAGTGCCTGATTTGTAGTCCTCAGTGCGCTGCGCGGCCAGGGCACGGCGTTTCTCCATCCTCTGTGCGGGAGTGTCTTCGCTGGCGAAATACCCTTCGACATTCACCTTGCTCATATCGTACATCGTGGATGCAACGGTAGCCTTGATGCGGGGATCGAGGGCTGCGGCATTGACGGCCATTCCGCCGAAACCGCAGATGCCGATTATACCGATGCGCTCAGGATCTACCAGGTCATAAGTGGAAAGGAAATCTACCGCAGCGAGAAAGTCCTCCGTGTTGATGTCCGGGGAAGCCATCCTGCGTGGTTCTCCGCCTGATTCTCCGGTGTAGGACGGGTCGAAGGCTATTGTCAGGAAACCGCGCTCAGCCATATGCTGCGCATAGAGGCCGCTGGACTGCTCCTTTACTGCGCCGAAAGGACCGCTGACAGCTATTGCCGGAAGCTTTCCTTCTGCATTCTTCGGAATATACATATCCGCTGCCAGTTCTATACCGTAGCGGTTGTGGAAAGTGACTTTGGAGTGATCGACCAGTTCGGATTTCGGGAAGGTCTTGTCCCACTCCTGGGTAATGTTCAGTGATTTCATATCCTTGTTTGTATTTGTTTCGCACGATAAGACAAGCTGTGCGGCGATAAGTATGGAGAAGATGCGTTTCATTGTTCCAATCTTTTTTGCAAAATTAAGTGATTCGCCGCTCAGAATATAACCGATTTTCGCTGATTATCTACCAATAACGCATATATTTTGTATTTTGACGCTAATTATATACCTTTACTAGCGAAATGAAGAACATCCTGAAACTTTCGGATCCAAATGTCTATGCCCGCTTCCTGAATGCCCCTGTGCTACATCCGCTGGTGAGCATCATCCATTATGATGAAGTGTCACCTATACACTCCAGCCTGAACCGCTACGGCGTATATGGTCTTTTCATCCAGAAGAATTTTCCAAAGAACCTCACCTATGGGATGAAGATGTTCGATGCGGCTGACGGCTCCATAATCGCCGTAGAACCGGGCCAGATCGGAGGGAGAGAAGATGATGGAGAAGAAATCCACATCAGCGGCTGGGCCTTGCTGTTTTCTCCGGAATTGCTTCACGGCACCGACCTGGAAGCCCGGATGAAGGAGTACCGGTTCTTCTCGTACTTTTCAACCGAAACCTTGAAGATGGAGCCTTCCGAATGGAGCAGGATCACCCAACTGCTGTCGCAGCTGCGTCACGAAATGCAGGAAAACACAGATTCCCCTTCCCTGCGTTCCGTCATCCTCGGATACATCCGCCTGATCCTCGAGTATTGTTACCGGATCTACCTCAGGCAACTTTCTAAAGATGATACGGATTCACCGGACCTCCTCAAGCGTTTCCACAATCTGCTTCGGGAATACTATCTGGATGGACGACAGCTCGAACTCGGCGTTCCGTCTGTCAAGTACTGCGCAGCCCAGATGGCTTATTCCCCCCGTTATCTCGGAGATGTAATCCACAGGGCGACCGGGAGCACGGCCATAGCCTACATCCACTCCTTCGTAGTCGAACGCGGGAAGAACCTGCTGATGAACGGTCAGAACATCAACGAGGCCGCGCATATGCTGGGCTTCGAATATCCGCATCATTTCAGCCGGCTCTTCAAGAAGATGACCGGCCTCACTCCTTCGGAATTCCTCGAAAAATAGCTGTGAAACCAATATATTATTATAATTATCAATTGTCGGTATCATGAAACGTTTCCTTCTCGCGATTGCCATCCTGGCATCGACATTGACTGCCTGCGGGCAAAAGAACAAAAGCACGGAAGATATGAAAACACTTGTAGCGTATTTTTCAGCTACCGGCACCACTGAGGCGGTAGCAAAGGACCTGGCTGCCGTTACCAGCGGGACATTGTATGAAATCAAGCCGGAAGTCAAATACACTTCCGAAGATCTGGACTGGACCTTAAAGACCTCACGCAGCAGCGTCGAGATGCAGGACCGCAGTTCCCGTCCTGCAATCGTCAAGGACCTCGACGAGGCTGACGGCTACGACGTCATCTATATCGGCTTCCCTGTGTGGTGGTATACTGCACCGACGATCATCAATACTTTCATAGAGGCTTACGGATTTAGTGGGAAGACAGTCATATTCTTTGCTACTTCCGGGGGAAGCAGTATAGAGAAAGCCAATGCCGAATTCAAGGAAGCATATCCGGATATCGACTGGAAGGCTGGAAAAACTCTCAACAGTGCCTCTCAGGAAGATATCCAAGAGTGGGTGGAAAGCCTGAAGTAATCGCCTGTATCAGACTATTTGCTAATTTTTTCAAAATTTTTTCGATATATCGCTTGCGATATTAATTTTTAGTCGTATATTTGCATCGTGAACGATATAAATAAACGATAAAACAACAATTATTATGGACAAACAGAAATCAATCGCGGCCCTTCAGGCATATGCAACCGGCCTCGCCGCTCAGTCACTCCAGCACAAGGTAGAAGGTAAGATTTTTGCAGACCAGGGCTTCACTGCTCTCGGCAGCAAATATGAAGAGCACGCTGCAGAAGAGATGGGTTGGGTCGACAAGTTCATCGAGCGTATCCTGGATCTCGGTGGAACTCCAAAGGTTGAAACCGCACCGGCTATGCCAGTCACTACAGATCCAGTCAAATATATCAAGGCCGACCTTGCTGTATCCCACGAGCAGGTTCCGATCCTCCAGCAGCTGGTTCTCTCTCTCCAGGATGACTTCAAGACTTACGATATTCTCAAGGCATATGCACTTGACGAGGAAGAAGATATGCTTTGGAGCGAGACTCAGCTGGATCTCATCGAGAAGATAGGTCTTCAGCTCTGGCTTACCAAACAGCTTTAATATCGATCTACTATGGCTAAGATATACGATTTTAAAACGCTGAGCAACAAGGGCGCAACCGTCGACTTCGCACAGTTCGAAGGCAAGGTCCTGATGGTCGTGAACACCGCTTCCAAATGTGGGTTCACCCCTCAGTACGACGGCCTGGAGGCCCTGTATCAGAAATATAAGGACAACGGACTCGTGATTGTCGGTTTCCCGTGCGACCAGTTCGCCGGACAGGAACCGGGTTCCAATGAGGAGATCGAAGAGTTCTGCCGCATCAACCACGGAGTCACTTTCCCGCTTATGGCGAAGACAGACGTCAACGGTCCAAATGCGGAACCTGTTTTCGAATACTTGAAGTCGCAGGCACCTGACGAGGAATACTCCGGTCTGAAGGCCAAGGCTACGAGGAAACTGCTCAAAGGCATCAGCAAGAGCGTCGAAAAAGACAGCGATATCCTCTGGAACTTCACCAAGTTCCTCATCAACCGCGATGGATCTGTCGTCAAGCGCTTTGCTCCGACTACAACACCGGAAGACATCGAACCGGCGATCAAGGAAATGATATGATCCCTGACGAATTCAAACTGGACAACCAGCTTTGTTTCAGGCTCTATACCGCTTCGCGCCTTCTCACACAGGCTTATCATCCCCTGCTTTCCGAGCAAGGAATAACTTACCCGCAATACCTGGTATTGCTGGTCCTGTGGGAGAAGGATGCCCAGCCGGTAAATGACATTGCCAAGCGGTTGCATCTGGAAACCAACACGGTCACTCCCCTCCTCCAGCGGATGGAAAAAGAAGGTATCCTGACGCGGAAGAAGGGAGAAACCGATGCTCGCCAGATGATCGTCTCGCTGACGAAAAAGGGAGCCGGTCTTCGCAAGAAACTCGCGGATGTCCCTTCTACCGTCGGCAGTGCTGTCATATGCGACAGCGTGACACGTGACAATGCCCAGGACCTGTTCCGGATGCTGGACGATATCATCAAGACTTTAAGCGAAAAACAATAAGGACGACGACGGCTGATCTCATATTAGCTGCGGAAGGAAAGTGCTGATTATCAGTACTGCTATACCGATCAACAAAACCGTGATGGTTTTCCGGGAGACTCCCTTCCACTCCTTCAGGATAATTCCCCAGACATTGGAAAATACCACATTCAGTGACATCAGTATGCACCAGCTGAATGTGATGAGGACAGGATAATTGGTGAGGAACCCCTTTCCGAGGCTGAGCCCGAAGAATTGGCTGTACCACAGCACGCCTGCCAGGCAGCAGAAAATGAGGTTGTTCCCCCACAATGACTTCTGGCGATAATCTCCCAAGGTATTTTGTTCCTGGCATTCTGGTATGTTGGATTCATTTTTAATCAATATTTCAGAATAATCCAAGCCATATTCACTCTGAGACCATCTGCTTCATCAATTGCAAGTAAAGGACAAAATCAGTAAATTTGTTCACTGGAATGCATAATGACCGATCCCTATGAAGAAATCCTCGATATTCAGCATCCTCATATTTCCATTGCTCATCCTCTTCGGCTGCCGGGACAACGCTGCCGAGAAAGCCATCAGGCAGCAGCTTGCGGACTATCCTGAATCTACGGTGCAGGACATCTACAAAAGCTTCTGCCAGGACAATCTCGGCCCCGAGCATCTCATACAGGATCCAGAATCGGCCAGAAACTACCTCGAATCGGAGCTTTCGACCTACCGCGAGGATCTGGACAGCCTGAGGTATGAGGCGCCCGGAAGATCGTTCTATCCCGTAGGAGACAAAGGGAACTATGTCCGCGTAGATCTTTCGACTGTCCTGGACGGACTGGTCGGCGATGACGTCCTTCTGGATGCTTTCATCAGGAGTGCAAATACGGGGAGGAAAGTCAGCCTGGACGAATGGGCCGCCAAGTGGAAAAGCGTTTCAAGAGTCATCCGCAAGGACTTCGGGGATATTCCCGGAGCTGAAGAAGACCTCAGGATACTTGACTCGCTGATTGTCGCAGGCACTCCGATCATTCACCACAGCAGTGCTTTCAGGGCCGCATACCATCCTCATTACAGGATAGTCGCCAAGGACATATTCGAAGCTGAACTGAAACCATTAATAATACAATAACCCTCATCATTATCAATTCACTATGAACGTAAAGCACGTCGTGATGGCTTTAGCAGCCAGCCTTATCGCCGGGACAATCCTATCCGCCCAGACTCCTGAAGAAATCGTACAGAAGATGTCGACCGAAATGCAGAAAGGCGATACTGAAGGTTTCGCTATGGACCTGAGCATCAAGATGCCTATCATCGGGACCGTCACCGCCCACAACCTGATCAATGAGAAAAAGATGAGGAGCACCATTGTCGGCATGGACAAGACTACGATCAACTGGAGCGATCCTACGACCAAATGGGAATACGACAGCTCGACCGAAGAGGTTACCATTACGGCCAAGGAGTCGCCTACCACGGAAAACAATGATACCGATTATGGAATACCTGACGGCATTGTGAAGGGCTACAAGCTCAAGCTCATCAAGGAAACTCCGGATGCTTGGTACATAGTGTGCAAGAAGGCAAGGGACAACAAGGATAAGGACGATCCGAAGAAGATGGAACTGATAGTTTCAAAGGCCACCTACCTCCCTATCTGCATCAGTTCCAAGCGTTCGGTCATCTCAGTCAGGATCGAGAACTACACCCTTGGGGTACCTGAGTCCAGCGTCACGTTCGACGCCGCCGAGTTCCCGAGTGCGAAGATAATAGACAACAGGTAAGTCATTCAATCGCTCCATCCGTTCTGCATCCTGCCTTCGTGGCAGTCGCGTATGAACTTCTGCAATGCTTTAGCCGCATATTCAGGACGGCCGGTGTGCTGATAGTGTTGTATGCGGTCTACTTTTATGCGCCGGTAATTCTCCGGAAATGAAAGGAAATGCTTCCAAGCGGTGTCATCAGCCCTGATGGCATCCAGCACCCAATCCTCGAAGACGAAGTGAGCCGGATCCAAGTCCGGAATCACTTTCAGCCCGGCCGGGGTCATATCTCCCGATGCTACCAGGCGCCGACAGCGCACCAGATTCTGCTCGCACCAGTTGCTTCCCTTCCTGCGCAGAGTGAAGTGCTGGATGGCTTTGCCATCATCTATGCGTTTCATCGTACTGTCGATCCAGCCGAAGCAAAGCGCGACTTCCACTGCATCCGCATATCGGATAACTCCTGGATAATCAGCCTCGGCGCGGTTCACACGTATCCAGAAATCACTCACCTTGTCGTGATTCGCCAGGAACCAATCGTAAAGGTCTTTCCTGGTATGTATATCAAGCAGATTGGTAACTTCCATCGTTCGAACGGCAATATCATTTGCAAATATGCAACAAATAATGTTATATTAGTAGGAAATTTCTTACAAGTTATACGAAAATGCACGAACAGGAGGGAAAGTACATCTTCGGCGTTGTGAAAGTCGGAGAAAAAGGGCAGATCGTCATTCCCCGCGATGCCCGCAAGGTATATGACATCAAGCCGGGCGACGCACTGATCGTACTGGGTGACCAACGCGGTATGGCGATGCTGAAGACAGAGATATTCCAAAGTGCGGTCGACCAGGCTATGGAGGGCCTGACAAAATGAGGAAACACTGGATTGACAACCTACGCTGGGTGACCGTACTCCTGGTTCTGTTCTACCACGTCATCTATTTCTTCAACAACAAAGGAGTATTCGGCGGCATAGGAGGGTTCGGAGACGGCCCGCAATACCAGGATGTGGTAATGTATATCCTCTACCCGTGGTTTATGCCCCTGCTTTTCCTCCTCGCCGGAATAAGCGCACGCTATGCACTCGAGAAGCGCTCGGCCAGGGAATGGTTCAGGGCACGTACACGCAAGCTCCTCGTACCCGGAACGGTCGGTCTACTCGTATACCATTGGATGACAGGCTATTTCAATACTGTCGTCGCAGCCAGGGAGGGAGCTTTTGACAATGTTACAGGAGTAGGAAGATATCTTATGTGTGCGGTCAGCGGAACGGGGCCTCTCTGGTTCATACAACTGCTGTGGCTGCTTTGTATCGTTCTGCTGATCGTGCGCGCACTGGACCGCAATGACAGGTTCCGGGATTGGTGCGGGAACGCCGGAATCGTCGTCCTGATCCTGCTGGGGAACCTATTATGGGCGGGAGAACAGACGCTTATCAAGAATCCCAGACCCGATAGCCTGGACGGACTCCTGAATCTGTACAAGCCGCTTTTCTATCTGGTTCCTTTCCTGCTCGGTTACTTTGTCTTTTCGCACGACCGGGTTCAGGAAAAGCTGAAGGAAGCCTGGATTCCTCTCCTTGCCTGCGCGATAGTTTCCGGAGGCATTCTCATCGGCACGACTTTCGGGCAGGACAACACTTCCCCAAGCTATCTTGGCAGTCCGCTCAACTCCCTGTACGGATGGCTTGCCTGCCTTGGTTTGATAGGCCTGTTCCAGGCAAAGTTCGACCGGACAGGAACCTTCGCAGGCTATATGACACGTTCAAGTTATGGGCTTTATATAGTTCATTATCTTGTAATTGCAAGCATAGGGTATATGATGAAGACATACACACAGCTTCCTCCGTTTGCAATGTATGCTATCCTTACGGTTGCCGTATTCACTCTGTCACCGCTCATATACGAAATACTCCGGCGCATTCCATTCATCAGGTGGGCTGTACTGGGTATGAAAATTGATAGAAGTGCCTGAAAATCTTCATTGTGATGAATAAGTTCATATCGGGCATATTCTTCGTGCTCTGTTTCCTCGTTGCAGGAACCGCGATCCACGCCCAGCGTATCACGGACTCGGGATACAGGACTGTCGGATATATCAAGTCGGACGGCACAATTCAAGACGGCTCTTACAGGACCGTGGGTTATTTCAATGCTGACGGAAGGATACAGGACTCGTCTTACCGGACCATCGGATACCTCAAGGGCGACGGAACCGTACAGGATGCGTCATACCGCACCCTGGGATACATAAAGGGCAATGGCACCGTACAGGATTCAGGATACAGGACGATAGGCTATGTGAAGTCCGGCGGAACAATTCAGGATGCGTCTTACAGGACAATCGGCCACGTAGACGGGGTTCCCGCCAAGCGAGCGGCGTGGTTTTTCTTTTTCGGGAAATCGCTGTAGACGCTTGCATTTGAGAAAACTATTCGTATTTTTATAGCATTGAATAACAATGCACTATGAGCCTATTAAAGAATTTGTTCGAGATTGCCGGCAAAGTAGCATCCGTTGCCCAGGAGCTGGCCACCAAGCAAGAGTCCGAGGCCAAGCCTAAGCCTTCGTACTCCCCTTCCTACGATTCGGCTCCTGTCCAGGAGAAAACCGCCGTGGAGTGGCGCGACTATTTCCGCGGCATCATCCAGTCGGAGTGCCCCGGATATGAGGTACGCGAGAATGTGCCAGTAACCGAACTCGCCGGCAACGCCGCCGATGAGGCCAAACTCTACAGATCCCGTCCGCTCCAGGTTTACAAGGCAGAATGGGGAGAGCCATATTCCTTCGTCCTGTTCCAGGGTGAATCACCCAAGGGAGTCGTGATGCTGGGAAGCGGTCACAGCCACGATGCGAATGTGAAGTACCTGATAGCCAGGATGTATGCCAAGAAGATCGGCATTCCTTACATCAACTTCTACACTCAGATGCCGAACGAACGCGGATATGTAGCAAGCCGCATCCACAGGTTTCTGGGATAGCAATCTGAAAAAGGGGATGCAACACAGTTGCGCCTGCGAAGGACGCAGCATCACCATAACAATGCCTTGCAGGCGGCAGGATGATGTCCCCGTCCGGTGATCAGCAATTTTGCTGATTCAAAATCATTCCCCTTTTTCTTTTCTTTATGCAAAGCATTATCTTTCAGCTCGACAGCCAGGCGGTTTGGGAGGAATTCCTCGCTCACCGCCTGGTTAAAGGTCGTTTCAACTGGCCTATGTTCAGTGATGCGGACGACTGGGTCGGTAATGAGAGATATATCCCTGCCGTACGTGACATCTTGAGCGGCGAAGGTCTGGGCATCCCGGAAAAGAAGCAGATAAACAAGATGGGGACGGGAAAGAAACGGACGATATACTGCTTCCCTCCCGACGAGACAAAAGTCCTCAAGCTGATGGCTTTCCTCCTTTATCGCTACGATGACCGGTTTTCCCCCAACTGCTATTCTTTCCGCCGCGGGATCAAGGCCAGCGATGCTATATTCCGTCTGCGTAAAGAACTGCGCGGCAGGAATATGTGGGCCTACAAACTCGACATCCACGATTACTTCAATTCCATTTCAATCCCCAAACTTCTCCCAATACTCAAGGAAATGCTGGCGGACGACCCGCCTCTCTATGCTTTCTTCGAGAGGATACTGACCGATGGTAGGGCACTTTCCGACGGAAAGATAATCCAGGAAAACAGAGGTGTGATGGCGGGTACGCCGACATCCCCGTTCCTGGCCGATGTGTACTTGATGGAGGTGGACCGGCATTTCGAGGAAGCCGGAGTAGTATATGCCAGATATTCGGACGACATCATCCTATTCGCTCCCGACAAGGAAGAACTGGAAGTCCACAAGGCCGCCTTGCTCGGTTATCTGAAGGAATACGGATTGGAGGTCAATCCCGACAAGGAAAGGATTTACCCTCCGGACGAACCCTTTGAATTCCTGGGCTTCAGGTGCCTGGGAGAGGCAATTGACATATCGACGGCGGTGCGGAGCAAGATGAAGGGCAAGATCCGGCGTGCTGCACGCTCTCTCCACCGTTGGAGCAGCATCAAGGGCATCGATACCGGCAAGGCCGCCGGAGCATTGATAAGGAAGTTCAACGGAAAACTGTTCGAAAGCGAGGATCCCGATTCGCTGAGCTGGTCCAGGTGGTTCTTCCCCGTCATCAACAGGACAGAAGGCCTAAGAGAAATAGACCGGTACCTGCAGCAATATATACGGTTCCTTTCGACGGGCAGGCATAATAAAGCAAATTACCGGCTGCGGTACAAGGACTTGAAATCCCTTGGCTACCGCAGCCTGGTACACGAATATTACCTATACAGGAATAAACTATAGCGTCACTGCAATGGGCCATACATGCAAGGGAATAATGGCAGCGACAATCACTTTACTTCGAGCCGAGGCTTGACCGGGTCTATCAGATGGTATATCCGGTCCCGTTCGACGGAGACGACTCCTTCGACAGCCCCGGAGAAGCTCTTCGTGTACCCGAGTCCATCGCCTGCAAACTCCATTACAGACTGGGCGTCGACCCCGCGGGATTCAATTATCCCGGCGGTCTTGTACTGTACCTCCGAAAGGATCCAGCCTCCCAGCAGGTTTATCTTGTTGCCGAGATGGTCGCGATAGTCGCCCGGTTCCATTTTCTCGCAGGTGGAAGCGCACAGGGCAACCGCAGCTACGGCCAGTGCGAACGATAATCCATTCATCCGTTTCATCTTGATCAGTCTTATGGTCCGACAGGACTTATACCAAGATAATGCCAGATAATTTCACTAACTTAGCAACGTGAACGACAATATACTTCTGAAACATATGCTAGACTCGGCCGACCCCTCTCAGGTGGAAGGCCTTTCACGCTTCTTCAAAACCGGCAAAGGCCAATACGGAGAAGGTGACAAGTTCCTTGGAATCAAGGTCCCGGTGACAAGGTCCGTCGTGAAAGATTGCTGGCGCTCTGCCGGCTTCCCCGAACTGGAGGAATGCCTCTCCAGCGAATATCACGAAGTCCGCCTTGCCGCCCTGCTCACCTTGGTGGAGATATTCAAACATTCGGCAAAGACCGGGGTGTCCAGGAAGGATTGCATCGATTTCTATCTCTCACATACCCAAGCGATCAACAACTGGGACCTGGTCGACCTGTCCTGCTATTCCCTGCTCGGGGAATGGCTCATGGATAAGGACAGGTCCATCCTGTATGAACTCGCCAGCAATGGGAAGACAATCTGGGAACAAAGGATAGGGATAGTGAGCACGATGGCCTTCATTCGGAAGGGACAGACAGCAGATACGTTCGCAATCGCCGATATCTTTCTGAACCACCCTCACGACTTGATCCATAAGGCCGTAGGCTGGCTGCTCAGGGAAGCCGGGAAGCGTGACAAGACCGCTCTCGTTGCCTGGCTGGAGCCCCGCTGCCGCAAAATGCCACGGACTATGCTGAGGTACGCCATCGAAAAGTTTCCCGAAAATGAACGGAAACGCTATATGGCCAGATGATAACAATACGAAAGAGTTGACATTTGTTTGATATGGTTGAAGAAATCCTGGAATACAACAAGCGCTTCGTGGCCTCAAAGGCATACGAACCCTACGTCACTGACAAGTTCCCGGCCAAGAGGCTGGCCATCCTCACCTGTATGGACACCCGCCTCACCGAGCTTCTTATGAAGGCCTTGGGGCTCCGCAACGGCGACGCCAAGGTCATAAAGAATGCCGGCGGACTCATACTGTCAGAAACAGACTCGGCGATACGATCCCTTCTGGTCGCGATTTACGAACTCGGCGTGCAAGATGTGATGGTCATACATCACTCGACCTGCGGTGCGTGCCATATGAGTTATGAAGAATTCAAGCCACATATGCTGGAAAGGGGAATATCCCTGGAGACACTGGTAGAATGGGAGGCCAGGGGCATCGGAAGCTGGCTGGAGGGATTCCACGATACGGTTGCCTCCGTAAGGAAGACGGTCAAGTCGATAAAAGATCATCCGCTTGTTCCGGAAGATGTCACCGTGCGCGGCTTCATAATCGATTCGGTAACCGGCGAACTGACTGAAATACAATGATAAAACTGATCATATTCGACTTCGACGGCACACTAGGCGACACGCGTGCCAATATAATCACGACAATGCAGGAGACGATGCGTGTCCTCGGTTATCCCGTTGCCGGAGAAGAAGCGATAACTGCGACAATCGGCATCACCCTTGAAGACGGATTCAGGGAACTATTCCCGGGACTGACTGAAAGAGACATACTCCGATGCGCCGACGTGTACAGGGTTCTTTTCGAGCGGAACCGCAAGAAGATGGTACCCAAGTTGTTCCCGAATGTGAAGGAGACATTGAACCTGCTGAAGGAAAGAGGTTATATCCTCTCCGTCGCTTCATCACGCCAGTCGGTGTCTTTGCGAGGATTCCTGCACG
Source organism: uncultured Bacteroidales bacterium (assembly GCA_905235085.1). GTDB lineage: Bacteria > Bacteroidota > Bacteroidia > Bacteroidales > UBA932 > Cryptobacteroides. The sequence goes on along the minus strand of CAJOKD010000008.1, from coordinate 84,074 downwards.
ATATGTCGGTCGAGGATTGCATTTCATACGTTCTGGGCGCTGACAGCGTGGAGAAGGCAAAACCGGATCCGGAACCTGTCCTGAAGACAATGCGCGAGCTGGGCATTCCTCCGGAAGAGAGTCTTGTCGTAGGAGATATGCCTGTGGATATAATAATGGGACGCAGGGCAGGGACCTCTACCGTCGGAGTAACCTACGGCAATTCTTTCCGCGAAGCCCTGGCAGAAGCAGGAGCGGATAAAATCATAGACGACATCTCGGAACTCCTCGAGCTCGTATGACCTTATTCCGTGTAAACGACAGGATTGTATTTCGGGACAAGGGACTTCATAACCACCCAGGACAGGAGGTATGCGAGCCCACAGTAACAGAAGATTACGAAATAACCTGCCGGTTTGCCTTCGAATCCGAGGAAACGGAACGCACTTCCGGCTCCTTCTGCATAAGTGAATAGGTTTCCCGCTATTTTCTGAAGAGCCATCGTGGATATTCCCCCGGCAAGCGAACTGAGTCCTGTCATTGTAGCGATGGTACTCTTAGGAAACAAGTCGGAGATTACGCTGTACTGGTTGGCCGCCCAGGCGGAGTGTCCCGCAGCTGCCAGACCGATCAGGACAGCAGGCCACCACGGCGAATTGAAGCTTGCTCCAAGAGGCTGAGCAAGCAATGAGAACAACGGGAACAGCGCGAATATGAACATCGCCCTCATCCTGGCATCATAATGATGCATTCCTTTCTTCTCCACGAAATACTTAGGAACATATCCTCCGAATATCGAAAGGATCGAGCAGATGGCATAGAGCGTGATCAGAAGCAGCTTCCCCATCGTGGAACTGGCTTTGGCGCCGAACTGGGTGTCAAAATACGATGGAGCCCAGAACAGGAAGAACCACCACACGCAGTCGGAGATGAATTTCCCGAGTATGACACACCAGGCCTGGCGGTAGCGCAGGCACTGACGCAGAGGGATCGGTTTGACGGCTTCCGAGACCGCCTCCCCTGCCTCATCTCCGGCATCATCCTGATGGATATACTCGAGTTCTCCTGCATTTACATACTTGCTTTCCTCAGGCTTGTCATAGAGGAATATCCAGAAGAATACCCAGATGAAACCTATGGCACCTATGATGATAAAGGCCATTTCCCAGCCATAGGACTTTGCCAGGGCGGGAATACAGAGAGGAGCAGCAAGGGCTCCCACGGAAGCTCCTGCATTGAATATGGTAGTGGCGAAGGCTCGGTCTTTCTTCGGGAAGTACTCCGCAGTGACCTTGATGGCCGATGGGAAATTGCCGGCTTCACCAAGAGCCAGGACTCCACGGCAGAACATAAACAGATATACCGATGTCACCGAGACGGCAAGGGCGATATTGCTTCCGGCCTCGACTGCCTTGAGAGCAGAGGCGGACTCAAGCCCGGTGAGGGACACTGTCATCCATCCCGTAGCAGCGTGGAGGCAGGCGCCGGTCGACCATACCAGGATCGAAATCAGATATCCCCTCTTGACTCCTATCCAATCTATGAACTTGCCTGCGAACAGGCAGCATACCGCGTAGAAGAGGGAGAAAAATCCTGTCACCGTACCATATTCTGCATCAGTCCAGTGGAATTCCGGCTTGATGAACTCCTCGTAAGTCAGGGAGAGGACCTGCCGGTCCAGATAGTTTATGGTGGTCGCAAAGAAGAGCAGCGCACACATCCACCACCTGAAGGAGGTCATCGAAGATGCATAATCAATCCTTTTCATTGTATTCGGCAAGAGCCTTATAGAATGCCTTTATGTTCTCGAAAGGAGTGCGGGGCGGTACATCGCATCCTGACGAAAGAATGAAATTGGCGTATCCGGAAGTCTTGTCAAGCAACTCGCTGACGGCGGAATAGACTGTTTCAGGAGAAGATTGCTGGAGTATACCGACGGGATCGATATTGCCCAGGACAGGAAGGTCAGGAGGACATACGCGCAAGGCTTCGACCATATCGGCCCGGTTGCCGAAATGCAAGGCTGCGGCGCCTGAACGTATCATAGCGTCCGTGCAATGACCGGTATTACCGCAATTATGCAGGATGACGGAGAAGCTCTCATCCTGAACCGCATCGACTATCCTGCGCACATAAACTGACGAATATGAATAGCAATCGTCATTGGATACGAGTCCGGCAGCAGGTTCGGCAAGGACGACACCATCGATACCCGTTTCCTTCATCGCCTGTATGTAACTAGTAATGAAAGCCGTACACTTTTCAAGGAGCATAGTCACCGTTTCAGGCTCGATGTACATAGCCATCATAAGTTCGGACAGGTCGAACAGCCTGCCGGCAAGGGAAAACGGACCGATGCATCCCCCAAAAACCTTCTTGTCCTTGATGCGGGATGCGACGATACGGTTCGCTTTCAGATACTCTTTGACCCTGCCTGCATCAAGAGAAGGTACAGCCAGAGCTGCAACTGAATCGGCATCGGTGACCAGGCGGCCTACGATGTTCGGTATAGCGTTTTCGCTGAAACGTACCTCTGCTCCGAAGGCCTCCGCTTCGACAGTGAGGTCCATAATGGCAGTGACCGCATCCGCCGGGAATTCAGCTTCAAGTGCGCATATGGCATCTGCGTGTACCTGACCGTCAGTCACTGCTTTCAGGACAGTACTGCCGCATAACTCTATCCCCGGGTGGGTCATTATGGGGATAGCCAAGCGTTTCTTCTTTTGTAACATTTTGTGTTCTTGCATATTTGACAATGATAGGGCTGGCGCTGAAGGTCCTTCCCCATAGCGAAGAAGCCGCTGACGGACTTCTCCGGAGCCATAAGAGAAGTATCGGAGAGAATGATCCCGCAAGGCTTCTCCGGGAAAAGGGAGAAGAGGATATGCTGCTCTCGGATGTCCCAGTTGCAGTATCCAGGACTGTACGGCATCGAAAGTGTGCGGAGATCGTCATAATCGCTTTCAATCCTGGCTACAGTAGTTTCCGCCAGGACTGTACCGATCGCATCCGCAATGAAATCGGATACTATATCTCCATCGCTCTTAAGTTCTTCCTTCGCCCGGTCGTATTCCCATCCTGCAGTACCGACGAAGAGCAAGGCGTGAGTCATACCTTCCAGATAGGAACAGATGATCCCTTCCGGAGTGAAGGTCTCCCCTCCCATACGAACTTTCCTGGAGGAAAGCTTCTCGGCCTCGACAACCTGGTACATATAACGGAGGGTAGCCTGGGGAACGAGCCGGTCTCGCAGGGCGAGCACATAGTCCCGTATCCGGGCTTCGGGGACAGAGTCCCGGTATCCCATCGCGAACCAGACCTCTTTTTCAGGCAGTTCTTCCGGACTGATCTGGAAAGACTTCTGTATCATACCGCTACGAGCTGTTTCGCCACGGCTACAGCTTCATTGGCGTTGGAACTGTAGCCATCAGCACCGATTCCGGACGCGAAATCAGGAGTAAGAGGCGCACCACCTACCATTATCTTCACATCCAGTCCGGACTCCCTGACTGCATCCACGATGTCCTTCATATAATCCATCGTAGTGGTAAGCAGGGCCGAAAGGCAGATTATGTCTGCTTCATTCTCCCTGGCAGCCTCGATGAAACGCTCCTTGGAAACATCTGTACCCAGGTTGATTACCTTGAAGCCGCGTCCCTCTAGCATAGAAGCTACTAGGTTCTTGCCGATATCGTGGAGGTCGCCTTTGACGGTGCCTATCACCACAGTCCCGAGAGTAGTGGTCTGGCCGGCCATCATCAAGGGCTTGAGGATATCCAAGGCTCCTTTCATAGCCCTCGCACTGAGAAGGAGGTTTGGAACGAATACGCGGCCGGCCTCGAATTCCCTGCCGATGGCCTCCATAGCAGGTATCATTGAGGCATCGATGATTTCCTGAGGTGTTTTACCTGAGTCCAAGGCTTCCTGGACCGAAGTCTTTGCAACTGGAGCAAGACCCTTGAAGATTGCATTGTAGAGATTGTCCATATCAAGATCGTATTTCTTTCAAAGTATCCATAAGCGCAACTACATTCTCCACCGGCACGTTAGCCTGGATATTGTGCACCGTATTGTAGACGAATCCTCCTCCCTTTGAGAAAATATCGCACAGTTTCAACACTTCTTCCCTGACCTGGGCGGGAGTCCCGAAAGGAAGCGTCTTCTGGGTATCAACGCCTCCTCCCCAGAATGTAACCCGGTCTCCGAATTCATCCTTGAGTCTCTGAGGATCCATATCCTTGGCTGCGATCTGCACCGGATTGATTATATCGAATCCGGCACCGATCAAACTGTCAAGCAATGGATATATTGCGCCGCAGCAGTGCTTGAAGGTCTTCCAGGTGGTATTCTGATGTATCCAGTCATTCATCCTCTTGTAGTATGGGACATACAGTTCGTCAAGAGTCTCTACGGAAAGGAACTGGCTTGTCTGAGTACCGAAATCGGCGCCGCAGACATAAACGACATCCACGTTCTCACCTACGACAGAGTGGATCTTTTCAAGGTTCCTGACGGCCAGAGCTGAAATGCGGTCGAAGAGTTCCTTGACATAATCTGGACGGCAGACCGTGGACATATACCATTCGGCCACGCTGCGGATGCCCCTCGGCTCACGGATAGCCATCGATATGATGCGTGCTACATCTCCCAGTGCCATTCCACCGAATCCTGCCACGACAGCTCTCCCGGTCTGTGCCGCACGGTCGGTGACGGTCTTCCAGTAAAGGAGGGTCTCATCGTCTATTTCGCTATATTCCTGGAGATTGTCTTCCACATTGAGGTTGTCATCATCGATCTCGCCTTGCTGCCGCTCGATGGAATCGAAGAAATAACACCGCTCGGGCATATACCCGGAAGGCGGCAATGTATTGTCTCCCTCAGGATAAGTATAGAGTCCTCCGTCCTTCGGGGTGAAGGAATCAACCATCTTTGCCGGCAGCATAACGACTTGGCCCCAGGGCATCCTGTACTCCTTCCAGTCCTTGTTCAGGACGCCTATGGAGTTCTTGGGAGCGAAACAGCCCGCCGTATCGGTGCCCAGCGCTTCAGCCAGGTCGTCTTCTATGTATCCAAGCATTTGGCCTGGTTCGTGTACGTATACCGGATGGTCATCCAGTCCATAATGCCGCCGCAAGGCTTCCACTACCTTGCAGTGTATACCGGTCACGGGTGTCGTTCCGAAATCAACGGCGATCCTGTCAGCTTCACGATGCTCCAATACGGTCCTAATTCTTTCCTTACCTGTCATAACTCTAAACCTATATCTTCGAATCAGTATTATGCAGAGTGCCGACCATCCTCTTTCCTGTCAAGTCGCATCACATGCACCGGACGGTCGGATCCGACAATCAGATTCGGGCACATTACCTCTCGGCCCGTATCTACGAAGCCGCATTTCTCCATAACCCTTCCTGATGCGGGATTATCCGGGAAATAATCCCCCCATAGCGCCGCGAACCCTTTTTCCTCGAAAGCATCCGGTTCTGCATCTGCCACGAAATACCCACGAGGCGGAGTGTAAGTGGCCTCAATGCCTCCCAGCCAGCCAGGAATAAGCTCATTGGCAAGGAAATACGGGACCACGGCATCCCTCGGCTCCGAATGGTAATGGATGCCGAACTCACTGGCAGGACGGAATCCTGCGTGCTTGTAGAAATCTATGTTCCCTTCCATACAGAGGAAGCCGACACCCATCTCACGGGCTTTGTCGAGAGAATATTCCAGGAGCTTCAGTCCGTATCCACGTCGTTTGAAATTCGGATGAATGCTGATCGGGCCGAATGTCCAGGATGGCTTCTCGGTTCCGTCATCAAGGACTAGGACAGCCTTTGAGAACATAACGTGACCGATTATGCGCCCGTCTTCCTCCATCACGAAATCCAGTTCAGGGATAAAGTCCGGATCCGTACGGAAACGATGCAGGACATAATGTTCTAGGCAACCTGGCCTGAATACATTCCAGAATGCATCTCGGGTGAGTTTTTCCACTTCTGCATAATCCTCCGGTCTTTCAAGTCTGATATCCATGTCAAAAGTGATTTTTCCAGTGTCTTTCCATTTATACAAATATAAGAAAAGAAAGAGACTTTGCTTTCAATCCGAATCGTTATATTTGTAAAAGATATGGTTCCAGTATTCGTCGCATTGATTATTCCGCTCCTGGGGACGGCCCTGGGCTCTGCATTCGTTTTCTTTATGAAGAAAGAGATGCCCGGCCTGGTCCAGAAAATCCTGCTTGGCTTCGCCTCCGGAGTAATGGTGGCAGCATCGGTCTGGTCGCTGCTGATTCCTTCCCTGGAAATGGGAGAAGGGTCTGCTTCAGTCATTCCTCCGGTCATAGGCCTCCTTGGAGGTTTCGCATTCCTCCTCCTGATAGATTATATAACTCCACATATCCATCCGGCAGGAGGGCCTGAAGGTCCGGAGAGCAAGTTTTCCCGTACGACGAAACTCGCGCTTGCCGTCACCATCCACAATTTCCCTGAAGGAATGGCTGTGGGAGTCGCAATTGCCGGAGCACTCGCAGCGGACTTCAATATGGCCGGCGCAGTAGCACTTTCGCTCGGTATCGCCATCCAAAACGTCCCTGAAGGAGCGATTATCTCGATGCCGCTCAGGGCTGCCGGGAACAGCCGGTGGAAAGCATTCGGCATCGGAACCCTCAGCGGTGCCGTAGAGCCGGCAGGAGGAGCTATAGTACTCCTCCTGGCCACCTCTGTCCTGGGTATTATGCCTTATATGCTAGCCTTCGCGGCAGGAGCGATGCTCTATGTAGTGATCGAAGAACTGGTCCCGGAATACTCACAAGGCAATCACTCGAATATCGGCACGGTAGGATTCGCGCTAGGCTTCGCGCTGATGATGGTGCTCGACGTGGTGCTGGGCTGATCAGCCTATTTGTAGTCGTACCACTCTCCCCAGCTCAGCAGCACGTAAGGAATACCGATCCGGTAGATGTTCTCGTACTTGTAAATCGACATCCAGAACGCTTCCCTATGGTCGATCCCGTGGCCGCCGATCTCGTCTTCGTGCTGGGATACCAGCAGGCGCGGAGCAAATGCAGCCAGATGCTGGTCGAAGTCGTGGATCCAGCAATCCATAGCAAGGACATCGATCTTAGGAATCTTCGTGACCGCATCCTTTATCCAGACAAGGTCCTTTCCGTTGGAAAGCCACTGGTCCCCCGTAGCGCAAACTACCTTCCCGTCAGGAAGGGTAATCACCCAGATGTTGTTCTTGACGGCATCCTGATGACCGGGCAGAACGTGCACCTGCAGCTTGGTGGAAGGCAGTGCGACTTCGAATGCCCAGAGGTTGTCCGGATGGATATGGCGTACCTTGCCGTCCTGCTTGAATATCTCTTCAGTGGCATAGACAGGAATCTCCCGTTTCAGAGCCAGGGCTGCAACGTGTGAGTCGACGTGGTCGCCGTGATTATGCGTATAGAACAGGATATCCGTCTTGTCTACGATACGGGACATAATGTCATCAGGGATCAACATCCCGTTCCTGCCGTTCAGGTCTACGGCGACGGTGACGTCTCGGGTCCTGAATATCAGTCCGCAGTTGTAGATTTTGTAGATCCTCAGGGTCTTTCCCTTAAGTGGTTTCTCAAGGTCCTCTGCGACGAGCTTGGTACGCTTGGCTAGATAATCCAGCACGGCCGGATTGTGTGCAGGGTCCGGTTCGTGGGCTACTACATCGAGCATAAGGAGAGCCATCTCCCTCTCAAGTGAAACTTTCGTGGAAGGAGGATTGGCATTGAAAGCCTTGTCGGCAAGGTCCAGCATATACCAGGCCTGATGCTCAAGGTACTGGTCGGGAAGTCCCCAATACTCAGTGGCATAGCGATGTCCGGGAATGGAAAACGGGTTCTGCTGTGTCTTCTTGGACTGTGCAGAGAGCGTAAGCGCTGCAACGCTCGCGAGCAAAATGAATAGTATCCTTTTCATATCGTGAGATTATGGTTGGTGATTCAAGTCAGAAACGATAGTTAAGCTGGAATAGTCCGGTCCAGCTGGAAAAACTCCCCTTTTGGGAGAGGATGGAATAGTCGCCGGTCTTACCGGGATACTCGCGGGAGCCGTTATTGAAGGCGAAGTGCGAAAAATCAACCCAGGAAGTCAGGTAGAAATGGCCGCTGGTATAGCTCAGGCCCGCCTTGGCCGTAAAACTTGGATGGACACGCCCGCGCATCTGGAAAGTCTCCTCCGCTTCATTGGTATAACCGAATATACCGGAGGCGGAATATTCGGTGGTAATGACCTTGTTGAGGACTGCCAGCATAGGGACGGCAGTGATGTTCAGAGTGACATTGCGCAGTCCGTCCAGGTCTCTTTTCCTGGCGGCATCCCTATGGAAAGGAACCCAGTTGTACGAATAGCCCACTCCAAGGGAGAACTGGCGTGAGCTGAAGCTCCCCATTCCCATTATCATATTCATAAGGACCGCTTCATTAGGATCCAGGGAAATGTCTCCCCTGGCATATTTGGCTGCAGCGAGCATTGAACCTGCAGAGCGACGCTGGACGACTCCCCCGTCGTATGCGGCACGGTAGGAAAACTTGTCTTGGTTGAAGGCATAGAGGCCGCTCAGCAGGATATCCATAACCTTTGCAGCCCCGGTCGCGACCAGAGGGGCCGTGCCGTTCTGCTCCATATACATCGGATCAGATGGTTCCAGGAATTCGCCCGACATCGTACCGCCCGGCTTTGAATAATACCTGTCATAACGTGCATCGATAGCGAATGTATTCTTGAACCACCTCAGCGAATAATCCTTGGCAACGCGTGATTTCCGCCACACTTCGTGGGAGAACCCCAGCTTGAGAGGCCCGTATCCGGCACTGAATCCGATTTTATGCGTCACCCGAGGCTCGGTCTTGAGGTCCACTCCGAAGTTCAGATGCAGCGGCCCGGTATAGACCTCTTCGTTGGAATCTATCACGACTCTGTTGCTGGCGACTGAATAATCCGTAGACACGCTGAAACAGTTGCCCGGTTGGAAAACATAGGATGGGTCGAGCTTCCTGCTGGGCGAACTGAAGAAATCCCAAAGCCACAACACGGCATCATCCAGACCCTGCGCTGAAGCAGGATTGGCAGCCGGAGCGCCTGACAGCAACAAGACGGCCAGCACCTTTATGAAGAATGCCCTTCTCACTCTTTGGAATGGTTTTGTGGGATGGTTTACTTCCAAGTTCTACAAATTTAAGAAATTTAATCGTATATTGTAGAACAAAAAGAAGACGGAACAGGGACCACGATGCCTTTCGCTCCTATCAAGGCAAAAAGCTTCAAGGTGACCACCAACTTATGCTGTTCAATTGATAATTCGCTATATTTGCGATAAACCGTAATAACGAGATGAAAAAGTATGTTTGCAACGTCTGCGGGTACGAATACGACCCTGCAGTCGGCGATCCGGAAGGAGGAATAGCTCCTGGGACCGCTTTTGAAGATCTGCCTGAGGATTGGGTATGCCCTCTCTGCGGAGTCGGCAAGGAAGACTTCTCTCCCGAAGGATAAAAGAGAACCTTATTCGAGATACTCGTCTATGAACGCGTTGCGGGCCTCGTAGATGTACATCCACCCGTCGTGGTACTTGGCATTCGGCTCGTGATGCGGCCGATAAGGGTAGGTGTATATCCTCTTTTGCCCCTTGGCGTTGTTATATCCCGAGAATACCCCGGCAGGAGGGCAGGTTACGTCTATGAGACCTGCCTCGATAAACAGACGCGCCTTGCATCCCTTGAGGAGCAGGGCGCCGTCGTAATATGGAGCTATGTCTTTCGCCGGAGAATCGATGCCGTCCCTTTCAAGAGGCTTCACCCACGCGCTCAGCCTGCCTTTCAATGCACCTCCCATATCCATCATCGCAGGAACGGTCATTACTGCCGCTCCCACGCGCTTGTCAACCCCGGCAAGGAAGGCGGACTGGGCACCTCCCTGGCTCTCACCGAATACCAGGACTCTCTTGCGGTCCCAGTACGGACTCGTGCAGGCATAGTCAAGCGCCCTTTCAAGCCTCAGGAACATTGTACGGAAATAGAACTCCTCGTGGCTTGTTACATTGCGCCCGCTGTAATCATGCAACTCGCCGTCCTCGAATCCCTTGTAGTAGCTCTCAGGCTGGCCGTTGAGTAGACCGTGGGCATTGATATCCATCGCAATCGCCCCTCCTCCCCTGTGTGCAAGGGCAGCAGTCACTTCCGGATCGCTGAGCGTCCATTTGTTATGGATCTTTCCAGCTGCGTGTGCGAATATCACTATCGGAAGGGTCCGCTTCCCCGCATCCTTCGGGAAGGCGATGTAGCCACGTACTGGACGCCCCTCCGGCATACTGATCTCAAGGTCGAAACAATCGGTGCTGGAGGCATATTCCGGATTGCTGACCGGAACCGGCGTGAGGATGACGACAGGCTCGGACCTGCGCATCCGGCGGAACTGCTTTCTCCAGAATTTCCTCAAGTCACGAGGCTCATCGAACCCCGGTTCGAACTCCTCCGGAGCGACGATCGCACCTATCATAGCATTCCCATTCGAAGACTCGCAGATTCCTGCCACTTCGAACATCAGCGCTATGGCCTTATCGTATGACTCGTTGAATATCACAGATCTATCAGGACCTATCTCTACCGTTGATTCCGATTTATAAAGTCCATTGACATAGAGTTTCAGCCTGTATGTGGAAGTGCTGTCCGACTGGGCATACACCTTGACGGACTCCCCTTTCGCATACCTTCCGTCAGCCTCGTCGATGGAAAGGGTTATGTGGTCGTTGATTGTCTGCCCGAAGGCTATTCCGGCCACCATCAGGATGACCGGCAACACTATCAGTCTCTTGATATCTTTCATAATGCAAATATAAATAAAACGAAAGTTTTTGAGTAACTTCGTCCTTGCACTAAATGATACGCCAATGAACAGAATCATCACTCTCCTGGCCGCCTTGCTGATGGCCGGATATTCTTTGGAGGCACAGGTAACGCTCTCCCCTTTGTTTTCGGACAATATGGTCCTGCAGCAGAACAGCGAAGTCCCCGTATGGGGCAAGGCAAAGGCGGGATCCATTGTCAAGGTGCTGACATCCTGGGATGGAGCGACTTACGAATGTATCACCGGAGCTGACGGGAAATGGTCGGTAAAGGTAAACACCCCACCTGCAGGCGGGCCGTTCGAGATCACACTTTCCAACGGTAAGGGGGAAAAGCGCACGACGGTACTGCACAACGTGATGTCCGGTGACGTCTGGCTTTGCTCTGGACAGTCCAATATGGAAATGCCGGTGAAGGGCTGGGGCCGGGTAAACGATTATGAGAAAGAGTTGGATGATGCTGCCAATTACCCCGACCTGAGAGTGCTCAACCTGGTAAGGACATCGGCATTCGATCCTTCCGAGGATTTCAAGGTTGTAGGGAACAGTGGATGGGAGGTCAGTTCCTATGAAGCCATCGAGCAATTCTCAGCCTGCGGTTATTTCTTCGGCAGGGAGATACAGAAATCCACAGGAGTTCCTGTCGGACTGATCAACTCGTCATACGGCGGCACAATGATCGAAGGATGGACCACCCTGGAGGCTCTCGGCACGATGCCGAGCCAGAAGGAACTAATCGCAAAGCGTTCCAAAGGAGAGACCCAGGGAAGGAACGCTGATTCCCTGAAGACCAAGTGGCGCGAAGACATCGCCAAGGCCGACAGGGGTATGACAGGGACGACGGCCACCTGGGCGCAACCGCAAATGGATGACTCCTCCTGGAAGACGATGCACGTCCCCGGGAATATCGAAACGGTCGGCCTGGGAAGCTGGGACGGAGTGATATGGTTCCGCTACGAGACTGATATTCCTGAATCTTGGGAAGGCAAAGACCTTACCTTCAATATCCAAAGCATCGATGACGATGACTGGACTTACTGGAACGGCAAACTAATCGGCCACACTGTCGGCTTCAACATCTTCCGCCGTTACACTGTCCCCGGGAAACTCGTAAAGGCCGGCAGGAACGTGATAGCCGTCAGGGTGCTTGACAACCATCTCAACTGCGGACTGCTTGGTGAAAAGGATCGCTTCACCGTCTCTTGCGGAGACGAGTCGATCAATGTCAGCGGCGAATGGAAATTCTGCATCGGCTCTTCCCAGAGCGACATCGATGTAATGCCGCAGGATGACATCACCAGGCCTGACTATCCGTCCAACCTCTACAATACGATGATCCATCCGCTCATCCCGTTCGACATCAAAGGAGCGATCTGGTATCAAGGCGAATCGAATTCATCCGATGCAGCTCAATACGCGGAGACACTTCCTATAATGATAGCGGACTGGAGGAGGCTCTGGGGCAGCGATTTCCCGTTCTATATCGTCCAGCTTTGCAACTACAAGGCCCGGCAGGAGTATCCGGACATTGTTTCCGAATGGGCGGAACTACGTGAAGCCCAGTCTCTTGCGGCAGACGCAGTGAAAGACGCCCATATGTGCGTGACAATCGACATCGGAGATGCCGGCGACATCCACCCGAAGAACAAGCAGGAAGTCGGCAGGAGGCTCGCCCTGCTGGCGCTCAAGTACACATACGGCCAGGATATCATCGCCGACTCTCCGAAAATGGAGTCATATTCACTTGAGGGAGATTCCATCAGGATCAGGTTCAAGAACGCCGCGTCCCTGAAGACGCTCGACGGCAGCAGCACGGTCAAGGGATTCGCTATTGCAGGTTCCGACCGCAAGTTCCATTTCGCTCAGGCCAGGATAGAAGGCACCAGCGTGGTAGTCTCGTGCCCGGAAGTCAGGTTCCCGCTTGCGGTACGCTATGCCTGGGGCGCCAACCCTGACTGCAACCTGTGCGGTGAGACGATGCTTCCGGTCGGTTCCTTCAGGACAGACCACTGGGGGCGTTGATCAGCCCATAAGGATCTTTCCGACCTTCGGGATACGTCGGACTTGGACTGCAATGACGGCCGTGGTGACAAAGGTTGCTGCGGCCGTCAGCAGTATCTCCACAGGAGTAGTCCAGAAACCCAAGACTCCGTCAGGACCGAAACCAAGCCAGCCACGCAGAAGGCCGGAGAAGACAGGCAGGAGGAGCATATGGATCAGATACATCCCGTAACTGGCTTCGGAGACTTGTTGCAGACGTGGGGAGCACGACTTCACTTCTGAGCCTATCTTCTTGAAACACAGTATGATGGCAATAGCCATAAGGATAACCCCGAGCGTGTCGTAGCCCCAAGTAGTTTCCCATCCTACGGCAAGGCTGACATCTCCGCCTGAAGGGAAAAGGCCACCCGATGAACGCATCACCCGCCTGTAGAAACCGCCGGCTGTAACCGCGAATCCGGCAAGGAACATAGGCAGTGCGACCGCAAGAGTCTTTCCCCAGGACATTTCCTTATGGAACCGGCGGAAGTACAGTCCCAGGAGAAGGTATCCGATGAAGCCGCTCACATAGTAGAATGTCCCGTAGACATTCCAGCTTGCCTCCCCCCATACAGGATAGAAGGCAGGCATAGGAATCCCGGATGGTCCGTATATGACGGGAGCAGTATCCCCTGTAGCCCAGCTGCGGAAGAATGGTATCAAGGAAGTGAACAGCCATATGCAAAGATAGACAAGCATTTCCTTGCGGCTGACCTTTTCCGCCCACGGTGAAAGAAGAGGAATCAACAGGTATACGCCGAAAAGCATATACACGAACCACAGATGTCCGGCAGAGTAATTAAAATTGAGAAGGAGGTCCTTGAAGTTATTCACGGGGCTGCCGTAAGCAAAGGCATATACGACTGTCCAGACAAGAAGCGGGACAAGGACCCGGACGGCCCTGCGCCGGAAGAAATCAGGAGTATTGCGGCGGAGCGGGAACTGAAGGTAGCTGGACGCTATGACGAAGAGCGGGACGCAGCTGCGGACCAGTGAGTCTATCACGGCTGACCAGAAAGCGTCTGCCTTAGTCAGGACAAGGGATCCGTCTCCACCCAGATAGAAAGGTTCCGTGCTGTGCACGACCATCACCATAAAACAGGCTGTCACTCTCAGCCAGTCCACCCACGCTTCCCTGACGGGAGTATTAGTATCCTTCTTTTCTTCCATAGATGACAAAGATAATCAACAAGAAGCGATAAAATGTGTATCTTTGAAAAAAAATACGGAAAATGGAAATAGGACAGAGACTCCCTGAGGTCCTCGGAAAGGACCAGGATGGAAAGGAATGGAAGCTTTCCGATTTCGCCGGCAAGAAGCTGGTCCTTTATGTATATCCGAAGGACAGTACTCCAGGCTGCACCTCTGAAGCCTGCGACTTGCGGGACAATTACGAACGCTTCCTGAGCCTCGGTTATGCCGTGATCGGAGTCAGCATACAGAGTGCGGAATCCCACAGGAAATTCATAGAAAAGTATTCCCTCCCCTTCCCGCTTATCGCCGACACAGAAAAGAGTCTGGTGACAGAGTTGGGCGTCTACGGGGAGAAGCTGATGTACGGCAAGAAGACTGTAGGGACATTCCGAACCACATTCATAGCAGATGAGGGCGGCGTGGTCCGGAAGATATTCACCCCGAAACAAATCAAGGTCAAGGAGCATTCCTCACAGATACTCGGAAACAGCTGAAATACAGGTATATGCCTATGAGCAAGATCATACTTCCGGAAGGGTTCTCCCCGGAGGAGAGGGGCGAAAGAGCAAAGGCTTTATTCCTCCAGGGTTACAATTGCTGCCAGGCGGTACTGCTCTCTTTTTCCGACATCCTGGAAGCCAATGGACTTTGCGACTGCAAGACGCTGGCCGTAATCGGTTCCGGTTTCGGAGGAGGTATGGCCAGGATGAGGGAAGTCTGTGGCAGTTTCAGCGCCTGTGTCATAATGGCCGGACTCATCTGTCCTGCAGAAGACACGGCGAAAGAAAGGAGGACGGCCAATTATGCCCTGGTCCAGAAGATGGCTGAAGAATTCAAGTCTCTCAATGGAGGAAGCATAGTGTGTGGAGAACTCCTTGGGCTGAAGGAGAGGAAGCCGGAAAGCCCGGTACCGTCCGACCGGACTCCCGGATATTATGCGAAACGGCCCTGCCCCGAGATAATCCGTAACGCAGCCGTCATAATCGCCAGGCATCTGGAATCAGATTGATTTATCTTATATTTATTTATTTTAATTATTTGATGCGTACTTGGAAAAAGTCCGCATTTTTGTTTTATTTTTGCAGCGTTAAAGTTGAACCAAACACTTTTTTATGCGTTCAAATGAAGAAACTGGTTGTTTTTGCGGGTTTGATCCTGCTCTGCACCCTTGCCCAGGCGCAAGGTGGCAGTGATTCCGGCACCAGTGCCGGGATTACCATCGTTCCACGGGTTGACTTCAACCCCAAGTTTTATGGTGGAACGAAAAGAGAGGTTACTCTCGGCAATTCTTCACTTTATACCCTTTTCGAGGGTGATATCACGGACAATCTTTCTTTCAGTGTCTGCAACCACTGGCTCAGCGACGATCCGAAGCCTCTATATCAGAACACCTGGCATTCCGACGACTTTACCTGGTGCGACTGGGCCAACCTCACATATTCATTCGGCAATTTCTTCATCACCGCGGGCAAGGATATTCTGTCCATCGGTGGATTTGAATTCGAGGACTACGACTTCGACGTACACCCTGACCTGAGTTCCTCACTTTGGAACAATTTCGTCTGCTACCAATGGGGCGGCAAGGTCGGGTTCTTGAACGAAGACGAGACACAAGGGCTTTCTTTCCAGCTTATGAGCTCCCCTTACAGCGTGCGCCCGTTCGAAGGAGGACTGCTGTCATATTCCCTCCAATACAGAGGTGCATTCGGCCCCCTGAGCCTCATATACAGCACCAATCTGATTGGTAACGGTGATGGCTATGACTGGGTGTTCAGCCTCGGCAATCAGCTCGAAGCCGGCGATTTCACCTTTGGTGTCGACGTCTCCAACAAGGTATCTGATGAATTTGCTATATTGAGGAACGGTATCTGCGCCTATGCGAAGGCTATGTACACTCCTTCCGACAAATGGGAATTCCTTCTCAAGGGCGGAATGGACCGCGCTACAAGCGACATCATAGAAAAGAGCGGAGACATCGTATTCTTCAACTCCCCGGCATACGACAGCTATTCGTTCGGAGGTGCAGCCCACTGGTTCCCGCTCCGGGACAGCAAGGATCTCAGGCTGCACGCAGCGGCCGCCTACAATACAAGCCTGGATATGGTCTCCCTCACGCTGGGAGCTATTTATTACCTCAGTTTCCCTAAGAAATAATGAGAGATAACAACATCATCATCGACATCGAGCATCTCTCGAAGTCGTTCGGCGATCAGCAGGTTCTCAAAGACATTTCCCTATATATCCGCAAGGGTGAATTCGTCACGCTTCTCGGACCTTCCGGATGCGGCAAGACGACGCTACTTAGGATGATCGCCGGTTTCCTGCAGCCTGACGAAGGCAAGATTATGATGGAGTGGGACAGCAAGGGCGGCAAGACCGAGTTCCTGGATGTAGCCAAGATTCCGCCGCACGAGAGGCCTCTGAACACTGTATTCCAGCGCTATGCTCTCTTCCCTCACCTGGATGTTTACGACAACATCGCCTTCGGCCTGAAGCTCAAGGGAGTTCCCAAGGATGAAATCGACGTGCGCGTGCGCAAGGTCCTCAAGCTTGTGAGTATGAGCGACTATGAAGACCGCGACGTCAATTCCCTGTCCGGCGGACAGCAGCAGAGGGTAGCTATCGCACGTTCCATAGTGAACCGCCCGAAGGTGCTTCTCCTCGATGAGCCGCTTGCCGCACTCGACCTCAAGATGAGGCAGGATATGCAGATCGAGCTCAAGGAAATGCACCAGAAACTCGGAATCACCTTCATCTACGTCACCCACGACCAGGCCGAGGCTCTGACCCTCAGCGATACGATAGTGGTGATGAACGAGGGCAAGATCCAGCAGATCGGTACGCCTACCGACATCTACAACGAACCTGTCAACTCCTTCGTAGCCGACTTCATCGGGGAAAGCAACATCCTGAACGGCACGATGATAGAGGACAGGAAGGTCAGGTTCATAGGCTACGATTTCGACTGCGTGGACGAAGGCTTCGGCGAGAACGTTCCTGTGGACGTAGTAATCCGTCCCGAGGATATCTACATTATGAACAAGACCGAAGGCGCCCAGTTCACCGGCACCGTGAAGTCCTGCACCTTCAAGGGAGTACATTACGAGATGTACGTCGATACGGATTCAGGCAATGAACTCCAGATACAGGATTACAACGCGTTTGAGACAGGATCCACGGTAGGCCTCGTAATCCGCCCGGACGACATCCAGGTAATGCGCAAGGAGCGCGTGGAGAATACTGTCGACTGTACGTTGGTGGACGAGACCCATATCGAGATGCTGGGAGAGGAATTCGAGTGCAAGCCTGTTTCCGGAATAGCTCCGGGGTCATCTGCCAAGGCACACATAAGTTTCTCCAAGATAGACCTGATGGACCACGAAGAAGAAGGAACCGCTTCCGGAGAAGTCTGGTTCATCCTATACAAGGGCGACCACTACCACCTTACGGTGAAGACCGAGAGCGGAGAGTATCTATATGTTGACACACAGGATATCTGGGACAAGGGCGACCTTGTCGGTATCAGGATCCTCCCTGAAGACATAACGGTAACTGAAGGAGATGAGCAAGCGAAGTAACTGGGCGATACCCTATCTCATATTCCTGGTCATCTTCGTGGCCCTGCCGCTGATCCTGATCGTGGTCTATGCATTCCAGGGACAGAACGGTGGATTCACGTTCGAGAACATCACCAAGTTCTTCACGGACGGGGATGCCCTCAATACCTTTGCCGTGCGATAGAGAACACCCTGATCTGCCTGCTGCTCGGCTATCCCGCCGCATATATACTTGCGAACAAGGACCTTAATAAGTCGGCAGTGACGGTTATCCTCTTCATCCTCCCGATGTGGATCAACGCGCTTATGCGTACCCTGGCAACGGCTGAGCTCTTCAACGTGCTGGGATTCTCCCTCGGAAAGGGCACGCTCCTCTTCGGTCTCGTATACGACTACCTGCCGTTTATGATCTATCCGATCTACAACGTGCTCCTGAAGATGGACAATTCGTACGCTGAAGCTGCCGCAGACCTTGGAGCAACTCCTGTCCAGGTATTCGGAAAGGTGACCCTTCCCCTGTCTATGCCGGGCATTTCGAGCGGCATCCTGATGGTCTTTATGCCTACGGTCAGTACCTTCGCCATATCCGAATTCCTGACCAACAACAAGATCAAGCTCTTCGGAACTATCATCCAGGAGAACATCAATTCATCGATGTGGAACTACGGAGCGGCCCTGTCGCTCATTATGCTTCTGATCATCGGACTCACCACCATCCTGCTCGGAGGTGACAAGGAAAATGCAGTTGAAGGAGGGACCGTATGATGAAGAAACTGCTTGCAAGGACATACATTTGGATCCTGCTGGTCCTGCTCTATGTTCCGATAATATTCATCGGAGTGTTCTCCTTCACGGAGGCCAAGACTCTGGGCAACTGGACAGGCTTCTCGATGGAACTGTACAAGAATATCTTGACCGGCAGCGTCGGTGGCGGTACCAGCCTGATGGCCGCGATCAATAATACCTTGGTCATAGCCGTCATCGCTGCCGCCGTTTCGACCATACTCGGGACAGTTTCAGCCATCGGAATATTCAATCTCCGTGGCCGGAAGAAGAACACCATCCAGTTCCTGAACAACATCCCGATGATCAATCCTGACGTCATCACCGGTGTATCGCTGTTCCTGCTGTTCGTATTCCTGCATTTCTCGCAGGGCTACCTGACGGTGCTCCTGGCCCACATCACGTTCTGCACGCCGTATGTGGTGCTCAGCGTTATGCCGAAGCTCGGACAGATGAACCCGAATATCTACGAAGCGGCGCTGGATCTCGGAGCTACTCCGGTCCAGGCTCTGAGAAAGGTGTTGGTTCCCCAGCTGCGGCCAGGAATGGTTTCCGGCTTCATCCTGGCTTTCACGATGTCGCTGGACGACTTCGCGGTCACCTTCTTCACAAGGGGTACGATAGGTCTTGAAACACTCTCGACCTACATCTACGCAGATGCGCGCAAGGGTGGCCTGACTCCAGAGCTCAGACCACTTATGACATTGATATTCACGATTATCCTTGTCCTGCTCATAGTTATCAATGTGCGGCAGGGACGTTCAAAGGACGGACAGAAACCAATTATTCCAGTCAAATAATGAAGAAACTTATCAGCTTCCTCGCCGCGGCCTTGATGGTCGCAGCCTGCTCCTCCGACAGGGAACACATCCTGAAGGTCTACAACTGGAGCGATTACATCGACGAATCCCTCATCGGCGAGTTCGAACAGTGGTACGAAGAACAGACCGGCGAACCCGTCAAGATCGTCTACCAGGTCTTCGACATCAATGAAACGATGCTCTCCAAGATCGAGAAAGGCAAGGAGGACTACGATGTCGTATGCCCTTCCGACTACATCATCGAAAGGATGTTGAGAAGCGGCCTCCTCCTGCCTCTGGACAGGAATTTCGGAGAAATTCCGGACTATATCGAAGGCAGCCTCTCCCCTTACATCGTCGACTGCCTCAAGGAACTGAAGACAGGTGACAAGGACGCCAGCGACTACGCTGTAGGATATATGTGGGGCACCACCGGTTTCCTCTACAACACAAAGTACGTCGATCCTGAAGACCTCCGCACCTGGGATGTCCTCCGCAACAACAAATATGCGGGCAAGATCTTTATGAAAGACTCTGCGAGGGACATCTACAGCCAGATCATCATCTATCTCAAGAGAGACGAGCTTGCTGCCGGAACCGTCACCCTCGACGAGCTCCTGGCCACTCCTTCGCAGGAAAATGTGGACTTGGTAGAACAGTATCTGCTCCAGACAAAGGAACAGGTGGCCGGTTATGAAGCCGACTTCGGAAAGGACCAGATGACTCAGGAAAGAGGCTGGATCAGCCTCAACTGGAGCGGTGATGCCTGCTGGGCCATCGACGAAGCGAAGACCGTCGGTGTCGACCTCGACTACATCGTACCAGACGAAGGCGCGACCGTATGGTTCGACGGCTGGGTGATCCCTAAATATGCCAAGAACATCAAGGCTGCCAACTACTTCATCAACTTTATGTGCAAGCCGGAGAACGCGATCCGCAATGCTGAAGAAATAGGATACGTCAGCGCTTGCGGTGCTCCCGAGGTCCTCGAATATTTCCGCGACAGCACATATGATCCGATCAACCTGACCTACTTCTTCGGTGCTGAAGCCGATTCCGTCAGGATCAACCCTGTAATGTACCCTGAGCAGAGCGTCATCGAGCGCTGCGGCCTCGAACACGACTGGGGGGATGATTCCGAGATGCTGATCTCGATGTGGTCACGCGTAAAGGGCAACAACGCCGGTGTAATGACCTACATCATCATCGCAGCTGTACTGGCAGCCCTTATCCTCGGAATCGTCATATCCCGCAGGAACAAGAAGAACAGGCACGGAAAGTACTCCAAGAAAAGAAGATAGCTATGCTCAAGCATATAGTAATGTGGAAACTCAAGAGCGAGGCGGAGGGTCACTCCGCCGCGGAAAACGCCAGATGGATGAAAGAACATCTGGAGTCCCTGATGGGTGTTGTTCCGCAGCTCAGGAGTTGCGAAGTGGGGATAAACATAAAGGCAGGCAATTACGATGCCTGCCTTGTCGCCACTTTCGACAGTCTTGAAGACCTGGAAGCTTACAAGGTCCATCCTGAACACGTCAAGATATCGGAGCACTGCAAGCTTATCCGTGAATCAAGGGTAGCCTGCGACTATTTCATTTAGTCTTCAGCCCTTTTTCTTCGACGAAGGCCTTGACGGTCGATCCATCATCGATGCTGCGGATGCAATCCAGCAGCATCGTTACTTTTTCTGCCGGGACGAAGTTGAGAAGGTTGGCCGTGCTCTCCTTCACGCAGTAGTCACCTGCGATTCCGCATACGTCCACCTGCTCGCAGCCTTCGAACCAGGAAAGGATAACCGGATCGATCTCTTCGGCAGTCTCGAATGCCCCGTACTGTTCCTTGTCTTGCTGAGTCCCCTTCAAGAATATGCGGAACTTGCCTGGATCCGAAAGGATCGGAGTGAAGCAATCCGGAAGGCCTGCGCCTATGGTGTTCTGGACGCAGTGCTTGGGCCAGATACCGCCTTCGTCCTTGAACGAGCAGTGGTTGCCCGGATGCCAGTCAAGAGTGAACACAACGGCGTCGTATTCTCCGGCAAGGGCGGCAATCTTTTCTGGAAGCACTTCACTGCCAGTTACGTAAAGAGAGCCTGATGGATCGTAGAAATCCCTCTGGACGTCGACGACCACCAGCAGCTTGGCAGGTGCGTTTTCAACTGTCACTTCAGCATTCTGTTTTGATTTGGTTTCCGGCTCCAAATTTAGGAAATAAAATGGTTATATTTGCCATATGAAGACATCAAGACTCATTCTTGCGGCTCTGGCCGCAGCCTCCTTCGCAGTGATGACCGCGTCCTGCAATTCCAACCGGAAGTCTGAAACGATCCGAACAGGAGACCTTGTATTCGTAGGAATACCCGAAGATTATTCGATCGAATCCGGGTCGATGGACGAAGCCATAGTTTCCTCGACCGGGGATTCCAGCAGGCTGAACCTTATCCACGTCGCTATCCTCGAAGTCGACGGGGATGGTACCTGGATCATTGATGCGACCATAAAGCACGGCGTAGACCGCCACCCTCTCGATACCTTCCTCACGGATTTCACTCTGAAGGACGGGTCCTATCCCGAATTCATTATCAAGAGGCTCAAGGATGACAAGGAGGCATCGGCATACGTCGAGAATGCCAAGAGATTCATCGGGCAGCCGTATGACGTCCACTTCCTACCGGACAACGATTCCCTGTACTGCAGCGAACTGGTCCGTGACAGCTACATCGGGAAGGACGGCTCATATGTATTCGAATCTGCTCCTATGAATTTCAAGGGTGCCGACGGAGAATTCCCTCTCTACTGGCAACAGCTATTCGCCCTGATCGACTCCTCGATCCCGCAGGGCATTGAAGGAACGAATCCCAGCGATATGTCAATGTCCTCCGCACTCAAGGATGTCAAGGTCAAGCTGACAGAATAGACATTCCAGATTATCGGTCACCT
The DNA here is from genome assembly GCA_905235085.1 of uncultured Bacteroidales bacterium. Classification (GTDB taxonomy): domain Bacteria; phylum Bacteroidota; class Bacteroidia; order Bacteroidales; family UBA932; genus Cryptobacteroides. The sequence continues at coordinate 61,910 of CAJOKD010000008.1, read as the reverse complement.
CCATACGTTTTCTATGTAAAGGCGCCGCAGATGCAAAAAAAGGAGGATGGCCTCAAGTCCTGGGACTTTCAGCCATCTTCTTGCTTGTATCAGGGGCCGTCCTGTTAGAGAGCCTGTGCTACTGCGACAGCGACAGCGACGGTTGCTCCGACCATAGGGTTGTTGCCCATTCCGAGGAAACCCATCATCTCGACGTGAGCCGGGACGGAAGAGGATCCTGCGAACTGAGCATCGGAATGCATACGGCCGAGAGTGTCGGTCATACCGTAGGAGGCAGGGCCGGCGGCCATATTGTCAGGATGCAGGGTACGACCGGTACCACCGCCGGAAGCGACTGAGAAATACTTCTTTCCGGCAAGTACACGCTCCTTCTTGTATGTTCCTGCTACAGGATGCTGGAAACGGGTAGGGTTGGTGGAGTTTCCGGTGATGGAGATATCCACGTTCTCCTTCCACATAATGGCCACACCTTCGCGGACATCGTTGGCACCGTAGCAGCGGACGCCACCGCGGACACCCTCTGAATACTTGGTCTCGCTTACGATGTTGAGATCACCTGTGCCGTAATCGAAGTCTGTCTGGACATATGTGAATCCGTTGATCCTGGAGATGATCTTCGCAGCGTCCTTACCGAGACCGTTGAGGATGACGCGCAGAGGCTTGACGCGCACGCGGTTTGCCATCTCGGCAATCTTGATGGCACCTTCTGCCGCAGCATAGGATTCGTGACCGGCGAGGAAGGCGAAGCACTCGGTCTCTTCACTGAGAAGACGGGCGGCAAGATTTCCGTGACCGAGACCTACCTTACGGTCGTCGGCCACTGAACCAGGGATACAGAAAGCCTGAAGGCCTTCGCCGATAGCCTCGGCTGCCTCAGCTGCAGTCTTCACTCCCTTCTTTATAGCAATGGCGGCTCCAACCACATAAGCCCACTTCGCATTCTCGAAGCAGATCTTCTGCGTATCTTCGCACATCTTGTATGGATTGATTCCCTTCTCATCGCAGATGGCCTTGGCCTCATCGATACTGGAAATACCGTATTTTGCGAGAGTTGCTTCGATCTTATCGATGCGACGCTCATAACTTTCAAACAGTGCCATAGTCTCTTACTCTTTACGTGGATCAATGTACTTGACTGCATCTGCGAAACGGCCGTAGGTGCCTTTCGCCTTTTCGATAGCCTCTGGACCAGTTGCGCCGGCCTTGAGAGCATCCATAAGCTTGCCGAGGTTGACGAACTCGTAGCCGATCACTTCATTGTCGGCATCGAGGGCCATCCTGGTGCAGTAGCCTTCCGTCATTTCAAGGTAACGGGAACCCTTGAGCTTCGTTCCGAACATAGTTCCGATCTGGCTGCGGAGATTCTTGCCAAGGTCCTCGAGGGAACCACCGATAGCAAGGCCGCCCTCGGAGAAAGCAGACTGCGTACGTCCGTACACGATCTGAAGGAAAAGTTCGCGCATTGCCGTATTAATGGCGTCGCACACGAGGTCGGTGTTGAGAGCCTCAAGAAGGGTCTTGCCAGGAAGGATTTCCGAAGCCATAGCTGCAGAATGGGTCATACCGGAGCAACCGATAGTCTCCACAAGAGCCTCTTCGATGATGCCGTCCTTGACATTCAGGGTAAGCTTGCAGGCACCCTGCTGAGGAGCACACCAGCCGATACCGTGGGTCAGGCCGGAGATGTCCTTGATTTCTTTTGCGTGCACCCACTTCCCTTCCTCAGGGATAGGTGCATTGGCGTGATTGGCGCCTTTAGCAACGCAGCACATCTGCTGCACTTCTTTTGTGTAGATCATATTTGTTTCGTATAAAACTTGATTTTTGTCAATCGTGCAAATTTAATCAAAATATTCAAGTAAAGGAAAAGTTGCGTATATTTGAGAAATCAACCTCATATATCCTTTGTTATGAAACGGTTTTTCCTTGCAATCTTCATCGCGGCCCTCGTGCTCCCCTTCCAGTCCGAAGCCAAAAGGCCCAAGCCGAAGGCTGAATATGTAGTGTTCATAGCCATCGACGGCTGGGCTACGCAATCGTTCAAGGACAAGGTCGACAATATGCCGACCGTCAAGTATCTTATGGAGAACGGCTGCTATACATTCCACAAACGCTCAGCTATGCCTTCGGCGTCTGCCATCAACTGGGCGACCATCTTTATGGGAGTGCCTACGGAGATGCACGGCTACTACAAATGGAACTCATCCAAGCCTGACATAGAAGCATATGGGCTCAGCGGGAACGGTATGCCTGTGACGATATATACCCTTCTGAGCGACCAGAGGCCCGACAGGAAATCCGCCTGCATATATAACTGGGATGGAATAGGCCCTGTCGTTGATACTCTCTCTATGGACTTTCACCTGTATGATCCCGGATATCACAACAAGGGAGGAGGATATACTCTTGAAAAATATACCCGCGAAAGAGCCGTCAGATGCATCAAGGAGATGCATCCGCATTTCTTCACCTTCTACATCGGCGACGTGGATGAAGCCGGTCACAAATACGGCTGGGAATCGGAGGATTACCAGAAGTGCCTGAAAGAGACCGACAATGCCATCGCTATGATCATCCAGGCACTCAAGGATGAGGGTATTTACGAAAAGAGCATCATCGTGATCGGCTCCGACCACGGCGGGAAGGGCAAAGGACACGGAGGATTCACCCTCGAAGAGATGGAGACCCCATTCGTCATCTGCGGAAAGAACGTCGCACGGAAGGGCGAACTGACCGACTTCATGATGCAATACGATCTCTCTGCTACCTTGGCTGAGGCTCTCGGCCTGACAATCCCAAAGCAGTGGAGAGGGCACTCGATGCCTGTCTTCAAATAGACTCAAGATGAGCAGGTTCAGCGATTTCCTGAAGAGGAAGGACATAGTATTCTCTCTCAAGAGATATGGTATAGACGCAATGTCCGCGATGGCGCAGGGGTTGTTCTGCACCCTTCTCGTCGGGACTATCCTCAATACCCTCGGAGCCCAGTTCAATATCGGGTTCCTCACTTCATCGGTAGTAACGATAGCAGGCCAAGGCTATACCATCGGAAGTCTTGCATCGGCTATGGTAGGTCCGGCAATGGCAGTCGCGATAGGAACGGCACTGCACGCACCGGGGATGGTACTGTTCTCGCTGGTTCCGGTCGGCTACGCTACCAACGCATTGGGAGGAGCCGGAGGTCCGCTGGCCGTTTATTTCGTTGCGATAATCGCAGCCGAAGCGGGCAAGATGGTCAGCAAGGAAACCAAGATCGATATCCTGGTCACCCCTATCGTAACGATACTTGCCGGTATAGGCATAGCCTCCCTCATAGCAGCGCCGATAGGATCGGCAGCTTCCTGGATCGGAAAATTGATTATGTGGGCAACCGAGCAGCAGCCGTTCATCATGGGTATGGTCGTGGCTGCCGTCGTGGGAATCGCACTTACCCTCCCCATCTCTTCCGCCGCGATATGCGCTGCCCTGGCTCTTACGGGACTAGCCGGAGGTGCGGCAGTGGCAGGATGCTGCGCCCAGATGGTAGGCTTCGCTGTGATGAGCTTCCGCGAGAACCGCTGGGGCGGAATCGTCAGCCAGGGACTCGGTACGAGTATGCTGCAGATGGGCAACATAATCCATAATCCGAAAATATGGATAGCTCCGATCCTGACCAGTCTCATCACCGGTCCAGTGGCAACCTGCATATTCCACCTGCAGATGAACGGAGCAGCCATCAATTCAGGAATGGGAACCTGCGGACTCTGCGGTCCTATCGGAGTCTGGACCGGGTGGGTGGAGCCTTCGGCAGCCGCTCTGGCGAACGGAGCCTCGAAGATGGTTCCTGCCGCTGTGGACTGGATCGGCCTGGCTCTCGTCTGCGTTGTATTACCTGCTATTATCTGCCTGATATTCGGAGAGATAGAGAGAAAGATCGGCTGGATCAAAGAAGGAGACTTGAAGCTTAACAACTAATAGGAATGTCAAAGATAGAACACATAAAGGATTACATCCTCGTTGCGGTATGTGCCTTGCTGATAGGATTGAACATAGCCGTATTCATCTTTTTCCCGGGACTTATGCATCCGGTGGCCATCGTACTGTCGAATGTCATCACGGTACTGCTTACTGTCCTGGCTTTCAGGCCGGTCAACAAGCTGATGGATTCCGAACTCGAAGCGAAGCAGAAAGAGCTCTCCGCCCGGATCGAGGAACAGAAAGAGCTGGAATCCAAAGTCACCAGACTCGAGATCGAGAACCAGGAACTCACTTCCCAACTGGACACGAAGGAGCAGACTGATAGCATCCCGACTGCCATCAACTACACTTTCAAGCTCGAGCAGATGGAGTTCGCAAAGAAAGGCTACGTCGTCAAGGAAGACTTCCTGGAGAAACTCGATCCTGAGAAATACCGTATCCCAGAACTGAACTGGTGGACCGTATTCATAGGAGAAAGCGGGGAAAAGAAGATCCAGTACATCCACAAGTTCTACTACAAAGTGGCCATCGGAATCGACTTCTCGAAGATCAAATACAGCATCGACGGAGGGAAGATCCTGTTCTCGGGAGTCAAGTTCACCAAGCTGCACGACATAAGCAGCGAACTCGAGCCTGACCACGGCGACATCGAACGCTGCGAGATACTCCAGGTGGACGGTGAAAAGACCGACATCAAGCACGACAAGGCCTTCAACGACATAAAGAAGACCTACTGCGAAGAACAGGAAAAGAGCGTCAAGGAGAATCTCGACGTCGAAGTAGGCAATCTCTGCCAGCTATATACGGGCGTATTCCGCGACAGCATCCAGAGCCGCTATCCCAACATCGATTTCGTTGAGAGCATAGACGACAGTGACCGGAACTGGTACATACTCAACGGCACGACCGACCGCGAAGTGGCGGACGTAGCTACGAATATGCTGATGCTCACCAGCATAATGGGTAAAACCAAGGCTATCGAAGAGAATACCTTGAACCAGCTTTCGATGTAGAGGCTAACGGATGTTTATGATCGTCGAGAAACCTGTGATGTCGAACACTTCCCTCACCTGAGGTTTCATATTCGTCATTACCAGCTTGCCTCCGCGTGCGGAAACGCTTTTCTGAAGCATCAGGAAAGCCCTGAGCCCCTGGCTGGAAGTATATTCCATATCGGTGCAATCCAGCTCGATGTCAGGATGTTCCATCGTGAACAACGGCTCGATATCCGCCTGGAATGCTGTGGTGTTCGTAGTGTCAAGACGGCCTGTGAGTTTGACGTAAGTCTTGCCTTCCTCTTGGTTTATGATTACTTCCATCGCTATTTCCTTGTCTTGATTGTCATAGTAAAGTTGTTGCAGCCATCTTCGAATACATAGCTGACCGAGTCCATCATCTTCTTGCAGATGTAAATCCCCAATCCGCCCACAGGGCGCTCATCCAAGCTCAAGGTGATGTCCGGATCCTCCTTCTCGAGAGGATTGAACGGCACACCTGCATCCTTGAACGAAATCGTAAGCACACCGTTCTCGTCGAGGGAAGTTGAAATCTCCAGGAACCCGTTGCCGTTATTGTAGGCATATGTGACGATGTTCTCGGCGATTTCCTCGACGGAGAGCCTTATCTTGAAACGAAGTCCCTCATCCTGAGGGACATCGGGACTGGTCATCACAGTCTCGATTATTTCGGCTGTTTTGCCGGCTATAGGAACTATTCGTGTGGTCATATGTCGCAAAATTAGCAAATATTTGTAATTTTGTAAAACTAATGCATACGATATGCCAGAATCTCCTGCTAACTATAGACTTGACCTGCATAGCACCCTGATCCTCGAAGACTACTGCGCGAGGATTCCCGTCTATGAAAAGATGAGGGAAGTTGTGTCCGACGTCATCAGGAAATGCCTCCAGGACAATAATATCCTGGTCGCAGCCTTCGAATCACGGATCAAGACCGAATCCAGCCTTGCCGGAAAACTGGAGCTTAAAGGCAGCAAGTACAGCTGCCTGGAAGACCTGACGGACATACTGGGCACCCGTATCATCACATTCTACAACGACGAAGTAGACAAGGTTGCCGCCCTCATAGAGAATCTCTTCGAAATCGACTGGGACAACAGCGTGGACAAACGGAAAATGCACGACCTGGACAGCTTCGGATATATGTCCCTCCATTACATCTGCAAGATTCCGGAGAACCTGTATCACGATCCCGAGCATCCGGAATTGAACCGGATACGCTTCGAAGTCCAGATGAGGTCGATCCTTCAGCACGCATGGGCGAACCTCTACCACGATACGGGCTACAAGACAGGAGTGGAAATCCCGAAACAGTACATCAGGAGCCTGAACAGGCTGGCTGGTCTGCTGGAACTTGCCGACGACGAGATCTCGCTGATCAGGAAAGACATAACCGACTACCGGCGGAAAGTACAGAGCCTGGTCGCCAGCGGGAACTTCACCGAAGTGCCTCTCAATGGAGATACATTCAAGAGCTACCTCAGCCTGGAACCGTTCAAGAAACTGAATGAAAGGATAGCGGCCATCAACCAGGCAGAGATAGTGCCGGCCAATATGATGCCTTTCCTCAGGGTATTCCTCTCCCTCGGATGCAAGAACCTGGGAGACGTAGAAGCTATCCGGAAGGAATGCTCCGACAATGCATTCAGGCTGGCCGTATTCCAGATCGGTGGAACGGACCTGGACATTATCTCATCCACCGTGGCCGTCCAGAACCTATGCCTGGTGCACGCCAAATCCAAGGGTGCCGGACTGATGGGTATCAAATGGATACTCGACGAACTCTACGGTGAATCATCCAACAACACCATAGCTGCAGAAAGGATCCTTTCACAGCTTCAGAAACTCAATATCAACTGACGATGGCCAACAATCATCTTGACACGAGCCTGTTCGACAAGGCAGTCATCTTCGCAGTCAATGCGCACCAGGGCACAGAAAGGAGGGGCAAGGGCTTCCCGTATATCATACATCCTATGGAGGCTGCCGAGATAGCCGCCACAATCACTGATGACCAGGAAATCCTCGCTGCAGCCATCCTTCACGACACTGTGGAGGACACTCCGGTGACCATTGAGATTATCAAGGACAATTTCGGAGAAAGAGTGGCGTCCCTGGTAGAATGCGAAAGCGATGTAAGCATAAATGGCAAATCCGCCGAGGAGAGCTGGCACGACCGCAAGCAGGACTCGATCAACAGGCTGGGAGCAGCCCCCCATGATGCCAAGATAGTCGCACTTGCCGACAAACTCTCGAATATGAGGGCCATCGCGAAGGACTATGCCATCTCCGGAGACACCATCTGGAACCTGTTCCACGTCAAGGACAAGTCGGAGCACGAATGGCGGTTCTGCGCCCTCGCCCGCTGCCTCTCCCCTCTGGCCGACACCGATGCATACAAGGAATTCGTGTTCCTGATCAACAAAGTCTTTTACAAAGGCGTATCTACTGAGAAACCTTCTCCGATCGACATTGAAGACTATGTGCGCAGCGGTGAAGGATACACTGCCGAGAGCTATAACGCCAAGGATGGCAAGACGATGGTGAAGCTGTACAAGGACTTTATCCCCGAAGAAGTACCATTCCGCGAGCAGAGAGTCGTAAAGACACTTGTATCTATGGGAGTCAACACCCCACGGGTCGGCCGTATAGTGACCGACGGCAAAAGGCTGGGTGTAGAGTTCCAGCTCATAAGCCCGAAGAAATCGTTCGCGCGTTCAATCTCCGACGAGCCCGGGAGGACCGATGAATTCGCCGTCCGGTTCGCAAGAGCTGCAAAGAAGCTTCATTCAACCCCTTGCAATACGACTGTATTCGGGAACGTCAAGGATTTCTTCAACCAGAAGATTTCCATCAACAAGCACTTCACGGACGAGGAGAAGAAAAAGATGCACGAATTCGTCCGGTCAGTCCCTTCCGCCCAGACCTGCCTCCACGGAGACCTGCACTTCGGCAACATCATAACTGACGGAACGTCGGACTACTGGATCGATATGGCTGATTTCCGTTTCGGCAATCCTGTATTCGACCTCGGTATGCTGTTCCACATCGCACGGAACAACGACGAAGAGTTCAATATGCCGAACTATCATACGAGCCAGAAGAACATAGTACGGTTCTGGGAAGTTTTCGTCAGGGAATATTTCGGCAGCTCGAAAAGCATCGAATCGGTCGAAGATACCCTGAAACCCATCGCTGCCTTATATATGGTGTATTTCAGCACTCTGGCCGACATCCCTGACAATCATATGGAATACATACGTAAAAACCTGCTGGCAAGATGAAAAGGAGACAACTTTCCCTGGCATCCAGGGTCGCTTTGTACGTAGCCGCAGGAGTCGCGCTGCTTTATATCCTCAGTACAGCCTATATCGGCCGTGTCACCAACAGGGCGCTGATGGCTCAAGCCAAGGAATCTGCTGCCGATATGCTCGAAATATCTTCCGCAAAGATAGAGCAGGTACTCAAGAGCACGGAAGCCAAGACTGAAGCCGTCGCCTGGGTGGCAAGGGAGAGCGTAACGAATGACGCGAAACTGTATACGATCACAAAGAGGTTCGTTGAGGAAACCCCTGTGATAACCGGTTCTGCCATAGCTATCGGGGACACCCTCCTGAGGGGCAGGAAGTATTTCTGCCCGTATTCCTGGCGCTCGGATTCAGGGATCCATTCCAAGCAGCTCGGGAGTGACGAGTACAACTATTTAGAAAGAGACTGGTTCCGCCCGTTCTATACCCTTGAACCAAGTTGGAGCGAGCCATACCACGATACCGATGGCGGAGAGAAGCTGATGACTACTTTCAGCTACCCTATCACTGGTTTCGACGGAAACGCCCTCGGTGTGATCACCGCTGACATCGAGATCAAGCTCCTCAGCGAAATCATCGACTCGCTGCAGCTGGACAGCGAATCACAGACTATCCTCACGACAAAGACCGGCACTATCGTGGCAGCTGACCTGGAATCCGGAAGCAACGCCGACCTTGTAACTATCTTCGATGTAGCCGACCAGTTGAATGACCAGGGATTCCTGGAACTCTCAAAATCCCTGGTGGAAGGCAGGAATGGCACTACGATACTTGGTAAGAACGACTCCGAGCGGACTATGGTAAGCTACGGGACCCTGTCCAACGGGTGGTCCATCTGCGTATTCTACAAGTTCAAGGAAGTCGCGGCGACCACGATCAAGATGCGGAATTTCCTGCTCCCTGTCAGCTTGCTGTCGGTATTGCTTATGGGCCTGCTCTGCGGCCTTATAGTAAGGAGATTGCTCAAACCACTCAAGAGATTGACTGCTTCTGCCAAGGAGATAGCTGGAGGCAATTTCGACACCAGACTCCCGGAAGTAACCCACAACGACGAAATCCTGGAGCTGAAGGACTCATTCGACAATATGCAGGTATCACTGAAAGAATATGTCGAGAACCTGAAAGAATCCACTGCCGCGAACGAGCGTTACGCCAACGAACTGTCCATCGCCAGCAGGATACAGGAAGCGATGCTCCAACACGATTTCCCTGACAACGGTCATCTGGACATCTTCGCCAGGATCATCCCCGCCAAGCAGGTCGGAGGAGATCTCTACGACTTCAACATCAAGGACAAGAAGGTCTACTTCGCTGTGGGAGACGTTTCCGGCAAGGGCATACCTGCCGCTCTCCATATGGCGTTGGCCAAAAGCGCCCTGCGCTTCGTGACGGGACTTATAGAAACCGACCACGCAGTGGCCAAGATAAACAATACCCTCGCGGACAACAATCCGATGGACATATTCGTCACCCTCTTCCTGGCTTGCCTGGATATAGAGACCGGAAAGATGACATACTGCAATGCCGGACACAATCCTGTGGTCCTGGTCGAGCCTGACGGAAAAGCACGGTTCCTGGATCAGAAACCGAACCTTGCTGCCGGACTGGTGTCCGGGTTCAGATATGAAAGCCAGGAGACGTACATCGCCAAGGGAACCAAGATCGTCCTCTACACAGACGGAGTCACGGAAGCCGAAAACTCTGCCAAGGAACTCTTCGGCTCCGAAAGACTGCTGGCCTGGGCATCAGCTGCCGGAAAGGATTGTTCTGCCAAGGACCTGGCCGGCTCACTTCTGGATACGATCAAAGCCTATACAGGCGATATCGACCAGAACGACGACATCACAGTAATGACGCTGATCTACAAATAGGGTTACGGTCTACCTTCCGTGCTTCGTGGTGATCACGATCACGCCGTTTGCTCCGCGGACACCGTACATCGAAGCGGAAGCATCCTTCAGGACGTCGATCCTTTCCACATCATTGGGATTCAGGTAGGAAATGTCTGTCACTTCGGAGCCATCCACGACGAAGAGAGGCTGGGAACTGCCGACTATGGAGTTCTTGCCCCGGATGTAGATATTGGCGGAATTGCTGCCGGTCATTTCCACACGGACTCCCGCGACTTCGCCAACCAGCATATCGTAGATGGATTTATAGACACGATTCTTGGTCCTCTCTTCATCCAATGTAGAGATAGAATGGATATTGGCATCATTACTGACGTGAGAATACCCGTCGTACACAGTATTATTGCCGGAGCGTGACACGGCATTCCTGGAACTCGAGCATCCGGCCAATGTCAGTACCAGGACGGCCGGCAAGAGTAGAAATCGTTTCATATCAATCATTTTTAAATACATACATCAGTAACCGGTAACAAATATAGCAAGATTCGTGCGATAATCATATTTGGACAAAAAACACTATATTAGCATTTTGAAGAATATTCAAGAAGGATATGGGACAATACGATTTTGAGGAGATGCTGGACAGGCGCGGAACGAACTGCGTCAAGTGGGATGCAGAAAGTCCGGCAGGGCCGATAGACGAAGATGTGATTCCTCTCTGGGTGGCGGATATGGATTTCAAGGCCGCTCCGCCTATCCGCAAGGTGCTCGAGGAGAGAATCGCCCACGGAGTATTCGGCTACACCCATATTCCTGACAGCTACTACGAGTCTGCTATAGACTGGTGGGAACGGAGGCGCGGCTGGCATACGGAAAAGGACTGGTACATCCCTGTGGACGGCATCGTGCCGGGAATGTCCATCGTAGTCACCGCCCTGACGCGGTTCAAGGTGGACGGGAACGGCGAGGTCGTGGAGAGGAAGGATCTCGGCCGGGGTCCAAACGGTGAGCTTCCCAAGATGATCATCCAGAGTCCCGCCTACAATTGCTTCTTCTCCACGGCACGAAACTGCGGCTGCGAACTCTCAGTCAACGAACTGATATACGACACTGAAGGCGACCAGGCTACCTGGTACATCAACTTCGACGACCTGGAGAAGAAGGCAGCCGACCCGATGGCCAAAGTCCTTCTCTTCTGCAACCCCCACAATCCCTGCGGCCGCGTATGGCCCAAGGAAGACCTCCGGAAGGTCGCAGACATATGCCGCCGGAACGGTGTGGTAATAATCAGCGACGAGATCCACTGCGAGCTTGAAATGCCAGGCTACCACTTCACACCGATGGCGACGATAGACCAGGAGAATACGATAACGATGAATTCCCCGAGCAAGTCATTCAACATCGCAGGACTCGGAATATCCAATATAATCACCAGCAATCCAGAATGGAAAAAGCTGATAGACAAAGTATTGAATATCTGGGAACACTGCGACCTCAATCCTTTCGGCGTCCTGGCTCTCCAGGCAGCGTACAACGAAGGGGAGCCTTGGCTGAATGAACTTTGCTCCTACCTGAAAGGCAATTACGACCTCCTGGTGGACACCTTCGCCCGGAAGCTTCCGGAGATTCCCGTCAGCAAACTCGAAGGCACCTACCTGGCCTGGATAGACGTCACCGCCCTGCCGATGCAGGCCCTCGAGATCGAAAAAGAACTGATTCTGAAGGATAAGGTATGGATCAACGGCGGCAAGATGTACGGACTCGACGGATTTATGAGAATCAATCTGGCCTGCCCGCGTGCACGTCTCAAGGAAGGCTTGGAAAGGATATGTACCGGCCTGAGACGACTTCTGGACTCAAATTTGAATAATAACAATCAAAACAATAAGATATGAAACTCATCAGGACCATAGCTGCATTGGCAGCTTCACTCTGCCTGGCAGCCTCTCTCAATGCCCAGGGAATATATGATTTCAAGGTCAAGGATATGGAGGGCAACGACGTATCCCTATCACAGTACAAGGGCAAGGTTCTCCTAATCGTGAATACCGCGACCAAGTGCGGCTTCACGCCTCAGTATGAGGAACTTCAGAAGATGTACGAAAAATTCAAGGACAAGGGACTGGTAATCCTGGATTTCCCTTGCAACCAGTTCGGCGAGCAGGCTCCCGGAAGCATCCTCAGCATCCACGAATTCTGCACGGAGAAGTACAACACCACCTTCCCTCAGTTCGACAAGGTGGATGTCAACGGCGATGATCAGAGTCCTCTGTTCAAGTTCCTGAAGTCAAAGCAAGGCTTCAAAGGATTCGGCAACGGTGAAAGTGCCAGTTTTATGGACGAGATGCTCAAGAAGCAGGACCCGGACTACGCCTCGAAGAGCGACATCAAATGGAATTTCACGAAGTTCCTTGTCGACCGCAACGGGAATGTCGTGGCCCGCTTCGAACCGACCGTCAGCATGAACTTCGTCAGCACGGTCGTCAGTTCCAAACTGTACTAGTGAAGGATTACCTCTACCGGGTATAGAAATCTATCATCCGGTCTATGGCCCTGCGGCATACCGGGCAAAAAGCAGGATAGGAATTGGTCTTCATCCTGCAATCCTGAGAGCCGCGCCAGACACCTTTGGACATATATCCACCGCCTTCGAGAATTCCGATTTCCACCTCGAGGGCGGTTTTCTCATCCTTTCCCTTCCAATCCACCGGAGTGCAGGTAAGTGGATAGGACTTCCCTACCATATCCTGCCACTTGGAACCGAGATCCACCATAGTCGTGATGTTCTGTTCCCACGGTTCGGTTGACGCGTTGTAGTACTGACTGTACTGGTCATCATAGTAATACTCGTCGGCAAGACCGGCGAAACTGTGTCCGAACTCGTGGACCACCACCGGTTTGAAGCCGCTGTGATGGGCGGTGGTGAGGGTATATGAGTTGTATATTCCTCCGCCACCGTAGGTATCGGTATTGGCCAGGATGATGATATGTTCATACGGGATCCCCGCAAGGAGGTCGTGGAGTTTGAACAGATTCAGGGTAGTAAGGTAACGGTCCGAATAGAAGGTGTCGAAATGGGAGCCTACTGCAGTGTCCTTCCATATTCCTTCCCGAGGAACGCTGACTCCGCTGTCCGCCGAAGGAACCTCCACGCATACTATGTTGAAGCAATCTTTCCTTGAGGTGAAAGGCTCGTGGGCGAACAGGCTTTCCATAGCGGTGCGGGCGTCATCCAGGAACAAATCCAACTCGGAATCGGAATATCCCTCTGCAACGATGGCTATGTCGATCCTCTCATCCTCACCGAGGTCACCGTCAAGGCTTCCGCCGCCTTTCCAAATCCAGCGATGCGGTGGAGGGACCTTCCCTACCGGACGTATCAGGATGTCTTCCGGATCCACTTCGTGGACGAGACTGCAGGATTCGGCGCCATAGAAATCGAAGAGCCTGACAGTCACCTGCGCCCTACCGGACGGCATCGGGACCAGGAATACGTTCTCGAATGATTTCCTGACCCTGGTAGCCTCCTCCGTAGCCTGCCATTCCTGGAACAGAGTAGAGAACGACATCATATAGACTGTCAAGTCATAGACATCGGAGCCGGGGGATTTGACCTTCACCTCCACCTGTCCGTTTCCCTTCAGTGGAACAGTATCGAGATGGTTCCGCCTGCCGGCCCATCCTTCGATCGAGCAGAGACCGGAAAGCGATATTTCCTGATCCGTCGCCGTCCCGCTGAATATGTAATCCAGGCGCAATGTCCTGCTGAAATCAACTGGAGAGGCCTTGGATTGTGGAAGGAAGGCAGCGGATACGAGCACCGCCATCAGAAATCGGAGTTTCATATTGATTTCCAGGTATTTAAAGTTCAAACATAGCCGACGGCGTGCTGCGCGGAAGAGCCTGCAGGCAGGTCACATCCTTTGCTGTCAGGCCAACTCCTGCAGGAATGGAACGGAGGGCGTCCGCAGCAGCCGAAAATGCCAAGGTCGGAGTATTGTTGTTCTCACTAAGGTGACATAGGAAGATATGCTTCAGTCCCTGGTGCCAGAATACCGTTATCGCAGAAGCGCACTCATCGTTGCTCAAATGTCCGTTTCCCTGGCATATACGCATCTTCAGTTCGTGGGTATACGGCCCTCCGATCAACATACCGGGGTCATAGTTGGATTCGATGACCACTGCATCGGCCCGGCCGGCCAGCGCCAGGGCTTCATCCGTCACACGTCCGGCATCTGTCATCAGGAAGAACCTGCGCCCACCCCACTCGATGAAATATCCGACGGTCTGTGTGGCATCGTGGGGTACGACGAAACAGCTCACAACCGGGCACTCCCCTTCCGGGACATCAGCGCCGAGGGGGATCCGGCAAGGAGTTCCTTCAGGAATCTCGCTGCAGCATCCGCCTATGTAATCCATCGTAAAAGTATGGTTCAGGAGCGCTATCCTGAGAGTATGTGTCGTATAAACAGGTTTCTTGAGATGCTTGCAGTAAGAGCCCAGGTGGCGGATATGGTCCAGATGGTCGTGAGTGACAAGTATCGCCTGGAATGAATCCAGGCCGAGGCCGTGTTCCATCAGGATCCTTTTCAAACGGCGTACGCTGACACCGGCATCTATGAGGAGGCCAGACTTCCCGTCTGAAAGGAAATAGCAATTACCGCAGCTGCCGCTGGAAAGACTTAGAAACTTGAGCATTACTGTTTCTCCTCCTCACAGTATTTGGATATGACGCTGTACGCATCGGATACTCCGAGCTCCCCTGCCCTGGACAGGTCGATACAACCTTTCTCCTTGTCTTTCAGGTATATGAGGACAAGGCCGCGGTTATAATACGCATCACCCATATAAGGGAACAGGCTGATAGCCTTGGTATAATTGTCGACGGATTCGACGAATTTGGATGACAAGCAGTACAGGTTGCCTAGATTGAAATACACATAAGGGACCCCAGGAAGGAGCCTGTCCGCCGCAAGCATATCTTCGATAGCCTCCGAATAGTCGTATGTGCGGCTGACCTGGTCCCTGACGCGGGCGCGGGTGGTGCCTTTGTCATCCATCGTAAGGGTCTGTACGTTGTTCTCTATGGACGATATGAAATCTATCATCTCAGCCCTCAGTACTCCTCTGTTGATATGGTAGAATGCCTTATAATATTCTGAATACTTCCCCTGGGCAGACGCGTTTACCGCTTCGTCAAAGTAGTTCAGAGCCTGTGCGAACTGCTTGGACTGGACACTGTAAAGGCCGCGTATGAAGGACCTGTCAGCATCCGTGAGGGATTTCGGGTCTCCGGCGGCAAGGTATGAATCACCGTAAAGCGAAGCATCGATACCGTGCTCGAACACCGGTCGTGCAAGGGAATCGGAATTGGAGACCGCCATAGTGACAGGCGAATCGGAGATGAACTTGTCAATCAGAGGATTTTCATACCTGTAACGGAGGGCATAATTCCGGTTTTCCCGCTCGACGGACAGGCCGAACTTGTACAGAGGTTTCAACCTGATGTTGATGTCCCTGTTCTGGAGAAGCTCATTATCGAAATCTTTCTTGGCGAAATCGGCGTCCAGTGCTATCAGGGAACTGTATTTCTTGGTCGTATCAGCGAAGGAGCCGGCATCGGAAGCATTCTTCGCACGATACTCCCTTACCTTCTTCTGCGCAGTGTCATAGTCCTGCTTCGAAGACCTTGTACGGCCGAGCATTATCTTCACGTAAGACCTGTTGAGGTACGCCTTGGCGAAGTCCGGGTACAGCTCGATGGCCTTGTCATAATCGTCCAACGCATCCAGCCACCTTCCCATCTGGACGAAATACGAGGCTCTGTTGTAATATGCCAGCACATTCTCAGGGTTGATGTTGATGACGCGGTCCATATCTGCAAGCGCATCTTCGAAATTACCTACCTGCGCCGAGATCAAGCTTCGGTTATACAAGGTGAGGGCATTCCCGGGCTCGTCCCGCAGGACACGGTTGAGGTCAGCCATCGCGGAATTGTAGTCGAATTGCTCATAATACATCAAGGCACGGTTGAAATACGCGAATGTATTCGCCGAATCCAGCTGGATCGCCTTGTCCATATCCGCTATCGCATCCTTGTAATTCTTCTGCAAAGCGTACACCCTGCCACGCCTGATGTATCCTTCCGGATCGAAGCGGTCCAGCTTGATGGCCCTGTTGTAGTCGGACAGGGCTTTGGTAGTATCGTTCAGGAAAAGGAACGTGGCTCCCCTGTTCAGATAGGCTGACGGATCCTTGGGCTCCTTCTTTATGTACCTGTCGAAATCCTCCACCGCCTTGTCGAACTGCTGGGCGAGGAAATACGTAACCCCGCGGCTGTAATAGAGGCCATCCATTCCGGGCCTGAGTTCCAGTGCTCTCTGAAGATCCGACAAGGCTTCATCGTACTTGCCTGTACGGCTGAGAGTTATAGCCCTGAAATGGTAGCCGTTGGTAAATACGGGATTGACTCTGACGGAAGAATCGAAGTCGCTCTGGGCACCCCTGAGGTCACCGAGATTGTATTTCGCGATACCCCTGTAGAAATACACCCAGCAATCGGTAGTGTCCAGACGAGCAAGTATGTTGAAATTGTTTATGGCTTCGGAATACTTCCCTTCTGCAAGGGCGGCCCTCCCCCTGAACATAAACACGTCCTTGTCGTACTGGCCGAAACAGGACAACACGACAGAGAAAGCGAGGACAAAGGACATGGCCAGTCGTTTCATATAAATTATTTTCCGATTAGGGGTAAAATTCGTATTTTTGTTGATTGCAAAGATAAACATTTATCGTGCCTTGAAGACGATTTTCAGTAAAATTTTGATATCCTTGACACTGACTTTTGCTGTGGGGGAACTCTTCGCCCAGGATACAGGGGTCAGGATGGTCGCCTCCGGAAGGAACGCAGAGAGGATAATCAGCGAGCAGAAGCTGCAGGATCAGGTCGAGTATCTGACCGATACACTCTTCAACGGACGTGCCACCGGCACCCGGGGAGCTTCGGAGGCTGCTTTTTGGATATCGCGTCGCTTCGATTCGGCAGGATTGATGCGGATCGGCGGGTCCAGGAGCCAGACATTCAAGGCTGGAAACCTGACCGGGCATAACATCATAGGCTTTATGCCAGGCAAACGGTCCGGACTGAAGGAAATGTATACCATCGTCACCGCCCACTACGACAGCTTCGGCATCATAGACGGCAAATTCTTTCCGGGTGCGGACAGCAATGCTTCGGGAGTCGTGGCTCTGACGAGCCTGGCCGATATGTTCGCCAGGATGAAACAGCTGGACAGGATATACGGTAAGAACGTCATATTCGTCGCAATGGATGCCAGGGAGAAGGACTCCGCCGGAGCGGAAGCCTTCTGGAATGCTCTCAAGGCGGGCAGGTTCAAGGATCCGGTCAACGGAGAGACCATAACTCCCGCGAAAGTACATACAGTCGTGGTCCTGGACATACTCGGAGGAACGTCGGCTCCAATCCACAGAGGCAGGAAAGACTACCTCATCATGCTCAGCGACGGCCAGTATTCCTATGACCTGCGCAGGGCCAACGAAGGCAAGGGCCTCGGGCTTGATCTCGGGTTCGATTATTACGGCAGCAAAGGATTCACGGAGATGTTCCATTCGAAAGTCGGTGACCAGAGGGTTTTCAGCCGCAACGGAGCGATGTGCGTGGTGTTCACTTCCGGAATCACGATGCGCACCAACAAGACGGACGACGTCGCCTGGACCATCAACTATGAAATCTTCAAGAAAAGAATATTCCTCATCTTCCACTGGATGACCAAAATTCTCTGACGATGAAAGGATTCTTAATGATGATGAGGCGGTACATCGCGCCTTTCAAGAAATATCTCTGGGGTTCAGTTATCCTTAACATCCTCTCGGCGGTCTTCAACATCTTCTCATTCGCGATGATCGTCCCGATGCTGAGGATCCTATTCAGGATGACCGACAAGGCATATGTCTTCACGCCCTGGAACGAGGTCTGGCACAAACCTCTGAGGGAAATGGGGAACGGATTCATCCAGAACGTCTACGCCCTGCTCGAGTTGAACATAGCCAGATTCGGTGAAATCAAGGTCCTGCTGGCCTTGTGCATATTCCTCATCGTGATGACACTGCTGAAGACAGCCTGCTATTTCGGCTCATCAGCCGTGATGATCCCGATACGTACCGGAGTCGTCAAGAGCCTCCGGATGAAGATCTACGACAAGATCCTTTCCCTGCCCCTGGGATTCTTTTCGGAAGAGAAGAAAGGTGACATTATCGCCAGGATGAGCGGCGACGTCCAGGAAGTCGAGAATTCTGTGGCGGGTTCGCTCGAGATGCTGATCAAGAATCCTATCCTGATCGTCATATACTTCATAGCCCTGCTCTTCATAAGCTGGCAGATGACTGCCTTCACGATCATCTTCGCTCCAGTGATGATCTGGGCAATGGGAGTCATCGGAAAGAATCTGAAGAGAAAGTCGCTGGATGTACAGAACCTGTGGAGTGATGTGATGTCGCAGGTCGAGGAAACCTTGGGAGGACTCAGGGTCATCAAAGCCTTCATCGCAGAGAAGAAGATGAGCTCCAGGTTCGATTCCATCACCGAATCGATGAGGAAGAAGAGTTCGAGGGTATCGATGAGGCAGGCCCTCGCCCATCCGGTCAGCGAATTCCTGGGAACCGTCCTCATAACCATAGCCCTGTTTTTCGGTGGATACCTGATCCTGAGGGGACATTCCGTCATCGACGCCCCGATATTCCTGTACTATATGGTGATCCTGTACAGCATCATCAACCCTATCAAGGACTTCTCGAAGGCTGGATATGCCATACCGAAGGGAATGGCATCGATGGAGAGGATCAACAAGATCCTGGATGCCGGGAACTATATACAGGAAAAGGAGAATCCCATCCCGTTGGACGGGTTCGAGGACAGGATATCTTTCTCCAATGTCGGTTTCCGTTATCCTGATGGCCAGAAAATGATCCTGGACGATGTAAGCCTGGATATTCCGAAAGGCAAGATGATAGCCATCGTAGGTGCCTCGGGAGCTGGAAAGACTACACTTGTGGACCTGATACCGAGATTCTACGACCCTGTTTCCGGTTCCATCAAAGTGGACGGAAAGGATCTTAGGGACGTTAGGCTTAAGGACCTTCGCAACCTCATCGGGAATGTCAACCAGGAATCGATCCTGTTCAACGACACCATCTTCAACAACATCGCCTTCGGAGTCGAGAACGCCACTATGGAACAGGTGATGGAGGCTGCCAGGATAGCGAACGCCCACGACTTCATAATGGAGAAGGAAGGAGGATACGGTTTTAACATAGGAGACCGCGGAGTTAAGCTTTCCGGCGGACAGAGGCAACGTATCAGCATAGCCAGGGCGATACTCAAGAACCCTCCGATACTGATCCTGGACGAAGCCACCGCCTCTCTCGATACCGAGTCAGAGAAGACTGTACAGGAGGCCCTCGACAGGCTTATGAGCTCCAGAACTACGATAGCCATCGCCCACCGCCTGTCCACTATCCGGAATGCAGACGAAATCATAGTGTTGGACGAAGGAAGGATAGTGGAGAAGGGTCGCCACGAGGAGCTGCTGGAGCTGGACGGATATTACAGGAAACTGAATGATATGCAAGCACTTTAAGATTGGATATGGATGCGATAAAGACAATAAAAGTTCCTTTCATCAGCGGACTGGCTGGACCGGATCTCGAAGGGTTGGACCTGGAGATGGAAAAACGGGGCGCAAAGTTCGCCGTGTGCGAATGCAACTGGCCGGACGTAGCCCCTTACGTACCAGACTGCAACGGTGCAGTAGCCAGGACTGAAGGCCATCTCTCCATAGCCTTCCACGTCAGGAGCCTGGACCTCAGGGCAACGGCGATGAAGGACAACGGCAACAGCTGGGAGGACAGTTGCTGCGAATTCTTCATCTCTGATCCGGTGGACGGTACGTATTACAACTTCGAACTCACCTGCATCGGAAGCCTTCTGGCCTCCAAGCGGACGAGCAAGAATGACAAGACCGATTTCAAGGAGCACCAGCTGGCAAGGATCATACGGTATTCTTCCCTTGAAAGGAAAGCTTGGGACGAAAGCGACAAAGTCTTCTGCTGGACAGTCGCCCTCCTGATTCCGTTCGACTTGATTGGGATGGAGGAAGGTAAGCTTCCGGAAATCCTGAGGGCGAATTTCTACAAATGCGGTGACCTTACCGCACATCCGCACTTCCTGAGCTGGAATCCTGTAGGAATCCCAAACCCGGATTTCCACAGGCCTGATTTCTTCGGCAAGCTGGTACTTGATAAATAGTATTTATGAATAAAGCGGGCTTCATATTCCCTACCCTGTTCGTGCTGTACGTTGCTGCGGTTCTGTTCTGCTGCTTCGGACACTTCGAAAGCCTGCCGGATGCAGGCAGGTCTTTCCTTGGGATACCCGCTGACAAGGCAGCTCATTTCCTTATGTTCCTGCCCTGGGCTGCCTTGTTCTGTCTGGCCTTCCCCGGAAAGGAAAAGAACGGCTTGGCCGGAACCTTGGCAGTCATATTCTTGCTGGGATTCGTTTTCGCGGCATCGACGGAGGCTGGACAATATTTTACGACCTACCGCGAAGGCGACCTGAAGGACCTGCTCGCCGATACTCTCGGACTGCTGGCCGGGTCCCTGGCGGTTCCGGCAATAAAGTCTCATTCAAAAGGAGGCCAAAGATGAGAACAGCTATGTCAAGAAAGATAATCACCGCAATGGTCGCCTTGTGCTGCATTTCCGCCGGTCTGGAAGCGCAGCAGGTAAAGGACTTCAAGCCAGCACTCGATTCGATGAAGGTCCTGCTGTTGGAGAGGACCACCGTAGACGCCACCGTAAAGGCGAGCAAGATCGTCAAGAGAGGCTCTGCACTGGATTTCTATATGACGTCCGGATTCGGGGATTACCCGTGGAGGGATGAGGACGTCAAATGGTTCAGGACCACATTGAAGAAGCTTCTTCCTTCCCCGTTCTCAGGTTACTCGGTAGGCAACCTGTACGTGGGAGGCAAAGCTATTTCCAGTTATATAATGCCGATTTCAGACGACTCAGGGAAGCCGGTCTCCGCAAGGTTCAGGACCCGCGACCAGAAAGGTCTCGAGCCGTTCGTGACGAAAGTCGGAGAGCAGAGTTTCCAGAAAGGGATGACAGGGAGGAACATAGCCCTGTGGCAGAGCCACGGAATGTACTATGAGGAAAAGACCCAGAGATGGGAATGGCAGAGGGCGCCCATATTCCAGACTGTCGAGGATATGTACACGCAAAGCTATGTCCTTCCATTCCTCATTCCGATGCTGGAGAATGCCGGAGCATACGTAATGACTCCTCGCGAACGCGACATACAGCCTTTGGAGATAATCGCCGACAACGATCCTGCTTTCGAGACTGGACGCGGAAAGGATGTCCGCACGGAGGGAAAGTACACTGAAACAGGAACCTGGGCCGATGCAGGCACCGGATTCGCCGACACCAAGGCGGTGTACACAGACTGTGACAACCCGTTCACCTTCGGTACCGCCAGGCTGGCCGACTGTGCCGACCACAGGAAGGATAAGGTCTCTGAAGCTTGCTGGACTCCGGATATCCAGCAGCGAGGCAGCTATTCGGTCTATGTTTCCTATAAATCCCTGCCGAACAGTACCACTTGCGCCCACTATACCGTAAAGCATTTGGGAGGTACCACGGAGTTCCTGGTCAACCAGAGGATGGGTGGAGGCACCTGGATTTATCTGGGGACGTTCGAATTCGACAAAGGAAGCAAGGGCTGCGTGATACTGGACAACGGCATACCAGAAGGACAGGAAGTGCCGAGGAATGCTGTGATCACGGCAGATGCCGTCCGCTTCGGCGGAGGAATGGGCAAGATCGCCAGAGGCCAGAATGATCAGGATGTCAGTGAATATACGACCTCGGGAATGCCTTCATTCACGGAGGGAGCTCTCTACTGGATGCAATGGGCGGGAGTTGATTCCACTATCCTGAAGCTGCACCCCAATGACTACACTTCCGACTATGCCGACCGCGGTGCCTGGGTAGGATGGATGTCCGGAGGATCCAGGACGAACCCGAAAGGAAAAGGTCTCGGGATCCCTATAGATATGTCATTCGCCTTCCACACCGATGCCGGAACCACTCCGAACGATTCCATCGTCGGGACTCTCGCCATCTACACACTTCTCTGCGACGGCATCAGCAAACTTCCCAACGGCGAGGACAGGCTGCAGCAGAGGATGTACGCGGATTTCGTGCAAAGCCAGATAGTCGACGACATCAGGAAGACCTACAATCCTGAATGGAACCGCCGAGGACTATGGGACAGGTCATACAGCGAATCCAGGACGGCAACGGTGCCTGCAATGATACTGGAGCTCCTATCCCACCAGAATTTCGCCGATATGAAATTCGGACTCGACCCTTCGTTCCGCTTCGCGGTTTGCCGCGCGGTCTACAAGGGAATGCTCAAATACCTCAGCAGCAGGTTCGGCTGCGAATATGCCGTCCAGCCCCTACCGGTGAATTCTTTCTCCACCTCGTTCAGGACTGCTCCAGCAACGGGTACGGCAGCCCAGGTAAAGCTGAGCTGGAAAGTCACGGAAGATCCCCTCGAGCCGACCGCTTCACCGACGGGATTCATACTCCAGACCAGGATCGACGACGGCGCCTTCGACGAAGGATATGCACTTGAGAACGTAAAGCAAGCCTCTGGCAGATACTCCGCGGAGTTGACAGTCAGGCCGGGACACATTTACAGTTACAGGATAATCGCGTTCAACGAAGGCGGCAAGAGTTTCCCGTCAGAGGTTCTAAGCCTTGGAGTGCCATCCAAGGTCAAAGGCAAGAGCGTATTGGTGGTGAACAACTTCACTAGGGTTTCCGCTCCATCCTGGTTCGATACTCCGGACTATGCCGGATTCACCGACAATCTGGATGCCGGAGTCCCTTACATAAAGGAAATCAATTTTATTGGCGACCAGTACCAATTCAGGAGAGAACTGCCTTGGGTGGATGACGACAACCCCGGTTTCGGCGCGTCATTCACGGACAAGGCTGGAAAACCAGTGCCCGGCAATACCTTCGATTTCACTGTCATCCACGGCAAGGCAATGATGGCATCCGGCAGGCCGTTCCATTCGACCAGCAGTGCCGCCTTCTCGGACGGCATCCATTCAGCCTCCAACGACCCTGTGGCCGATTTCATCTGTGGCAAACAGGTCACGACGATGGTAGGAAGCGGAAAGGTCGCGGACCGTTTCCAGGTATTCCCGGAATCTCTCCAGGAAGCCATTGTCAAATATACGGGTGACGGAGGAAATGTGCTGATATCTGGCGCCAACATCGGTACTGATGTATGGGACAAGGTCTTCCCGATAGAAGTAGATTCGGTTTACTCGGCAAATACGAAAGCATTCGTCGAAAATACACTGGGCTACAGGTGGCTGACCAATTTCGCCACCCACGGAGAAACGGCCTGGCCGATGAAGAACAATACGTTCAACCTGGCCGGCAAGATAGGCAAGATCGAGTTCTACAAGGAACGCAACAACCAGATATACAACGTAGAGACTCCTGACGGAATTGTCCCTGCCAATGACAATGCGCACACTTTCCTCAGGTACAGGGACACCAACATCTCTGCGGGAACCTGCTTTGTCGGTGACGGCTACAAGACCGCCTGCCTGGGCTTCCCTATCGAGGTAATCAAGAAACAAGACGATATCAACGACTTGATAACCAATATACTACAGTTTTTCGACAACACTGACTGATATGACCGACCGTGAATCCGAACTGATCTCCCTTCTCCACAAGGAGGTCAAACCTGCCTTGGGATGTACTGAGCCTATTGCTGTTGCCTTGGCTGCAGCCAAAGCCGCCGAATATTTTTCTCCGGAAGCAAGGAAATACGAACCGCTGGAAACGGAAGTCAGGGTTTCCGGCAATATACTCAAGAACGGAATGGGCGTCGGAATCCCGGGTACGGGAATGATCGGACTGCATATTGCAGCCGCCCTCGGTGCAGTCTGCGGCAAGAGCGGATACGGCCTGGAAGTACTCAAGGACCTCACTGATGAAGATGTTTCCGCCGCTAAGAAGGCCGTTAAGGAAAAGAGAGTCCGCATCGACCTTGAAGACACCCGGAAACTCCTGTATGTCAAGGTTATGGTCAAGTGCGGAGAGGACTGTGCCTGGGCTGTCATTGAAGACGACCACGACAGGATCGTCGAATACGGATTCAACGGGGAAGTTTGCAAGCTTGAAGGGAAGGCTGCCGGGAACGAGCCCGAGCACAAGGAAATCAAGGATTACGGACTATCGGTAAAAGAGATACTGTCCTTTGCGAGGACCGCCGCCTTTGAAGACATAAGTTTCATCCTGAAAGACAGGGACTTGAACTTGGCGCTTGCAAAGGAAGGACTCGAGGGCGACTACGGACTCAACGTCGGCAAAGCAATCAGGGAGAACCAGAACGAGATATTCGGAGACGACTTTATGAGTTTCGCGATGGGTATGACGGCGGCTGCTTCAGACGCGAGGATGGCCGGCTGCAAGCTGCCTGCGATGAGCAACTCCGGCAGCGGAAACCAGGGAATCACGGTCAGTATGCCGGTTATCGCCTACTCCCTCAAGTACGGGACTGATGATGAGCAACTTGCCAGGGCGCTGATACTTGCCAACCTGGTAGCCATTCATATCAAGGGATATCTTGGAAAACTGTCAGCACTATGCGGCTGCGTCATCGCTTCGACAGGCTCTGCCTGCGGCCTGGTATACCTCCAGGGAGGAGGGTACGAACAGATATGCGCTGCCATCAAGAATATGATCGGCAACATTACCGGAATGGTCTGTGACGGCGCGAAGGTCGGTTGTGCGATGAAGGTAGCTTCAGGAGTCTCCTGCGCGATACAGTCAGGAGTCCTTGCCCTCAAGGGAACCTGCGTCTGCGAGACTGACGGCATCATCGACAATGACATAGAAAAGACGATACGCAACCTTGGAGAGATAGGCTCGCTTGGAATGCAGTCGACAGACAAACTGATACAAAAGATAATGGTCTGCAAATAGTTGCAGACCATTATCATAGACAGTGATCATACCATCATTCGCCGGATGATATCTTCTTGGCTTTGCCGACCAGGTCGATGAAGTTCTCCCTCAGTTGGATCTGGTATGGATCTATCCCATTGTTTGAATTGATACTCCTCCTCACCAGGTCTGTAGCCATATCGAAAGAAGATGAGCCTGCGTATTTGGAGCGCCTGAGAAGCATCCCGTACGCTGCTACTCCAGCGGCGAGGTCCAGGTCAGCCGAGGATCCTTCAGGGTTGAGAGTGACCACATCCATAGAAAGCGGTACACTTACGGCGCCGAGAATCTTCTTGTAACGGAGATCATACTTCGCAATAGCCTTGGACTGTGCAAATCCCTCACCAGGGATGATTTCATACAAGGCGGTTATGGTCTGGCCGGCACCGATTTCTCCGGCATCCTTCTCGTCGTTCTCGAAATCATCGTTGTCGAGGACCCTGTTCTCGTAGCCGATGAGCCTGTATGCCTTGACCATATCCTTGTCGAATGTAATCTGGTTCTTGACATCATTCGCCACCGATATGAACTTGTTCCTCTCGATTACGAATACCTTGGTAAGCTCATCTTCCGAGTCAATATATTCATATGTGCCGTTACCGGCGTTGGAAACCTTCTCCATCATTGCATCGTTGAGGTTGCCGGAACCGAAACCGCAGACAGTCAGATATATACCCTTTGAAGCGTAATTCTCGGCCAGTTCGAGTATGGCATCGGTGGAAGTCTCCCCTACATTGAAGTCCCCGTCGGTACCCATAATCACGCGGTTGTTCCCGCCGTCGATAAAATTCGTCAGGCACTCTTCGTATGCCATCCTCATTCCGGCTCCTCCGGCAGTGCTCCCGGAGGCCGAAAGCTTGCCGATAACCTTCTTGATCTTGCTTGCCTCGCGCGCAGGAGTCGATTCCAGCAGCTTACTCACGCCGCTTGCATAGGTAACTATCGAAATCCTGTCTTCCGGATCAAGGTAGTCGACCATCATCTTCATCCCTTCCTTGAGAAGAGGAAGCTTGTCCTTCGATGCCATCGACCCTGATACATCGATGAGGAATACATAATTTGACTGCGGATGTTTGCCTTCGAATATATCCCTTCCCTTGATGCCGAGCCTGAGAAGCCTGTGTTCCGGTTCCCAGGGACAAGCTCCGACCTCTGCATTTATGGCCACGTCCGCACCTCCGGCAGGTTCAGGATAGTTGAAAGTGAAATAGTTGAGGAACTCCTCGATACGTACGGCCGATTTGGAAGGAAGGATGCCGTTGCCGACCATACGGCGCATATACGCATACGAAGCGCCGTCAGCATCGACGGAAAATGTCGAGACATTCTGGTCTGCGGTATTGATGAACGGATTGTCCAGGAATTCCTCGAACCTGTCGCCATATTCATCAGGCTGGATGATCTCACCCATATTCGGATAAGACATATCATATAAACCGCCGTCCATCATACAGGATACTGTCCCGGCAAGCATCATAAGCAGCGCCGGAACAATGAAAAAGCAGCTTGTCTTGTTCATAATGACAGATAGTTTGAAGTTAAAGTAAGCAGCGAGACTTTGCTATTCTAAATGCACGGAATACGGAACCTTGCACGGATAATAAAAAACTTACAAAAAAATGTTATATTAGAGGCAAGCAACCAATTCGTTGAGTTATGAGACTGAAAGCCATCCTTTTCCTCCTGCTGGTCAGTTTCACGGCATCAGCCCAGACCGACCCTCCCGAGCTCCGCTACGTCGTGAACGGCATCGTCGCGGACGCCGAGAGCGGACATCCGCTCCAGTATGTCAGCGTGACCGTCATCGGGCAGAACTACGCCACCGTCACCAACGCTGACGGAGGCTTCATCATCAAGTCGTCATCCGAGCCCCGGATGCTCGAATTCTCGCTCCTTGGGTACAAGTCCGAGAGGATCAGCGTCCCGGACGACCCTGACGCTGTCCTGAAAGTCCGGCTGACCAAGATGTCTCTGACAATCAACGAAGCCGTGATCATCTCGGGAGATCCGTACAAGATCCTGATGGACGCTATAAGGAAGATAAGGGACAATTATCCGGACAAGACCGAAACATTCGATTGTTTCTACAGGGAGACAATTCGGAAGAAACAGCGTTACATATATATTTCCGAAGCTGTCGCCAAGATGTTGAAAACATCATATGCCATCGGCATCAGCCCGGACAGGATCGCCGTAGAGAAGAGCCGGATCCTGGAGAGCCCCGACAAACGCGACACATTGTCGGTGAAGGTCGCTGGAGGACCGGCCCAGGCCGTATTCCTGGATATAGTCAAGAACTGCGACCTCCTGGACCAGGAAACCCTGAGCCATTACAACCTTTCTATGGGGTTGCCGGAAATGATCGGAGACAAGGCGCAGTTCGCAATCAAGCTGTCACCGGCCGGGGACGTCAACTACGCTCAGTATTACGGTACGATCTACATAGATGTGGAGACCCTGGCTTTCACGCGGTTCGAACTGGAACTGGATATGTCGGACAGGGCCAGGGCGACCCAGATGATGCTGATCAGAAAGCCGCTAGGATTGCGCTTCACTCCCCTTGCCCTCACCCTCCGCTACGACTATTCCCTCGAGAACGGAATATCCAGGGTCAGATATGTCCGCACCGAGATGAAATTCAAATGTGATTGGAAGAAGCGGTTGTTCAGGACGGACTATACAGCAGTCAGCGAACTCGTGACTACGGACCGTCACACCGGTGAAGACCAGTACGTTCCGCGCAAGGGAGCATTCAAGAAGAGGGATATCCTGGCCGACAAGGCCGCCTCCGACTACGATCCTGATTTCTGGAAATCCTACAACATCATAGCCCCGACCGAAAGCCTGGACAAAGCGATGGGGAGGCTCCGTAAAACTGAAGAAATTGATTAAATTTGCATCGGAATGGCAAAAGGGAACCTCTATCTCATCCCAACCCCATTGGGAGACGGCAATCCATCGGATATCCTTCCGCAGCCGGTGCTCGACCGCATCCTGCACATCAGCAGGTACGTCGTCGAAGAAAGCCGTACCGCGAGACGATTCCTCAGTGCCGCAGGTCTGAAAGGGCATATCCAGGAGCTTGAACTCAGGGAACTCAACGAGCACTCCTGCGAGTCTGATGTCGAGTCCCTTCTGGAACTCTTCGCTGATGAAGGAGGCAATCCAACGGATGTCGGCCTGCTTTCCGAAGCCGGCCTTCCGGCAGTTGCCGACCCCGGAGCCCAGCTTGTAGCCCTCTGCCACAGGGAAGGTATACGCGTCATCCCGATGGTCGGACCATCTTCCCTGATGTTGGCCCTGATGGGGTCGGGACTCAACGGGCAAAGCTTCGCTTTCTGCGGCTACCTTCCCGCCAAGAGCGAAGAACGCCGCAAGGCAATACGCGAGATAGAAGCAAGGTCAGCCAGACTAGGCCAGACCGAGATATTCATAGAAACCCCGTACCGAAACGATTCGATGATGGCGGACCTGCTGTCCACATTGAAGCCTTCCACGAAACTGTGCATAGCGGCGGACATTACGAATGAAGACGAAACCATCCTGACGATGGCTGTGAAATCCTGGAACCGTAAAACCTTCACTATAGGGAAACGGCCCTGTGTCTTCCTCATATTGGCATAATCAACGAAATGAGACTTAAGATAAACGATTTGGGAGCCATCGAACTGCTCGGAATGGAATTCCACTCATATCACGGTTGCCTGGAACGGGAAAAGACTGAAGGCAATACCTTCGTCGTGGATTTCCTGGGGCATATCAATATCAAGAGGGCCGGGGCTTCCGACGATCTGGAGAAAACCATCGATTACTCGGCCGTCTACGACATAATCGCAAGGGAGATGGCCAAGCCTTCAGATCTCCTGGAAAACGTCGCCGGGCGCATTGTGGACTGCCTGGCCAGGGAGTTCGGGGAAATGCTCTTCATCCAGGTCAGGGTAGCCAAGAAGAACCCGCCCGTGGGCGGAATATGCGCCTGGTCGAGGGTAACCGCCAGTTACGGAGAAGACCTGGCCCCTGACGAACTCAAAAACTATTGATGATGAGGATTGCGTTCCTGACACTCGGCTGCAAGCTGAACTACGCCGAAACATCAACCTATGAGAGAGGCTTCGTCCGTAACGGACTGGAAGTAGTCCCGTGGGAAGACAAGGCCGATGTGTATCTGATCAACACCTGCTCGGTCACGGAACGCGCCGAGAAGAAATGCCGCAACATCATAAGGAAGATGCATCGCACGGCACCTGCAGCGTGCCTCGTGGTAACCGGCTGCTATGCTGAGCTCAGGAAGGAGGAACTACTTGATATAGAGGGAGTAAGTCTTGTATTCGGAGCTAAGGATAAGGTCCGTGTCGTAGCCGCTACCCTGGAATTCCTGGGAATGGAGTTCAAGCAGGAGGCCGCTGTCAGGCAGAAAGTCCTGGAGGCATATTCCTCTGAAGAAAGGACCCGCTCTTTCCTTAAGGTGCAGGACGGATGCAACAACTTCTGCGCTTACTGTACCGTGCCTTTCGCAAGGGGATTGTCCAGGAGCATCCCGGTAGCGGATGTAATCAAGCAGGCGGAGCAGATCGCTTCCACCGGCATCAAGGAGATAGTGATAACTGGCGTAAACACCGGGGACTTCGGAAGGACTACGGGAGAGAGCTTCCTCGACCTCATCAAGAGGCTCAACGACGTGGAAGGGATCGAACGCTACCGCATATCCTCGATCGAGCCCAACCTGATAACGGAAGGAATAGTGGACTGGATAGCTTCAGGCACCAAGTTCCAGCCACATTTCCATATTCCCTTGCAGACAGGCTCCGATGCCTTGCTGAAACGCGTCGGAAGGAAATACACCACTGAATTATTCGCCGAGAGGATAGGATACATACGGGAGCGGATGGATCCTGTTCCGGGCACACCCGGAGGCAACCTCAAGCCTTTCGTATTCTTCGGGATAGACGTGATAGCCGGCCTGCCAGGAGAAACAGAAGAATTGTTCGGAGAGACATATTCCTTCCTGGAAGAGAGGATCAAGCCGGCTTTCATCCACGTTTTCCCGTACTCGAGGCGGCCGGGAACGGTAGCCGCATCGTGGAAAGACCAGGTCAAGGACTCGGTCAAGACAGAACGCGTTGCCAGGCTCGAGACCTTGTGCGCCGGACTGAACTCGGACTTCATCGCTAAGAACCGAGGAAGGCAGTCGCAGGTGCTCTGGGAGTCGGACTGCAAGGACGGAATGATGGGAGGTTTCACCGGGAATTACATCAGGAAGGAAAGGCCCTACGACCCGGCAAGGGTGAACACTATCGAAGACATCATCATCTGAAATGGACTACGGACAGGCAAAACTCACGTTCTTGGGCACCGGGACTTCACAGGGAGTCCCGATAATAGGCTGCGGTTGCGAAGTGTGCAAATCGCCGGATCCGCACGACAAACGCCTCCGGGCTTCTGCATTCGTCGAATACGGCGGCCTGGCGATACTGGTCGATGCAGGGCCCGATTTCAGGATGCAGATGCTGTCCAACGGACTTTGCCACCTGGACGCCATTCTCCTGACCCACAACCACAAGGACCATACGGGAGGACTGGACGACGTCCGCTCGCTCAACTACATAGACAGGAGAGCTGCTGAAATATACTGTGAGGACCGGGTCAAGGAAGACCTGATCCGGGAATACCCGTACGTGTTCAGGTTCCCGAAATACCCCGGCGCACCTGAATGGCATCTCCATATAATCGATGAAGAGCCATTCCTCGTATATCCGAACACGGAAGAACGCGAGCTGGTATGGGTCCACGATGTAGGCTACCATTACCGCCTTGCTGACGGCCGCCTGGTTCCTACCAGCCGCTGCCTGGAAGATATGATAGACAAGGCAGACCCAGCGGGGATGGCCTGTTCGACCGGAGGTGTCGAGATAATCCCGGTCAGGGGGATGCACGACAAGCTGCCGGTGTTCGGATTCCGCTTCGGGCAGATTGCGTACCTGACCGACTTCAGTTCGATTCCGGAAAGCGAATTCTCCAAGCTCGAGGGCTTGAAACATCTGACACTCAACACAGTAGGCTACCATCCACACCATTCCCATTTCAGTCTGGACGAAGTGCTGGAGCTTTCGGACAGGATTGGTGCGGAGAACACCTGGCTCACGCATCTCTCACATTCCTTCCCCTGCCATTCCAGGTTCTGCGACGAACTGGAAAACCTCTGCTCGGGCAGAGGCATCCGATCGAAGGTGCAGCCCGCCTACGACGGACTGACGATTAGCTGAGAACCTATGAATAAACAGGGACGGTCCCGTCGTCGATAAGCTGTCTGAGGATGGACAGGTAGTCCGGTGAATAGTCCTTCGACGGATTCCCGAATTCGGCCACGATCTCTTCTATCGTGTACTCCCCTTCTCTCTCAGAGATGAACTCCTGGAGCTTCATCCTCGTAAACTGCGCAGTGGTCGAAGATGGAATGGAAGCCGTGCTCCTGAGCGCAGCCTTGCCTCGGCATACATCGCAGACTCCGCACTCTTTGCTGTCTTCCTGGCCGAAATACCGGAGCAGGAAATGCGGCCTGCATTCATCGGTTTCGGAAGCATATTCCAGCATAGCCTCTGAACGGAGATGGTAATTCTCCCGGAGCGAGCGGTAACGGTCGGGCATCAGGTCCAGGTTGCCCGGGCGAAGACGGTCGTGGTGGATGACCACGACATCGGAATGGTCGGCCGGAACATAGGTGATTATATGCTCAAGCGAGAGATTGTAAAGCAGCACCCTGAGCTGCGGTACAGTCGTGCCGAGCCGGCCTGCGACATATTCCTCATCGATAGGCTGTACGAAGGAGAATACCGCCGGATATGTCCTCATCAGGATATCAAGCAGGTCGGCCAGTTCCTGGGTCGGGACCTCGATGTCGTAGAGGGATTTGCGGTCGACCTTGATCTTTACCTTCGCAGGAATGTCGACCTCTTCCGAATATGTCAGATGTCCTGTCCGCTCCAGATACTTGATGGAGTGGAATACAGGTGCGCGCTGGAGAGAATAGGCCTTGCAGAAATCCTCCAGCTTGAACTTGAGCTGGCGACCGATCCCGGAATCGTACGGTATCTCGAAGAATGCGTGAAGCTTGGAATAGACATCTTCGATGTATCCGAGTGAAGGAAAGGAAACATCCTCGAGCTGATGCGCCCTGCGGACGTCGATTCCGTTCCAGAGCAGGACTGCGAATGACCTTTCTCCGTCACGCCCGGCCCTTCCTGCCTCCTGGAAATATGCCTCAGGGCTCTCCGGAAGGTCATAATGGACCACGAAACGGACGTCAGGCTTGTCTATTCCCATTCCGAAAGCATTGGTGCAGACCATTATGCGGATGGAGCCGTCCTTCCACTTTGCCTGCCGCTGGGCACGTGTTTCAGCTCCGAGGCCAGCGTGGTAATATGAGACGCTCACCCCTCCTGCCTTCAGAGAAGATGCTATTTCTTCGCATTTACGCCTGTTCCTGGCATAGATGATACCGCTTCCAGAGACTCCGTTGCAAATATTCAGGAGCTGAGTGTCCTTGTCCTCTGTATGCCTGACTATGTAGTTGAGATTCGGCCGTTCGAAACCGCTCCTGAGAAGGAGGGGTTCCCGGAAGCCCAGACGCTCCATGATATCCTCAGCTACCCGGGGGGGGGCAGTTGCAGTCAACGCGATGACAGGAGCGTCAATACGTTCCCTGAGCCTTCCGATCCGGAGGTAGTCGGGACGGAAGTCATATCCCCACTGGGAAATGCAATGGGCCTCGTCCACGACGATGTAGCTGACATCCAGGACATCCAGATAGGACTGGAACAACTGGGTGGAAAGACGTTCCGGCGAAAGGTAGAGGAACTTTATGCCGCCGTATGCCGCATTGTTCAGGGCCAGGTCCACTTCGTGACGGGTCATTCCCGCGTGGACAGCGACAGCCCTGATCCCCTTCGCCTCAAGGTTCTGGACCTGGTCCTTCATAAGGGCGATCAACGGGGTTATTACAAGGGTAAGTCCGTCCGCAAGCAAGCCGGGCACCTGGAAGCATACCGACTTCCCGCCTCCGGTCGGCAGGATAGCCAGCACATCCTTCCCTTCAAGTGCAGCACCGATGATTTTCTCCTGCATAGGACGGAATCCATCATAGCCCCAATACTCTCCCAATACTTCCAGTGGTGTCATAATCGATACTTAAATCGTTTTATAACAATTAATTACGATACCCGGTGGCAAACAATTTGCAGCAAACGCGTATGTATGTACAAATGTACGAAATTAATCCTTGAGATTTGAGTAATGCAAATTAATTGAGTAAATTTGCGCGCACATTCAAAGGATAAAGTTCAACCAGTTAATTACAGATAATTATGCCTAAGATGGATTTAAGACGTTATGGTATCAAGGGAGTCAAGGAAGTCCTTTACAACCCTACCTACGAAGTACTTTACAACGAAGAGACGAAACCGGGTCTCACAGGCTTTGAAAAGGGCCAGGTAACCGAGCTCGGAGCTATCAACGTTATGACCGGAGTTTTCACCGGCCGCTCTCCTAAGGACAAGTACATCGTAATGGACAAGAACTCCAAGGACACCGTATGGTGGAATACTCCTGAGTATCCTAACGACAACCACGAGATGTCCGTGAAGGTCTGGAAGGAAGTCAAAAAGCTCGCACAGACCCAGCTCTCCGGCAAGAAGCTCTACGTGGTAGACGGATTCTGCGGCACCCACAAGGACACTCGTATGAAGGTCCGCTTCATTATGGAGGTCGCCTGGCAGGCCCACTTTGTAACTAATATGTTCATCCGTCCGAAGAACCAGAAGGAATTCGACCAGGAGCCTGATTTCGTAGTCTACTGCGCTTCCAAGGCCAAAGTCGAGAACTATCAGGAACTCGGCCTCCGCAGCGACACCTGCGTGGCGTTCAACGTCACCAGCAGGGAGCAGGTCATCCTCAACACCTGGTACGGAGGTGAGATGAAGAAGGGATTGTTCTCTATGATGAACTACTACCTGCCTCTCAAGGGCATCGCTGCGATGCACTGCTCGGCCAATACCGATATGAACGGTGAGAACACCGCTATCTTCTTCGGACTTTCCGGAACCGGCAAGACCACCCTTTCCACCGATCCTAAGCGCAAGCTCATCGGCGACGACGAGCACGGCTGGGACAACAAGGGAGTCTTCAACTTCGAAGGTGGCTGTTATGCGAAGGTCATCAAGCTCGACAAGGAGTCGGAGCCTGATATCTACAACGCAATCCGCCGCGATGCACTTCTCGAGAACGTAACCGTCGATGCTGAAGGAAAGATCGACTTCAACGACAAGAGCGTCACCGAGAACACCCGCGTTTCCTATCCTATCTATCACATCAACAACATCGTCCGTCCGGATTCCCACGGACCTGCAGCAAAGCAGGTCATCTTCCTCTCGGCTGATGCTTTCGGTGTCCTTCCTCCGGTTTCCATCCTGACTCCTGACCAGACCAAGTACTACTTCCTCTCAGGATTCACTGCCAAGCTCGCAGGTACCGAGCGCGGAATCACCGAACCTACCCCTACCTTCTCAGCTTGCTTCGGACAGGCTTTCCTCGAGCTGCATCCTACCAAGTATGCAGAGGAACTCGTCAAGAAGATGAAGAAGAGCGGAGCCAAGGCATATCTCGTCAATACCGGCTGGAACGGTACCGGCAAGCGTATCTCCATCCGCGACACCCGCGGCATCATCGATGCGATCCTCAACCACAGCATCGACACTGCTCCTACCAAGAAGATTCCTTATTTCAACTTCACCGTTCCTACTGTACTTGAAGGTGTAGACACCGGAATCCTCGATCCTCGCGACACTTATGCAGACGCTGCAGAATGGGAGAAGAAGGCACAGGATCTTGCGGGAAGGTTCATCAAGAACTTCCACAAGTATGAGTCCAACAAGGCTGGAAAGGCCCTCGTAAAGGCTGGTCCTCAGCTCTAGGATTTCATCACGGTCAATGAAGCCCGTCCGCAGAACAGCGGCGGGCTTTTTTATATCCCCGATTATTGCTATCTTGCAAGTACTGAAATATGATTCAATGAAAAGATTGTTCATCTCCATTGCGCTTTCCCTGGCCGTGCTCTCACCAGCCAGGGCGGACGAGGGAATGTGGCTTCCCGTACTCATTTCACAAAGGATAGCGGATATGCAGGCAAAAGGCTGCCGGCTTACCGCAGAAGACATCTACAGTGTCAACAAAGCATCTCTCAAGGATGCGATAGTACTCTTCGGCAGCGGATGCACGGGAGAGATAATCTCCGACCAGGGCCTCCTGTTCACCAACCATCACTGCGGGTACAGTTTCATCCAGAAGCACAGCAACGTCGAGCACGACTATCTCAAAGACGGCTTCTGGGCCATGGGAAGGGATGAGGAGCTTCCTAATCCCGGGCTCACGGTCAGTTTCCTCGAAAGGATGGAGGATGTGACCGACATCATCCTGGAAGGAATCACCGAAGAAGTAGAACCGGCCGAGCGGGATTCACTGGTGAAAGTCAGGTCTGCAAAACTGGTATCCGAAGCCTCTGCAAAAGGCAAAGGACTCAGCGCGAGGGTAGAAGCACTGTATTACGGGAATCAGTATTTCCTATTCGTCTACAAGATTTACAGGGACATAAGACTCGTGGGAGCTCCCCCTTCCTCTATCGGGAAGTTCGGCGGCGATACTGACAACTGGATGTGGCCGCGCCACACCGGAGACTTCTCCATTTTCAGGATTTACGCCGGAAAAGACAACGAGCCGGCAGAGTATTCGAAAGACAACGTGCCTTTCCGTCCGAAGAAGTCTCTCAGGATCTCGCTTGCAGGAGTGAGCGACGGCGATTTCACCTTCGTCTACGGCTGCCCCGGCACCACCCGGGAATATGTTTTGAGCGACGAGGTCAGATATGTCTCCGAGGTCTCCGATCCTGCCAAGATCGCCCTGAGGACACAGAGGCTGGCTATCCAGAAGAAATATATGTCCCAGGACCAGGCGGTGCGCATCAAATACTCCTCCAAGCAAGCCAATGTAGCCAACGCCTGGAAGAAATGGCAGGGAGAAAGCAAGGGCATACGCAAGATGAACACGGTCGCCGGGAAGCAGGAATACGAGGCCCGCTTCGACGAATGGGCAGGAGGAACCGGTTATGAAGGACTCACCCGCAAGATGCATCGTCTGTACAGCGAGAGGGAGCCGTTTTTCCTCGCTTATGAGTATTACAATGAAACCGTCAGGGCCATAGAGATACTGAACTTCGCATCCGCCATCCACTCCAGGCTCCGGAACAAGGATGCCAAGGACGGCTACGCCGGAGCATTCTTCAAGGACTACTATCAGCCGATCGATGAAGAAATATTCACGGCGATGATGGAGGGATTCGGCGAAGGAGTTTCAAAAGGCTTGCTGCCAAACTATTACACTGACAAACTGCAGGAATATGGGAGCGTCGAAGCCTGGAAGAAGGATCTTTTCTCCAAGTCCCTGTTCACCGACCGAGACAAAGTCCTTGCCTTGGGCCCCGATGACAAGGCCATAGTCGAAACCGATCCAGCCTATGAGATGTTCGATGCTTTCAGGAAATGGTTCGAGACATATATCAAACCCGTGGTAGACAGACTCAACAAGGAAATAAACCTGGCCAACAGGCAATATATGAAAGGCCAGATGGAATTCAACAAGGAAAAGGTATTCTACCCGGATGCGAACCTGACCCTCCGTGTCGCCTACGGACACGTTGAAGGCTACTCCCCTGCTGACGGGGCCTGGTACAAACCGGTTTCAACCCTCAAGGGCATCATAGAGAAAGACAACCCTGACATCTTCGACTACGACATCCCGCAGAAGCTTCGCGACCTCTACGCCAAGGGAGGGCTCGACGGACAGCCGGTATGCTTCCTCGCCACTAACCACACTACCGGAGGCAATTCAGGAAGTCCCGTGCTGAATGCAGACGGAGACCTCATCGGAATCAACTTCGACAGGGTCTGGGAAGGTACGATGAGCGACTATGTGTTCGACCCGGAGGTCTGCAGGAACGTATCCCTGGACGTCAGGTACCTGCTGTTCAACATCTCCAGGATAGGGAACGCTTCCTATCTGTTCAAGGAGATGAAGTTCACAGGAGGATCTATAAAGAAATATAGGTAGCCACGGCCTCTTCGATCTCCTCGCTGCGAAGGTCGCGCCTCAGGATGGTGCCGTCCGGACCGAACAGGATGATGAGAGGAATCCCGCGGGACCCGTAATATGTACCGTTGACCCTGTCTTTAGAATAGACTTGCGGCCAGTCGATCCCGTGCTCGGCGATCGCCGCCAGGGCCTTCTCCTTGGTGTCTGCCACATCCACGCCGACCATATTGAAATCAGGACCGGCATATTTGCGGTAGACGGCCTTGAGATACGGCACTTCAGCGATGCACCAAGGGCACCAGGATGCCCAGAAGTCCACGATCGTATACTTCCCTCTTCCGACATATTCGGAGAGCCTGGTGACCGTACCGTCTTCAAGGGTAACCTCGAAGGAAACGAAAGGCTTCCCCTCGGAAGTGGCCTCCAGAGCCGTATTCCTGGCCTTGATTCCCCTTACTTTCTCCATATCGAAGAGAGATGTGTCATTCTTTGAAAGGACAGAGTCTATACTGGCATTGGACAGGTAGTTGACCGCCTGCTCGAATGCATATTTCCCCAGGCCGTTGCCACCGTTCCCTGCAAGGATTCCGAGAAGGTATTCCGCCTTCCTGGAATCAATCTCCGCCGACTTTGCCATAAGGATATGGTCGGCCAGTCCCATCGACAACTTGGTAGTGTCAAGCACCGCTTTTTCAAATGCCTTGTTCTCCTGGGCGAATTCAGCCAACCTGTCACACACCTCCTGGAGTTTGACAGACAGAGCCTCGGGATTCTCAGAACCCAGGCGCAGGCGCAACTTGCCGTCGAGCGAGTCGAGGGTCACCGTATATTCTGAGCCGTCGGGAACGAACGGTATGCTCCTGACAGGAAGGTCGTCAGCCACGGTGATGCTCCCGACTGCCTTGGACTCGACCGGAAGGGAAACCTGGAACATTCCGTCTTTCACGACAACTGTCGAATCGACCCCTAGAGAAGGAATCTGCAGTTCGATCGCCCCGGGGATGAGATCGCCCTCGAAGAATCCATCGATGTAAGTATCCTTGACAGTTTTCTGTGAGCAAGCGGCGGAAGCGAACAGTGCAACCGCGGCAAGCAATGTCATTCCGTATTTCATCCTAAATCAGTATTATTTTGACAATGAAGCTATTATGGCATCCGTAAAGGAGTAGTTGGCTAAGCATTGGGTAGATCCCTTTTCGGTAATGCCGTAATTCTCGATGCTACAGAATCCCTCCTTGTTCTTCACGGTATGCTTCGCCTTGCCGTCTACGACCACGGTTGCATCCCCGCCGAGGACTCCATTCTTCTTCACGGCTTTCTGCCAGTCGCTCTGCTTGTAGGAAAAGGAGAACTGCATCTTCTCTCCCGGCATAAGGGTAGTGTCACCTATCTTCGGATGGATGATTTCAAGAGTATGGGAAGAATTGTTCTTCAGGACATACTGCACGTTGGTCAATGTCTTTTCCTTGGCGCAGGAAACAGCAGCAAGAGATACGGCGACAAGAAGCGCCGAAGCAAGTATTCTCACAGTTTTCATAAAAATATCATTTATCATACTTCATCTTGATTCCGCGGAGGAAGGCGGCAGCCTCTTCGCTGCAACACTCCTTGGGGATGATCACTCCCTGCCTCTCCGCTATCATTATATAGAAATCGGTCTTTGTCTCTATTATCTTGTGGGTTTCGGAATACTCCATATGGGTGTTGCCGTGGTCAGAAGTGCTCTGCCATCCATCCTCGAACAGGTCCACCGTATAATCGAAATCATTGGTGAATTTCCTGTATGAACGCCTTGCCCCTATACCGGGAAGGAATATGAAGAAAAGCAGCATAAGGATTAGGATCACGCTGATTTCCAGCACGTAAGCCCAATCGAAACCATCCCTCAGCGACGACGAGATGATGAAGAACATCGAAATCGCTATGAAGATTATTATCCAGGCGGAATGCTTGAGTATCTGCTTCCTGCCAACCGATTTATTGAACCGAACGAACGATGGTTCCGTCATCCGGCATTTCAATGAGTATTCCGGTAGCCTGTCTGTTCCAGCCATTGTCTTAAATTTTGTGCAATATACGGAAATTATTCAGTATATTGGCTTTTGTGAAATCAAAACAAATAGGATGAGAGTCGCTGTCATAGGTGCCGGCGCGGCTGGTTGTTTCTGCGCGATCGAACTGAAGCGGAGACGTCCCGATGCGGAAGTGGACGTATTCGAGTCCGGGCGCAAGCCGCTTGCTAAGGTTGCCATCACAGGTGGAGGAAGATGCAATCTAACGAACACCTTCGCCGGTATAAGGTCCCTTGCCGAAGCATATCCAAGGGGCGAGAAACTGATGAAAAGGGTATTCCGGACCTTCGACCACGAAAGCACGTACAGATGGTTCACAGGCGAGGGGATCGACCTCGTGGCACAGGAGGACGAATGCATATTCCCGGCGTCCCAGGACGCTATGCAGATAGTACGTCTCCTGATGCGCAGGATGCGGGAATTGGGGGTCAACGTCATGACTGGCACGAAGATAGATTCCGTCTCGACGCTCATGGGAGAATATGGCTGCGTGGTTGTCACCGTCGGAGGAATCCCTAAAGAATCTGGATATTCCCTGCTGGAAGGACTCGGCCTGGACCTCATCCCTCCCGTTCCTTCCCTATTCTCCTTCAACCTTCCGGAGAGTCCCGTCTGCAAGCTGATGGGAGCCGTGGTGGAGAACGCCGGGACATCCCTTGCAGGAACCAGGTTCAAGGCTTCCGGTCCCCTGCTCGTGACGCACTGGGGAATGAGCGGTCCTGCAATACTCAAACTCTCCTCCTACGCTGCAAGGCATCTGGCTGAAAGTTCCTACGAAGCCACCCTTCTGGTGAACTGGCTGGATTCAGGAGAACAGGAAACAAGGGCGCTGCTGGAAAAGATTGCCAAGGAGAATCCGGCCAAGATGGTAGCCAATGCTCACCCCGAGGAAATCCCCTCCAGGCTATGGGAATATCTGGTCAGCAAATGCGGCACCCGAGATGACGCAAGATGGGGAGAACTTGGATCCAAGGGCTTCAACCGTCTCGCAGGCACCCTGGTCAGCGATTCCTACCGGATCCGCGGCAAGAGCCGCTACAAGGAAGAATTCGTAACCTGCGGAGGGGTCGCCTTGTCCAACATCGACCTCGAGACGCTGGAGTGCAGGAAGCATCCGGGGCTGTTCTTCGCCGGAGAAGTCCTCGATGTCGATGCCATCACTGGAGGGTTCAACCTCCAGGCAGCCTGGTCCACCGGATACCGTGTTGCAGCAACCATCGCCGGTAAAGAATAATTGCATATTTGAACGAAAATACCTTAAATTTGTAAGATTAGCGAACAGAACTAAACTGCTATATTATGAAACCAAGAACAATCACGGGCAAATTGCTCTCAGTGCTGGCAGGAGCGCTTCTTGCAGCATCCTGTACCAACTACGGGGAGGACATCGCAGACATCAACAACAGGCTGGATGCCCTCACCACGCAAGACATTGGGTCGCTGAAGGCCCAACTCGCATCGATGAGTTCCACGATCAACGGAATCTCGTCCAACATCGGTGATATCAACGATTTGAATACCAGCGTACTTCTCGAGTTGGCCAGCATCAAGACAAACATCTCCACTATCCAGAACAAGATCGGGACCTTGCTCAGCGAAGAGGATTTCAATACGTACAAGGCTGCCAACGAGACGACGATCCGCAGGCTCAACGATATGATCATAAACAGGGTGAGCCAGGCTGAGCTGCAGGCCCTCAGGGATCTCCACTCACAGGATATGACGGACCTTCTCGCCCAGATCAGACTGTGCATCACCAAAGCCGACCTCGACAAGGCCGTAGCAGAGGCCACGAGCACCTACGCCAACGACATCAGCAGACTTGAATCTCTTGTCGCCACTATGCTGTCACAGTCAGATTTCGAAGCCTTCAAGAGTGAATACAGCTCCCAGCTCGCCCAGCTGACGAGCACCGTCAATCAGGCCTTGGCCACTAAGCTGGACACCTTGACATACAAGAAGTTCCTCGAGCAGTACGGGCAGGACCAGGCAGCCACGCAGACTGCAATAGACCAGGCCGTGGCCGGACTTGTCGAATCCATACAGGAGATGCTTACCAAATCCGCCTTCGAGCTATTCCAGTCCGAAATCAACGGCACATTGGAACAACTCGAGGCGAAGATCGACAGCCTGGCCGGAACCGTAGGCTCGGATGTATTCGATGAATTCAAGCAGTCGGTAGAGAATGCTATCGGAGAAGTAAGGACTTCGGTTTCGAACCTCGAGGAGAAGCAGGGAGAGGCTATCGACTCCCTCAAAACCGGCCTCGGAGAAGTCCGCACCGCCCTCGGTAACCTGGGCGAGACCTTGTCCACATATCAGGAGGAAACCTCCGGTGTCATAGCTTCACTGCAAGCATCGGTCGCCAAGTTCGACCAGAAGGTCGACACAAGCGTCTTCAACGCATTCAAGTCAGAACTGGACTCTGCCCTGCTCGATCTCAACTCCAGGCATACCAACGACATACAGGAACTGAGGACAGCGATGAACGGCAAGCTTGACGCAGCCGAATTCGCTGAATTCCAGGCAGTCTACGATTCCTCGATGGCTGCCGTCAACCGTGCCCTCTCAACCATCGTAAGCAGCGAAGAGGTCGCCCAGTTCAAGAAAGAACTGGACGAGATCCGGAAGCAGCTCAAACCTGCCGTGGATTCCCTCCATAAGGTAGTGGATACACTTTCGACCAAGGTGGCTGTCCTGGAAAATACCACGGCATCCCTGGTCACCGCCATCGAATTGTCGACCAGGACCCTTACCGAGCAGTTCGAGGCTCTGGACGCCAGGGTGACTGCCCTGGAGAACAAGTACGACATCCTCAGCGGAAAAGTCGACAAGCTGGTATCCCGCATCCAGAGCATAATGTACATCCCGGACTATTCCGACAGGCAGGTCCTGCTGGAAAGCAGCGGAAGCTCCTACAAACGTTCTACGATCAAGTTCGAAGTCCGGCCGGCAGCAATGGCCAAGGCCATAGCGGCCGCATACATCGACGGTTCGGCCGAAATCAGGTTTATTACCAGGGAGATAAGCACAAGGGCCGCTACGGCTTCGATGGACATAACCGGAATGACTGCCGACGACAACGGAGTACTCACTGTCTCCGCCCTCTTCCAGCCTGAGGAAAGTACGGCCACTGCATTCGCCGTCGCCCTATATATAAAGGATGAAGATGGCAACGACACAACCTCCGATTACCTGACCGTGGTGAGGAAGACCGCCAGCGAAGTCAGCGACGAAAGGATACTTGGCCGCTGGATCCTCTACAGGTACCTGCACATCAACACCGCCGACGGTGAATGGGGTGAGCCGGAACTCGTAGAAGCAGCCCCTGCAGGCTCCGAGTTCAGCTATATCCGGCTGAATACCGGAGACAGTTTTGTCAGCAACCTTCCTTTCGGAGAAATCGGAAACTGGTCTTTGTCCGGTACCAGGTTCACGGTAACTGGCAGTTCTGCAAGTGCTTCATTCACAGTCGAAGAGCTTACCAGCGATTCGATGACCCTAATCACTTCCGACGGAAAGACCAAATGGCTCTGGATCAAGACCACCCAGCCTGATCCATACTTCGCCTACGGCAACTTCTTCGGCTACGGTATCAAGTTCGGAGACCAGGTCTGGGCTCCTGTGAATCTCGGATATCGTCCCAAGACATATCCGCAGGGTCTGCTCTTCCAATGGGGGAGGCACGACGGCCAAGGCTACGCGGACGGTTCCTACCAGGATGCAAGCGTTCCTGAGACCGTGACAGGAACGGCAACTCCGGGAACTGCCCTGGCCAATACCTTCTACAGGGTAGGCGAAGCACCAATGGACTGGAACGCAGAACCTTCCGACGTCCTCTGGAGGACTTCAGCCGGGACAAAGACGGAATATGACCCTTGTCCGGCAGGATGGAGGGTGCCGCTCGCAATCGAATTCAACCTCCTGGTCAGCACCGCAAAGCTCAAGAGGTGGAGCCCTATCGAAAAGGGATATCTATTCTCTGACGGAGAATCGACCATCATCCTTCCTGCTGCTGGCCAGAGGGCTGGTGACACTCCTGAATCCCCTGCATCCGGCAGAGGCCAGAAGGGATTCTACTGGACATCAGTGCCGACTGCGACAGGAGGAGCATACTCCCTGTCATTCGACAGTGAAGGAGTGAAGGTCGGATCTGATTATTCGGAGCGTCAGCGCGGAATGGCTGTCCGCTGCGTGAAGGAATAGCTCAGTCGCCGGAGGTGATCACACAGTCTCCCGGCGCCTTGATGTTGCCGTCGAGAATGATCTCTCCGATACTGTCACAATGTATATGACCGCTGCGCGGATTCTTGATTGAGGCGATATGTCCCTTGACAGTCGCCTCAATCGTTGAATATTCGAATGCCAGGTCGCAGTCGGAACCGAACGTGCAGTCCTCGAGTACGAGACCGTCGCAGTAGCAAAGAGGCTGGGTCTCTGTGATATGGCAGCGGACCAGGCGGACATTCTTGGAATACCAGGCAAGGTATTCTCCATTTATGACAGAATCATAGACAGTCACGTTCTCCGCCTCCCAGAACGAATCCTTCGAATTCAGGACACAGTCACGGATCTCTACGTTCTTAACGTACTGGAAGCCGTAGTTGCCCTGAAGTTTCACATTCCGTAGCCTGATACCATCGCAGTGCATAAAAACATAGTCAGCCCGTTCGACGACACAGTCTTCCATATCGATATTCGAACAATCCCAGAATGTCTCAGTCCCCCCGGGGATCCATACATTACGCAGCTTGATACCGTCCATCCTGCGGAAAGTCTTCGGAGCATCCACTATGGTGTCGTAAAGCTCCCCGTTCCGGGAATACCAGAGGCCTGAACGGGCTCCTACTGTAAGGATGCTGTTCCTGACCACGAACCCGTCACATTCCCAGAGAGGATATTTCCCCTCGAACCGGCAATTGACGCAAGTTATGCCGGAGGTCTCCTTCAGAGCAGATTCTCCGGCGTGTATTATGACGTTCTCCAGATAGAGGTCGTGTTTGCAATAGAGCGGCCTCTCACCTCCGAATTCCTTGCCTATTATCTTTTCCATATCCATAAAGCGTTTATTATCATATTC
Source organism: uncultured Bacteroidales bacterium (assembly GCA_905235085.1). Taxonomy (GTDB): domain Bacteria; phylum Bacteroidota; class Bacteroidia; order Bacteroidales; family UBA932; genus Cryptobacteroides. The sequence continues at coordinate 17,366 of CAJOKD010000008.1, read as the reverse complement.
AAGCGACCGCCTTTCCGAGCGAACGGTCCTTCATCCATTTCTCACCCCTGAGCCTCCAGATGAATAGCAGGCCCCGCAGGTTCAGTTCGATGCACATTGCGATCCAATACCCTGTCAAGCCCATCATAGGAGTCAGCACCAAAGCCAGTCCTATGCGCACGAACCACATACTGCACAGGTTCATCGCACTCGGGACCAACGTATCGCCGGCTCCTACGCACGCTCCGTAACCCACTATGGAGAACGCGTACATTGTCTCGGCGAAAGCCTCTATCCTGAGCACCTTGGCACCTAACGCAACCACCTGAGGGTCAGTACTGAGGAGCCTCATCAGATCGGTTGCGAAGATAAACATAAGCACCCCGAGGAGGGTCATAATTGCCGAGGCCATCACCATCGTGATGACGGAGAAACTCTTGGCATAATCCCGCCGGTTTGCACCGAGGCTCTGCCCCACAAGGGTAGTCGCGGCTTCTTCGATACCGTACCCGGGCATATAACAGAAACTTTCTGCCGTTATCGCAAATGCATTGGCGGCTATGGCTATCGGACCAAGCGGAGCCACTATGACCGTACTCATCACGTATGCACCCCGCAGGATGATGTTCTGAAGCCACATAGGGCCTGTTATCCCCCAAGCTTTGTCAAGGACTTTGCGATGAGGCACGAAATTCCCGCGCTCCCCTACTATCTTCAACTCCTTCGAGCGGGTCAAGGCATACCAGAGAGCGAAAGCGGTGGTGACGACTTGGGACATACCGGTGCCTAGGGCGGCGCCTGCGACACCCATATCAAAACCGTAGATGAATATCCAGTTGAACACCACGTCCAGCACGCACATCCCGATGAACATTATGCTCGGAACCTTCATATTTCCGCTGGCCTGAAGACAGGCACTTGCAGCCCACCCGATGGCGCCTATTGGAATGAATGCCGAATATATCCGGAAATACCTGGAAGCATCACCGACGATCTCAGGGCTACCGCCGAGCCAACGAGGCAGCGAACCGCTTATCACGATTCCGAACAGGGCCAGGAAAAGGCCCAGGAAGAATACTGCCGAAAGTCCCTGCCTGAGGACGACTCGCGCACTCTTGAAGTCGCTTGCTCCGCACAGATGGGCTATCTGCACTGAGAATCCCGAACAGGCACCTGCCGTGAATCCTCCAAGTATCCAGGTACTGGAGGTTATCAGGCCGATGGAAGCGGACGGATTTGCGCCGAGACGGCCTACCATTCCCGCGTCGATGTACTGCATCAAGACAGATGCCGACTGAGCGATGATGGCAGGAAGACTCAGCAGCAGAGTCAGTTTCATCTGCTGTGGCTTGCTCACTGACTCGCCGTTGCGGAGTCTTTCAAGAAGTATGTCCTTTTGTCCCATCGGCTTACGGGTCCTATCAGGTAAGGGAGAATGCAAAAAGGATGACTGTCTGCTCCCGGCTTACAGTCACCCTTTCTGTGGTGTCGGGAAGAATCGAACTGCCGACACATGGATTTTCAGTCCATTGCTCTACCATCTGAGCTACGACACCATTGTTTAGGACTGCAAATATAGACAAATTTCCTTTTAGCTACAAATTTTTCTTGAGATTTTGCATTTCTCTTTCACACCAGCAGGAAAATAGCTAAATTCGCTTGATATGTCCGGGAGACGATTCATACAGGTCATAATGCCGCTCCAACTGGAGTGGGAGCCGTTTTATTACTATGACCTGGAAGAAGGAGCCTCCCCTCTCGAAGAAGGCGACAGGATTAGGGTAGGATTCGCAGGCAAGGATTATGTCGCGGTCGTGTCGAATCCGGATGCAGGCACGGAAGCGGCCGGAATAGGAGTGGAGAAGATAAGGCCCGTCCTGCAGACTGACATAGGACTGCCTCCAGTCTCCAAGACCGAAACTGAGCTCTGGCGACAGGTCGCCGGCTACTACCTCTGTACCGTAGGAGAAGTATATAAGGCCGCCTATCCCGCGGGCAAAACAGCCGAAGAAGAAGTAAAAGCCAGGACGATGGAGCGCCTGCTCAAACGGCTCGAAGACAGGGAAAGCCGGATAGAAAGAGCCAGGAAGCCTGAGACCAAGGAAAGGTATATTGCCGAGAGGGATGCCATCCTGGCCGAAATCTCCAAAAGCGCCGGAGAGCGCCAACGTTCAGCCGCACCTGAGATTGAACTGACTCAGCCACAGAAAGATGCATATTCCGGAATAAAGGAAGCCTCGAAGTCCGGCAAACCGGCTCTGCTGCACGGCGTAACCGGCTCCGGGAAGACAGAGATCTACCTTAAGCTCGCGAGGGAATCGATGGATGAAGGCAGGAACGTCCTGTACCTCGTCCCAGAGATCGCGCTGAGCCGCCAGTTGGAAGACAGGATCAGGAAGCAGTTCCCTTGCGAACTCCAGGTCTCGCACTCGGGAGAAAGCCTGGCAAGGCGCCGCGAGGCCGCCTCTTTCATCCGCAGCGGCAGTTACATCGTCCTGGGTACCCGCAGCGCGGTATTCCTCCCCCATCGGAACCTGGGACTGGTGATAATAGACGAAGAACACGACCCCTCATACAAACAGGACAATCCGGCTCCCAGATACAACGGGCGCGAGACTGCGATAATGCTGGCAAAGATCCACGGAGCGACCGTGGTACTGGGCTCAGCTACCCCTTCCCTCGAATCCCTTTACAACTGCTCTGTCGGGAGATATTCGCTCGTGGACCTCACCGCGCGATACTATGATGCCGAGGACGCGGATGTGGAAATAATCGACACTATCGCGGAAAGACGCAAGAACGGTATGAAGGGCAGTTTCTCCCGAAAACTCATCGAGCATATCCGGGAGTGCCTGGACAGGAAGGAGCAAGTGATGATCCTGCGCGAGAGGAGGGCATATTCCCCCGTAGTCCAGTGCGAGGAATGCGGCGACATCCCCCGCTGCAATCATTGCAACGTAAGCCTGAGCCTCCACCTGAGAGCGGACGGTTCCAGGAAACTTGTCTGCCACTATTGCGGCAGGGTCACTGAATTCACCGGAACCTGCGGGAAATGCGGCGGCAAGCTCAGCCCCCTCGGATCCGGCACCCAGAAGATCGAGGAAGAGGCACGGGAGCTCTTCCCTGAGGCGAGGATCGCGCGGCTGGACAGCGACTCCGCTATGAGCAGGAAGAATGAGACAGGCATAATACGTGACTTTGCGAACGGTGACACCGACATCCTGATAGGCACCAGGATGGTTACCAAGGGATTCGATTTCAGCGGCCTGACCCTGGTGGCCGTCATCCAGGCCGATTCCATCCTCGGCCAGCAGGACTACCGCGCGGATGAAAGGAGCCTCCAGATGCTGGAGCAGTTCCGCGGCCGATGCGGGCGCAGGGGGCGCAGGGGCCTGTTCGTCATCCAGACTTCACAGCCAGGACATCCTGTATACCAGAGCCTCGAGGGAAGCCTGGCTCCTGATACCACCCTTGCCGGTTTCCTGGCAGAAAGGAAACTCTTCGGCTATCCGCCATATTCAAGGGTAGTCGGGATAACGGTCAAGGACTACAACCTGTCCAGGCTCGAGAAGATGGCAGATGACTTCAAAGGCGTCCTGGAACACTCCAGGCTCGGACAAAGTGCCAGCATCGTGGGACCATACAAGCCTGCGGTCGACAAGGTCGCAAACCAATATATCAGGGCGTTCCGGATCCTGCTCCCGAAAGACCGCTCCCTCTTGCTCAACAAGGAGACCCTCGCAAAGGTTGCGGAATGCTTCGCAAAAGAACGCAAGTACACCGGCCACATCACCCTGGACGTGGACCCGGTTTGACAAGGTGTGATTTTTTGACTATATTTGTAATTTGAATATTACTGGAAAAATGGGAAAAGTCATAGCAATAGCCAATCAGAAAGGCGGAGTTGGGAAAACCACTACCGCCATCAACCTCGCAGCATCCCTGGCGGTACTGGAGAAGAAAGTCCTCATCATCGACGCTGACCCGCAGGCCAACACCACCTCAGGACTGAACTTCTCGCCGGACAACGACCAGAAGCGCACCCTGTACGAGGTGATGATCGGCACGATAGACATACACGACGCTCTGATCCAGACGGAACTCGCCAACCTTCAGATGATTCCGTCCCACATCAACCTGGTCGGCGCCGAGATCGAGATGATCGAGACTCCGGAAAGGGAATCCATCCTGAAGCAGAGGCTTGCCCCGATCCGGAACGACTACGACTACATCATAATCGACTGCTCCCCTTCCCTCGGACTCATTACCATCAACTCCCTTACGGCTGCTGATTCGGTAATGATTCCTGTCCAGCCGGAATTCTTCGCCCTCGAAGGCCTCGGCAAACTCCTCCAGACTGTTAGGCTGGTGCAGAACCAGATCAACACCGGGCTTACGATCGAAGGATTCGTCATCACGATGTTCGACGGCAGGACCAAGATCCACGCCCAGGTTGTCAACGAACTCAGGGAGCATTTCAAGGATATGGTATTCAATACCATCATCCAACGCAGCATCCGTCTGAGCGAAGCTCCTTCGCACGGCAAGCCCATCATACTTTACGATGTAATGAGCAACGGCACATCCAATTATATGAACCTTGCCAAGGAAGTGCTTGAAAAGAACGAAAAACAATGAGCAACAGCAAACAGGAAAGCAGGCTCGGGAAAGGCCTGAGCGCCCTTCTGGGCGACATACAGATAAATGAACCGGAAAGGAAGCCGGTCGGCTACATCAACAAGGAGATAGCCGGAGCCAGGCCTGTACAGGACTACGGTGATGTACTCCGCATCCCGGCCGGACTCATAGACCCGAACCCGTACCAGCCAAGGATGGCCTTCGACAGCGAGTCACTCGAGGAACTTGCAGGATCCATCAGGACTTTCGGGCTCATCCAACCTATCTCCGTCAGGAAGCAGTCCGACGGAAGGTACCAGATCATAAGCGGTGAAAGAAGGTTCCGAGCCTGCAAGCTTGCCGGTATGGAAACGATTCCGGCATATATCCGCACCGCAGACGACCAGGGAATGCTCGAGATGGCCATAGTGGAGAATATCCAGAGGCAGGACCTCGATCCCATAGAAGTGGCGATGAGCTACCAGCGCCTTATGGACGAATGTGACCTGACACAGGAGAAGATGGCCCAGAGGGTAGGCAAGAAACGCGCTTCCGTAGCCAATTCGCTCAGGCTCCTCAGGCTCCCCACAAAAGTACAGCACGACCTCAAGACCGGTCTTCTTTCTACTGGACACGCAAAGGTTCTGCTGAGCATAGAAGATCCTCATATCCAAGAACTTCTGTGCGATCTTACCATAAAGGAAGGGCTTTCCGTGCGCCAGCTGGAAGAGAGGATCCGCAGCCTGTCGGGCACAGTCAAGGCTAAGCATCGGGTAGCACAGGTCCAGGACCTTCCGGAAGATTACTACCGTGTATTGGAACACATCGGCAAGTTTTTTGATAATAGTATCAGTTTGAAACGATCTTCCTCAGGAAAGGGAACTATGACCATCAGGTTCAGTTCCGATGAGGAAGTAAGCCGGTTCCTCAAGGCTCTCGAGGAATCCAATATCTAGTTTCGGATGGACAGACTGATACTCAAGATACTTGTCACAGCCGCCTGTTTGACTGCGTTTTCCCTTGCTGCCAATGCGCAGTTCAAGGAAGAAGCTTTCCAACAGAGCTACTATGACAATGCCGACTCGCTGGAAGTCAAGGATTCCGTCGACCGTATGTGGTCGTTCAAGGAGTTCTTCCACGGAGTCGCCCATCACGACAGCACCTTGAGGATCGGTTCCTTGTTCGCCGGCTCCACGGTATTCCTGGGCGCCGAACAATTCTACAACAGACAGTTCTGGAAACTCCCTGTCGTCTACGCCGGAATCGGCGCAGGCCTTGGGATGGGTTTCCATTACAAGAGCCTGTACGACGAGTCCAAGGAAGCCTACGAGGCTGCTTATGAGCAGGATCCGGAGACCACGCTGACTGTGGACACCCACTCCAAGGATATGGCGACCTATATGTTCGCCAGCGCCGGACTGGTCTACTGGGCCACGCTTATGGACGGTATAGTCAACTACAAGAAGGATATCAAGAACCAGGCGGGAAAAGCCACGATATACTCCATACTGCTCCCGGGACTCGGTCAGATCTACAACCACGAGGCCTGGAAGATCCCCCTTTATTGGGGACTTATGGCGGGATCGTACCATTACTACACCGTCAACCGCAAGAATTACAAGAGATTCAAGAGGATACACAACGAAATCACGGCAGAGAACAGCACCTACAGCGGTTACTACACAGCCGAAAGGGCACTCTATTTCAGGAACGTGTTCCGACGCTACCGGGACTATTCGATGGTCTGCATCATAGGCAGTTACCTCCTGCAAGTGGTCGACGCCAATGTATTCGCATATATGCAAGATTTCGAAGTCGATGACGACTTGTCGCTGAAAGTCACACCGACGGTCATATCGCCGTACAACGATTACGCCTGCGGATCTTCCCTTCCGCGGTTCTCGTTCGGAAAGGGCGCATTCGGAGACAAAGCCATAGGCATAAAGGTTGGCTTGACTTTTTAACACTAAACCACAAGATGATGAACAGGAAAACACTGACCACCATATTACTTGCTGCAGCGATGCTGACCTTCCTTCCTTCGGGAGCGTCCGCACAGGTTACGAAGCAGAAACTGAAGAAAGAGAACCAGGAGCTCAGGAACGAAGTCGATTCCCTGAAGAAGGCGATGGAGAAACTCCGCAAGGAAAAACTCGCTAAGGACAGCCTTGCCAAGGAGATGATCGGCATCTACGAAGAGAACGAAGAAAAGAGCGCTGCAGGTCTCAATCCTGAGGACTACAATGCCGAAACCACTGACAGTCTCCTGAATATCTGGTATATGCACAGACAGGTCAGCGACAACAGGGAAGGCGAAGGATATGATATGGACTCGGTCAGGTTCTCATCCAACGTATCGGACGCCGTGATGAAGGAAAGGCTCGAGAATATGAATTCTTTCATCACCCTCCCCTACAACGAGAAAGTGAGGAACTTCATGATCCTCTATTCCGAAAAGATGCCGACGAAGATGGGACATATCCTCGGGCTCTGCCAATACTATATGCCGATCTTCGAAGAGACTTTCAACAAGTACAAGCTTCCGGACGAACTTAAATACGTCGCCATCATAGAATCGGCACTCAATCCTACCGCGGTCTCACGAGCAGGAGCCAAGGGAATGTGGCAGTTTATGATGCAGACGGCCAAGAGCTACGGACTAGAGATCAACTCATACGTGGACGAAAGGCTCGATCCGTTCAAGTCTTCGGATGCAGCCGCCCGCTACCTTCAGGATTCTTACAGGCTCTTCGGAGACTGGAACCTCGCCATCTCCTCGTACAACTGCGGCCCCGGCAACGTGAACAAGGCCATCCGCAGGAGCGGCAGCAGGGATTTCTGGGCTGTCTATGACTATCTCCCGCGGGAAACCAGGGGCTATGTACCTGCCTTCGTAGGAGCTATGTACGCCATCAAGTACAGCAAGGAATACGGACTGCAGGCCAATGGCGTCCAGATGCCTGCACAGGTAGACACCTTCGAAATCCACAAGAATCTCCATCTCCAGCAGGTCTCCGACCTGATCGGTATCCCGATGGCAGAACTGAAGAATCTCAACCCACAGTACATCAAGGACATAATCCCCGGAAACAACAAGACGTACATACTTCGTCTCCCGTTCAATTACTCCAGCGCTTTCATCGAGAACGAGGACTCCATCTACACCTACAAAGCAGCCGAACTGCTCAATCCGCAGACGCTTGTCAAGACTACGAGCGAAAGGGATTCTTCCACCGCGGTAAGGGCCTCAGGAGGCGGGAACAGTGGCGGTTCTAGGGTATCATACAAGGTCAGGAAGGGTGACTCGCTCGGCAAGATCGCATCCTGCTACGGAGTCACGGTCGCCCAGCTCAAGAGCTGGAACCACTTGAGGAGCAACAACATAAAGGTCGGTCAGAGACTGTACATCTACAGGAAGGGTTCCTCCGGCTATAGTTCCACTTCTTCCAAGACTTCGTCAGGATCATCATCCAACTACGTGACGTACACGGTCCGCAGCGGCGACACATTGTCCAACATCGCCAGCAGGTATGGAACCACCGTAAGCAAGATACAGAAAGCTAACGGCATTGGTTCGAAGATCCGGGCCGGCCAGAAGCTCAAGATCCCTCGCTAGCATCACAGTGAAACCATAGCCTGGAACTTGACTTCCGTCTTGCCGGGTTTCGGTTCATTCATAAACGGATATCTCACCGTCGAGGCCCTGAAATACAGTTTCAGGGCCTTGCGTTTATCCGCTCCGAAACGCAGTTTCACTCCTGCATACGCCCCGAGGCTCCATCCCCTGCCGTAATATACCGGGACAGTGAAGTTGCCCGGAGCGTCCCTCTCGTAGGAATAAATCCGGTCATCCCAGTTGTCTACGAAGAAAAGTGTCCCTCTGACATACGCCGAGTATATGTCCCCGGCCTTTCCTCCTTCAAGATATGAAAGAAACGCAAAAGACCTGCATAGGATTCCTTCCGCTCGGACCCTGGCCGACAAACCGGACCCAGTCCGATCCAGATCCACACGCCCCCCTGTCCTGTATTTCAGGAATGGTTCATCCGGGCGCCACCTCTCGGTAAACCTGAGTGTAAGTGAATAGTTATCATTCAATTGCACCGGTAGTTTCAGTAACATCTTGCACTGTCTCTGTCTTTCGGGCCCGGCCTTTATCGCCAGATCTACGGTCAGGCAGGACGAGAACCGTTCAAGTCCTACTGCCACTCCCCTCTCCCCGGATTTTCCGGACCACGCCCGGACACCCCCAGTGTAGGCATCGGTATAGCCGGCCGGATAGTTCCTGCATACAGCATTGAACCTCACGTCATTGCCGAGCGGAGCTGAAGTACCGCACATCCAGGCACCTGTTCCTGTGGCCAGGTCAAAGGCATATTCCCCGAACAGATCGATACCTCTGCGGTTGTACCGGAAATCCGCGGACAACCTGACGCCTTCGGAATAATAGCCCGACAGACCCAGCTGGCCATTGCGGCCGAGCCAGGTCAGGTTCGCACCCGGCATAACAGATATACGTTCTTTCTTTCCACTTTGAGTACGGGACCGGAGTCCCGGGAAAGAGATGAACTGGGACAGAAGGAAGCGCCCGAACCTGAATTCCACAGCCTCTCCCCTGTGGCTTCCTGAGGCAGCATAGGACCAAGTCGGAGCGATGCCGTTAGCCCTCCTGCAGAATGACGCTGTATTGGAAAAGCCCGTCAAGGACATCCCGCCCCACAAGGCAAGCCCCTGCCCGAATCGAGCGTTGTAATCCCCGAGGATGATACGTTCAAGGTATCTCCGACCGGGAAAGACCACATTGAACGACATGTCGGACGGTGGGAACAGTCCCCGGTCTCCGTAATGGGAACGGACAGCAACGGAAGCACCGAAGGATCCATCCCGGGATACCCTGTATTTAAGTCCGTAGTTGAATTCCCTTCCTCGGAACGCAAACCTCGAAACCGCGTCGTGACGGTAGACTGACGTATACCGGACTGGAACTCCTGGTCCGGAACGTGAGCGAAGGGACAGGAAAGGACGCAGGGCGGACGCATATTCCTTCCCGAATCCCGGGAGGATCGCAAGCTCCGCGAATGAAAGGATATCTCCGCTCCGGGATCTGTAATCCTCGATGCTCGCAACCTGGAACTGGCTCAGGAGGCCACTGGAAAGAAGCTTGGAGCGGCTCGCCAGGTTGATCTCGAGAGGATGGGATAGATAATGGGAATAGCGGTCAGCCTCAGCTTCGTCAATATCTTCCTCCGAAGACGCCCCGGTGAGGAATGCGATTTCACGGATATGGTTGTCATCCTGCGCCTTCGCTGCAAGCGGAAGACCCAGCGATAAGGCAATGGCGCAGCAATACGGTGCAAGCTGTTTTCTGAAGTTCATCATAAAGTCTGTCTTGGTCCGGGACAATATAGCGTACAGGAACCTGAATCGCGATAAAGTTTGTAAAAACAAGGGGTGAATGTTTCTGTTTTTAATCGGAAAGTGCTATTTTTGTTAATCCAGCTATCAAAATCAATGAAAAATAACTTAAAACTGCACGACAAGACTTTCAAGCCATTCATTGAGTACGACAAGATCGAGAAAGCGATCGACGAAGTCGCCGCCAAGATCAACAAGGACTACGCCGACAGCGAAGAAGTGCCTGTGCTCCTGTGCGTCCTGAACGGCTCCATACTGTTCACCGCAGAACTGATGAAGAGGCTCGAGTTCAAGTGTGAGATCATCTCCATCAAGCTTTCATCATATTCCGGGACGAGGTCGACCGGCCAGGTCCGCGAGGTTATGGGTATGACCGGAAGCGTAGAAGGCAAGGAAGTAATCATCGTCGAAGACATCGTGGACTCCGGCAGAACCATATTGGACCTCAAGAGGATCCTCGATGAAAAAGGAGCGAAGAACTCCAAGGTCTGCACGATGCTCCTCAAGCCAGCAAGCTACAAGGAAGACATTCCGATCGATTATGTGGCGATGGAGATTCCCGACGACTTCATAGTCGGCTTCGGCCTCGACTATGACGAGCTCGGCAGGAACTACAAGGATATTTACGTTTTGGATACGAATATGAAGTATTTCATTCTGTTCGGCCCTCCTGGCGCCGGAAAAGGCACCCAGGCCGCTGCGATGGCAGAAAGGTTCAACCTTTGCCACACCTCGACAGGCGATCTTCTCCGCGGAGAGATGGCCAAGGGCACTGAGCTGGGCCTGAAGGCCAAGGCGCTCATTGAAGCCGGCAGCCTCGTCCCGGACGAGGTAGTGGAAGGGATGATCGAGAACCGCTTCAACACCGTGAAGGGTGTGGACGGTTTCCTCCTCGACGGCTTCCCCAGGACCATCGCCCAGGCAGAGGCCCTTGACAAGATGCTGTACAAGACCAAGAACAAGGTCACCGCAGTGGTATCCCTGATGATACCGGACGAGATGATAAAGGAACGCATCAAGCACCGTGCAGCGATCGAAGGAAGGGCTGACGATGCCAACGACGAGACCATAGCCAACAGGATCGCAACCTATCACGAGAAGACCGAGCCTCTGATAGATTACTACCGCAATGCCGGAGTCTACTTCGAAATAGACGGCACAGGCACGATAGAGGAAGTCCGTGAACGCATCGCCGAACTCTGCGTTTCACTCTGACTTCCCCTCTGCCCGTAGCCTCCGTTCTATTTCAGGCCTGTCCTGATGTCCCACCACATCTGCTTCCCCCAGAAGAAATCATCTTCCGCGGCAGCTGCGATTTCGTAGTTTGCCTTGTTAAGGTTTGCTTCCGTATCCGGATATGAATATGCCATCGGTGGTGTGTTGTGCCCCGTGAACAAGCAAGAAGGAGCGATCACATTGCCGACCGGATAACCGCTCATACGGAACACAGACCAGGCTTCCTGTCCATTCTTGAACAAGGATATCCACCACTGTGTAAAGAGCTGCTCAGCAGTTCCGTCGAAGGCGGCAGGCCCTGCAAGATATGCTGCGATCGCGGCATCATCGATTCCGTTTTCTTCCAGGGAAAGGGTAACGGCTTTCTCATATGCAACTTGCTGTGTCATCCCCACGTTCCATCCCTTGCTGGCAGCATAGGCAATGGCGAAATATGGTTCGCAACTGCGCAGCCAAGGCGTGAAACCTGTAAGTCCGCTCTTGTTCTGGAAACGGGCTCCGATCGGAGAGTTTGCAGCTGTATTGGCATTTGCCTTCAACCCGTTCTGGTAACCCACGTAAGGGATATCGCTCTTCCCGTTGAGGTAGTTCGCCGTCGGTTCAGCGTATACTGGAAGACGAGGATCATCCAGGGACGTCAGAGTTTCCACCATAAGCTTGCTGATACCATACTCCAGCTTTCGGACCAGGTAATAATCGGCCCAAGGCTCTCCATATTCGTTTCCCCACGCTTCGAAGAATATATTCTCATCATTGTCCGATGGAAGATCGGCTGCCGAGATGGAAGAGAAGACAGCCTGAGCGTCGGCTGCATCAACATTTGCAATACGGGCCGCAATCTTGATACTCAACGCATTGCCATACTTTTTCCAGAGGGAGATATCTCCGTTCAGCATAATATCACCGGAACCCAGGTCATCTCCGTTTTCGTCAAGCGCGGCGACGGCGGATGCGAGCTTCTTGAGGAGGTCCGGATATATGTCCGACTGTTTGTCATAGGAAGGCTGGGCGATGCCGTCCATCAGTTTCATCGACTCACTGTATGGCACATCCCCCCAGCGGTCACTGATGATCTGGAATATATTGCACTGGAATATGGTGGCAACCGCCCACATATTCGAGCCTTTCTCCTCCCTGTCGATAATCGTCTGGAGATTGGCCGCCGTACGGTAGCAGACATTCCAGCTGCTGTTGTTCACATTCGGACGGAATGAATAATACCCTTCCTGGGTGTACATCCATTTGGCAATCTGCCCGGAGAAACCGCTGGTCTCATTCAGGTCAAACCATTCGTCGAACAGGTTGTCCGACGCATAGCGCTCACAGAAGGCAAGCATATTGGTGGACTTCACCATCTCGGGAGTCGGATTGTCCGGGTCCGTGTTGACCTCATCGAAAGTCTTTGTGCACGACAGCAATGAAAGAGTCAGTGCAGAAAGGATCATATAGTCTGTTTCATATCCAGTTTCTCCTATGCTTTAGAATATTAAATTGACTTTGAATCCGATGCTCCGTGTAGGAGGGCAGGCGTTGGACTCATATCCGACACTGCTGTTCCCGTTACCCACGGAAGACTCTGGGTCGATGTTCGTGTAATTGTTCTTTGCCAGCCACAGGATCGCAAGGTTGTTCCCTACGATTGAGAACTTGGCTGAATCGATCCAACCAACTTTCTTGGCAATGGACTTCGGGAGGGTATAGGTCAGATGGGCTTCCCTGAGCTTCAGGAAAGAACCATCGATGACCGCCAGCTCCTTGATGTCATAGAACAGGTAGAATGCATCCATCGGATCGACCACCGTCGTGTTCGGAGTCCCATCCTCGTTCACGAATACCTTATCCGTGCAGAAGTCCTTCCCGAAGACACCACCTTTCTCACGGATGTCCCCGACCGCAGTATAATCGTAAATACCGGTATTGGCTCCGAAGGACTGGGAGACTGAGAAGAAATCACCGCCCTTGCGGAAATCGAGCAGGAATCCAAGGGACAAGTTCTTGAAGGAGAATTCATTGCTCCACCCAGCGAGCCATTTCGGCGTGACATCGCCGATCTTCAGGTTGGACTCGAAGAGCGGAAGACCGTCTTCGCCCACGATCGCCTGTCCTTTATCATCATATACGAATCCTGTACCTACGAGGGTGCCCCAGGACTCACCTACCATAGCATAGTTGTAACAGCTCCAGCTCGAGCCCAGGGTATATGTATCAAGCCCGTCGGCCAGTTCCACGACCGTGCTCTTGTCCTTGGACCAGTTCAACGTAGAGGACCAGCTAAAGCCGTTCGGATTCTTGAACACGTCCACACCCAGGGAGACCTCGATACCCTTGTTGTCCACCTGGCCCGCGTTGATCAGCTCATAGGAATATCCGGAAGAGCGCGGGACCTCTATGGTCATAATCTGGTTGCTGGTCTTCTTCTTGTACATTGCCAGATCAAGCCGAATCCTGTTCTGCCAGAAAGCCGATTCCAGTCCCCACTCCATCGTATTGATATTCTCGGGTTTCAGGTCCGGATTGGCAAGCGTGGTGGAAAGGCTGAACTGGGACTGTCCGTTGATCGGCGAACCTGGCGATGAATAATAGTATCCCGTACGGTAGGCCGAAGTCGCATTACCGATATTCGCCAGGTTGGCGCGGAGTTTCAGGTAATTGACAACCGGACCTTTTATGGCAGGGAAACTCTCGGTCAATATCCAGCTGGCACTCACGGAAGGATACGTGAAGGCCTGGTTGATCGTAGAACTCCAGTCCTTTCTGATGCTTCCTTCAATATAAACCTGTCCCTTCCAGCCCAAAGAAGCATTCGCATAAAGGGAGTTGGAAAGGATATGGGAGTTGTCCATACTGGTAATCGGCGTCCCTACCACGTTGGACATCGTGTACAGTCCCGGGGTAGCCAGACCATTGGACGGATTGGCTCCCATATAATTGTAACCGTATGTCTTATCGCTGTAGTTGGCTCCGGCCAGGGCATCCACGGAAAAGTCTCCGAACTGCTTGGTATAGTACAAGATGGCATCTGCGTTGAGCTCGTGGCGGTTTTCCAGGGTCTTTCCGAACCATCCGAACGGCATATCGGTACTGTAAACCGTCTTCTGGAAGGTTTCGTCGTGATAAAGGTCATAACCTACACGGGTCTCGACCTTTAACCAGGAGGTCGGCTTGAAGAATACGGAGCCCTTGGCGATGATACGGTCACGATCGTAGCCGTTCACATTGTTGTAGACATTGAAATATGGATTCACGTGGAAAGAACTGATCCAGTTATAATATTCACCGTTCTCCATCGTTTCCTTGTAATGCGCCTTGAGGTCTTTCATATCGACCTGACGTCCGAACCACTCCATAATGGACTGCAGCGGGTTGTCGGAAGAATAACCCGTAGGGATGAGATTGCCGCTGTGCGTATTGTTGAAGTACAGCGATAAGTCTGCACTCACATACTTGCCGAAGTTGAAACCGCTGCTAAGGCTGGCATTGATATGCTTGATGTCCGTGTTGGGAACGGTTCCCTTCTGCTGACGCAGACCGACAGAGGCACGGAAGGAGCCGTATCCGGAAGAGCTGCTGATCGAGACCGTATGGTTCTGGGTATAACCAGTTTCAAAGAAGTCCTTGATATTGTTCGGGTTGGACACCCAGTCCGTAGCCTGGCGCACACCGTTGACTACCGGGCTGTTGTACTGCGGTATCTTGAGACCGATATCAAGCCTTGGACCCCAGCTTTCATCGTCTCCGTCATTGCAACCGGAACCCATTCCATCCACATACCAGTAACCCATTCCATCTTCATTGTGCATAAGGAAATCAGCATAGGAAGAGAAATCCCCGGAATAGTACTGATTATATATATATTCGTGGCCGCCGTATCCCTGGCCGTATTTATCCTGGAAATGCGGGAGGTTGTAGATCTTGTCGACCGATACACTGCCATCATAGGAAACCTTGATCTTGCTGGTCAGGCTGTTTCCTTTCTTGGTAGTGATGAGTATGACGCCGTTACCGGCACGCATACCATAGATTGCCGCGGACCCGCCTTTCAGGACGGAAATGCTTTCGATGTCTTCCGGATTGATGTCGTTGATACCGGAACCGGTATCCAGCCATCCTGCGCCGTCACCGCCATTGTTTCCTACGGCAGTGTTATCCATCGGGATACCGTCGATCACGATGAGCGGCTCATTGCTTCCGAAAGAGGAATTGCCACGGATAAGGATACGCTGGGATGCACCGACAGCACCTCCTGCCTGGGTAATCTGGACACCTGCCAGTTTTCCCTGCAGGGCGTTTGCCACGTTGAACTGCGATCCCTGGGTAAGGCTTTCTGACTTTACATCCTGGACGGCATATCCAAGCGATTTCTTCTGACGCTCGATACCCAGAGCCGTAACGACTACTTCATCCAACGATTCCAGATCGGGATCCATCTGGACGGCCGACACCTGGCCGATGGGAACCACCTTGGTCACAAAACCAATGCAAGAGAAAACCACGTGGTTGGTGCCGGTCACGGATGGCAGAGTGAACTGTCCCTTGGAATCCGTCATCGTACCCACGATAGTTCCATCATACATTACGGAAACACCGGGGATCGGCAATCCGTCTTCTGATGATGTCACAGTGCCCTTTACGGTATTATTCTGAGCCATCGCTGCAGTGGAAACCGCTAAAGACAAAACAAGAATCAAAGTGTTAAGTCCTTTCATTTTGAATAAGTATTGAATACACTACTAACCTAAACCAGCCGCAAAGTAGCGCAGATAATTGTAGAAAGCAAATATTTTTTAATAATTATGCATATATTTGCATACAAACACAATTTTATTCATTAATTATGCAAAACATAGAATCCAGGCAACAGGCCATCAAAGAAATTATCGGTTCACAGCAGATCAAAAGTCAAGGTGAACTTATCGAGCAAATTCGTCTCAGGGGAATCGAAGCCACCCAGGCTACCCTTTCCAGGGATCTGAAAGCACTGCAAATAATAAAGGTAAAGGGCGAGGGTTATATGCTGCCGGTCACCTCGAGACAGAACAACCAGCTCTCGTCCGGCATCAAAAGCATCGAGTTTTCCGGCCAGATCGGCCTCATCAGTACCCAGATAGGTCTGGCCCCGGCCCTGGCATATGTCCTGGACCATCATCCTTCGGAACCCTTGATGGGCACGATAGCTGGAGACGACTCCATACTCCTGGTCCTTCGCGAGGGCTTCTCCCCTGCCCAGACCCTGGATGCCCTGTCCGCAGTCTTCCCTGGAATAAAGGACCTGGTCATACATAAATGAGACGCTTTGGCATAACTTCATAAAAATACTTACCTTGTCTCACAATTTGGCACAATCTCCATTTATATTTGGCGCGAAAGCAAGCAAAACTAGAATCGATCGATATGAATGGAATCGTCTACTACGTCACCTGGACGGTGATTGTGCTCATTTATGTGATAGCGGCGTTTCTGCTCTACAATAGCGAAAAGGGTGGATTGGTGCTGTTGGGGGCATTGATGTTTTTCTTCTACATCATGCTGTTGTTTGACTGCGCCAGAATACTGATTGGCTATGTCGATTGGTTCCCCATCTCGGAAGGCGTAGGGTATGGATCTTTGGGAGGTCTTCTTGTATATGCGAGTCCGTTAATCTTGATAAATCTGTCATAAACATGGCAGAAATCATCCGCCATACAGAAAATTTCCGTAATTTTGTCTTTAGCGATCGTCATAGCGAAAGGGTTTGTTTTTGGTTTGTAGCTATTCCAAATTTACAAAAACTTTCGCTATTTTCCTAATAATCAATTAATTATATTTCATCGAATTCACGTTAACATTAGTCTTTTAGACATCCTATTGGAGTCACATAAACCCCGTCTTCACGTCTGTAGGCATATGTTCCCACTCCAACCAGAACCATCATAAACGATGGAGCTTTCATTCGTTCCGTATCGATCTTTCCCGACAGTTTCAAGAGTGTTTCCGCACCTTCGTTAATCAGATTGTCCCCACCTAACTTTACTTCGACTAACCCATATCGGCCATCCCTCAAGTGTATGACCGCATCACACTCGAGGCCGTTCTTGTCCCGGAAATGATACACTGTTCCATTCAAAGCTTCAGCATACACT
>CAJOKD010000007.1 GCA_905235085.1 uncultured Bacteroidales bacterium | reverse complement strand
GTGTTAGATCTGAAGTTCTTCCTCTTCAGGCTTACCAGAATCTATGCTTAAGGCATCAAGTACTTACAATCTCTTGCCACGGAAAATCTCCGGTGAGCCCGATTTTGCCACCATCTGATATAGTAAATATCTGATTATAAGATATTTACGTACCAGGCAAAAATACTGAGTAAAGGGTTTTCCGTGGAGATTGCGGAGTGTCCTGAAAAGAATGCAGACAGTTCAGGGGTAGTGCTGGGTGAACAGGAGCCTGATGGCACCGCCCAAAGGGCTCTCCTCGCGCCCTGCCATAGAGTCGACGGGGATTCCCGAACGGGTCGGGAATGACGGTGGGCCAGGTCAGGTCGGGGATGAGGTGCAGTAGACGTCAGTCACTCCTGAAGCCCTGTTCCCATATAAAACAAAAAAGCTGATTACTATTATTTCAAATAATTCGTAAATTTGGTATTTGGAGAATAATAACATCAAATTCAGTCAGTAATGAAACGAATACTCCTAAGAGTCGCGGCCGCGGCCATGCTTCCTATGATGATGCTGACTTCCTGCGGCACATTCAAGAAAGGTCCGGCTCCCTCCATCGAAGTAAGCAACGTTTCCGATGGGAATGCACCGGTAGTCTATTTTACCAAAGATATCTCACCGGAAGGTCTTGTTAAGCTGTATGAGGCTCTCGGGGTAGAAGCAAAGGGAAGGGTCGCAGTGAAGATTTCCACCGGAGAATCCGAGAAATCCAACCATCTCCGGCCGGAATTAATTGCTCCGTTGGTACAGAAGGTGAAAGGCAACATAGTGGAATGCAATACGGCATACAAAGGCAACCGTTCTTCCACTGCAGCCCATCGCAAGGAGATCGCCAAGCGCGGCTATGACAAGATCGCCACGGTCGACATATTGGATGAAGACGGCGAGATCAAGATACCTGTCGCCGATGACAAATGGATAAAGTACGATATCGTCGGTTCGCATATCCAGAACTATGACTTCATGATCAATCTGGCTCATTTCAAGGGGCACGCGATGGGAGGCTTCGGCGGGGTGCTCAAGAACGCGTCCATAGGTGTGGGATCCCAGAACGGCAAGGCGTATATACACTCGGCCGGAAAGACGGAAGACTGGCATAAGGTCTGGACGAACCTGCCGAAAGGCTGGACGTCCTCCCCAGAGAACAATACTCCGTTCATCGAGTCAATGTCCGCCGCAGCGCAGGCTGTACACAATTATTTCAAGGCACGCGGAGGGATCGTCTATATCGATGTGATGAACAACATCTCCATCGACTGCGACTGTGATGGCAATCCACATAAACCTACCATTGCAGACATCGGTATGGCCGCATCGCTCGATCCGGTGGCGCTGGATAAATTCTGTCTCGATCAAGTATTCACTCTCCCTGATGATGAAAGCAATGACACCAAGGCCTTGCTTGAGCGCATCAGCCAACGTCACGGTACGAGGATCGTCTACCGGGCAGAGGAGACAGGACTCGGTAGCACGAAATACACTGTTGTTGATTTAGACAAGAAATGAAACTGAAGAAGAAACTTAACAAGGTCCTATGAATATGTCATTCCTCGAACTGGCGGAGGCTCGGTATTCCGTCAGGCAGTATGCCAAAACTCCGGTGGAGCAGGAGAAGATCGACTGCATACTTAAAGCTGCCAAACTCGCTCCTACGGCAAAGAACCTGCAGCCTCAGTTCATCTACGTCCTGAAGAGCGCGGAGGCCATCGCCAAGGTGAACGAAGTCTCTCAGTGTGCATACAAGGCACCGGTGGTATTCATTGTCTGCTATGACAAGGACACGGCCTGGAAGAATCCGCTCAACGGCGACCGCAGCTCCGGGGAGATGGATGCCAGCATAGTCGGCACCCATATGATGCTCGAGGCCGCGTCCCAGGGACTCGGAACCTGCTGGGTCGGATGGTTCGATCCGGCTGCTATTTCAAAGGCGTTCGATATTCCCGACAACTTGTATCCTGCCTTTATGCTTGACTGCGGCTACCCGGCCGATGGTTCCAAGCCTTCCCAGAGGCACTATGCATCAAAGGAGATCGGTGATTTCGTGAAGGAGCTCTGATTAACTGATGATTATTTTCCCTAATTTTGTAGAGTAATTTCATCTGTGCATGAAAAAGACGATCGACAGGAGGAGTTTCTTGAAAACGATGGCCGGGACGGGAGCATTGATCGCCACTTCCCAACTGCCGCTCATAGCTGACGACAAGCCGGAGGTATTTCCGGAACGCGGCAAGTTCGAAAGGCTCTCGATTTGCTATGCCACGGTGGAGATAGGCCTTGAAAAGCCGTTTACCATCCTGCATATTTCCGACACCCACCTGACCGCGGCATATCCCCACGAAAGCGATAAGAAACAGACTCTCAACGTCAGGCGCACCAAGACTTTCGGAGGCCGCCAGGAGGAAGCCTTGAGAGACTCCCTGGCCTGGGCGAAGCAGCACGTGGACTACGTAGTCCACACCGGAGACCTTATCGACTGGCAGAGCGAGGCTAATTTCGACCTGGTCAGGAAATATTTCGGCGACGGGCTGATCGGCTCCCTGGGCAACCACGAGTTCACTTCGGATATGTGGCTCAGCGACCCTAAGGAAGAACAGACGGAAGAATACAAGGACTACTCCAAGGAGAAACTCCAGAGCGTGTATCCATTCGACATCAGCCTTCAGTCCCAGGTCGTGAACGGGGTGAACTTCATCACGATGGACGATGTTTACGGATATGTTACCAAACAGCAGGTCAAGCGTTTCCGCAAGGAAGCAAGGAAGGGGCTGCCTATCGTCCTCTGCTTGCATGTCCCGCTCTATACGGACAACATCTGGCGCGCCACCTACCGTTTCTGGAAGGCTGAGAGCAAGATGGAAAGCGGCGAACTCCCGCAAGTCACAGGCGATTTCAAGAGACAGCTGGAAGATCCTGTGACCTCAGGATTCATCGAATACCTGAAAAAGGAACCGCTGCTCAAATGCATCCTCTCGGGCCACCAGCATATTTCCGTCGAGGACCAGTTCTCCCCTACCTGCCGCGAGTATGTGACCGGAAGCAATTTCCTCTTCCACGGCAGGGAGGTAATTTTCATCTGAGAATATGAAGAAAAGGATAATCACAGTCTCTGTTATGTGCTCGGATCTCATGAATCTGGGCAGGGATATAGAAATCCTGGAAGAAAACGGCATCGACTGGCTTCACATCGATGTGATGGACGGCCATTTCGTACCGAACCTTACTTTCGGAACTGATGCCATAAAGTCGATCCAGGCAAAGGCGACGGTCCCGGTGGATATCCACCTGATGGTTACGGACCCGGATCTTATATTCAGCCATTTCAGTCTCAGGAAGGGAGACTTGCTCTCCGTCCACGCTGAACTGGACCGCAGTTACGAAGCCCTGAGCCAGGAGGTCCGGGACCTGGGCGGGAAATTCGGAATATGCCTTAACCCGGAGACTCCGCCTGAAGCCCTAGAGCGCCATCTGGGCCATTTCGATTTCGTTTTGTTGATGACGGTACATCCGGGATTCGCCGGCGGCAAGCTGGTCGAAGGAGCGATGGAAAAGGTCGGAGACGTCCGCAGATGGCTGGACGGACACGGCTGTGAGCACGTCCCGATCAGCGTAGACGGCGCAGTGAGCGCCGAGAGGGCACATTATATGGCCGGGCTGGGAGCTGACATATTCGTAGGCGGCACCGCCGGTATATACCGCAAGGGAATGGACATCTGGGACACCATCCGGGAATTCAGGGAAGCTATCGATTTCTAGCATATGCAGACAACTAAATCTTTGAAGTATTGGCAGTGGCGGACAATCATCGTGACGATGATCGGCTATGCTATGTTCTATCTGGTAAGGAAGAACTTCTCGTTTTCGATGCCAGGCCTACAGGCTGACTTCGGCATCACGAAGACACAGCTCGGTATATTCCTGACCCTGCACGGGGTCATATACGGCCTCTCAAGGTTCGTAGTCGGCATCATCACCGACCGCAGCAGCGCCAGGAAGGTGATGTCGCTGGGTCTGTTGCTGTGCGCGATAGTCAACATCCTGTTCGGTACCAGCGACGTGGTGGCTGGATGGGTCATCTCGCTGGCAGGCAAGGCGGGGAACGGAGTCGCCATCGGCTCGGTACTGGTCTATATCATGGGTACCCTGTGGCTGATCAACGGCTTCCTGCAAGGTATGGGTGTTCCTCCTTGCACGAAGACTCTCACCCAATGGATACACCCGAGCGAGCTGGCCACCAAGATGAGCATCTGGAATATGTCCCATTCCATCGGAGCCGGACTCGCGATGGCACTCTGCGGATGGTTCATTATGCCTCACCTGGGAATCAATATGAGCGCCGACCCTGATGTAGTGGCCACGATAGCCGCCAACGTGAAGTTGGATCCTGCCGACCCCAAGGTACTTGCCTTCGCCGAGCATTTCGGCGCTTGGAGATGGTGCTTCCTCATACCGGCAGCGGTTGCCGTCCTGGGGTTCCTGTTCCTCCTGGTATTCTTCAAGGATTCGCCCTCAGACGTAGGCCTGCCTGAAGTTGTAGGTAAGAAAAAGGCCATAGTGACCACTCCCGAGGAAGCCGCTGAACACAACGCCTTTGTCAGGAAGCACGTCTACGGCAACAGGATAATCTGGACCCTCGCGATAACGAACTTCTTCGTGTACGTTGTAAGGTTCGCTGCCCTCGACTGGGGCCCTACCCTGCTTACCGAATCGAAGGATATAAGTATGGCCTCGGCGACAACGCTCTGCGTCCTGTTCGAGCTCCTCGGCGGTAATCTGGGAATGGTGTTCTGGGGCTGGGCTACCGACCATTGGTTCAAAAACAAAGCCCACCATTCATCATTGTATTGTATGATAGGAGTCGCGGTGTGCATACTCTGCTTCTACGTGATGCCGAAGGGCTCGTCACTCTGGATGCTGGTAATTCCGTTCACCCTCCTGGGATTCTTCATCTACGGGCCTCAGGCCCTCCTGGGTGTATGTGCCGCACAGCACGCCACCAACAAGGCTTCCGCTACGGCTAACGGCATCCTCGGAATATTCGGATATGCCAGTACGATAATCTCTGGTTTCGGATTCGGTTTCATCGCCGACCACTACGGATGGAACATCGTCTATGTCACCATTATGGTGATGGCCTGCCTTGCCATACTCAGCCTCGTGACGATGTGGGGCGCGAAAGCGACCGGATACGATGACACGGACCTCAACCGCGGCGAGGCCGCAGAAGCAGAATGAAACGGTTGCTCCCGGCATTGACCCTGACCTCACTCCTCCTCTGCGGTGTTTCCTGCAGCAAGGAGAAGCGTTATTTTGAGTTGACCGGTTATGCCCAAGGGGGCACCTATTCGGTGAAATTCGCCACCGACGACAAGTCCATCAAGCCAGGAACCGTCCAGGAAGCGGTGGACTCGATACTCACCCTCATAGACACCACCCTTTCGGGGTACAACAAAGGCTCTCAGCTGAGCCGCTACAATGCCGGAGCCGAAGTCACGCCGAACTCTATGTTCAAGGAGATATATACCATTTCCAGGAAACTGTTCCAGGAGACGGAAGGTGCCCTGGATGTTGCTGCAGGCCCTCTCTTCGACGCCTGGGGCTTCGGGTTCACGACCGACTCCCTGCCCTCCGGAGCTCTGGTGGACAGCCTCCTCGCCTCCTGCGGGATGGACTGCCTGGACAAGGATATGAAACCCGTACGCGAAGGGATTATCCCGAAACTGAACTTCAACGCGATAGCCCAGGGCTATTCGAGCGACAAGATCGCGGAATATCTCCATTCTCTCGGAGTGACCGATATGCTGGTGGACATAGGCGAAATCTACTGCGAGGGACTCAGCCCGAAAGGGAGGCCCTGGAGGATAGGGATAGACCGGCCCTTTGACGGCAACAATACCCCGGGAGCCGACCTTGACGGAATATGGCAGGGCGACGGAACCGGCTGCGGAGTGGTAACCTCCGGGAATTACAGGAGGTATTATGAGAAGGACGGGCAGAAATATTCGCACACGATCGATCCCCGCACCGGGTATCCTGTCCGGCATTCGCTGCTCAGCGCGACCATAGTGGCTCCAGATGCCACTCTCGCTGACGCCTACGCCACATATTGTATGGTAATAGGCCTGGATGAAGCCAAGGCTTTCATCACTGCCAGGAGCGACCTGGAAGGCTATCTGATATACGATGAAGGCGGAGAAATGAAAGAATGGGCATCATCTGGCTTCAATCTTGCAGTTGAGTGAGTCCGGATATTTTCAAAGGCTATGACCAGATCACTGATTAATCCTTACATCCTATTTGCCGCGGCAATCACCGTGGCGTCCGGATGCAGTACGATGAGCAGGACCGAAAAACAGCTTTCCCGGGTGGATTCGTTCGAGTCCCCCGACATCCCAGCTATCGGGGAGCTTCCTCCGGTAAGGCCCCAGCAGGCTGGACTGGCATATTCGAAGAACACCCTGATTATAAGCTTTGACGAGGGTATCGGCAAGGAACCGCTGAAAAAAGCGGTAAGGAAATACGGTGCCGAGGTAGTCTACGACTACCGTATCATCAGTGCCCTGGCCGTAAGGATTCCGGACGGGAAGACTGCGGACGAGGCGATGGAGTATTTCGCCAAGGTCAAAGGCGTAATCAGCGTATCCCAGGACAGGTTTTATCAGCCGGACGAGTTATAGTTGGGGAATTCACGTTTTTATGCGATATTTGCATACTCAAGCGATAAAGATGAAATTCAAGGACATATTATTCATAGTCACCCTCCTGGCCGCCTGCATCCTGCCTTCCTGCAAGAAAGACAAGGATGACTCTACGACCAAGGACTATCTCAGCGGGAATCTCACTTTCGATATGCCCGCATTCGTAACGAAGGAATCTACTTACACCCTGATCCCTTCAGGCATAAAGAATCCATCTACCGGGAATGTAGGTTACTACTGGTACACATCCTGGGATTCCACCAAGGATACCACCAAGACCGAAACTGGACCTGGCGACGGAGCGTTCACCGTCAGTGTCCCTGACTCCATCGGGAACTACAGCATCTACTGCATCGCATACGCGACCGGCTACTATACTTCTTCAGGAAATTCCAGTTTCTATGTGGTGGATCCACAGATCAATACCACCATCACGGATTCCGGTCTCTCGTACTCGGACGAGAGGATGGACGACAGCAGGGACAGCAAGTCCTATTTCGTGACTACCGTCGGCGGGAAGAAATGGTTCAAGAACAACCTTTATTATTCAGGATCAGGAGTTTCCTATGCCTTCAGCCCTGCGATGGACGCCTTGATCGGAAAGTATTACACCTGGGAAGAAGCTGTTTCCGCTTGTCCGCAGGGGTGGCACCTCCCATCAGATGCCGAATTCGCACTGCTCGCGAACACTACCCAGGGAGGCACCTCCCACAAGGCCGGTGCTGACTTCAAGGGAGCGGCCGGAGACCTTATGGTCAACGCCAAGTTCATCGAGAACAGGATGTGGACATTCTGGCCGGAGGTCAATATCACGAACAAGTCCGGTTTCTGCGCCCTTCCGGGAGGCTATGTCCTGGACAGGGGCAGCGATGACAACCAGAAGTTCCAGGGAATGAACAACTATGCTGTTTTCTGGACTTCGGATTCGGATGGAGATTCAGCGCTTTACAGGTATATCTATGTAAAACAAAACGACGTGATTCTCGGCAAAGGAGACAAGACGTCGTTCAGGGCTTCTGTCAGATGCGTAAAGGACTGACTTATCTCAGATCCGTGACAACATAGGAAGAACCGAGGGTCTTTTCGTCGAAACGGAAAGACTCTTTTTCTTTGACCTTCTCCAGGAACTTCAGCCCGGTGACGCTGAATTCCGAGACGGAACCGTCGTTGAGAGTTATCTCAGCACCGACCAGGTTGGTGGTACCTTTTGCGAAAAAAAGTTTCAGCCCGGCAATATCCATCGAATACTTTCCCTTGTTGACCGGAACCAGCGTCGAAGCATCGACAGCCTTTCCATGGAAGGTCGCGGAACCGAAAGCGGTCTCCGAAAAGGCATCGTCCACGGAGGTGATCATCAGGGCTGGATTGGTTGCATAGCTGTCGTAAGATTCATCCACGCCCTCTATCAGGGCCTCCTCGGATACCCTGTCCACGGTCCAGCGGGTCTTCCCGTCGCACCAGACCTCGAGGCCGTTGCCTTCCATATAGAAAGCATTGTCCTGGACCTTTACGGTCCCGGTTCCCTTCATCTTAGACTTTCCGGTCTGCATAGAGAACGAGTAGTCGAAAGTCACGAGAGAAGACGAGACTTTGTCGATGAAACCTGAAAGGGTCTTGCTCTTGGCTCCGGCAGGGAGGCAGAGAGATACAAGAGCCAGGATAGCTAATAACCTTGTAATCTTTTTCATAATGACTGTTCGGATTGCAGAAGTTGTGCCAGAAAGGATTACTGGTTCCTGTAAGCCTCCAGTACCTTTTCCAGCTCATCCAGGGTGGAGATCAGCACCTGGCGCGGCTTGGAACCCTCCTGAGGGCCTACGATACCGGCTGCCTCAAGCTGGTCCATCACCCTGCCGGCCTTGGCGTAGCCCATTCCGAGCTGCCTCTGCAGGTCTGATGTGGAACCTCTCTGGCGGGTGACGATCATCCTTGCCGCTTCCTCGAAACGATCGTCCAGCTTCTTCATATCCACCATACCTCCGGAACCGGATTCAGTGTTGTCCTGGACTTCCGGCAGGTAATACGGAGTATTGTAGCTACGCTTGTAGCCCTGCTGGGAACCGATGAATTCGGTGAGACGGTTGATCTCTTCGTTGTCGATGAATGCGCACTGAACGCGCTCCATCTCGACTCCGGCGTAGTAGAGCATATCTCCCCTTCCGATGAGTTTCTCGGCTCCCGGAGAGTCGAGGATTGTCGAGGAATCGATCCTGGAAAGCACCCTGAAGGCGATTCTGGTCGGGAAGTTAGCCTTGATGAGACCGGTGATGACGTCCACAGAAGGTCTCTGGGTCGCGATGACTACGTGGATACCGGCAGCGCGTCCCTTCTGGGCCAGCCTGATGATGGAAGTCGTTATGCTGCGTGCTATCGCCTTGGAGTCTCCTCCCGACATCGACATCGTAAGGTCGGCATATTCATCAATCACGGTGACGATGTAAGGCATGAACTTGTGCCCGTCGGTAGGCAGGAGGCGACGGTTGCGGTACTTCTCATTGTACTGCTTGACGTTCTGGACATAGGCCTTGCTGATCAGCTGGTACCTCTCTTCCATCTCCTGTACGAGGGACTTCAGCACCTTCTCGGCCATCTCGGCTTTCTTTACTATCGCATTCTGCTGCTCCTCCTGCTCGTCGTTGCACGGAACCACGGCAAGGTAGTGATGCAGCAGGCGGGCATAGGCGGAAAACTCGACCATCTTCGGGTCGATGAACACCAGTTTCAGCTCAGAAGGATGTTTCGAATAGAGCAAGGATGCAATGATGGCGTTCAGTCCCACCGACTTACCCATCTTGGTAGCTCCTGCCACGAGGAGGTGAGGGGCATCGGCGAGATCGAATACCTTGACTTCTTTCTGGATAGTGGAACCAATTGCTATAGGAAGCTCCATCTTGGTCTGCGCCTTGCGGAAAGCATCGTCGTTCAGGACAGCCCTCATCGGAACGATTGAAGGATGGTCGTTCGCAACTTCGATTCCGACAGAGTCGGTCAGGGTCACGACACGGACTCCCTTTGCGTGGAGATACATTCCGATATCGTCCTGGAGGCGCTTTATCTCAGCTATCTTGACACCGGGTGCAGGGTTGACCTTGTACAGAGTCACGGTCGGACCCACCACGGCGGTAACATCATTGATCTGGATCTTGTAGTTCTCAAGAGTAGCGCGGATCTTCTCGTTGTTCCTCTGAAGCTCTTCGTCAGACACTTCGTAACGGCCTCCGGAATGCTCCTCCAGCAGTTCAAGGGACGGAATCTCATATCTAGGAAGCTCGTCGCGGACATTGATCCGTTCAAGTTCGTGGGTCACCTCTGTCTTAAGGTCCTCACCCTTGATTACCTCCAACTGGCTGGCACCGCCCACGGTAGCCGGATCAGGCTTCGGCACCGGTTGCGGTCTTGGGACAGGCTTCGGGGCCGGCTGCGGCTGCGGTATCGGCTGAGGGGCAGGTTCGGTGCGCAGCGTCTGGCGGACAGGCTGCTGGGCAGGTTTTGTCTCCTCCGCGTGGCTTTCATCCACCAGGTCCTCCATCTTCTTGCCGAGCTGATTGAACCAGACCGTGAACCGCTTGCTGGCCAGGAAAAGCCACAGGATCACCAACGCTATAAGGATGAAGGCCGTCAGGAAGCCACCGAAAAGGTTCCGGCTCCAGCTCACGACCGACTCGCCGCATTCTCCTCCCAAACCGCCTCCAAAGAGGTTTCCAAGACCGAAGAGACCGGAGATGTAGGCTAGGATAAATGAAAGCAGGAGGCCTCCCGACAGTGTGAGGAGGAGGGTCTTCGGCATCGAATAATGCCATCTTCCTAGCAGCAGCCGCACTGAAATGGCGAAAAGCGCGATAATCAGTACGAGGCTGCCGAGTCCGAACCATTCACGCACTAGGAGGTTGGCCCAGCGGAATCCCAGTTTCCCGGCGATGTTGCTGGCATCGGAAGATGACTCCGCCAGACTGGATGTGAGGAGACTCTGGTCCGCTTTCCAAGTAAAGAAATATGAGACGGTGGAACAGAGCGTGAAAAGGGTGAACAAGGCTATCACCAGACCGGTCGCCTTGACCAGCCTGGACTTGTCGTCCTCATCCATATTCTTCCAAAGCTTGAACATTACTTCCTGTTCTTCCTGTTGTTTTTCCTGCCATTCTTCCTGTTCTGGCCCATATTCAGGTTAAGGCCGGGACGGGAGAAATTGCCGGAATCGAATGAAATCTTCGTAAGCTCCAGTCCTTCAGGGATTTTGATACGGTAGTCAGACAGCTTTTCGATATCGCTGAATATCGTTTCGTCTGCGACGCTGTCCTTGTTCCATATCAGGTACTGCTGGCGCATATAGATCGCGAGCGAACGGATCATAGCCGTCTTCACTTCGCCGTCAGGCTCGCCCGCTATCAAGTCGATTATGCTTTCGATGTTGCGGCCGTAGTGAGTGGCACGTACCGGGGACTTATCGATCGGAATCACCATCGGACGGGCAGCCTTCGCCTCCGGAAGCGGAGCCGGATAAGGGGAATCTATGTCCAGGTCGTAACCAGCGATCATATAGAGATGGTCCCAGAGCTTGTGCTCGTAATTATCCTGGCTGTGAACCTGGGGATTGAGGAGCTCCATCGTCTTGATCACCGCCCTGGCCTGTTCGCTTCTCTTGGCCTTGTCGGGTATCTCCTTCAGCTGCTCGACCATTATCAGGACGTTCCTGCCATATTCGGGCATCTGCAGTTTCTCTCTTTCGGTGTTATAGTAGAGTTTGATGGAATTATCGTTAGCTTCCATATATCTAAAAATTAGAGTATAACCGTACAAATATACAAAATTATTCCACCAAGTCCGAATTGACGTACCATATCGCCGTGTCCACATCGTCCCAGCCCATCCTGCGGTAGATGGATGCATATCTGGCGACCTGTCTTGCATACCGCGCCTCCCGCTCTCCGAACTTGTAATCCACCACTGTCACCGAACCGTCCCTGACGATGACCCTGTCCGGACGCCATTCCCTGCCGTCAGTGTCGATAAGGGATACTTCATTGAATATTCCCTGCCCGTCAGATGGAAACCATTCCGGGTGCGAAGCTATCCTGGAAGACAGGAATTCCACGAGGGAGGCTTCCCGGGATGGCTCCACCTCTCCGTCAAGCACTGCCTTGCGCACCGAGGCCTGAAGGTCCGAAGGAACTATGACACGGGACAGGATGTCGTGCATCACGGTACCGTTGTGCCTGGCATCTCCTCTCGAGAGTCCTTCCTCCGTGAAGAAATCAAGGGAATCCGCCTTGAACTTCAGTCTCCCCCTCTCGCGGACATCGGTGCCTTCAGGCCCGGGCTCGGGATTGAGCGGGAAGGAAGGATAACCAGGCTCCAGTATTCCGATATCTTCCACCTTGCAGTCCAGGGAAGAAAAGTCATAGATCTCTCCCACCGTGTATATCGTAGCTCCGCTTTCGGTTTCCTCGCATCTGAATCCTCCGCTCTGCCCAAGGAAGCCACCGAGTATTCCGGCAAAGTCCTTCTGCGGAGTACTCTTTATGTCGGAGATGATGGTCATCCCCTTGGATGCTCTGGTCAGGGCGACGTAGTATGTGTTTATGTTGTCGATGTACTGAAGCAGCAAGTCCTGCTTGTAGTCCTTCCCGAACAACGTATTCTCGCTCTTGGACGACAGCCGCACATTGAATGCAGCTTTCCCGACACCTTCTATGGGAGTTCCCTCGAGATCGGGCACGGTCCAGACGCTGCCGCTGCGGAAAAGATCGACCTTCTCGGAGAATGGGAATATGACGTACGGGAATTCAAGTCCTTTCGACTTGTGGATCGTCATCACCCTGAGGGCATTGATGTCGGATGGCGAACTGACTCTCGGGTCTGCCGTTTCCCAAGTATCCAGGAATTCGTCGAGGGAGTTGCCGTTCACCGCTGCGAAATCAGATACATAATCCATAAATGACTGGATATAAAGGGTTTCGTTGCAGAAAGCCTCCTTATCCTTTTCGGAGATAAGCCTCAGCAGGCGCTCGCAGAGGTCGATCAGGGAATGATAAGTGATCTGTCCGGTGTCCAGCCCTGACTTGCCAGCAAGGTATGATCCGACAGTATCTTCCGGGTTGTTCACCGATGAGAGCAGCGAGACCAGTTTCCTGACGACCGGAGAGGACTTGACCCGCAGGGAATCGTCGGATATCACGTCATATCCGTGGTCGATCAGGAAAGTCGCCACCTCGGATCCTGTAGTTTTATCCCGCACGAGGACGGTGATGTCTCCGGGAAGGGCTCCCGCCGCAAGGACCTTTTCGACGGTCGAAAGGACGTAGTCAAGTTCCTCTTCAGGGAGGCAGAATATGGCTTCGACGCTTCCGGATGCAGGATCGGCAGACATAACCTGCTGTGTCTCGAAACTGTCCGCCCCGGCCGGTTTGCCGTAGATAGACGTAACCGTAATCCTAGCTCCCTCTCCGTACAGTTCATCCAGGTAAGTGGATGCATATCCGAAGAAGTCATTGTTGAATCCCACTATGTTGTCAAGGCTCCTCCAGTTGCCCCTGAGGCTGTTCTGGATGCATCCGGGAAATTCTTCGGCGACCTCCCTCGCCATAAGGTTCCAGTCCGAACCTCTCCAACGGTAGATGCTCTGTTTCACATCTCCGACCAGAAGGTTCTCGAAGCCCTGGGAGTCACTGTTCGCAACGAGAGGCCTGAAGTTCTCCCACTGCACACGGGATGTGTCCTGGAATTCATCCAGGAGGAAGTGCTCGAAACGCACGCCCAGTTTCTCATATATGAACGGAGCGTCAGTTCCGTCGATAATATCCTTGAGTATGATATTGGAATCGTCGAGGCAAAGGACGTTCTTCTCCTTCATCAAGTTCCTGAACTCCCTGGACAGGTCGGAGGCTATTCCAAGGTCATTGATCTGTCCGAGAAGGATCCTTGCTGTTCCATAGAGACGCTTTCCTCCGTCATAGACCTCCACGAGCCTCTTTACCGGAGGCATCAGGTCCCTTTCCAGGCCGGCGTATCTGCCTTTGTCCGCTTTCTTGAACCACTCGCCGTAATCCGGCCATCTCTTGAGGAAGGTCTTGCCCATCTCGGGAATCTCGGAGCGATTGTCCATAGCAGCAATCTTCCTGAGCATATTCCCGAGGAAGGAAGATGCCGTGACATCGGGCGAAATGCCGCAACTCTCAAATGCATCCTGCACCGCTCCCGCAGCCGCCTTGAGTTTCGAGACGTAGGAGGCGGTGAAGCTCCTCAGGATAGATTTCATATTCGCGAGGTTCTCTTTCGAATATGCCTTTTCTTCATCAATCCCGTGCTGCTCGACCACGGTCCTGTGCTGGTCAGATTTCAAGCTGACCGCCATATCCTGGAGATCCCTGCCCAAATTGAACTTCCCGCCCTGCTCCAACTGCTCCAGCATACTGTTGCTGAGCCAGTTGAGCAGCTGGGTGCTGTCCTCGGTCAATGAATCCAGGACCCTGTCCACGCTTTCCCTCACCAAGGAATCCCTGTCCAGTTCGACCTGATATGAGGAGAACTGTCCTATCTCCCTCGAGAATGCCTTGAGGGTCTGCTGGAAAAACCTGTCTATGGTGCTGACTGCGAAAGCTCCGTAGTCGTGGAGTATGTTGAACAGGACCTTCCCGGCCTTGGCCTGCAGTTCCTCGAATGTCGGGAACAAATCCGGCACGAAAACGTGAGCGTATGGAGATCGGTCAGGTTCCTTCGACAGCTTGTACAACTCCTTCAGTATCCTGCCTTTCATCTCGTCCGTAGCCTTGTTGGTGAACGTCACGGCGAGTATATGGCGGTAGGCACGGGGATCGTCGTTCCCGAGCAGGAGGCGGATGTATGTTTCCGCCAGTTTGTATGTTTTGCCGGATCCGGCAGATGCTTTGAGTATCCTGATCATATCCGTCCCTCCTATCTTCCGCAAATCATCTTGAAATCACAGTAAGAACAAGTGACCGAGTCGGCAGTTCGCCTCCAAGGCACTTCTGTATCAGTCATTTCCGCAAGCAGTCCGTGGAGCCTCTCCTCCACTCCCCTGGTGAACTCCCGGGATACGGGCACATTCCTGACTCCCTCGGTGAAGAACCGGGAGGGCTGGTATACCGAATTGACCAAGGTCATTCCCTCCGCTTCAGGAGAACCTCCGGCAAGCACATCGTAGAGGAACAGCTGGAACGCCACTTTCGGGCGCTTGGAATTGTCGCCGCCGAATAGGGCCTCAACCGTAGAGGCCGCATTCTCGTCGGTAATCTCAACTTCCTTTTCTTCCACTTTGCCGGTCTTGTAGTCCACGATCCTCAACTCCCCGGGCAGGAAACTGTCCATCCTGTCGACGTATCCGATGAACTTGAACCCGCCGAAGTCCATCGAATATTCCTTCTCCAGGCCTATTATGCGGAAAGAACCCGTACCGAGCCTGTCCAGGAGTTCCCGGTCCCTCTGAAGGGTCTTTAGGACGTACTGCACTATGACCCTTTCCGTGACCAGGTCCCTTCCGGTGACTTCGATGGTGTTCAGCCTGGAAAGGATCAGGCTCCTGACGCGCTTGCGGATATCCGCGCTGCGCTTCATCCAGGAGTCGATGTATTCCCTGCTGATTTCTTTCAGTGCACCCGGGAAGGAGGCGTTCTTCTTCCTGTCGCCCATATCGTAGGAAGGATCCATCGCTCCTTCTCCCAAATATAGGGCCTGCATAGTGGAATGGTAAACATCTCCGATCATCCCGGCGTCCAGGTCTTCTGCTACGGCCGTCTCTTCCTTGAGCCCCGCTATCTTGGAATAATAGAACTTGGCAGGACAGTCCAGATAGGACTTGAGCGCTGATGCTGAAAGGACGGTGTCCCTGAGGATGGTCACTTCTTCTTCCGTCTTGGGGATATCGGTGCTGTCAGGGCGGACCTTCGCCTTTGACTTTACGAAACTCCTTTCCAGAGGGATGTCGTAATGGTACTCCAGCTGCTTGATGTAGCGGCTTTCCTCTCCGTTCTTGAGACCCTCGGTCCTGGAATCGTAGACCAGGGTGACCGTCTCGGCCCGCTGGATCATCCTGTAGAAATAATATGCCCAGATCGCATCCTGGTACTCATTGGTCGGGAGGCCGAAACCCTTCCTCAGTTCAGGAGGTATTAAAGACGAGCTTACGCTGCGGCGAGGGAATACTCCTTCATTGCACGAGAGTATCACCAGGTGCTTGAAATCCAGGGTCCTTGTCTCTAGCGGGCCCATTATCTGGAGACCGCGCAGAGGTTCTCCGTTGAAAGGCACCGAAACCGGACCCAGCAACTGTTCCAGGAGCCTGACATAAGTCGCCGGAAGGACTTCCAGCTCCTTGCTTTCCAGCTGGATGACGGTGTTCCAGGCCTTCCGCGCGAACTCCAGCTCCAGAGCCGGATCGGGATTCCTGGACATATAGGAAGCGATCCCGCTTATCAGCGTTTTCTGGTAAGACGCGAATTCCTTTATCTGTGAGGACGATGTGGATTTCGGGTCCCTTACTACCGGCTGGAATATCAGGTCGAAGACAGGGTGCCCGTTCAGGTCTTCCTGCGGAATGTAGTATTTCGCCCCGGCTTTGACTGCAGCGACTTTTCCGGCAGCCTCCTCGTCAGCCTTCGTGATTTCCTTGAACACCCCTGAGGAAAAGACCGCCCAGACCTGTGTATGGTAGAAATACCATTTCCCGTCCTTCTGCCGGAGGTGCAACTGGAGGGACGAGACCAGGGTCAGGAAATCGAAGAAAGCAGTTCCTCTCATCGGGTAGCCCATCGT
Source organism: uncultured Bacteroidales bacterium (assembly GCA_905235085.1). Lineage (GTDB taxonomy): Bacteria > Bacteroidota > Bacteroidia > Bacteroidales > UBA932 > Cryptobacteroides. The sequence continues at coordinate 81,265 of CAJOKD010000007.1, read as the reverse complement.
CACGTTGATGTCGCTTATTTCCGGAGGGATAGAGTTGAGCAACGGAAGAAGCAGGCTCTCGTCAGGAAGGACGATAGCATATTCATCGCTGTCCACGAGGGACGGAATGAGCTTGACCTGGCCGGTCGAAGACGGGGTGCTTATCACACTTATCCGCGGCAGAGCAAGACCCTCTGGGTCCGGATTGAAACTCTGAGGAAACTCCGCGACATTGGCGGACATAAAGAACGAGGAGTTGTTACCGGGGTCCCGGACCATATCCGAAGAATAATCCCAGCAGAAGCCTGCAAGGCCTGCGTCACGCATCCTACGCATAACGGCTTTCTCGCACTCGTTCAAAGCGTTGAGGCCGACGAACACATATTCCTCGACATCCCCGAAGGCTGAATGCAGGATATCGGACGCGGCCTCGGTCCTGATCCTCTCGGCAAGGCTGCGATAGGCCATTCCCTCGTACGACATTCCCTTGTCCAGCAGGGATTTACGGAAGTTCCGGTAAAGCGGCAGGAGTATCTGCCATATCTGGATGAACCTTTCCTTTACGTTCGGGTCGTCGGAATCCAGATCCACGGTCAGACGACCTGAATTCCTGAAATGCTGGACGAATCTTTCTATAGCCTTCCTCTGGGTCTCCGTGAGGTAGGAAAACGAGTCCTGGATAGATTTCAGGTCGGCTATATTGGCATACAGGCCGGCCGGGTCCACCAGATACTTGTCCACATCGTCGAAGTCCCCGAGAAGCACGTCTCCCCAGAAGATGAATTCATCCAGGGGCTCGGCTTTGGGGAACAGTTCCTTGTAACGGTCATAGAGCTCCAGCAGCAGGGTCACCCTGTCGGTGGCCTGGAAGCCGGAGATGGTATAGAAGAAGTCATTTATGGTCATCATCCCCGGCGCTGCCACCGGGATTCCTGATGCCTTTACCTCTTCACCCAAGTACTTTGTGAAGAATACCTGGCTGCGACGGTTCGAGAATATGAATTTTCTGCGGGAGATGTCCCCCGCAGAAAAATAATGCCGTACTACTTGCTGCAGGAATGGTGTCATCCAAGATAGGCTCCCGTATCCTTCAGTTCTTTACGAAGTACGTCCACATCCACGGCGGATGGCGGTACACCTTGCTTCAAGGCGAGCCTTGCCGCCCTTCCTGCAGCCTCGCCGACCGCCATACAGGTCGACATAACCCTTGTGGAGGCCATCGCCTCGTGGGTATATCCGCTGCAGCGGCCTGCTACGAGCAGGTTCTCCACGCCCTTCGGAACCAGGCATCCGTACGGGATGTCGTAATTGTCCTTGGCGAAGACCATAGTACAGTCGCCTCCGGTGGAATGATGGATATCGAGCGGATATCCAGCGACCGCAACGCAGTCCGGGAATCTGCGGCTGGAGATGATATCTTCGCCCGTAAGCATATATTCACATTCTGTCTGGCGGCTTTCACGTATTCCCATAAAAGGAGATACCCTGTCCACCCAGGCATCGGCGAAGCCGGGGACGAAACGGCGGAGGTACTCTGTAATTACGTGCATCTGGTCGCGGGCAATGATCTCTCCACGCGTATAGCTCTCAGGAAGAGTGGAATCCGTGCCGCTCACCCTGGTCATATTGACCCAGATCTCGTCGCTGGCGAGGCCTGTGATGAGGATGGTACGGGCAACCGGGATATCGAGTCCGGCGGCCTGTGCCTTGAGTATCTGGTTCCTGAGGCCGACGGTGATGAATTTGTCCCTCTTGAACTGCTCGTGCGGCATCGTGTCCATATCGAATTCTTCCGGATGGTTGACAATTGCGTCCCGGAGAGCATCCACGTTCACGCCTCTCATACTGTACATAAGGGTAGGCGGCTGCATTCCTCCGTCGCTGTCTCCCTTGAACATACGGACCCCTGCCCTGTAGGCTACGTCACCGTCTCCGGTACAGTCGATCACGGTCTTGGCCAGGATGGCCTCACGGCCGGCCTTGCTCTCAATGAACACTCCCTTGACCACGTTCCCTTCCTTGATCACGTCGGATGAAAAAACATAGAACAGCACCTCGACTCCCTTTTCCTTCATAATCTCCAGGGCTACGTCCTTGTCCGCCTCAGGATCGGTCATAGTGAAGCTCATATGGAGCTTGCAAGGATAATGAGACGTCGCTGTGCCGCGCTTCCGCAGCCTGTCTATGAAATCCTGGGGAAGGCCCTTGACACACTGCTTGCCGTTCACATCGAGGAATGACAGGATCGGGAGACCGATGGTGAGGTTGCCTCCAAGATAGCCCCTGCTCTCTATCAGCATAACCTTAAGTCCCTCTCCTGCAGCAGCTTCCGCTGCCATTATTCCGGCAGGACCACCGCCTACTACAAGGACGTCTACCTGTGCCCTTACGGGTGTTTCCCTTGCGGGTTCTGACATCTTCATCATCTTTCGTTGAATTTAACTGTTTCTACGTATCTTATACATCTTTGTGCCAATATCCTTTCTTTCGAAGGATCCGGTTCGAAAGAATTCAGGACCGGTGGGCACATAGCCTTCTGCGCAGAGACCACGTCAGGATACAGCCCCGCCATCACGGCACCGTTGACAGCCGCACCCGTGGCACCGGCGTTCATAGCGGCGGAAACATTTATCCTGCGGCCTGTCACATCGGCGAGCATCTGCATTGCGAACGGCGATTTCCTGGATACACCTCCCACAGCCACAAGCTCTTCAACAGGCACTCCGTTGGACTCCATATGGTCGATTATCACCTTTGTGGCGAAAGCCGTAGACTCCACGAGGGCATAATAGAGCTCAGGAGCCGTCGTGGACAGTTTCAATCCGCTGAACGAGGCCGAAAGGGAGCTGTTCAGGAAAGGAGTACGCCTTCCGTTGAGATGGTCGGTAGCAAGCGGAGAATCCACATCCGGGACAACCTTCGCCGCCTCATCGTTAAGTTCGGAGAGCAACCTGTCCATCGCTGCGGCACGCTCCTTCTCAGGAAGGAACTTCTCCAGAGGCCATCCCAGCAGTCTCTTGAACCACGCGAACGCGTCACCATAGGCTGAGAGACCGGTCTCGAATCCGTCACATCCGGGCAATATCATTCCGTTGACCTGCCCGAAAACACCTGGAACGATCCTCCCTAGGATGACCTCGTCGTGGACTACGTTCATAAAGCAAGCCGAGGTACCCAGGTTCATAACCATCCTCCCTGGCGCCGCTCCGGCCCCGAGGGCACCGGAATAACTGTCTATGTTACCAACTCCCACGAATACTTTCCCGGACAGTCCGAGCTTGTCCGCCCACTCGGGGCAAAGGGTGCCCGCAGCCTCCTGGCAAGGATAATTCCTCTGAGGAAGGCGCTTCAGGAACGGGACCAGGACCGGGTCCAGGGCATTGAAGAAAGATTCAGGAGGAAAGCCGCCCCACCTTTCCGACCACATCCACTTTCCCTGGGCAACTGAATGTCCCATCTTCAGCGAGTCGACGCCGGTGCATCCGGTCGTCGCAGAGTTCAATCGCGGAGAATGCATCTTCCCTCAGACTGGGAGACCTTCTCAGGACGTGGAGCATCTTGGACCAGAAATTCTCCGGTCCGTAAAGCTTTCCGGAATGGTCGGCATAATTCACCGGGAAGTCCGGCAGCAATGCATTGATTTCCTGCGACTCAGCTTCTCCCGTGTGGTCTTTCCACAGGATGAACATCGCATCGGGATCATCTTCGTGGCCGGGAGTGAGACAGAGCGGAGTCAGGCTGGCGTCCGTGAGACAAGGAGTGCTTCCCGTGGTGTCGGCAGCGATAGCCACTATAGCATCCTTGTCCGGGCAATCGCGTATCACCCCTTTCAGGACAGCCTCGACAGCTTCCAGATAATCCAGCGGATGCTGGCGGAAACGAGCCTCGGCCGGATCGCAATAAAGACCTTCCGACCATCTTGCATAAGGACAAGTACATACCGATATTTCCCTGCCTGCCTGAGGACTTGTGGCTTCGTAAAGTACAGCCCTTGCGGAGTCTGTACCCAGGTCCATTCCGATAGTATATTTCCTGTCTTCCATATCAATGTAAAAATACTCAATAATTGCGATAATCGGAAATTTTTGACTAAATTTGATAAAAATCAAACCACAGGAATGAAGGCTAATAAAACCAGGATCACAGCCTTGGCCGTCGCCTTCCTGCTGCCGGTCTGGCTCCCTGCCCAGACTGTCCGGGAAGAGATCGAAGCCAACCCGGACAAGGCGGGTTACGTATACTCGATGTATGACTTCGACACCCCCGCCATCGCGAAGGCACCAAAAGGCTACAAACCTTTCTACATAAGCCACTACGGGCGCCACGGAGCCAGGTTTTCAGGTTCCAATCCGGAATTCGTGATTGTCAGGCGCATCCTGCTCGCCGCTCAGAAGGAAGACAATCTGACCGCCCTCGGACAGGATGTGTTGCGGAGGTACGAGACCGTATTCCCAATGCTGGACAACCGCGCCGGCGACTTGACCCAGAAGGGATATGCCCAGCAGAAGAAACTGGCTGCAAGGATGTTGCGCAACTTCCCGGAAGTATTCAGGCAGAAACGCAAGGTGAACGTGGATGCTCGTTCCACGATTAGGGCACGCTGCATTATGTCCATGGCGGCTTTCTGCGAGGGCCTGAAGGAGAAGTACCCCGGCCTCGGGATAACCAGGACCACCGGTGCTTCGGAAATGGCCGTCCTGAACCCTTTTACGGAGTACAATCCTGAAATGGAACCCCTCAAGCCTTTGACAGACACCCTGACCAAGAGGATAGATGAATATTCCGAAAGGGTGCTGGATCCGCACGCTCCCCTGGCAAGGCTGTTCAAGGATGTGTCCAGGATAGCCCGGTTCGGCAGCGAGAGAGAGATCGAGTCTATGTTCTACCGCACCGCGTCGTTTATCCAGGACACGGATTCGGAGGTCCGTTTCTGGGATATATTCTCGCTGGATGAGATGGTCGCCCATTCGAAGGTCTCGAACTGCAACTACTTCCTGCTTTACGGTCCTGACACACTCTTCCAGGGCGGCAGGAGGTGGTCTGCGATCCATCTGACGATGGAGGATATCATTTCGAAGGCCGTACAGGACATCGCGACCGGTGAAACTGATGTCAGACTGCGCTTCGGGCACGACATAATGATCATCCCGATGCTTGCCTTCCTGGGAGTCGAAGGCTGGGACAAACCTATGGCTTCGATTGACGAGATAGCCGAGGAATGGCACTGCAACCGGGTGCCGGTAGCTTCGAACATCCAGTTCGTTTTCTACCGCAACAAGAAGGACGACATACTCGTAAGAGTGTTGTACAATGAACGGGACATCGAGCTTCCGCTCGTCTCCGCGAAGGCTCCGTTCTACAGCTGGCCTGACTTCAAGGCATTCTGCGACAGGCAGATAGCCTTGACTCGGGAATTGGTTTCGAATACTAACAACTGATTATTGCGATGCATAGGAGATTTTTTTCAATACTTTCCGTCCTCCTGGCGTGCTGTTTCTGCGCAGCTGGGCAGGATGCTTACCAGGATATCAGGCAGGACGTCCGCAAGGCCGGGAACATATATTACGTGGACGATTTCGCCGACAGGGACCTCACTGCCGCCCCGAAGGGCTACAAGCCGTTCTATATCAGCACATACAACCGCCACGGTGCCCGCTACATCCTGGAAGAGTCCTACTATGACAAGATCAGGAATACCATAGAGGATGCCGCGTCCGCCGGGAACCTCACCGCCGAAGGCAAGAAACTTAGAGAACGCTTCCTCGCCGTCTACCCGTCGGTGAAGGGACGGGGAGGAGAACTGACGGCGCTGGGAACCAGACAGATGAGGACCCTTGCGGAGAGGATGTATTCAAATTATCCCGGAGTATTCCGCCGCAAGGGAGCACACATCGAAGCTTTCGGTTCGACCTTGCACAGGACTATGCTCAGTATGAACGCTTTCTGCGAGGCTCTCAAGGAAAAGAGGCCAGACCTGGACATACGTCAGGAGACCGGCTATGCTTTCCTGCCTTTCCTCAACCCGCATTCCGGTAACTCGCCTTACTCGACTTCGTTCGACAAGCGGAACCGGAGCGAGGAAGGAGACTGGTATATCCCTTATGTCGAGTTCTGCAGACGCAAGCTCGATGTTGATGGATTCATAGGAAGGTTTTTCCTGAATCCGGCAAAGGTGGACGGCAAGCTGTCCTTTATGCAGAAGCTCTTCGACTTCGCCAACGACGGGCAGTGTATGGATGAGGATCCGGGGTTCCTGGACTTGTTCACCGAGGATGAGATACTGAAACTCTGGGAGTGCGACAACCTGAGATACTACATCTGGAAGGGGCGCAGCGACGAGAGTTACGGACTTCCCTGGAAGGCCACCTGGAGTATGCTGGACGACATCATCAAGAGCACGGACCAGGACATCGCCGACGGCACGGCCGCACGCCTCAGGTTCGGACACGACGGGTGCATAATGGCGATGTTCTGCCTGATGGGCATAGGAGGATGGGCGTACAAGGCTCCGGACTTCGACTCGGTGAAGGACACCTGGAAATCATACGAGGTGCCGATGGCATCCAACATCCAGATGATATTCTACAAGGACCGGAAGGACGATGTGATATTCAAGATGCTTTTCAACGAAAAGGATATGGAGCTTCCGCTCGAGAGCGTGAGCGGCCCTTACTATCGTTGGAGCGATTTCAAGGAGCACTATATCCCTGTGGTTGAAGCCGCAAGGAAGGATCGGGAGTCTACCCCGGTACCTGTCGTCCTGACGGGCTCAGTGACCTGCGAGGGCCAGCCTGTAGCAGGAGTGCACGTATCCGACGGCATCCGGGTGGTCAAGACGGACAAGGATGGCAGGTACAGTATGTACAGCGACAAGAGACAGGGTTTCGTATTCATAAGCACTCCATCCGGTTACGTTGCCACGAGCAGGGACGGGCTCCGTCCTGACTTCTACGCCAGGCTGACAGAACCTATCGGAGTCAGGGAAAATCACGATTTCACCCTGAAAAAGGAGAACCAGGACACGTATTCCGTGATATACTTCACGGACGCCCATCTTACGAACGCGGATTTCAAACCCGACCTGAAGGAGTTCAGGGAAACCGCGATGCCGAACATCCGGAAGCAGTTCGAGAGACTGTCGGCCTACGGGCCTGTCTATACCGTGAACCTCGGAGACCTTGCCCACGAACTGTACTGGTATTCCTATGGATATAATCTCCGCGATGCCGTCAACACATTGATAGAGAACCGCTTCCCTACCCTGATGTACAGCGTGTCCGGCAACCACGACAACGACGGTGCCATTTCGACCGCGAACACGGACCGTGACGCCGAGCATCTCTACAGGGAGGTGCTGGGGCCGGAGTACTATTCCGTCAACATCGGGAAGGAGCACTGGATAATGATGGACGACATCAAATACATCAACGTCCCGGGAAAAGGTAAGAAAGCCAAAGGAATAGCCGGAGACAGGTCTTACGACAAGGGCTTCACGAAAGACGAGATGACCTGGCTGAAGGCCGATCTGAAAGATCTCCCTGACGACACCAGGATCAGGCTGTGCATCCACTCGCCGCTGCTCAGCGACAACAATCGGGGAACCTTGTTCGCAAGCACTGCCCAGGTGGACTCCCTCGCTGCTATGTTCGCTCGCTTCGGGACCGTGGACATCGCCTGCGGGCACGTTCACTATATGCATTTCATCCATTCGGACAAGTGGCCTGTATTCAAGGAGATAGAGATTCCGGCCGTGTCAGGTGACATGTGGACCACTTCCCCGGTAACCGTCCTTGGGACGCAAGGAGAAGAATCTGGCGTCCTGACTGCTGTCATCGGGAGCGACGGCAGCTGCAAATACGGATTCTACAGCCACAGGTTCGGCGAAAAATGGATGAGGATATACGATATGAACTCGGTGATGTCGTACTATGCCCACGACAAGGATATACGCGCCCAGATGAAGACATATCCGGACAGGGTCGATTATGCCGACAAGAGGTTCCGCAACTGGATCTACGTCAACTACTGGTTCTACAAGCCGGGCGAGACCGTGGAAATCCTGGAGAACGGGAAACCATTGGAAGTGAGCAAGGTGAATGACGAAGACCCGCTTTTCAATGTCAACAAATACCTTCCTTCTTTCATCGACAAACCTGAGTTCAACGAGAAATACCAGAAGATAGGCAACCGGCATATGTTCGCCGCGAAGGCGCGTACTTCAAGGGGGAAGGTAACCGTACGGATCAAGGATGCCGGAGGCAATGTAATCAGGGAGGAAGTACTCGTCCGACCGAAGGCCTTCGCTGCGGATATGGAGTAGCATCGGAAATCAAATTGTTTGTATATATTTGTAATTATTAAAATCTACTGTTATGAAAAAGAAATTCAGATGTCTGGTTTGCGGATTCGTATATGAAGGAGAGAATCCGCCGGAGCGCTGCCCTCAGTGCAAGGCTCCTGCTAGCAAATTCGTTGAAATAAAGGAAGATTCTGAAGAACCTCAGTGGGCCTGCGAGCACCATCTCGGTGACGGCAAGGTAGAGGATGAAGAGATCCTCCAGGGCCTTCACGACCACTTCAACGGAGAGTGCACCGAAGTCGGAATGTATCTGGCAATGTCCCGTCAGGCAGAACGCGAGGGATACCCTGAGATCGCCGACGCATTCAAGCGCTATGCTTTCGAAGAGGCAGAGCACGCTTCCAAGTTCGCAGAGCTTCTCGGAGAGGTTGTCTGGGACACCAAGACCAATCTCGTGAAAAGGTATCAGGCCGAAGCCGGCGCCTGCGAAGGCAAGCTCGCCATCGCCAAGAGGGCAAAGGATCTCGGATATGACGCCGTCCACGACACAGTGCACGAAATGGCCAAGGACGAGGCTCGCCACGGAGCAGGTTTCTACGGCCTTCTGAAGCGCTACTTCGACAAATAGTTACCGGAGTTGTTATTTTGAATAATACAGCCTCCGGGTCCTCCGGAGGCTGTATTCAATGGATATGGAAGAAGACAAGAGAAAACTGTACCCGATGAAGTTCATCGGTTCGAAGGACGAGACCGGATGGGGCAGCGTCGAATATCTGATAGCCGACCTGGGATTCAAGGATTCGATGGTCGACAACGGCTGGTTCGGCGGGAATACCCTGAGCGAGCTTATGGGTACATATCTTGAGAGGGTGACCGGGGACGATTCATTCGAATACTATGGACTGCAGTTCCCCGTCCTTGTCAAGGTGATACGGACTGAAGGATGGCAACCTCTCCAAGTGAACGTAGCGGACCAGGAAGCTGCGGAAAGATATGATTCCTTCGGCAAGACGGCGCTCTGGTATGTTCTCGATGCAGGCAAGGAATCCGAGATATGCCTTGGGTTCAAGGAGGCGGTCGAGCCTGCTGATTTCTATCGCAGATGCCAGGAGGGTGAAGTTGACGGCATCCTTGAAAGAGTCCATCCCTCCCCCGGGGACACCTTCCTGATCAAGCCCGGAACGGTATTCGCTGCCGGTCCCGGCCTTACTGTCCTGGAAATATCCGAATGTTCCGAACTAACTTTCAACCTTCACGGATGGGGAAAGGAGACTGAGGGGATTATGCTGGAGGAAGCTTTCGATCTGATTGATTATACTGCCTCCGGAGAAGCCGGCTCCAGGCTGGAAGTTTCCGGACTGGCAGAGGCTGGAGGACGCAGGATAATCGCTAATGTGCCGGAGTTTACGGTTACCGGTATAGACCTCGTCGACGGGCTCCATATTTCCAGTGAACAACCCGGCAGTTTTGCAGCGTATTACTGCATCAGCGGCGAGGCCTTCATCCAGACTCCCGATCCTTCCGGTAAATATTCCTTCAAGGCCGGACAATGCATCCTGGTTCCTTCGGAGGTGAATGACTTTTTCCTTTTCCCTTCTGTCGGCGGGACCAGGCTGCTGGAAGTCCTGACTGAGAAAAGGGTCATCAGCGATTCATATGTTCCGGATAACGCTCCGGATCCACACATCAAAACTTGGAATTGACAATGGCAGATGCTGAAAGGATAGACAAAGTCCTCTGGGCACTTAGGATATTCAAGACCAGAACCGAGGCGACCGAGGCTTGCAAAGGAGGAAAAGTCAAGATCGCAGGGGCAAATACGAAGCCATCCCGTCTTGTAAAAGCCGGCGAGACAATCGAGGTCCGGAAGGGTTCCATACTTTACACTTATAGGATCAAGCAGGCTCCGGAGCACCGTCTGGGGGCCAAACTTGTACCTGAATATGCAGAGAATCTCACTCCGCAGTCAGAACTGGACAAGTTACGGACTCCTGTGGAGACCTTCTTCCTCAAGCGTGACAGGGGTACGGGAAGGCCGACCAAGAAGGACCGGAGGGCGATGGAGGATGCCTGGGACCGGATCGACGGAATCTCTTCAGATTTCGGATTCGATGATGACGACGAACTTGATGGATAGTGGCAGATACATTTTTTTGGAATATTCGAAAAAAGTCGTACATTTGCAATCCCAATAACATCGCGGGGTAGAGCAGTCGGTAGCTCGTCGGGCTCATAACCCGGAGGTCGGAGGTTCGAGTCCTCCCCCCGCTACTAGAAAACAAACCAGCCGTTCATCGTTTGGTTTGTTTTCTTTTCTTATGGGGCAGGACGAGAACCGAGAGGTTTCCCCTTTTGTATGGGGCCTGGAACCGCCAGGTGCCAACCCCACCGGTAAACCTGTTTCAGGGCCAGACAGTATTACCTGGCATTCGCCATAACTTTCTTCGTAAGGCTCAACCTTTCCGAATGTCCATTCGATAATGTCCATTCGATGCATTCGATGGCCGTTTCGCGCTGTTCCTTCGGCTTGCAGATATGCGCTCCCGTTTCCGGATCCCAGTATTATTCAATGTTTGCAGGAAGGCCGGGCTGAACACCTCGCTTCCATGCAGGAACTCCCCGACGGACTGTGCCCGCAGGAGAGTCGGAACAAGGGAAGAATCCGATGCTCAAGAAGGAAATGCACGTCCCTGGGTCATTGGATGATGTGATTCCGGCTGAACTGGTTTGCTCCCAGGGACTCCGGACGTTCTTCGAGAAGTATCTGGGCGAAGACTTCCGCTACAAGGTAGAGTTCCAGCGCTGGCTGCATCAGAATGCCGGGAGAACGTACCGGGAGGCCGTTTCATTCTACAGGACGCTGGGTTGATAATCTATAGCGATATGAGGAACGTATTCGGTTATCTTCTTGGTTCCCTGGTATTTGTCGCGGGCATTCCGGCATTGATGTGGTGGGTGTCGGGACGGCAGTTCCCATGGGCTCTGGCTATGACCTGGGCCATAATCGCGATCCTTCTGATGGTTTCCGGCCTTGCTCTGAGCATCTGGTCCATAGTATTTATGAAGGTTGCAAGGGCATCAAGACCCGCCTGATCTGCGACACGCCGGAGCTGTTCAAGGACGAAGCTCCCTACGTACTCGAACTGAACGGGTTCCACTCTGAACTATCCGTAGTATTCGAGCAGTAAAGCGTGAATACGGGTGCGATAGCGCTCAAGGGTGCGCCCAAACGAATCTTACTTCCTCTCGTATGGGATACCTCTCCTCTCGAGAGATATCAGTATCTTGACGAAGCACTTATGGGGCTCCTTCAGGGCGAACCTTTTACCAAGCGCCTTGATAAGGGTCTCGTGGTGCTTGACCTTGAGGCTGTCCATAAGCTTCCGTGTTGCATTCGGGGATACGATAAGGCTTTCGCCCTTACCAGGATCTTCACCCCAACCGTAGCGTGTTAGAATATACTGCCCTTTATCCACTTTCGCGACGATGCTGTATCCGTCGCGGTTGAAATAAGTTGCTTCAGGTACGTTATCCTTCCAAACGATCTCGATTTCCGGAGACCTGAGCTTCTTGACATCTGATTTTGCCATAGGTTATGATTCTAGTTGTGCCAAATATAAGAATTATCTATGAATCAGCAAATAACTTGGCATTAGGATTTGTGGCGCGATTAAACTATATTTATGGAGTATGTACCAAACTCCAGATGAAGAAGATTGTTTTCCTGTCAATCGCTGCGGCTTTGCTGCTTTCTTGTTCTCCGCGCCCGAGACTCGGGACGGAACTCATCACGGACCCTTCCGTCAATTGGGAAGCATCGTGGATAGGTATCGGATCCCCCGAAGATGTCCGTACCGGCGATGTCTCACTGCCGGCGAGATACCTTAGGACCAGATTCGAAGCCGGGAAGGGGATCAAGGAAGCCAGGCTGCATATATGCGGACTCGGCCTCTACGAAGCATACATCAACGGGAGCAAGGTGGGAGGAGCCCAGGTGCTCTCCCCTACCGTGTCCAATTACGACAAGAAGGTGTATTACAACAGCTTCGACGTCACCGGGCTGCTTAAGAAGGGCGCCAATGCCATCGGTGTGGTACTTGGGACGGGGCGGTTCCCGGGAGTCAGGGTAAACTGGGACTCCATCAACCATTACAAGCACTACGACAAGCAACTGCCCTGCCTGATCTGCCAGCTTGAGATTGACTATAAGGACGGAAAGGTAGAAAAAGTCTCAAGCGACGCGAGCTGGAAGGCCAGGTCCGACGGCCCGATCAGGAGCAACAACGAATATGACGGCGAGGTCTATGACGCCAGGATGGAACTGGACGGATGGCTCGATCCTTCTTATGACGACAGCGGATGGCCTCAGGCCGCCCTCCAGGAGGCGCCGTACGGCAAGCTCACAGCGCAGCCTAATCCGAACATAGAGATCCAGGACATCGTCAAGCCGGTGTCCGTCAACCCTCTTCCAGATGGGAGGTACATCATAGATATGGGCCAGAATATGGTAGGATGGCTTCAGGTGAAAGTGGAGATGCACGAGGGCGACACCCTCCTGCTGCGGTTCGCAGAGACTTTGCAGGAGGACGGAGAACTCTACACAGACAATCTCTGTTCCGCCAAAGCGAGGGATATCTATGTCGCCAGGGACGGCAAGCCGGTTGTCTGGCATCCGGCTTTCGTCTATCACGGGTTCCGCTACGTGGAAGTCAGCGGCCTCGAACAGGCACCGGCGGCGGATGATTTCGAAGGACAGGTGATATACGACAAGATGGCTATAACCGGTCATTTCTCCTGCTCGGACCCGGTGATCAACCAGGTTTACAAGAATGCATTCTGGGGGATACGCGGGAACTACCGGGGAATGCCGACCGACTGCCCGCAGCGTGACGAAAGGATGGGCTGGCTCGGAGACCGGGCCACCGGTTGCTACGGCGAGAGCTGGATATTCGACAACCACGCCCTGTACGCCAAATGGCTCGACGACATCGCCACCGAGCAGAACGAGGAAGGCCAACTCCCGAACGTAGCACCGAATTTCTGGACCGTCCGTCAGGACAATATGACCTGGCCGGGGCTGTTCATAGATGCCACAGGGATGCTTTACAGGCGCTTCGGAGACGAAGCTTCCTTGGTAAAGAATTATCCGGTGATGAAGAAATGGCTTGTCTATATGAAAGACAAATGGATGGTTGACGGAATTATAACGAAGGATGTGTACGGAGACTGGTGTATGCCGCCGGAATCCCTGGAACTGATCCACTCCCAGGACCCGTCGCGCATCACGGCTCCGGCAGTGATTGCCACCCCATATTACGTCCACTACTGCAAGATGATGAAGGAATTCGCTCCTATAGCGGGCCATCCGGAAGATGTGGCATATTTCGAGGCCGAGGAAAAAGCCAGCACCGAGGCATTCAACAGGGAATACTACAATCCCGAGGGAGGATATTACGACAACAACACCGTAACTGCCAACCTGATAGCCCTCTGGTACGGCCTTGTCCCGAAAGAGGAGGAGCAGAGGGTGATCTCGTCCCTGGTGGAAAAGACCGAAAAAGAATTCGGGGGCCACGTAAGCTCCGGAGTCATCGGAATCCAGGTACTGATGCGCACTCTAACTGAATATGGCCGCCCCGACCTGGCCTTCAGGATAGCATCGGATGACACATATCCTTCCTGGGGATATATGGCTGCGAACGGGGCTACAACCATCTGGGAACTGTGGAACGGCAATACTGCGGATCCGGCAATGAATTCTGGCAACCACGTGATGCTGCTCGGGGACCTCATCATCTGGGAATATGAATACTTGGCGGGAATCCGTCCGCTTAAACCTGGTTTCGCCGAAATCGAGTTGCGGCCCTGGCCGGTCGAAGGACTAGATTATGTGGATTGCAGCTATGAGTCCGTACGGGGTAGGATCTCCAGCTCCTGGAAGAAGGAAGACGGTGTCTTCAAGTGGGATGTCTCCGTCCCGAAAGGAATCCGCACCGAAGTGTATCTCCCCGGCTCCACGACCCCTGAAGTCATCACCGGCGGCAAACACCATTACGAGGTAAGGATGTAGGTATGGCCCGGAATCTCCTTCAATATCGATTAGGGCCAGGCGTGGAAGCTTTCACGGCCGGAAGGGAAACTCCTCTTCCCTACCCCGTGACACAGGGCCATCAGGTACACGGAACCAGAATCGCCATCATCGACCGGCCGGGCCTGACACGCGAGGATCTGGAGGGATACGATGCCTTCATCACTGACTTTCAGGGCATTGCGATAGGAGCCCGCACGGCGGACTGTACACCGGTACTCCTCTACGATCCAGTCAGGCGGGTAATAGCGGCGGTCCACTCCGGCTGGAGAGGAACGGTCCGGATGATTTCCCGGAAAGCCTTGACAGTGATGGAAGAACATTTCCGGACCAATGCAGCTGATGTCCTTGCAGTCATAGGTCCCTGCATAGGTCCGGACAGCTTCCAAGTCGGAGTGGAAGTCGTGGAACAGTTCAGGGAGGCAGGATTCCCCATGCAGGATATATGGTCGGACAAAGGCCCGGGAGACGGCAGTCCGATGTCCGGAGGCCACCACATAGACCTGTTCAAGGCCAACAAATGGATTCTGGAAGGCTCCGGCCTAAGGCCTGGGAATATCCAGGTATATGCAATCGACACCTATTCCGACCATTCCTTCTACTCAGCACGCAGGGAAGGAGTCGGTTGCGGTAGGAATATCAATTCCATAAAACTGGTCTAGGGCTAGAGCCTGACTTTCCTTTTCCAAAGATCAGCCATTCTTCGGTGACCGGCCGGAGTGGGGTGTATCCCGTCCCAGATCCAGTAGGAAGGAGCCGGCTGCTTGCGGATAAGTTTCCCGAACATCGTATCGAACGGGACGCAGACGGCATCATATTCAACGCACAGTTCTCGGACCACGGCAGCCATCCTGCGGGTAAGACGCTCACGCAGGTCATAGGTCGGACTTTCAGCGAGGGAGCCCTGCCTCGCGACGAAAGGAGTGCAAAGGACCAGCGTGACGGAAGGATTCTGCTCCCGCACCAGCTGCAGCAGCCTGCCATATTCGGCTTTCCAGGCGGTGAAGTCGAAGTCTTCTCTCCCGCCTTCGTCCAGCCAGGAGTGAAGGTCATTGGTGCCGACAAGCACGGACAGGATGTCTGGATGCAGGTCCAGAACATCCTCCTGCCAGCGGGCTGCCAGATCGCAGAGCTTGTGCCCGCTGAATCCCCTGTTGAAGAAACTGTAGCCGGATCTCGGACGCTTGCTCTGGAAATCAGAAGCAATCAGCATCACGTAGCTGTGGCCGTAAATATGGTTCATGTCGGTCTGGCTGCGTTCGGCTGAGGTCTTCTTGTAATTGTACACGTTACCCCAGTTGCCATCGGTGATGGAATCGCCGATGAATACGACACGCTTGCCTCCGGCCTGAAGGGTAGGCAACGATAGTGCAAGCATGACAGTAGCCAGCAATATCCCCCAAAAACGTGAATTAGACATAAGACTATGGAAATCAGGAGACTCCTATCTTGAGTCCATTTGAAAGGGAAAGCACCGTGTCCATGACGGAAGGATAATCCTTTTGCCTCATTTTGAGGAAAATACTTGCCTCCGAGTCTGAAAGGGTGAAACGTTCTACGACCGCCCCGGCATCCTTCAGTTTATTCAAGATATCCAAAAGTTCCTCATTGGTCACAGGATAAACAGTCACAGTGCATTCCCGGTCCCCATATTTACGGGTCACGAAGTGCATGGTTTCAAGCACGAATATGGTCATCAGCGTCGCCGCAATAGCCACGGAATACATAGCCGCTCCGCAGCTAAGTCCGATGGCAGCTGCAACCCAGAGCCCTGCAGCAGTGGTCACTCCCCTGATTGCATTTTTCTGGAATATGATCACACCGGCTCCGATGAAACCGATGCCGGAAACCACTTGGGCCGCAACCCTGGCGGCATCATAGCGGCCGGTGAAGGCGAACTGCGAGATAATCATAAAAAGGGCGCTGCCCAGAGCCACGACGAAATGGGTCCTGACTCCGGCCTCCTTGGCCCGGAATTCACGCTCGAAACCAATAAGGCCGCCAAGCAGCCCGGCAATGAAAATCCTGAGGATGAAGTTCCATTCAATATTCATAGCATCGATGGATTAAAAAAGTCCAGGGGTAATGTTAAGCCACTTAAGTACAGTTTCTCCGAAAATAAGGATCAGGAACCATGAGAAGGTCATCATGGTGATTCCATATTTGAAAGCATCGGTCATGCTGTACTGGTTGGTGTTGTAGAGAAGGGCTGCCGGCTTGCTGTTGAACGGCAGCACGTAACAATGTTCGATGAGCATGGACACCGGCAGGGCAAGGCTCATCGCAGGGAAGCCGAAACGCTTCTCGACTCCAAGGGCGATAGGTACGAAAACCATCGTCCTGATGGTCTTGGACTGGAACACCAGGCCGGAATACATCATCAGGAAGGTCAGGATGACATACAGCACCCAGAACGGAGTGTCGGACGTGATTCCCATCGCGTTGAAGGCTGCATTGACCATGGTGTTCGGGAGGTCGGTGGCATTGAGTCCGCTTCCGAGGACGTATGCGCCGGCGCTGAAGAGCATCAGGTGCCAAGGGATGTCCACGTCGTTCCACTTGACTACACCGATCCCAGGCAGCAAGGCCAGGATGGCGCCCAGCAAGGCGACTATGGTCTCGTCGATATTGTGGAAGGTGCCCTTGGTGACCCATAGGAATAGGACGATGCAGAATATTCCTACAGCCCTCCATTCCTGTGAAGTCATCTTCCCCATTGCTGCAAGTTCATCCTTGAGCCTGTCGATGCCACCATCCAGCTGCGGAACCTGCTCTTCCTTCTTCATAGGAAAGAAGACATACATTCCGAGCAGTAGGCCCACGACCAGGATGATCACGCTCATCGGGCCAACTGCAATCAGCCATTCCTTATAGCCGAAGTCGCAGCTGCCCACGAAGCCTGCTATAAGGGATATGGCAAGCAGGTGCGCTCCACTTCCGGTATAGAAGGCATTAGCGCCGATATTCACTTGGAACAAGTTCTGGATCACGAGGTTGCGGCCAAAGTTGTTGCGGTGGCCGTCAGAGGCTCCGTAGATGGCGCAGATCACCATGAATATCGGGAGCATGATGGTGGCCTTGACCGTAGTCGCTGAGATGAAGGCGGAAAGGACAAGGTTGATCAGGAGGA
This sequence comes from uncultured Bacteroidales bacterium, assembly GCA_905235085.1. GTDB lineage: Bacteria > Bacteroidota > Bacteroidia > Bacteroidales > UBA932 > Cryptobacteroides. Next base: position 63,769 of record CAJOKD010000007.1, on the reverse strand, counting down.
AACTCCAGAGCACACCCTTGGCGCTCTTTCCGAACTTTATGACGAATGCAAGGGCCAACCGTTTGGCGAACTGGGTCTTGACCAGCATCGATGCCAGGACGAAGGACAGGATGTTCAGCCACATCACCGGATGTCCGAGCTGTGCAAGGGCCTCCTTCTGAGTAGTCACATTCAGCAAAACGGTAGCCAGGATCAGCAGGAGCGAGGTCAGGTAGTTCGGCAGAGCCTCCGTCATCCACAGGATGAGACTGGCCACGAATATGGCCAGCATCGCGTAGTTGGCACGGATGAATCCCGCCTCACCCAGCACGCCAAGGCGCTTGCTCGCCGTGGCGGCCAGGGTGTCGGGATTGATGTTGTCGATGAATATGGCAGAACCAGCAGATCCAGACGAATGCGATGATCGCCAACGGTCCGCCAAGACGGGCCATCCAGATCTCGAACTTCGATTTCTGCATCTTAGGCAGTTTCTCGATCTTGTAATTGTTCATGTCCAGCGGATCGAACGCTGCTTTTACTTGTTCTGCCATAAGTCGAATGATTTAAACTATTTCCAGTTCTTGTAAGGGTTCTTCATCAGCATGGAGTTGAAGTACTTAGGGTCGCCGGTGACCTCTTCGCCAAGCCATTCAGGCTTGTCGAAAGGTTCGTTCTCGTCTGCAAGCTCCACTTCGGCGACGGTAAGGCCGTCGTTGTCTCCGTAGAACTCATCGACTTCCCAGGTGTGGACACCGTCCGTATTCTTGACAAGATACCTCGTCTTGTCGATCACTCCTGGCTCTGCCAGGTCGAGGAGGGCCTTCACCTCGTCTACAGGGATTTCCTTCTCCCACTCGAAGCGGGATGCGCCGGAGGAGTTGCCTATGCCCTTTACGGTGATGAATCCCTTGTCTCCCTTTACACGGATGCGTACCGTGCGCTCAGGGACACTGCTCAGATAACCTTGGGTTATGCGGGTAGCCTTGAAGGCGTCGGCCTTGAAGTCGCCCTTCACCAAAAACTTTTTCTCTATTTCCTGTGCCATGGGTTATTCGTTTGCTAATGGTTTGTCACTCATTCCGATCACGCGCTTGATGGCCTGGAGGTAGTTGATATTCTCAACTCCTTCGAGACCCACATCGGCAATGGTCTTCTTTATGTCTTCGATTTCAGTGGATTCGGAATTGATAGTCACGACCTTGGCTCCGTTGATGAGCACGTTGCCCACTTCGCAGATGGTGTCGTTGACCATGTAGCCGAAGCGCTGCTTGTGAACGCGGACTGCTGCCAGGTCAGGATTGGCCTTGACCATGGCGATGAATTCCTCGTAGGTGTAGGTGTCCTTCGTGAGGGCAGGCATCTCAACCATGAAGGCAGGGAAAACTTCTTTCTCGAGGACTTCGCGTGAAATAGGGAATTCACCCTTCATCAGAGGGTTCCACTGCTCGAGACCGTCAACAGTCTGGACATAGGTCTTGATGTCCATCTTTCCGTTGCGGATCTTGGTGTTGTTGATGTCGTTCTTGGCGGAGATGATGTAGATCTCGTCGCTCTCCCTTTCCCAAACCTTCTCAGGAACAGGAACGGAAAGACGTGCCATTCTCTTGTGTGCTTCACAGAAGTTCTGACCGAAGCTGCGGAATTCAAAGCGAGGCTTGCTCTGCTCGCCGATTTTAAGTTCTGCCATATTGATTAATCTATTTTAAAATCAGTTCTTTACATAATCATCATCGGTTGCGGTAGTAGAGTTGGCTGCACCTGGAGTGAAGGAGTCGGTGCGCATCCACTTGCCGGTTCCGTCAGGGACGCGGCTCCATGAGCCTGAATAATTGGTGATGGATACTCCCCAGTTGCCGGCATCGTCCTTGTCGCCGCGTTGGAATGCATCGATCTGGTTGCCCTTGTTGTCGAACAGCTGGATATATACGCTCTTCTTTGCGGAGAAGCCGCTGGAGAATCCCCTAGGGGTAGTTCCCTTGGCACCGATTATTGCGAAGAATCCCTTTGCAGGAACGACTTCGCCGTCGATTCCGGTCCAGCAGTTGGACTCGTCCTTGCTGATTGTCACGCCTGTGAGCTTGATAGGATAATCGCTGCCGTTGTAGAGCTCGAAGAACTTCTCCTCGTCTGCTCCGGCACCATAGACCTCATTCAGTTTGAGTTTGGACCAATCGGTTGCAGGGTCTCCTACCTTGTAGGAATATTTGTCCGAGGTGGTGGTGAAGCCGGCCTCGTTCTCCACGGTCACGGTGAAATTGACCTCGGTCCCGTCCGGCATGGCAGGAATCGTGGCAGAGAAAGTGCTGCCGCTTCCGGACATATCCACGGAAGTACCGTTGTAGTTGAGAGTAGCCTTGGTTACGTTCTGGAGACCTGTGACTGTAGCGGTCACCGTAACAGGAGCGATGGAAGTAGGAGCCTCAGGGCTGAACACGACTTTCTCTATGGTTGATGGGCCTTTGTAGACTTCGTCTTTAACGCATCCCGCGAAAGCAAGCACGGCGGCCAATGAAACTAGCAATATCTTTTTCATGATCATGTTATTTTAGAAGTCAATCTCGAAACGAACAGCAAGCATGTGGTAGTCCACACCAGCCTTGCCGGCAGGGGTGACAATCTTGGTGTAGTCCTTGGTAGGGGCGCCGGAAGCATCCTTTCCTACATTCAGCTTACCCTTTCCGTTTGCATAACGGTCATTGTTGTTGTACTGGTAGTTGACCACCATCTTGACGTTGTCGTTGACGTACCAGTTCAGTCCCAGGGTATAAGCCTCGGAAGCACCTCCGAAGACTCCGCCGTTGTTCAGGTCGCAGTTCTCGTAACGGGCGCAAAGCTCGAGATCACCGAACTTGCTGTTGCCACGCTCTACCTTGGTGTACTTGCCACCTTTGGCATCATACTGCTGACGGCCACCGAAGAGAAGGAAGCCTGCCTGTGCATACCAACCCTTGAAATTCTTGGTTGCAGGATCCGCTGCATCGCTCTTGAAGTGGACGTTGTCGCCGATGTAGGCAGCCTCGTAACGGAGTCCGTTCCAGTGTCCTGCAAGCTCTACCGTCCAGAGATTGTTGTGATCATAGCCAGGGAGATTGTTGGTATCAACATACTTCTTGCGGTTGATGCTGGTGGAGTTGCGGGCGCTTGCACGGTAGGTTCCCCATTCACCGGTAGCAAGGTCGGTGGTGGTGGTCCTGTAGGAATATGCAGCGCCAAGGTGGAGGCTGGCGTTGTCCAGCTTGTAAAGAGGACGGAGAACCAGTTTAGTGGTCCAGGAATATCCGGAGTTGCGTCCGAAGTCCTTGTTGTTGTCAGCTACATTCTCCCACTCTTCCATTCCGGCAACGACCTGGCTGAAGAGGCCTGTAGAGAACCATATCCAGTCCTTTGCATATTTCGCATTGATACCCAGGTGACGGGAAGGGCTCAGGGCTGAGCAGACCATAGGGCGCTCCATGAACTGGAGGTAGCGGGACGTCGTGTTGCGCTGAATGGAGAAATTCTCCTTGAAGTTACCAACCTGGAGGTCGGTGTTGGCGATTCCGGTGTAACGGACGATGGCATCCTTGAGCTCGGCAAGACCGTTTGCAAGGTCCATGTCGAATTCTCCGTACCATTTTTCATTGATCTGGCCCTTTACGGCAAAACGGGCACGACGTATGCTGGTGCCGTTTCCGATAGGGTCGGCATAGTCCGGGGCTCCGAAGAATACTGCTCCGTCAGCCTGGGCACGGACATCGAACCAGAATTTGTAACCGCTCTTCGGCGATTCCAGTACCAGGATTCCGTCCTGCGCTTCGACATCCAGGACATCGGATTCGACGGCCACACCGTACTGATTGTACTTGACCGTCTTCTTCTGGGCATTCACTGCACCTACTGTGAGCAGTGACAGCGCCATGATTAAGAGGATTTTACGCATAATTAATAATTAAAGAGTTGATTAAATGGATTTTATAAAACTTATCAAGTTGTCGCTCCGCTGCAGTCCAAGTTTCGCCCGCAGGCGGGAGCGGTTTATTTCGACACTCTTTGGAGTGATATTCATCAAGGACGCTATGTATTTGCTGGAGAAACCCTGGCGCAGCAGGTTGGCGAGTTTCCTCTCCCCTTCCGTCAGATTCGGGAACATGCTCTTAAGGCGCATGTTGAAATCCTCGTTCAGCACTTCGCTCCGTGCATAGAAATCATTCATCTCGCGAGTGAAATACATACGCTCCCGCAACGCTCCCAGCAAGGAATCCATTGCCTCGTCCTTCGCATCGCCGCCATCCATCGCACGGACCTCGGCAAGGTCATCATATATTTTTTCCATGAACTCTTTCTGGTCACTTACGCCCACTGCGAAATCGACCAGTTCCTTGCGCTTCGCATCCAGTTTGTTGCGAAGGTCCTGCTCCGTCATTTCAGCCCGTACCTCAAGGGCGGAAAGGGATTTCTGGGTGCTGTAGGCCCTCTGTTCTCCTGAAAGCAGCGCCTGCCTTTGCAAAGCGAGGCTGTCCTGTAAGTGGCGGTAATATGAAATAACGCCCAGGAACAGGAGGATACCCAGGAATACAAGCGTGCTGACAACCCGTCCGTCAAGGATGAGGCCCATGCAATATGCCACCAGGAAACCCAATACCGGAGAAACGAAGGCAGCCACACCCCCTTTCAGGAGTTCACCGCCATCAACGAGAGCCCTCTCCCGGACCATGCTGATTCCGAGCAAGGCCGCCAGGTACAGAGTGCCCGCAGGCAGAGGAGTCGCAACCAGACCAACCTTCGCCGGAAGCCCGGAGGAGAAAAGACTGAAGGCAAGGGTCATCGCCAGTATCAGCGACAGTATGGACAGGGAGTTGATATCCAGATCGTTGTCTGCCACGGAATACTTGTTCGCCAATACCTTGGAACGGACTGCGAACCAAGCCGCCAGAGGGCATCCTGCCGCCACGGCAATGGTCAGCCATCCTTTCCCGGAAGGAAGGAAGGAAAATACCATGGAATTGTTGAAAGCCACCGCGAACAGCAGGATCAGGGAAACGAGGCTGCTGGCGAAAAGGACCTTCCCTTCCTGTATGGCCATATGGGTCTTTCCCCTGCGCAGGAACGATGAGCAGATGCTGTAGATTCCAGCAGCAAGCAACGCACAGACGACAGGACCGGTTATCCAGGATAGGACATACCGGAACGCAGCAGGTTGCAGTGGAATGCCCTGAGCCACTCCGATGCCCGCCAGGGAGGCGATGAATGCATAAGGAACCGCCGGATAACGACTGAACGTCCCGACCATGACGGCACTTGCCGCAGTCGCGATACCGACGGAAAGGGCATCGACCCCGTCCGCCGGCATGGTCAGTCCCTCTGTAAGAGGATATACCGCCTCCGGGAAAAGGCACGGGGCCACGACGCCGGCAAGCAGCAATACCGGCATAAGTATCCTCACACCCATTCTCTCTCCCGCTCCCGAAGCCAGGATGCTCCCCCCGACGACAGGAAGGTCGTAAAGGATAAGGAAATATCCTGCAAGAAGGACAGAGAGTATGATGTATGCCACTTCCATTACAATGACCTCTTGATAGCCATCACGGACAATTGCTCGGCCACCTTCACCGCAGCCTTGGCCAGATCCTCGATGTGCAGGGCGAAATACCTCAGGTGGAATTTTTCACTGAGTTTAAGGCCTTCCATCTGATGGAACACCGTCCTTTTGATGGACTGGCTGAGCTTCACGGCTTCCTTTTCATAGAAATAGACCTGGGAGGTGGTCTCAGCCACGGCCTGCGGCTCGGTGAAATACGCTTTCGCACCAGGAATCGAACTCTCCACAGCCAGCGACGCCAACTCGGTCAGTTTGACGAATTCCCGCTTGAGTTCCTTTGGGATGTTCGGAGATTCTATCTCAAACTGGACCAGGTCGACGCTGATAATCGTGATGATATGGTCGAACCTCTCAAGCAAACGCATTATGTCGCCCCTCGAACGCATAAGGTAGCCTCTGGAATACAGGGTACCTTCAATTTCCTTGATGTGAGCAAGAGCCTCAGTCTCGAGCGTCGCCATCTTGGAAAGGTTCTCGGCGAATCCCGGTTCATCCCCATACAGATAATCCTTCACTCCACCCTTGAACACAGTCAGCGATTCATCGACGGTAGACAGCAGGGTGTCTATGCTTTGGATCAAGCTGTTTGCTTTCTTCCGGGAAAAAATATCTATGAATCCCATAATCGGTTCAGTCTCGTGTTATCAATCGTAAAGATAGCACAAATAGAGTTGATTTCAAAGCAATGTAGAGATATACAGATGCCAACAGCAGCGCTATAGGCATCTATATAGTGGTCTATGTAGAGTTTTTGTAGAGTTTACTGACAGATAATTTCCATCGATGTGAATTGGACCGACATACCCATCGCCTTGTAGAAAGCCATAGCTTCGGGGTTGCATTCCCAAACGTGCAAGGTTATGTTGTGGCACCCTTGGGAGACGGCATATTCCTTCACTTTGTCGAAGAGCGCCTTCCCGATATGTTCCCTGCGGGTAGCCTCGTCTACGCATATGTCATCGACATAGAGGGTGGTTATAGGGTTCAGGCTGCCTGAGGAGGCATACTGCAGGGCGCAGAAGGCATAGCCAAGTACGGAACCTCCCTTGTCATAGACGAATACGGGAGTTTCAGGATCGGCAAAAATGTCAAGGAGTTCCTGGTCGGAGTATTTTTTCCCTTCCGGACGGAAGAGATCGGGACGGCCTTCGTGGTGGACCTTGAGTACCTGTTCCAGCAACCTGCCGACAGCTTCCACGTCCCCCGGAACGGCAAGTCGTATCACAACCGGAGTTTCGGAACTCTCTTCATCGAACATCCTGTCGAATATCTTCCTGAGCCCGGCTGTATCCTCTATCATATTCCGGAGACGCTCAAGCGGTTCCTCATTCGGCGAACCAGGAATGAGCAGATGCAGGTAACCGCCCCTGGCATATTTCTCGTTCAAGTGCTCCAGCGTCCTCTGCCAGTGGCCTTCCCGGTCCAGTCCAGGATAATGTGACATTCCATACTGGATGGTCCGGCGTATAATGGTTTCGGGCACTATGAGGCGGTCTGCCTCGGCTACCAGCCTGCCGTATATGCTCCTCGGAGCGGTCTTCGAGGATGCTCTGTGGTCCTCCGCCGCCTGCGCAATGGTCTCGATCTGCTCCTCGGAGAACCATTCCCTTAGTCTGCCTTCCTCCCTGATCATACGTCCGCTTTCCAGATGATGCGTCTTCCGGTCCACGGCCAGTCCAAGGTCGTGGAATGCGGCGGCTGCCAGCAGCATATCCTCATCAATCTCGTAGCTCCGTCCCATTTCCAACGCACGGGCTATGACGGTGCGCGCATGGTCCTCCCTGTGGGCTTTGTCGAAGGAAGAGTAGCGAGGGATGATCTCCTGCTCGATGTATTCCAAAAGAGATGTGTCCATATCCACAAGCAAATATACACAATATGCAAGATATTTATTATATTTACCTTATCACCGATAACCGCCCACGATATGAAGTTTTCCCTTTTCTTTTCGCTCTGCTTCGGCATACTTGCCGGAAGGAATGCCACCACCGACGGATATGTATATCTCGGCCACAACGAGGACCAGGGTTCTCCGGCGATGCTCAACATTTACAACGTCCCTGCGAACGACCGGCGCTGCTCCTACCTCTGGTTCGAATTCCCCGGCCAGAAAGCTGGTGACAGCTTCGTGAACGAATATGGAGTCGGAATCACTTCCGACAAATGCAAGTCCAGGGAAGACAAGGCCGCCGGTACGCTCATATACGAAGTCCGCACCACGGTGGCTCAGAAAGCCCGCACCTCCAGGGAAGCCGTCCACATCATCGGCGCACTCGTGGAAAAATACGGGTACGGCGATTCCGGCAGGTCGTATCTCATCGCCGACAGATACGAGGCCTGGGTGTGCGCGGTGGTAAAAGGCAGGCACTGGGTGGCCCAGAGGGTCCCGGACGATGAAATCGCAACGATTCCAAACTATTACACTATCGGGAAGATCAACCTGGCCGACACCGTCAACTTCCTAGGCAGCAAGGATATAGTCCGTTATGCAAGGAAACGCGGATGGTACAAGCCAAGACGTGACGGAGAGTTCAACTTCCGCCTGGCATATTCCGATCCTGCCACCTTGAACAGCAAGAACAACCGTGATAGGCACGAGCTCGCCCAGAAGACTTTCTTCGGAGATGCCATTCTCGGGGATGAGACTCCATTCTCCAGGAAACCGATGAGGAAGTTCCACCGCAGGACCTTGTCGCAGCTCCTTACCGAAAAACCTATCCGGCAGAAAACGACCGTACTCACAACCGTATTCACTATGAATCCGAACTTCAACTCGAAGAACGGAACTACGATATGGGTCGGGCTCCCGGGACAGGATGCGGCCAGCCAGAGCCAATGGACCATAGGCACGAAGTCGCCGGACTGCTGCCATCGCTATGCTACGGCCGACGAGGCCATGGAGAAGCATTTCACCGACACGGACAACTTCCGGGAGAAATGGCCGAACCATTTCTACTGGCACTATCTGTATCCCGAGATGGACATAGATGTTGTCCCGCACGATTTCACGGTTTACGTACCGAAACAACCGCTTGTCGAATCGGAGAGAGACATGACAGCCATAGGCGATACCTATAATGACCATTTCCACGTCCTGGATGACCCTGCAAGAGGCCTTCTGTACGCATTCTGGACACAAGGCTCTCACGAGGCGGGGAACGACGTCCACATCGTTTTCACCAAGAGTTCCGATGCGGGACGTACCTGGGCGGAACCGGTGATGCTGGCCGGTTCCCCATCGATGGCTGATCCGAAGCCGCTCGCGACATACCAGCAGCCGATGCTCACCCGCAGCGGACGCCTGTACTGCCTGTGGGTTCAGGAGACCACCGTCAAGAAGAACCTATGCGGAGTGATGAAGGGAGTGTATTCCGACGATGCGGGCCAGACCTGGTCCGAACCCGAGACCGTACCGTTCCCGATTCGCTTCGAAGAAGACCCTGCCGACCCGTCCGCACCGCCGCTCTGGTGCCTGTGGCAGAGGCCGCTCCGCCTTGGCAGCGAAGGAAGGTTCATAGCCGGCTGCTCCCGCTACGACCGCCAGGACATCCCCCGGGTGGAATTCTGGCAGTACGACAACATCGACGAGGATCCCGAGGTGAAGGACATCAGGATATCATTCTTCAATACAGGGAAGGAAGCATTCGACGCGAAGTACGTAAAGAATGACCACGATTATATCCCCAAGGACGGACTGAGCGTAGAAGAGGCATGCATCGTCGGTCTGCCGGACGGGAGGCTGTTCTCAGTTATGCGCACGTCTATCGGACATCCAATCTGGTCCGTCAGTTCCGATGACGGAAAGCACTGGAGCCGTCCCGAAATCCTCAGGACAAAGGATGGCGGCACCCCTATCCTGCAACCGCGCTCCCCTTGCCCGATATATGACTATGCCGGCCCGGAAGCAAGGAGCGGAAGGTATTTCCTGATGGTACACGACACTTTCGACTTCGATGGGGTCATTTCCTATCAGAACCGAGGACCGCTTTTCAAGAGGGACGGGGAATTCGTGCCCGGAGCACACCAGCCAGTATGGTTCGGAGAGCCCGAATTCTTCTCGCCGAGGGACACGGGCAATTCATTCTATACCAGCTATACCTCACTCGACGGAGAAGGCATACTCTGGTACGGAGACCACAAATTCTATCTGTTCGGAAAGGTGATGGATCCTAAAGACTGAGGAATCCGGCGATACCGTCCAGGTTATCCTTGGCAAAAGACTCCTGCGCCCCGGTAACCAGGTTCTTCACATTGACCTGGAGGGCCTCCATCTCGTTCCCTCCGGTTATGGAAAGGAACGGGATAGCCTTGCGGTCGGCATAGTCGAACTGCTTCTTGAGTTTGGCCGGATCCGGATACACTTCCGCGGCGATTCCCCTGTCACGGAGCGCCTTGGCGACCGGGAGGATATATTTCATCTCGGACGTACCCATATTGGCGAAAAGGATGGTCGTTGAAGTCTTCAGGTCCTTCGGGAACTTGTCCAGGCCCTTCAGTACATCATAGATCCTGTCGGCTCCGAAGCTGATACCGACTCCGGACATGCCAGGAAGTCCAAATATCCCAGTAAGATTATCGTAACGTCCTCCACCACAGATACTTCCGATAGAAAAATCCATAGCTTTGACCTCGAATATCGCGCCCGTGTAGTAATTCAGACCGCGGGCAAGCGAGAGGTCTGTCTCCACCGGGCAGGAAACCCCGGCAGCCCCGATGAGTCCGAAGAGTTCCTCGAGTTCGTCAAGGCCCTTCAGACCGGTTTCGGAAACGAGTCCTGACGCCGAACCACCGTTCATCATAGCCCTCATAGTAGCTATCTTCTCCTCCGTAGAGCCGGACAAGGCAAGTATCTGCCTGATGACGGCCACCGCCCTGTCGTCGAGACCTTTTTCACGCATCTCGGCTTCCACGTTGTCCAGGCCTATCTTGTCCAACTTGTCGATTGCGACCGTGATGTCCACGACCTTGTCCGGGAAACCGGAAATCTCTGCGAAACCGGTCAGAACCTTACGGTTGTTGACCTTTACCAGCACGTTTACGCCCAGGAGGGAGAAAACCTTGTCTACGATCTGGACAAGCTCAAGCTCATTGACCTGCGACTTGCTTCCGATCACGTCTACGTCGCACTGGTAGAATTCACGGTAGCGACCCTTCTGCGGACGGTCGGCCCTCCATACGGGCTGTATCTGGAACCTCTTGAAAGGGAACGATATATCATTCTGATGCTGGACCACGAAGCGTGCGAAGGGCACGGTAAGGTCATATCTGAGGCCCTTCTCGCAAACCTCCTTCGACAACGCGACCGAGTTGATCCGCCCTTCTCCGTCCCTGAAACCATCCAGATCGACCTTCCCGAAAGCATCACCGGAATTCAAGACACGGAACAGGAGTTTGTCACCTTCCTCTCCATATTTTCCGAGCAATGTGGACAGGTTCTCCATCGCCGGAGTCTCTATCTGTGAATATCCGAACGTCCTGAAGACGCCCTTGATGGTCTCGAAAATATAATTGCGTTCAGCCATATCCTGCTGGCCGAAATCGCGTGTTCCCTTAGGGATGGAAGGTTTCTGGATGTTCATATCCGCAAAGATAGTGATTTTACGGAAAATGCTTAAATTTGTCCGTTTTCGTGCAATGAAACTATAAAACGATCGATATGGATACAAAAGAATTTTTCAAATGGGTGCTCGCGGTCCTCTGCGGACTGCTTATCTGGGGCCTGATCAAGTTCATAATGTTCATTATGATGATAGGGTCAGTCGCAGCCAGTGCATCTTCTACGAAAGGCTCCTCCGCTACGATACTGCCCAAGGAAGGAGTCCTGGTTATGGATATGTCCACTTTCGCCCTTGTGGAACAGAGCAAGGAGGACAGCCCGTTCGGTTCTGTGCCTTCCCTCCAGAGCGGGACTGCAGTTTCCAGCATCGGTCTGCTGGATGCAGTCAACGCCATCCACAAGGCAGCCGAAGATCCGGGAGTAAAATACATCTACCTGAAGACTGACAATGCCGCCAGCAGCCTGACGTATATGGAAGAGCTCCGCAAGCCTCTGGCAGAGTTCCGGAAGAGCGGCAAGCCTATCGTCGTATACGGAGAAGCATTCACCTCCGGGAGCTATTATATGGCTTCCGTCGCCGACAAGATCTACACTACCAGCCATCACGGCGGCAACGACTTCTTCCTCGGCATCAGCGGCAGGATGGTATTCCTGAAGGACCTGCTCGACAAGCTCGGAGTCAACTACCAGCTGATCCGCCACGGCAAATACAAGAGTGCCGGCGAAATGTACGTAAAGAATGCCCCGAGTCCGGAGAATATGGAGCAGAACCAGGTGATGATCGACTCGATGTGGGAAACCATAGCCGAAGAGACCGCTGCCAGCAGGGACATCAGCGTGGATTCCCTAAACTTCTTCATCGACAACCTTACCGTTTCCTATCCGGAAGATATGGTGAAGCACAATCTTGCAGACGGACTCCTCTCAGTCGAAGGACTCAAGGACAAGCTTGCTTCGCTCGCCTCCAAGGACAAATACGAAGACGTCAAGTTCATCCCTTTCAAGGATTATGTCTCCGCAAAGGTCAAATCCAACGCCAGCGCGAAGAAAAAGATCGCCATAATCTACGCCGACGGCAACATCGTGGAGCAGAACGACCCGAACAACATCAGTGGAGCCAGGTTCGCCAGCGTCATAGCCAAGGTCCGCGCTGATTCCTCCATCAAGGCCGTGGTCTTCAGGGTCAACTCCCCTGGAGGAACCGTTCTCGCAGCCAGCAAGATCAAGGAAGAGATCGACCTCACGAAAGCCGTCAAGCCTGTTATAGCATCCTATGGTAACTACGCAGCTTCCGGCGGTTACTGGATATCCAACAACTGCGACCACATATTCTCAGATGCCACTACCCTCACCGGCTCCATCGGATGCTTCTCAGCCATACCGGAATTCGGGAAGACACTCAAGGATGTAGTCCACGTCAATCTTGCCCCGGTGAAATCCCACAAGCATTCCGATATGCTTTCACTTACGAGGCCGTTCGACGCCGAAGAAACGGCTTGGATGCAGAAATATGTCGATGACATCTACACCAATTTCGTCAATCTCGTGGCCGAAGGCAGGAATATGACATACGAAGCGGTCGACGAGATAGCCCAGGGCCGTGTATGGACGGGAAAGGATGCCATCAAGATCGGCCTGGTGGATGAAATCGGCACCTTGGAAGACGCCCTCCGCTACACTGCTTCGGTTGCCGGAGACAGCGACCTGGGCAACTGGAACGTGGTCGCATACCCCAAGCCGGCCAGTTTCATGGACCAGCTGATGCAGCAGCTCGGAAGGGGCAAGGACAACAAGGAAGTACTGGTGAACGCCTTCGCCGGAACACCTTTCGAGTATGTTGCAAGGACCCTGCTCGAGTGGCAGAGTACCTGGACGAAAGGTAACGGAGACCTGGTCTTCGCAAGGCTTCCGTTCGAGATTGAAGTCAGATAATACGGATACGGACGAAACCTCCTGCCCGGGAGGAACCGCCTCCGATCTTCACGGAGCCGTCAATCCTCCTGCAAAGGAGAGCAAGTATATGGGAGCCTTCGCCAGCGATGACGAGGGCTCTTTCCTTGTCGGCCAGGGACATCTTGAGATCCACGAATATATCGCTCAGCTTTTTCTTCCCCGGCATTCCCAGGGGGCGCATCCAGTCACCTTCGCGCCATCTGCGGACGGTGAAAGGGAATGAAATATCCATCACCAATGTTCCTTCGGGCTGGCAGAGGTCTTCCGGAATCACCCGGTCCACGATGAAATCCACTCCGCGGAGTGAATACTCGCCCTCGGCCCCTACAACCAATTCTTCAGCCCCGTCCCGGGAAATGGAACCGAGAGGAACCACTACCAGCGAGTCGCTGGTGGTATATGCCTCATAACTACCTGAAAAGAAGCGCTTTCCGCTGATGGTGCCGCCACCGGAAACGAGCCGGCAGATATCCCCGAGAACGGAGGATGGGAAACCGTACGGCTCCAGCAGGCGGTACAGCAGATACTCCCGATGGGAGACTTCCTGAAGAGCCGGGATGGATATGCGGACCCCCTCCCCTACTCTACTGGATACCGACGGGGCGATCCTGGAATAGTACTCGTCCGCAACTTCCTGGACCTGCGCGAAACGTGCGATGTCTGCATTTAGAGTCTGGATGAAAGCGGGATTGATCTCACGCAGCACAGGGAAAACCTCATTGCGGATCCGGTTCCGCTTGTAGGCAGGATCAGCGTTGCTGCTGTCCTCGCGCCACCTTATGTTCCTCGCCAGGGCGTATTCCTTAATCTCTTCCCTGCTGAAATCGAGAAGCGGACGGATGAGGAAAGCATTGCTCCCGGGAAGGCGTGAGCTGCGGGCGATACCTGAGATGCCTTTCAATCCCGTGCCACGCAACAGATTGAGGAACAATGTCTCAGCGTTGTCGTTGGCATTGTGCGCCACGGCGATGGCATCGTACTCACCCGTATTGCAAAGCTCCGAGAACCAGGCATAACGTAGGTCGCGGGCAGCCATTTCGATGCTGACTCCCTCGGATTCCGAATACTCCCGGGTGCTGAAATCCCGCTTCAAGAAAGGTACACCGTTGGCTCCGGCCCACTCCCGGACGAAAGCTTCGTCGGAATCGCTTTCCTCTCCCCTGAGATGGAAATTGCAATGAGCGACGGAAATGTCAGGCCTCAAGTCCGAATGCAGGAACAAGTCTGCCATAACGATGGAATCCAGCCCGCCGCTGACGGCTAGCAGGACGGCCCCTCCTTCGGGAAGCAGCCCGGACAGACACTTGTCGAATCGCTCCTGCATAGTCCGGAGCTATTACTTCTTGCTGGCGAAAGTATACGTGAAGCCGAACTGGAGAGCTTCGGCAAGCTGGACAGCCTTGTGGCCATCAGCGTGGGCCTCGTCCACTATGAGCACGGTGTCGTCGTAGATGAGGTTCGTAGTAAGGTTCAGGGAGAAGAACTTGTTGAGCTTCCACATCATCCTGGTATCCCAGTTGACACGAATGTTCTGTGGCTTCTTAAGATAGTTGGAGAATAGCAGCAGGTGCGTCGAACCCTCGAAGTTGTCATTGACCTTCACCTTCGCGTCGGCCGTAAGCTGGGCACCGAACTCGAACCTGGCCGGACGGTAGTAGTAACCTGTGGTATAATAAATTCCGGCATCATCCTTCACGTCCGGGAACTGGGCTGCATCCTTGTATTCCTTCCTCCTGTCCATACCGTTGTTCTTCCTGAGTCTCTCGGTACCGACGATGGTGAAGCCTCCGGTCAGAGGAGCGAAGTTGACTGTTAGCCACTTGGTAGGGACCCAGTCCACACCTAGACCGAGGGTCACGATGGCCGGAGCGAAGAAATCGGATTTCAATACCCTTGCATCCTTCCACTCCTTGCTGGTAGGTTCTTCCCCTTCCGCCACGGCCGGGGTCGGATATGTCCAACCACTGGAGAACTGGTTCAGGAAGGTGAACTTGGCCGTGTAGCTCAGGGTATTCGTAGCCTTGTAACCCCAGGTGCTCTCCAGAAGGATCCTGTCCTTGTTCTTCTGCATCAGAGGCTTGTCGTCCGAATACAGGAAGCCGTAGTCGAGCTGGATCCTGTTGTTCCAGTACATCTCGTCCTTCTTCCAGTCGGCCTTCCCATCGATGTAGGCGCTGAGGGCGTAGTTGTTGTAACCTCCCTTCGCCCAATTGGTAAAGCTGTTCTGGATGAAGTTGACGTTAGTCATCAGGGAACGTGTCCAGTAAACAGGCTTCGGAGCGACAACCTTCGTTTCCTCGGTCTGCGTCAGAAGCCTGGCCGCCTCGGCAGCAGCTGCCTGAGCATCTTTCTTGGTCGTGTCGGTCTGGGCATATGACGCTATCGCGGCGACCAGGACCGCGACAACGACTGACAATGCTCTTCGGAAAACTGAAGTCATAAT
Source organism: uncultured Bacteroidales bacterium (assembly GCA_905235085.1). Taxonomy (GTDB): domain Bacteria; phylum Bacteroidota; class Bacteroidia; order Bacteroidales; family UBA932; genus Cryptobacteroides. Next base: position 48,259 of record CAJOKD010000007.1, on the reverse strand, counting down.
AAAGTATGTTTAATATGAAATGGCGAATACCACTCTCTGCTTGGAAGGCTTGCCGGAGTAGATGTCCTTGCCTTCTTCCTCGCAGACGAAGCTGTCCACAGGGATGCACCGGATGGTAGCCTTGGTCTCGTCCTTGATCTTCTGCTCAGTCTCGGCCGTTCCGTCCCAATGGCAGAGAAGGAACTTGCCGGTACCGATCTTCGCCTTGAACTCCTCCCAGTCGTCGCATTTCTCCACGTGGGCATCCCTGAATTCGAACGCCTTACGGTAAATGGTCTTCTGGATATCGTCCAGGAGGGAAGCGATGGATTTCTCCATCCCTTCCAGGGCTACCGTCTGCTTTTCCAGGGTATCCCTCCTGTGCACCTCGACCGTTCCGTTCTGAAGGTCTCTCGGGCCCATCGCAAGGCGTACGGGCACTCCCTTGAGCTCCCATTCAGCAAATTTGAAGCCAGGACGCAAGGTGTCACGATCGTCAATCTTCACGGTATGTCCTTCAGCCTCAAGAGCTTTCTTGAGCTGCTCCATCTTTTCAAGGATGAGGCTGTGCTCCTCGTCGGTCTTGAATATAGGTACCATTACGACCTGGATAGGGGCCAGTGCAGGAGGAAGCACGAGTCCGTTGTCGTCTCCGTGAGCCATTATCAAGGCTCCCATCAGCCTGGTGGAGACGCCCCAGGAGGTAGCCCAGACATACTGCTGCTGTCCTTCCTTGTCGGTGAAGGTCACATCGAACGACTTTGCGAAGTTCTGTCCGAGGAAATGGGAAGTACCGGCCTGCAGAGCCTTTCCATCCTGCATCATCGCCTCGATGGTGAGGGTATCGAGTGCTCCGGCGAAACGCTCATTCGGGCTCTTGTGCCCTACGATCACCGGCAATGCCATGAACTCGCGTGCGAAGCGGGCATATACTCCGACCATCCTTTCCGCCTCCTCGAGTGCTTCCTGTGAGGTAGCGTGTGCGGTATGGCCTTCCTGCCAGAGGAATTCGGCCGTCCTGAGGAAGAGCCTGGTACGCATCTCCCAACGTACGACGTTGCACCACTGGTTGCACATGATAGGAAGGTCCCTCCAGGAAGTGATCCAATTCTTATAAGTACTCCAGATAATGGTCTCGGAAGTAGGCCTGACGATCAGTTCCTCCTCTAGCTTTGCGTCCGGGTCCACTACGATTCCGTTGCCGTCCGGGTCGTTCATCAGCCTGTGGTGCGTAACTACCGCGCACTCCTTCGCGAAGCCGGCCACGTGCTCGGCCTCACGGCTGAAGAAAGACTTCGGAATGAACAGAGGGAAATAAGCATTCGTAGCGCCGGTCTCCTTGAACATCTTGTCCAGAGCCTGCTGCATCTTTTCCCATATTGCATATCCGTAAGGCTTGATCACCATACACCCTCTGACAGGAGACTGTTCTGCCAGATCTGCCTTCAGAGCGAGGTCATTGTACCACTGAGAATAATTCTCAGACCTTTTAGTTACTTCCTTTGCCATATGTATTTCAACTTTTTGCGGTTTTGCCAATTATTAATTAATATTGTGCAATAAATCATTCGGTACGGATTTTGTTTATTGAGAAACATTAATAAAACCGACCGTCTGAAAACGGTTGCGAAGTTACGAATTTATTATCAATTTATAGGAGATTCAAAAATGAAAACACGCACATTGCTTTTTGTCTCGGCGCTTCTGGCACTGACTTCGTGCGGTTCAGCAGCGCAGTACGCTAACGATGCCTCCCAGCAGAGGTATCAGGATGGAATCTACTATACGCCTAAAACTTCCGCAGGAGAAACCGCTGTCAAGGCCGACGACGACCTTTATGACAACGACGTTCTCGTGGCAAAGACGAAAAACTCCCCTATCTTCCTGAAAAGCGGAGAAAAAGTCGACACCCTGTTCATTCCTGCGAACAAGGTCGCCAAGATAGATTTCAACAAGAAAGAAGGCACGACCTCCGTGTTCCTGTACGACAACGGCTGGGACACCTGGGCTGCTTACCAGCCTTGGTATGCATCTTCGTGGTACAGCTGGCACAGGCCATTCTATTCTTCCATCTACTGGGGCGCAAGTCCTTGGTACTATGGCGGATGGTATGACCCGTGGTACTATGGTTACGGCGGATGGTACGGTCCTTATTACGGCCACGGAATGTACAGTCCCTGGTATTATGGCGGCTGGTACGACCCTTGGTATTATGGCTACGGCGGATGGTACGACCCTTGGTACTATGGTTACGGCTGGGGCTGGTACGGCGGATGGTATGATCCGTGGTACTACGGCTACGGCGGATGGTACGGCTACGGCGGATGGTACGGTTATCCTCACCATATGTGGGGTCACGACCACTTCGGTGGCGGAACCAGGATCAACACTCCGCGTATCTCCACTACCGGCTCTGGTATAAGGAGCGGCATCGGCTCAGTCTCCAGGACTGCCGGAGTCAGGTCTTCTGCGACCTCCAGGGCAAGGAGCGGAGCGGCCACCAGGACATCCGGTGTGACCAGGTCCAGCTCGACAAGTCCTGCCGGCAGGACATCCTCCTCTTCAAGGTCCGGAGTGACCTCGGTCGCCAGGAGTACGGGATCTTCATCCTCGTCTTCATCCAACGTCAGGTCTTCTTCAAGAAGCACCTCCGGCAGCGTCAGGTCAACCAGTCCGGGCAACACCCGTTCAGGCTCCACCGGAACAACCACTTACAGCAGGCCTTCCACATCTTCCAGGTCGACCTCTTCCGGCAGCTCCGTAAGCAGGTCATCAGGATCCAGCGGCGGCAGCTACAGGTCTTCAGGCGGATACTCTTCAAGCGGTAGCTCGACCAGGAGTTCCGGCAGCTACAGCAGCGGTTCTTCCAGCAGCGGTTCCTCAGGCGGAGGATATAGCAGCGGCAGAAGCTCAGGTGGCGGTTACAGCGGCGGCGGTTCATCGGGCGGTGGCTCGAGAGGCGGCAGCGGCGGTGGCCGAAGGTAAGACAACCTTGATTTAAACTATAAAATCTATTCGAAATGAAAAAGACCTTACTTGCAATCACACTGATGCTCGCTACCGTTGCGGCAGGAGCTCAGACAATGTACGACGCGCTGACTTTCAGCCAGAACAACTACTATGGCACCGCCAGGTCCATAGGTATGGGCAACGCTATGACAGCAGTAGGAGGAGACCTCGGATCGATAGGCATCAACCCTGCCGGCTCCGCAGTCTACAACTACTCCCAGTTCACGCTTTCGCCTAACCTGACCGTCAGTACGATGAACGCGTCATACAGTGCTTATCCGGTGAACGGAAGCGATGTCTTCTCCAACGAACAGGTCAGGAAACTCACGAGGTTTTCGATTCCTAACGTCGGTGCGACATTCAATATGCAGACCGGGAACGACCGCGGACTCGTTGCAGTTACCTACGGCTTCGTCATAAACGGAACCAACAACTACACGAACCAGATGTTCGCCGCCGGCCAGAATGACAAGACCAGCTACATCAGCTCGATGGCAGTCAATGCCGACGGCTTCGACATAGACTTCCTCAACGGATACAGGGATGCATCCGGTGCGGAGATCGATGACTGGAGCCACGCATACTACAATGCTGACGACAGAGGCTGGTGGGCTCCTTGGAATATCGTAACGAATGCCCAGTCCGGCGCAATCGGCACCTACGGCAATGTCGATGACCCTTCCTACTACTGGCGCTACATCGCAGCCACCGAGGGATTCAACAACACCGGCGAGAAGGATGCGGACGGAAACTACATCTACGACATATTCTTAGGCGGTCCGCTGAACCAGTCCTATGGACGCAAGGTCACCGGCAGCAAGTATGACGCAATAGTCAATGTAGGTTTCAATTTCAACGACAGGTTCTTCATCGGAGCCAACTTCGGACTGACCAACATCGACTACAACTTCGACGAATATTTCAAGGAGGCTGCCGTGGATCCGGCTGACTTCAGGATCGAATACGATGATGCAACCACTTTCTTCACCGACTACCGCACCCGCTATTCCTATACAGCGGAAGGCACCGGGGTCTACGGTAAGATAGGTTTCATCGCCCTGCCGGTAGACGGATTCCGCATCGGAGCCGCGATCCAGAGCCCTACCTCTACCCAGATCAACGAGCATTGGCGCCATTCCACCGATGTCCACTACGAGAACTCCAACTATGACGGTTCGGCTACTTCACCGGAAGGAGATTATTCCTACACCCTCCGCTCACCTTATAGGGTAAACGCAGGTCTGGCATATACCTTCTTCGGTATGGCGATGGTCAGCGCCGACTACGAGATGACGGACTACAGTTCGATGAGGTTCAAGGACAACGAGGGCTACGGCGACACCTTCGCCGATGTTAACAACGACATCAGGAACTGTATGGGCAAGTCCCATATGGTCAGGGTCGGTGCCGAATTCAAGCCAGTCCCTGAAATGGCCGTACGCGCGGGTTATAACTTCACCACCGTTCCGGAATATTATGTGGAAAATGGTTCGAAGCAGACCCTCAACGACAGGACCAACTCATTCTCAGTGGGTCTGGGATATTATTCCAAGGGTTCCTTCTTCGCCGACATCGCAGGAAGGTACAGCACACTGACGGACGAGTACATCTCCCCTTACGCCGATTATCTCTCAGACGTAGCGTCACCTCTTATCCTCAACAAGAGAGACCGCTTCGACATCACTGCGACGATAGGCTGGAGATTCTAGTCGCCTTTCAGATAAAGGATAGACTCCGGACCCTCGTTGAAAAGAAGGTCCAAAATTGATAGATTCGCAACGAAACCGTACTTTCGGGCAAAGACCTGGAAGTACGGTTTTTCCAATCCAAGTCCTTTGAGAACGGTATCCGGCCTCTTAGGATGGATCCGTTCCCGGTAATCATCGGCGGCCGACACGCCCTCCGGAAGGCCGTAGCCGTCGGTCAAACGGATCTCCACAGGGATTCCGGTCTTCCTGAGGAAAAAGCGGATTATCTGCAGGTCCAGGTCGAAAAGAGTTTCCGGATGGGAATCCAGGATGAAGAACAACTCGTCACGGTAGTATTCGAAGAACGCAGAACTCTCGTAAGCAGAATCGATCGCGCGCTCGGTACGCACCACCCAGGGGGTCTTGTAGTCCACCTTCACCTCCGTGATAGGAATAGAATGCCGGCTCTCGTGGACTATCGGAAAATTGAGTATCTGGGGGCCGTCCGCCGCATAGAAACGGAACCGGTTCCTCCAAGTCTGCTTCTGGTAATTCTCGTGAGCCTCAAGATACACCAATGAAGGCTCCACGTCCCGGTCCTGACCGGACAACGCGAACCCTTGGGCAATAAGTGCGAAATAACTTATCGGCGGGAAATAGGCTATGCTGAGCAGCACGGCCATATCCTTAGTCAATCTCTCCCTTTACCTTGGTGTCGTACGCCCTGATGATGCCTCTCTTCGACGCCTTGACGAAATTCAGGATGGTGTCCCTCTCTTCGCTCTGCGGGAATCCGGCCTCGACCTTGGCACATCCGTCGGAAATGTTGTATCCAGAGAAATAGATCGTGTCGTAGATATCCTTGATGTTCCGGATCACTTCCGGAGAGAAGCCGCGGCGGCGCAGGCCGACGATGTTGACTCCGGCGAAACTGATAGGCTCGCGGCCGCACAGGACGTACGGAGGGATGTCCTTGTTGATCTTGGACATTCCGCCTACCATCGCGTGGCAACCGACCTTGGAGAACTGATGTGCTTTCGAACCGCCTCCCAGTATGGCCCAGTCATCGATCTCGGTCTCCCCGGCTATTCCGACGTAGCTGGTAAGGATGCAGTTGTCGCCTATCACGCAGTCGTGGGCTATGTGGACATAGGACATTATCAGGGTGTTGCTTCCGATCTTGGTGACGAACTTGCCGCTGGCCTTCGTGCCCCTGTTGATCGTGGCACACTCGCGGACGGTAACGTTGTCTCCCATCTCGACATAGGTGACTTCACCTTCATATTTCAGGTCCTGCGGTATGGCACCGACCACTGCGCCGGGGAATATCTGGCAGTATCGGCCCATCTTGACGTAACGGTAGATCATCGCGTGCGGATGTATCTTGCATCCGTCACCGATCTGGACGTCATCGTCGATGAATGCGAAAGGTCCTACTTCAATGTTGTCCCCAAGGACAGCCTTGGGACTTACGTGTGCCAATGGTGAGATATTGTTCATAGCTATGCTTGTTATCTTGTATGTTCCCTGACAGCCTTGGTCAACTGGGAATTGATTGTGTGGCCGGGCTTGAAGGCGGTCACATTAGCGTTGAGGTACCCTCCGGCGAGCCTCAGGTCGCCGATAAGGTCCAGCAACTTGTGCCTTCCGCATTCGTCAGGGAAACGAAGCTTCAGGTTGTTCAAATACCCCTCCTTGATCTCGAGTTTGGGGACGTTGAACAAGGCAGAGAGTTCAGAAATCTGCTCTTCGGTTACAGGATGCTCGGCGATCACGATCGCATTGTCCATATCGCCGCCCTTCACCAGGTTGTTCTGGAAAAGATACGCAATCTCGTGGAAGAATACGAAGGTCCTGCAAGGAGCAATCGCAGAGGCATAGTCGACGGTCTCGTCCCAACGGGCGGTCTGGACGCCCAGGACCTTCGATCCGAAATCAATGGTCACATCGATCTCCGGCTTCTCGGAAGGAGTCAGCCGGACGAATGAGCCGGTCTTTTCGTCCTTTACCTCAAGGACTCCGGGGATGTCGATGTATTTCCTCGGAGCGTCCTGCACGGCCGTTCCGGAAGCGGCCAGAGCCTCGGCATAGAAGCGGGCGCTGCCGTCCAGAATCGGCACCTCGACATTGTCGATGTCAATTATGGCGTTGTCGACGCCCATCCCGGTCAAGGCCGACATAATATGTTCGATCGTAGCAACTGAGACCTCCCCCTTGGAAATGGTTGTACTGCGGGCAGTGGACGAGATATTCTCAGCCAGGGCTTCCACTATGGCATCCGCACCGAGGTCTACCCTCCGGAACAGTATTCCGGTCCCTGTAGGAGCTGGCCTGAGCACCATATTGGATGTCTTGCCCGTGTGAAGGCCTTTGCCCTTGAACCCGAATTCACCCGCGAGAGTCTGCTGCTTGATTGAAGTCATATCGTAAGTTTATGATTGTCAGGAATATCACTCCTCGCCTTGCTGTTTGAACTTAGCATAGCTGCGAAGATAGGTCTTTATCGGCATAGCCGGCGATCCGAGAAGTTTTTCCCCGGATTTGCGGATATTCCCGATCACTCCGGCCTGGGCTCCGATGACGGTGTTGTCGGCTATGGTAAGATGACCCGCTATCCCCACCTGGCCGGCCAGGATGCAGTTCTTGCCTATCTTTGTGGACCCGGCGATACCGCACTGAGCGGCCATCACGGTATTGTCGCCGATCTGGACATTGTGCGCTATCTGGCAGAGATTGTCTATCTTGACCCCGTTGCCGATGATGGTTGATTCCATCTCGGACTTGTCTATGGTGGTGCCGGCACCGATCTCGACATTGTCGCCTATAACCACATTGCCGATATGCTCGATCTTCTCCCAGGTCCCGTCAGGAAGAGGGGCGTTGCCGAAGCCGTCCGAGCCGATTACCGCATTGGCGTGGATGATCACGTTGTCACCTATCACCATTCCGGGATAGATCACCACTCCGGGATAGATGATGCAATGCGAGCCGATCACGGTATTGTCGCCCACGTAGACATTCTCGTATATCTTGGTGTAGTCACCGATCTTCGCGTGATGGCCTACATAGGAGTGGCTGCCCAGATAGACTTTCTTGCCGAATTTGCTGGTCAGGAACCAGGAAGAGCGGAATCCCCTGTGCCTCCGGTCCGTACGCCTCTGCGTGGAAACGTATTTGAGGAGGTCTGCGAGAGCCTTGTAAGCGTCATCTACACGCACCAGGGTTGGAGTCACCGCCTGCTTCGGCTCGAAGTCCTTGTTGACCAGAAGGATGCTGGCCTTGCAAGTATAGACGAACCGCTCGTACTTAGGATTAGCATAGAAACAAAGCTGGCCGCTCTTTCCGTGCTCTATCTTGGCAAAGGAGGTAGCTTTCGCATTCTCGTCTCCCTCGACGGTCCCCCTAAGTATCTGAGCAAGCTGTTTAGCGGTGAATTCCATTATTTGATGCCTCTTTATTATTAAAATAGTCTGCAAAGTAAGCAATTTATTTTCATATTTGCCAAATTATCCTTATATTTGCAACGTTGAGAGAGATAGGTGACGAAAGCGTCTCCTATCTTTTGTTTTATGAATATGGATAAAGAACTGATACTCAAGACTATATCCCCGGCTGTAGAACAGCGGGACTGCTTTGTAGTGGACCTCACCGCAAGCAAGGACAATGACATCGTGCTCGCCATCGAAAAGGAGATCGGAGATGTGGAGCTGGAGGACTGCGTAGCAGTAAACGACGCTTTCCTGGCAGCATTCGACAAGGATGCCGAGGACTACTCCCTGACGGTGACTTCCGCCGGACTTGACCAGCCTTTCAAGGTGCTCAAGCAATATCAGAAAGCCCTGGGATCGCTCGTAGAGGTGCGCCTCAAGGGAGGCAGGAAGCTCATCGGGGTGCTTGCCGGCGTGTCGGAAGAAGGTATCTGCCTGCGCTACTCCCAGAAAGAGGCCGTGGAAGGAAGCAAGAAGAAAGTGATGGTCGAACACGAAGACGATATAGCCTTCGACGGCATCAACTCCGTAGTGCCTCACGTTGTATTCAAAGATTAATAATACAAAAAACACAATAATGGACAAGAAAGACGTTATAACTCTCATCGATGCCTTCAAGGACTTCAAGGAAGAGAAGAACATTGACAGGCCGGTAATGATGGGTGTGCTGAAGGATGTGTTCCTCACCCAGATCGCCAAGACCTACGGCTCGGCAGACAACTTCGACGTTATCATCAACGTGGACAAGGGAGACTGCGAGATCTACCAGAACTTCGACATAGTCGAGGAAGTCGAGAACCCGAACACCCAGATCACTCTCGACCAGATCCTCCAGGAAACCGGAGACGACGACTACGAGATCGGGGATGTTTATACCAAGAAGCTTTCCCTGGCTTCTTTCGGCAGGAGGGGTATCCTGAATATCCGCCAGAACCTGCAGGGAAGGATTATGGACATCGACAAGGCCAACGTGTTCAAGGCCTATTCTGACAAGATCGGCGAAATATTCACCGGCGAGATCTACCAGACCTGGTCCAAGGAAGTCATCATCCTGGATGAGGACAGCAACGAGCTCCATCTCCCGAAGAACGAGCAGATCCCAGGAGAGAGGTTCAAGAAGGGCGACACCATCCGCGCCATCATCAAGAGCGTCGAGATGAAGAACAACACCACTCCTTACATTACCCTTTCCAGGACTTCCAACGAGTTCCTCCAGAAGCTCTTCGAGATTGAGGTTCCCGAGATCTTCGACGGACTTATCACCATCAAGAAGGTCGTCCGCGTACCTGGCGAGCGTGCGAAGGTGGCAGTCGAGTCCTACGACGACAGGATCGATCCTATCGGAGCCTGCATCGGTGTGAAGGGATCCAGGATCATCGGTATCGTACGCGAGCTCCGCAACGAGAACATCGACGTGCTCCAGTGGACCAGCAACACTCAGCTCCTCATCCAGAGGGCTCTGAATCCGGCAAGGGTCTCATCCATCGACCTGGGCGGTTCGGAAAACGACAAGATCAAGGTCTATATGCAGCCCGATGAAGTCAAGAAGGGTATCGGCCGCGGCGGATGCAACATCAAGCTGGCCGGAATGCTGGTCGGCAGGGAAATCGAAGTCTGGAGGGAACTCCCTAAGGACGAGATACTTGAAGAGGAAGATGTCCTCCTCAGTGAATTCAGCAATGAAATCGACCAGTGGGTCATCGAACGCCTCGAATCAATTGGTTGCGACACCGCCAAGAGCGTACTGGCATTCTCTCCTGAAGACATCGCGAAGAGAGCAGACCTCGAGGACGAGACCGTAGCTGAGGTTTTCAAGATCCTGAAGGCAGAATTTGAAGACTAAGAGTTGAGTATGGCAGAAATCAGACTGAATAAGATAATAAGAACCTACAACATCGGGCTCCAGAGTCTGGTGGACTTCCTTGTTTCCAAGGGTGTCGAGGTAGATGCCAATCCGAACGCGAAGATTTCGGACGAGCTTCTCCCCGCCATCGAGAAACAGTTCGGGAAGGATCTCGAGATGAAACAGGCATCCGAGAAAGTCGACATCAAGTTGAACGAAATCCTCGAGAAGACCTCAAGGAAGCAGCAGGAGAAATCCCAGGAGGACGACTTCGAAGAACCGGTAAGGGAGACCGTGATCAAGAGCAATGTCTTCACCCATACCGCTCCGAAGCCGGCACCTGTACCGGAACCAGAACCGGAGCCGGAGCCGGTTCCTGAGAAAGAGCCGGTGGCCCCGGAACCGGAACCGGAGCCGGAAGTCCGCGAGGAACCTGTTCCTGAAACTCCAGACGTCACCGTGCAGGAGCCTCAGGTAACGGAGCCTGCACCGGAAATCCAAGCAGGGGAAACCGAAGGGAAGACGGAGCCACAGGAGACCGCTGCCCCGGAGGAACAGAAGGCAGGGACGACCGACGCTGCGGCCAAACCGGAAGAATCCTCACCTGAAAGCAAGGAGGGAGCCAAGGGATTCAAGGTCCTCGGCAAGATCGATATGACCCAGTTCGAGAAGAAGAGCGGGAAGAAGAGGGAAAGGATTGCCAAGGGCAGCCAGAAGGTAGATGTTGCGAAGGAAGGAAAGCAGGCCGACAACAACTCCCGCAAGGACAAGCGTGACGCAGGCAAGAAAGACCAGCGTCAGGCCCAGGAACAGGGCAAGGGCAGGAAGCGCGGACGCGGAAGCGAACGCTTCAAGCCGGTGATGTCCGAAGAGGAGCAGGAGGCGATGCAGAAGGAAATCCAGAAGCAGGTCAAGGAGACCTACGCAAGGATGAACGACAACCGCAAGAACAACTTCGGAGCCAAGTACAGGAAGGAAAAGAGGGAGCAGGCAGCCGCCAAGACGATGGAGGAGATGCAGCAGGAGATGGCGGAGAAATCCGTTCTCAAGGTAACGGAATTCGTTACTGTCAACGACCTGGCCACCCTGATGAACAATACTCCTGTAAACGAGGTTATCAAGGCTTGTATGGAACTCGGCTTGATGGTGTCCATCAACCAGAGACTGGATGCGGAAGCTCTCGTCCTGGTCGCCGAGCAGTTCGGTTACAAGGTCGAATTCGTTACTGCCGAGCTTTCTGAAGAGATCGAAGGCAACGCCCAGGAAGACCGGGAAGAAGATCTCGTGGCCAGGCCGCCTATCATCACGGTTATGGGTCACGTCGACCACGGTAAGACTTCCCTGCTCGACTACATCCGCAAGTCCAACGTCATCGCAGGTGAGGCCGGAGGTATCACCCAGCATATCGGTGCATACAACGTGAAGCTTCCTGACGGACGCCATATCACGTTCCTGGATACCCCGGGACACGAAGCCTTCACGGCTATGCGTGCCCGTGGAGCCCAGCTCACCGACCTTGCGATCATCATCATCGCTGCCGACGACGCAGTGATGCCGCAGACCGTCGAGGCCATCAACCACGCACAGGCCGCAGGCGTCCCTATGGTATTCGCTATCAACAAGATAGATAAGCCTGGTGCAATGCCGGAGAAGATCTACCAGCAGCTTTCCCAGATGAATATCCTTACGGAAGCCTGGGGCGGCAAGTACCAGTGCCAGGAGATTTCAGCGAAGAAGGGCATCAATGTGGACAAGCTCCTCGACAAGGTCCTGCTCGAAACCGATCTCCTCGACCTCAAGGCGAATCCTTCCAAGAAGGGTATCGGTGCGGTCGTAGAGTCCTCCCTGGACAAGGGACGCGGCTATCTGGCCACGGTCCTCGTGCAGGACGGAACCCTCAAGACCGGCGATATGGTGCTGAGCGGATGCTATTATGGACGAGTCAAGGCAATGTTCAACGAACGTGGACAGAAAGTCGAGTCCGCCGGTCCTTCGACCCCTGTTTCCATCCTCGGTCTGAACGGAGCTCCTAGCGCAGGAGACAAGTTCAACGTGATGAGCGACGAGAAAGAGGCCAAGACCATCGCCAACAAGCGCGAGCAGCTGATCCGCATCCAGGGCATCAAGACCCAGAAGCATATGACCCTCGAAGAGATCGGCCGCCGTATCGCGATCGGCAACTTCAAGGAACTCAACGTCATCGTCAAGGGTGACGTAGACGGTTCCGTGGAGGCTCTCTCGGACTCCCTCATCAAGCTCTCGACCGAGCAGGTAAGGGTAAACGTGATCCACAAGGCAGTCGGTGCGATTTCCGAATCCGACGTGATCCTCGCCGAGGCTTCGGACGCTGTCATCATCGGTTTCCAGGTCCGTCCTTCCACGGATGCCAGGAAGCTGGCCGATGACCAGGGAATCGAAATACGTCTGTATTCGGTCATCTACGACGCCATCAACGATGTCAAGGATGGTATCGAGGGTATGCTCGAGCCTATCAAGAAGGAAGAGATCACCGGAACGGCCGAGGTCAAGCAGACCTTCAAGATTTCCAAGGTGGGAACGATCGCAGGATGCCTTGTACGCGACGGAAAGATATCAAGGACTTCCAAGTGCAGGCTCATCCGTGACGGCATCGTAGTCTACACCGGAGAACTCGCTTCGCTGAAGAGGGGCAAGGACGACGCCAAAGAAGTCTCTGCCGGAATGGAGTGTGGTATAGGCATCGACAAGTTCAACGACGTCAAGGTCGGCGACAGCATCGAAGCCTTCACCATCACCGAAATCAAGCAGACGCTCGATTAATCAAGGAAATAGGATCTCAGAATTCCCGGGACAGCACCTGGGTCATGCAATGAGCTGCGCCGTAGCCGCGGATTATATTGTCGAGCGGGATATCTTCAACACTCACTCCAGCACCGTGGAAACGATGTTTCAGCTTATTGCTATATCCTTTCACCGCTACGATCTTCCTCGGTGAAACCGTGAGGTAGTTGTTGGCGTGGTGCATTTCATCATCAGTGTCGATCGGAATGATCTCCATCCCGATTTCGCGTAGGTAGTCCGCAAAACGCAAGTCCTTGGTTTCCAAGGAATATTCCTTCGTTCCGGGCAACCTCGACCAGATGTCGCAAGTCAAGAATCCGGGCTCGCCGGGATGCGCATCGAGACGGCTCCTCACCATTGTGCACAGATCGCGGTCGATTATGTCGAAATAGGTGTCCAGATGCATCTGCATCTGCCAGAACTTGTGGTCCCGTACAACTACGACCGTATCGTGGCCGAAAGCGTCGGCTTCCATCATCTGGCGAATTCCCTCATCATTGGTACGCATCCCGCAACCGATGAAGCCGATATCCCCCGCAGGAATGTAGTCGCCTCCTTCAAGGCGTCCTTCACCGCTTATCCGAAGGATAGGACGGCGCCCGAGATAGGCGTAGCACAACTCGATCACATCTGTTTCCGCCACCCGCTGAGGACTGTTCATCCTGCAGATCACGTGTCCGCGTGGAGTAGTTATGCTCTGGTCGCGGGTGAAATAAAGGTTCATCAAGGGTTTGAGGATATACTCGGCATCGTAGCCCGTATTGCTCCAGGTATGATGCAGCTTCACCTTTGGTCTGAAAAGGATACAACGGATGAGGTCGGCACGGCTCAGCGTCAGGAGGGTTTCCTGCCTGTAGGCTTCGGTTTTCTCGGCATCTTCCCCGGGATCTCCGGAGATGTCATAAGTCAGCACGGTGTCCGCCAGGGTCCGCAGGCTGTCGATATCGACTTCATTGAGAATACCTCCGACAGTGTGGACCTTGATCCCAAGGCCGGAAAGGAATTCAATATAGTGTAAATGTTCCGCGGCGGCCTTGTCGATGTCGAAATAGCGCTCGAACAGACCCGCAGCTGAATGGATGACCCCATCGAAGATTTCCTCTCCGGGGGTGTGCATCAGCACCTCCTTCGCCGGCAACCACTCAGCCCGGGGGAACCCCTCCTGCCTCACGTCACAATGCCGGCTATCATTGCAAAATCCCATATCAATCTGATTCGGACTGCAAATATAGCGTAATAATCCCTAAGAAAAAACATCATCCCTTGTACAGACCGTACAGCCTGACAGTTTCGCGGGCATCTTTCACGTCGTGGACGCGGAGGATGTCCGCTCCGTTCAGGAGGGCGATGAAATTCGCCGTACAAGTGGCCTGCAGGGCATCTTCCGGAGTGATACCAAGCGGCTTGTACAGGAAGCTCTTGCGCGACAGGCCGGCCAGGACAGGCCGGCCAAAAGACTGGAATACAGACATTTCCCGGAGCAGCTGCCAGTTCTGTTCCACCGTCTTGGCAAAACCGAAACCCGGGTCCAGGATCCACTCGTCCACGCCGAACGCCTCCGCCTTCGTACGGATACCTTCGAAGAATTCCCTGACAGCAGACGTCACCCCGTCAGGATAGTCGGTGAGACTGGACATCGTGGCAGGCGTCCCTCGCATATGCATAGCGACATAAGGCAGCTTCAGCTCCCCGAGCAGCTTCCACATTCCGTCGCAACCGCCGCTGATATCGTTGACTATGAACCTGCCTGCCAATCCGAATGCTCGGCGTACGATCTCCGGCCTGAAAGTGTCAATGGAGATGCTCACGTCCGGATATTCCCGGGCAACGATGCGGAGAGCCGGTTCCAACCGGTTCCATTCCTCCTCCTCGCTAACAGGGTCGGATCCAGGACGGGTCGAACAGGCTCCCAGATCCAGGATGTCTGCTCCTTCTTCCAACATCACTTCAACCCTCCGGCGGAAGGCATCGACGGCAAGGCTGCCATCCGCCCCGAGCATCCTGCTGCCCGCGAAAAAGGAGTCGCCTGTGATGTTGGCGATCCCCATTATCCGAATATTTCTTCCTGCGTTATTTTCCATATCCACACAAAAATAATTAAAAATTGAATATCTTTGCGGATTGACAAAAACTATCACGATGCTAGTCGTTCTGGAAGGTTTGGACGGGGCCGGGAAGTCCACCCAAGTCAGGAAACTGAAGGCCTATCTCGAGGGGTTATGCTCCAATCTGGAGTATATCCATTTCCCGAGATATGACTCCCCTGTCTACGGTGACCTGATCAGCCGTTTCCTGAGGGGAGACTTCGGCTCGAACGAGTCTGTCCATCCGCAGCTGGTGGCCCTCCTGTTCGCAGAGGACAGGCACCACGCCGCCTCCGGGATCAAGCAGACCCTGTCCGAAGGTGGTACAGTGCTCCTGGACAGGTATGTCTACTCCAACATCGCCTACCAGTGCGCGAAGCTGGACGACCCTGAGGAACGCGAAAACCTCCGCGAATGGATCCTGAACACCGAATATGGCTCTTTCGACCTGCCCAGGCCGGACCTGAACATATTCCTGGACGTTCCGATCGAGTTCGTGGAAAACAGTCTCGAGCATTCCAGGATGGGCTCCGACAGGGATTACCTAAATGGAGCGAAGGACATCCACGAGTCGAGTATCGAATTCCAGAAGAGGGTGCGCTCGATTTATGAACGCCAGGCCTCCCTGGATCCGAGGTTCATCCGCATCGACTGCTCCGACCCTGAAGGCAGGATGCTTCCGCCGGACAGCATCTTCGCAAAGGTCAAGACAGTGATAGACGAATACATATCCGCGAAATGAAAGACAACGCATTCCATCATAGGCTCAGAAGGCTGTGCGCCTTCATCATCGGAGTAGTATTCCTCCTTGCGGGGATATTCAAGCTCCTGGATCCCACCGGAGCCGGTCTCGTCGTAGAAGAGTATCTCCGCTTCCTTCACCTGAGATTCCTGATGCCTGCCGCCAAGGGCATCGGCGTCGGAATGGCTCTGCTGGAAGCACTGCTCGGAGCCGCGTTGATCAGTGGGGTATGGAGGAAGTTCGTGGCCATCCTGACATCGATGATGATCGTCTTCTTCACTATCCTGACGCTTTTCCTGGCGATATTCAATCCTCCTATGGACTGCGGCTGCTTCGGCGAAGCGATCCACCTCACGAATCTCCAGACTTTCCTCAAGAACATCGGCCTGCTGATACTGATGCTGATTGCGTTCCTGCCGTACAAGGACTTCGGAGTCAACAGGAAAAGGAAATATGTCTCGTTCTTACTGGTCGCCGCATCGCTGGCAGTCTTCACCATATATTCACTGAAGTCCATCCCGCTGGTAGATTACACCGCCTTCACTCCGGGCAGCGAACTGCTGGCATCCAAGGGAATGGAGGAAGAGACGGGCACCGGCAAGCCAAAGGTCATTTACGAGAAGAACGGACAGGAAGGTGTGTTCGACCTGGACAAGCTGCCGGACTCGACCTGGACTTTCGTCAGGACTGAGGACATCACGGTGAACGGACCGGAAATCGACGACAACGTCCCCATCCTGTCCTTCTACGACTCATTGGACGTCTACTGCGACGAAAAAGCTGCAGAGGGCAACGTGATGGCAGTGTCCGTATATGACACCGACAAGATGAAGGGGGACGGCTGGACGAGGATTTCCGACCTTCTGGAAGGAGCATCTGCTGCGGGTTTCACTCCCCTGCTCCTGGCCTCCACCACAAAGGAAGATTTCGACAGCCTCGAGGTCATCGTGCCCGAAGTGCGCGAGAAGTTGCTGGAGTCATTGTATTTCGCTGACTACAAGACCTTGATTACCCTGAACAGGTCAAATGGCGGCGCCACCTGGTTCAGCGACGGACAGCTTATTGAGAAATATCCGTCCTCCAAGCTTCCTTCAGACGAAAAGATGCTCCAGATGACCGGAGACGACCCGACCGAATCGATGCTGCGCACCAGCACCAAGTCACGCCTCCGTTTCCAGGGCTTCATCCTGTATGTATTCGCTGTACTCCTGCTTCTCTAGAATCCCGTGTAGTTCCACGGGGTGATCGCACGGAGTTCTTCCTTGACGCTTTCGCTTACATCAAGTCCGGAGATGAACCGGGCTATGGTCTCCTCGCTGACGGCTTCTCCCGTCCGGGTGAGGTTCTTGAGCGTTTCGTATGGATTAGGATAATTCTCCCTGCGCAGGATGGTCTGGATGGCTTCCGCTACGACGGCCCAGTTCCTGTGGAGATCCGCATCTATGGCCGGACGGTTCAGGATGAGCTTGCCCAAGCCTTTCTTCAAGGAGGCGAAAGCGATCAGGCAGTGCGCCACCGGGACTCCGACGTTGCGCTGGACCGTGGAATCGGTCAAGTCCCTCTGCAGCCTTGAAAGAGGAAGCTTCATAGACAGGAAAGTGAATACGGCATCCGCCATTCCGAGGTTGCCTTCCGCATTCTCGAAATCGATCGGATTCACCTTATGCGGCATAGCCGAAGAACCTACCTCGTTGCGAGCTACCTTCTGGTGGAAATATTCCATCGATATGTAAGTCCAGATGTCACGGCACAGATCGGTCAGGATCGTGCCGATCCTGCGCATACAGTCGAATAATGCGGCCAGGTTGTCGTAATGGTCTATCTGGGTGGTCGGGAAGGACCGTTTCAAGCCCAGGGATGCGACGAATGAATCGGCGAACGAAGGCCAGTCGATCTGCGGATATGCGACCTTGTGGGCGTTCATATTTCCGGTGGCTCCACCGAACTTCGCAGGATAGGAGAGAAGCCTAAGCTGCCTCAACTGTTCTTCGAGACGGGAAACGAACACCCTGATCTCCTTCCCCAGGCGGGTAGGTGTGGCCGGCTGTCCGTGGGTCTTTGCCAGCATCGGGATATCCTCCCACTCCGCCGCATCGGCAGCAAGGATGCCGACTATTTCTTCAAGAGCTGGAAGATATTCATTCTCAACGGCTTCCTTGAGCATAAGGGGTTGGGCCGTATTGTTGATGTCCTGGGAGGTAAGGCCGAAATGGACGAATTCCTGCCAGCGGCTTATGCCCAGGGCCTTGAACTGTTCCTTGATGTAATATTCGACAGCTTTTACATCGTGGTTGGTGACCTTTTCTATGTCCTTGACCTTCTGGGCCTCCTCCGGAGTCATTCCCTCGTACAGGCCGCGAAGGGCGGCGAAAAGCTCTTCCCGGGTCCTGCCGGTCCCCTCTCCGAAGCCGGAAAGCTGAGGGAGTGGAATCCCGCATAAAGCGATGAAGTACTCGACCTCCACCCTCACTCTGTTCCGGATGAATGCGAATTCGCTGAAATACTGCCTCAAAGGTGCGGTCTTGGCGGAATATCGACCGTCCACCGGTGAAACCGCCATAAGAGAGTTGAAATCCATAATCAGTTATTTTTCCAGGACATAGACATCATCGCCTGGCTCGGAAAAGCCGAAGTTCTCACGGGCGAACTTCTCCAGGGAGTCCCGGTTGCCGGTCAGTCCTTCGATCTGCCTGTCCATCTCCTTGATTTCCGCCTGGTAGCGTTCAATCTGCTTGTTCTGGCGGCGTATCTCGTTGGTGGCCCTGATCCAGCGGACTATGTTGTTCTGGTTGAGGAAACCGACCAGCAGGATGAATATTGCGGTCGATATTATGGCATAACGGATGAAAGAGCGTTTCTCGGCATTCTTCCCGTCATTGTTCCTGTTCCAGATATCCCTGAACTTTCCCATCGGCAATTAATGATATTAATGCAAAAATAGTTATTTTTGTACAATTACAACCGCATAATGATTCTTAAATAATACTTTACAAGATGAAACCAACACTTCTCGTACTTGCAGCAGGTATGGGCAGCCGTTACGGCGGCCTCAAGCAGATGGACAGACTCGGTCCTAGCGGCGAAACCATCATCGACTATTCGATCTATGACGCAGTCAACGCCGGTTTCGGCAAGGTGGTCTATATTGTCAGGGAGTATTTCCTTGAGCAATTCAAACAGACCGTGAAGGAAAAATATTCAGGCATCACCTGCCCTGACGGCGCCCCGCTGGAGTTCGATTTCGTGATCCAGGAACTCAACAAGATTCCTGAGCGCTTCGCCCTGAATCCGGAGAGGCAGAAACCGTGGGGCACCGCCCACGCGGTGCTGATGGCAAAAGACGTGATCCACGAACCGTTCGCAGTCATCAACGGAGACGACTATTACGGCAAGGATTCCTTCAGGATCCTGGGTGACTGGCTCCGTGCACACGAAGGCAAGCAGGGTGTCTGCAGCATCGTCGGCTTCGAGCTCGAGAATACCCTTTCGGAGAACGGCAAGGTAAGCCGCGGAATTTGCTATTACGATGATTACAAGCATCTTACAGGAGTGGCAGAACACGTCAACGTGGGCAAGGAAGAGGACGGAAAGGTCTACGGCGACAACACCGTCACCGGTGCCGAGCACGTGGAGGTCGACGGCAAGGCCCTCTGTTCTATGAATATGTGGGGATTCACCCCGGATTACTTCAAGCTCAGCGAAGCTGTATTCACACAGTTCCTCGAAGCAAACCTCAACGAACTCAAGAAGGAGTTCTACATTCCTTACGCTGTCGACATCATGATGAAGGACAACGGCTACAAGTGCGAGGTCCTCACCACTGATTCCCGCTGGTTCGGCGTGACCTACAAGGAAGACCGTCCCGGCGTAGTCGCAAAGTTCCAGGAACTTGTGGACAACGGCGTATACCCTACCCCTCTTTGGCAAAAATAAATCAAGAATATGCCTTTTTTCAAAAAACGGAAGGTCGAGAAGAATTTCGACCTCCTGTCCGCCTGCGCCTGGTACACTCCAGGCGTAAGTGGTCTTTTCGCAGTATTGGGATGGTTCCTCGTCGGAATGGTCCTGGCAGCCCTGGTAACGATGCCGATGATGTTCGGAGGAATGGCGGACCTGTCATACGTGATGCTGATAATGTATCCGATCCAGTTCATCCCGCTGTTCATATTCGTAAGGCTCCAGAGCAGCAAGAATTCTTTCTTCGACAGGGGTTACAAGCTGGACAGCAACCACTTCGGCAAGATGGGCGGTGCCGGCCTTGCCTTGTTCGTGGCAGTCGGGATGCTCGCCGCCGGGATGATCCTGGAGGCCGTGAACCATTTCCTGCCTGACAGCGAGGGCTCGATGATAGAACAGATAGAGAAGATGATGAACGGTCCCCTTTGGGTCAATCTGGTGACAATGTGCATCTTCGCTCCGCTGTTCGAGGAATGGATGTGCAGGGGTGTGATCCTCCGCGGACTGCTTAACTACGAGCACAAGGGTGGCGACCTCAACCAGAGGCCGAGAGGGATGAACCCCGCTCTGGCAATCGTGATTTCGGCGTTGTTCTTCGCCGCCATCCACGGGAATATCTGGCAGGGTGTGACTGCATTCATCATCGGATGCCTTATGGGATATGTATACTACCGCACTGGCTCTCTCAAGCTCACGATCCTGATGCACTGCACCAACAATACCTTCGCGGTGCTCTCCCAGAAATTCGGAGGTGACTCCCTGAAGGAGGCCAAAAGCCTCGTGGATGCCATCCCGCTCCCGCAATATGCCATCATCTTCTGCGTCAGCGCCGTGATCGTCACGCTGCTTGTCCTGTACCTACGCAAGATCGAGCTGCAGGATCCTCAGGGCAACTGCGACATCATCCCTTCTGCCGACGAGCAGGTTATTACCGGATAGTTCAAGTTATTACCGGATAGTCATAGCGCAATATGCAGAGAATAATCGAGCATCCGGAGTTAGGAAAGGTCACGGTTCGTAAGAACCCCAGGTCACGCGGGATTTCGATCCGTGTGAACCCGCGCCGGGGCGTTACGGTCACTATCCCTTGGTATTGCTCGTACAGGAGGGCGGCGGTATTCCTGACGGAGAACAAGGAATGGGTGCTGAAAACCATCGCCAGGCAGCAGGAACAGTCTGCCGGGGAGGGTGGCATATCCCCTGAAGAAACCGAAAGGCTCCGGAAGGAGGCCAAGGCCTGGCTCCCGGCACGTCTCGCATTCCTGGCGGAGAAATATTCCTTCAGCTACAACCAGGTCCGTATAAAGAACAATGTATCCAACTGGGGAAGCTGTTCGAGGAAAGGGAATATCAACCTCAATCTCAACTTGATGCGGCTGCCGGAGGACCTTCGGGATTACGTTATCCTGCACGAGCTCTGCCATCTGAAGTTCCCGAACCACGGGCAAGAGTTCCACTCGCTCCTGGAAAGCCTGTGCCCTGACCACAGAATGAAAGAAAAAGAGTTGAGAAAATACAGAATTTTTTGATTCTCTGAAAATTATAGGTATATTTGCAGGCTTTTTCGCGTGGTGCGGAAAGCGCGGAACTATTATTAAACAAAATTTTTTGCGAAAATGGCAGAGTATTTACAAGCCGACAAGAAGCAAGAGATTTTCGCTAAGTACGGGAAGTCTAATACAGACACCGGCTCACCTGAGAGTCAAGTTGCTTTATTTTCCTACCGTATCAATCACCTCACGGAGCACGTGAAGAAGAACAAGAAGGACGTTGTCACTCGTCGTTCCCTTCTCCGCCTCGTAGGTAAAAGGCGTCAGGTCCTGGATTATCTCCAGAAGACTGACATCGAGAGATACAGAAATATCATCAAGGAGCTCGGTCTCCGTCGATAAGCATACGATAGGAACAGAAAAGGGGATTGGCTGTGCTGCGATACGGCCGTCCCCTTATTTTTTAGAAAAAGCGGTAAAAGCAGTTAAATGAACGTTATTACAAAGAAAATCGAATTATCCGACGGTAGGATAATCGAAATCGAAACCGGCAAGATTGCCAAGCAGGCAGACGGTTCGGCAGTGGTCAAGATGGGAGGCACGATACTCCTGGCCACAGTGACCTGCGCGAAAGAAGCAGCAGAAGACACGGACTTCCTTCCACTCCAGGTGGATTACAAGGAGAAGTTTTATTCCGCGGGACGTTTCCCCGGCGGATTTATGAAGAGGGAGGGCAAGGCCTCCGATTACGAAGTACTTATCGCACGTCTCGTCGACAGGGCCCTCAGGCCTCTGTTCCCGGATGATTTCCACCTTGCAGTATTCGTCAACATCTGGCTTATCTCGGCCGAGAAGGACATCCAGCCGGATGCTCTCGCAGGACTTGCTGCATCAGCGGCTCTCGCTTGCAGCGACCTCCCGTTCCTCGGGCCTATCTCCGAGGTGCGCGTCGCCAGGATCGACGGACAGTTCAAGATCAATCCTACATTCTCCGAGACCGAAACCGCCGACCTCGAACTGATGGTCGGTGCCACCGAGGAGAACATTATGATGGTAGAGGGCGAAATGAAGGAAGTTCCTGAAGATGTTATGCTCGAGGCCATCAAGTTCGCACACGAGGAGATCAAGAAGCACTGCCGTGTCCAGAAGGAACTGAACAAGGAACTTGGCAAGGATGTCAAGAGGGATTATCCTCACGACGAAGAAGACGAAGAGATCAAGAACAAAATCCACGAAGCAGCATATGCAAAGTGCTACGCTCTCGCCAAGTCCGCGAAGCCTAAGCACGAGAGAGAAGCCGGATTCGAGGCCATCAAGGAAGAATGCATCGAGTCTCTCGGACTCTCCGAGGAAGACCTCGAGGCAAAGAAGATGATGATCAACCGCTACTTCGGACACGAGCAGAGAGAGGCTCTGAGGAACCTCGTGCTCGACGAGGGATTGCGTGTCGACGGTCGCCAGACCACCCAGGTCCGTCCGATCTGGTGCGAAGTTGACTGCCTGCCTTGCGCCCACGGTTCCGCCATATTCACCCGCGGAGAGACCCAGGCCCTTGCTTCAGTCACCCTCGGTACCAAGATGGATATGAAGGAGATGGATGAAGTCCTGGTCCAGGAAGACCAGCAGTTCGTCCTCCACTACAACTTCCCTCCTTTCGCGACCGGCGAAGCCAAGTCCCAGAGGGGTGTCGGCCGTCGTGAAGTAGGTCACGGCAACCTCGCTTTCAGGGCTCTCAAGGCTGTTATGCCGAAGGCTCCGGAATTCCCTTACGCAGTACGCGTTGTTTCCGATATCCTCGAATCCAACGGTTCTTCCTCACAGGCTTCGATCTGCGGCGGTTGCCTCGCCCTTATGGATGCAGGTGTCCAGATCACCAAGCCGGTAGCCGGTGTCGCTATGGGTCTCATCACTGACGAAAAGGATCCTAACGGCCGCTACGCCATCCTCACCGATATCCTCGGTGACGAGGACCACCTCGGTGATATGGACTTCAAGGTCGCTGGTACCAAGGACGGTATCACCGCGACCCAGATGGACATCAAGGTGGACGGTCTGTCCTACGAAGTGCTCGCAAAGGCCCTTCAGCAGGCCCACGAGGGCAGGATGCACATTATGGGAGAAATGATGAAGTGCATCGACAAGCCTCGCGAGGACTACAAGCCGTTCGTTCCTAGGATCGTCAGCTTCGAAATCCCTAAGGACTTCATCGGTGCCGTCATCGGCAAGGGTGGAGAGACCATCCAGAAGATCCAGGCCGAGACCGGTGCTGTCATCACCATCGACGAGGTCGACGGCAAGGGTATCGTGGACATCGCTACCAACGATGCCGAGGCAATGCAGAAGGCATACGACTGGATCCAGGGCATCTGCGCAGTTCCTGAGGTCGGCGAGACCTATCACGGAAAAGTCGTTTCAATCCTTGAATTCGGCGCTTTCGTAGAGATCCTCCCGGGCAAGGAAGGTCTGCTCCACGTTTCAGAGATTGCATGGAACAAGACCGAGAACGTCGAAGACGTACTCACCGTCGGCCAGGAAGTCGATGTGAAGCTTCTCGAGATCGACCAGAAGACCGGCAAGATGAGGCTTTCTATGCGTGCCCTCACTCCGAAACCTGAAGGCTACACCGAGCCTCGTCCACGCAGCAACGGTGGCAACCGCGGCAACGGCAACGGTTCCAGGAACGGTGGCGGCGAGCGCAGGAGCAACGGTGGCAACAACGAGCGCCGTAACGGTGGTGACCGCCGCAACAACGGTGGGAGCAACGAGCGCCGCAACGGTGGTGACCGCAACAGGAACAACTTCAGGAAGAACAACGAATCTTCCGAGGATCGTTTCGACGGCAGCCACAACAACACCGAAGAGTACTTCTAGCAGTCGCCACCCCAGTGGCAGTATCCGCCCCGGAAACGGCCCTGCACTCCAAAGTGGCTCTTAATATGACTGAAGGTCGGCCAGAACGGTCGACCTTCATTTTTGTCATGCCCGGCTATGGTCTGTTATTCCCGGCCCGTTCGCTATGCCTGGCCCCGGTTCATTTAACTTGACGTGTTAGTCATATCTGGCTTATTCGTTCTGCCTGGCTTGTTTGCTTTGCTAAAAGCGTTCGGACATCACAGATTGGTTATTCAGAAGGAGGCTGCTATGGTTCCGGTTGAGTACAAAATCAGGGCTTTTTGTTCCCAACTGCGAACTTGAGATTTCACATGCGTACATTATGGCCAGAAATCGTACTCAACTGGAACCTCAGACAACGACAGATGTATCGTTCGGGAGTTGTCTGTTGGAACTGACGCACCTACCTTAAGGCTTTCAGGTCCTCCTTTGAGTCATTATATTCCAGGCGGCATCTGAATAATTAGCAACAACATCCTGAATATCAATAAGAAACTGTTTCAGGAGGATAAAGAAATACAGATTCTGGGTGCAGAGGTGTAATTAACCGATTCTGGCACCGCCGCCTGAATATGCGGCCTCCGGCGCAAAGGGCTCTCCTCGCGCCCTGCCAAAGGCACGACGGAGATCCCCGGTCAAGCCGGGGAAGACGATATCCAGCCGGGATAAAAGGAGCAGGTGGCCGATACTTCAGCCACCTGCCCATAGCGATCGCATTGCCGGAACTACTTCTGGACGATCCGGATTACGTAGTCGGTGTCAGGGAGTTCGGCCGGGATGGTGACGAAGAGGCGGTCCTTGACCTTCTTGAATACCAAAGGAGTACCGTCATACAGGGCAGTCACAGCCTTCACCTTTGCCTTCTTGCATACAGGAATCTCCAGGACAGATCCAGGATTCTCGAATATGTGGAGATAGAACGTCTTAGGATCCCCTAAAGGAGCCGTAGTGACACCCCACGCCTGTTCTTCGAGAGGTCCGGGACCGCAGCCCTTGATGGACTCACCGTTGACCTTCAACCATTCACCGATGCCCTTCAACCTGTCGAGCGCAGCCTGAGGAAGCTCTCCGTTGGCCTGAGGACCGATATTCAGAAGAAGGTTCGTATTCAGGGAAACGCACTGGGCAAGCTTGCAGACCAGGTCCCTTATGCTCTTGTAGTCCTGGTCGGACACACTGTAACCCCAGGAGTGGTTCATAGTCTGGCACATCTCCAGAGGAAGCGTACCGATTTCCTGGCCCTCCGACAAACCTGCGGTATTCTGCCCGGGAAGATCTTTTTCGAACATCTGGAAGTCCTCCCCTTCTATCGGAAGTATGTGATGGTTGTTGCCGATCAGGAGATCAGGGTTGAGGGAATGGAGATAGCTGTAGAACTCAGGCATCTTCCAATCGAACGGCACGCTGTCACGCTTGTGGTCCCAGTAGCCGTCGAACCAAAGGGCGCGGACCGGAGCGTAATTCTCCATCAACTCCTTGCACTGGGCTTTCATAAAGGCGAGGTAGTGGCCGTAATCCTGCTTGTCGGTCCTGCGACCGGAGAAGCGTCCGGATTCTCCCAACGGATAATCATCCCTGGTCCAGTCCAGGATGGAGTAGTAGAACTGGAGCTTGAGTCCCTGATCGTGGCAAGCGTCGGCAAGTTCCTTGATCACGTCTCTCTTGAACGGAGTAGCATCGACTATGTTGTAGTCCGATTGCTTCGTAGCATACATCGAGAAGCCGTCGTGATGGCGTGAAGTTATGGTCACATATTCAGCTCCGGCATCCTTGAATGCCTTCACCCAACTTGCAGCATCATAACACGCAGGATAGAAGCCGGAAGCCGCCTTGGCATATTCTTCAGCGTTGAGCTTCCCGGTATTCAGGTACCACTCGCCTTGAGCGTAGGAAGCGTAGATTCCCCAGTGAAGGAATATCCCGAAACGTTCCTTGACGAATTCCTTCCTCGCCAGGATGTTGCCTTCCGACGGTATGTATGCCTGTGCGAATGAACAGGTCGAAGCAAGGAGCATCGCTCCTGCGACGAAAGCGGTCTTGAATGATCTCATATCCGAACCCTTTTTATACGCCGCCGAATGCACTGTAACCACCGTCGACAGGAATCACGATTCCGGTCACGAAGCTGGAAATGTCGCTGAGGAGGTAGAGCATAGTTCCTACCAGGTCCTCCGGCTCACCGAACTTGTGGGTCGGAGTGTTGGCGATGATCTTGCGCCCACGGGGCTTCAGCTCGCCAGTCTGCTCGTCGGTGAGCAGGAAACGGTTCTGGTTGGTCAGGAAGAATCCCGGAGCGATGGCATTGCAGCGGATACCCGTCTGGGCGACGTGAACCGCGTACCACTGTGTGAAGTTGTTGATCGCACCCTTGGCTGCGGAATATGCCGGAATCTTGGTCAGAGGGCGGAACGAGTTCATCGAGGAGACATTGAGGACGTTGCCCTTCCCTGCCTCGAGCATATCCTGGGTGAATACCATCGTAGCGAGCAGGGTTCCCTTGAAGTTGAGGTCGAACACGAAGTCGAAACCTTCCATATCCAATCCGTAGAAGCTATCGGCAAGGTCATCGTCCTGGCTTATCTGTTCCACCTTGCAGGTTGCCTTCGGAGAATTTCCTCCGGCGCAGTTGATCAGGAAATCAATCTTGCCGAGCTTGGCGTGGATTTCTTCACGCGCCGCGATGAGCGCCTCCTTGTCCAAGGTGCTGGCCGAAATGCCGATGCACTTGATCCCGAATTCCTTGGCGATCGCCTCGCCTTTCTCAGGGTTGTCCTTTCCCCTGCTGATTACCGCCAGGTTGACTCCGGCTTCGGCGAGACCCCTCGTAAGGGCCATTCCGATAACTCCGAAGCCACCGGTGATAACGCAATTCTTGCCTTTCAGGTCGTCGAATGAATATTTCATATCCTAAATCTTTATTCTCCAAAAAGTCTTTTAATATGACGCTCGCACAGGTTCTCGATCACCTGCTCGGCGATCACCTCGCTGTGCTTCTCGAGAGCCGGATAATACTCGTCCCCAAGCTCCGCGGCGATCTTGTAGCTCACGTGGATCAGCTGGCGGAAGGACGGATTGTAGAGAGGATCCTCCTGATTATGGCGCATAGTGCGGGCGTAGGTCTGGGCATTCCACTTCGCCACCTCATCAGGGGAAGGAAGCGCATCCACGTCCACATCGATGACCGTGGCATAAGGAACGGTCAGCTCTTCCATACGTCCTAGAGCGTTGACATATATCTTCTTGGCAAGGTCGAGAGCCTTGGGGTCCGCCACTGCCAGTCCGATGTTCTCTTCAAGCCAGGTGGTTCCGGCTGTCTTGATGTGGATTCCCTTGTCATACTTACGGATCAAGCGACCCATAATCGGATAGATGGAGAACTTGTCGGAACCGGAGTGGATGGAAAGCTTGAGGTTGTCGCACATCCCGAACTCCTTGACTGCGAAATCGATGACCAGGAGGTCTTCCTCGAACTCCTTCTCGAAGCGGGCAAGGTCACCGCGGTAATCGACGCCTTTGTTGAAACGCCCGGTGAACTTCGGAGCGATAGTCTGAGCAGGAACCTTCTCATCGGCCAGCGCGGCCAGGATGAAGAGCATCTCCAGCGGAGTCTGAGGATCGTTGACCTCATCCATTGAAACCTCGGTGACGAAGTTGCCTTCTCCCTTGACCTCTGCTATGTGACGATAGATACGTCCGGCTTCGCGGACGGCGAAAAGGAAGTGACCGGCTATCTCGCGGACCTTCTCCTCAGTCACCTCGAAAGGCTCCGGAATGCCGGGAATCTCGACCTTGCCGATGAAACGGCGGTGAGCCTCCACGAAAGCATCTATGTCCTTCGGATCAGCCGGCTTGCCGATATAGTCAGCCACGTCGATAGTGAAGAAATCGGAAGCATCTATGAACTTGTCCACATTGTTGAGGTTGATGTGGTCGGCATCCACGAAATACTGTCCGGTGTAGCCGAGAGCCTTTACAGCTGCATCAGCCTCCTTGCGGGTCTCCATCGGAACGGTATTTACGATCTGATGCTCTCGGTTCGACTTGTTCCACACCGGAACGAAGTGCACCCCGAACTTTTCTTCAGCCTTGAGCAGGGCCCTGAGCTGGGCGACGCCCTCGTGAGAGAAGCGGTCGCCGACTCCGAATGAATATTTCTCTATTTTCATTTGTATTGTAGTGTTATTGATTATGCGATGTAAGTTCCCGAGACAGTGTCGCCGCCGTGACCGGTCCAGTTCGTATGGAAGAATTCTCCCCTCGGACGGTCCGTACGCTCGTACGTATGGGCGCCGAAATAATCCCTCTGGGCCTGCAGCAGGTTGGCCGGGAGCATCGAAGTACGGTAGCCATCGTAATATTCAAGGGCGGCGGTGAGAGTAGGAGCAGGGACACCGTTAGCGATGGCCTTGCATACGACGTTCCTCCATCCCTGCTGAGCCTGGGCCAGCTTCTCCGTGAAGAACGGGTCGAGGAGTATGTTCGCGAGGTCAGGGTCGTTGTCGAATGCCTCCTTGATCTTGCCGAGGAATACGCTCCTGATGATGCATCCGCCCCTCCAGAGGAGAGCGATGCCTCCATAGTTCAGGTCCCATCCGTTGGCCTTGGCGGCAGCACGCATAAGCGTGAATCCCTGGGCGTACGAAACCACCTTGGCGGCAAAGAGCGCCTTCCTGAGGTCCTCCAGGAATTCTGCACGGTCCCCGCAATACTTCAGAGGCTTAGGGCCCTGGAGTATGCCTGAGGCGACAACCCTCTCGTCCTTCTGGGCAGAAAGGCAGCGTGCGTACACTGATTCGCTTATCAAGGTGAGAGGAACCCCCTCGTCAAGAGCCGAAATGGCCGTCCATTTGCCCGTGCCCTTCTGGCCGGCGGTATCGAGGATATAGTCGAGGACGTAGTTCCCATCCTCATCCTTCTTGGCCAGGATATCCCTGGTAATCTCGATCAGGTAGCTGTCCAGGTCACCCTTGTTCCATTCGGCAAAGGTCTCGTGCATCTCTTCGTTGGTCATCCCGAGCACATCCTTCATTATCTGGTAGCACTCGCAGATGAGTTGGATGTCACCGTATTCGATTCCGTTGTGGACCATTTTCACGAAATGGCCGGCTCCGCCCTGTCCTACCCAGTCGCAGCAAGGGGTACCGTCGGCGACCTTGGCGCTGATTCCCTGGAATATAGGCTTGACGAAAGGCCAGGCAGCAGGAGATCCGCCAGGCATCATGGAAGGACCCTTAAGGGCGCCTTCCTCTCCTCCGGAAACTCCGGTACCGATGTAAAGCAGGCCCTTGCTCTCGACATAGGCCGTACGGCGGGCCGTATCAGGGAAATGGGTGTTGCCACCGTCGATGATTATGTCTCCCTTGTCCAAGAGCGGGATGAGGCTTTCGATGAAATCATCCACCGGCTTGCCAGCCTTTACCATAAGGAATACCTTGCGTGGTGCCTTGAGGGATTGGATGAAATCTTCGAGGGAATGGGCGCCATAGAAGTTCTTGCCCTTCCCACGGCCTTCCATAAAACGGTCGACCTTCTCGACGGTCCTGTTGAATACGCTCACGTGGAAGCCTTTGCTTTCCATATTGAGAGCAAGGTTCTCACCCATTACGGCGAGACCTACTAATCCGATGTCTGAAACTGGTGTCATTATCTGTTGGTATTAATATTTATCAATCATTGAACCTGTCCCTGTAAGCCCAGAGGCCGAGTGCGGGATTGGATATGTAGTATATCTCCTCCCCGTCAGGCATTGTGTTCCACCCGTCCTTGAGGGTGTCCAGAGGATAGCGGCGAAGCATTCCGTCCAGGTCGCCATAGGCGAATCCGACGCTTTCGATCTCTTCCTTCGTCATCTCCGGACCAGGGCAGTAGGTAATCTTGAACCTGCCTTCGGACGAACCGTGGATGAGATGGGCGGAAGCGCCCAGATTGGCCTGCAGGTCGGCATTATCACGTGTAGCCTCGAGAGTGTGCGGAGTCCCCTTGTATCCATATTTGCGGATCAATCCGTCGATGGTCTTGTCCTCACCGAACTCTTTCAGGGCAGGAGCCAGGATTACCAGTTCGGCATCGTCCGCAAGGGCCATCCTGGTCCTGTAGACCGCCTTGTTGCCGAGCCAGGTGCTCTTGAACTCCTCTGGATCGAGGTACACGACGCATTTGCGTATCTCGTGGTCGACCATTATGAAATTTGTCTCAAGTGAAAGCTGCGAAGCCTTTTCGAAGCATTCGAAGTCATCTCCGATGAACAGTCCCCTGGTCACCATCTTGCCGCTATGCCCGTCCTTCGCCCGGACCGTCAGCACATACAGGATAGGAAGGTCGCTGATGAAATGGGTGCGGGCATATTCCAGGACATCCCGGACAGGGGTCCTGGCACGTCCCATTATACGCTCCATCCCGTAGGAAGCACCGATGAAATGGCTCTTGTTGATTCCTGCGGACCCTCCGACACCCACGAATATATTCTTGGCGTGGTTGGCCATACCGATGACCTCGTGAGGGACCACCTGCCCGATCGACAGGATGAGGTCGAACGACGGGTCGAGCAGGAGTTTGTTGACCTGGGCTGGCCAGCCGTAGCTTACCCGGCCTTCGGAAACTTCGCTCACATATGAAGCCGGAACTTCCCCGACAGTGACCACGTCGTTGCGCCAGTCGTGTACCCTGAATTTCTCCTTGGGGACACTTCCGAACATAACCGATATCTGCTCGTCCGTCATCGGGGAATGGGTCCCCAGGGCGGGCATAACATCGGTCAGTGCGTCTCCGAAATAGTCATTGCACATCTGGGTGACCGGTCCTGCAAACGAATTGAGGCGGGTGAAATCAGGAGGAATGGCCAGGACTCGCTTCCTGGGTCCGATCCTGTCGAAAACCTCTCCGAGGATCGCCCGGATCTCTTCCGAGCTTATGTCTCCTGTCTTGGAACCGCGGGCGAAGTAAAGCATATCCCTACCTCTTTACCCTAGCATTGCCCTGCCATACACTCCAGACCTGCTCTTCATCCGCAGGCTGGGCATAGTCGGTCTGGAAGGTAGTGGCCAGTGCACCGCTGGCCCATCCGAACTGGATCCATTTCTCAGGCTCCCATCCTTTCAATATCGCATAGAGCAATCCTCCGACGAATCCGTCGCCTCCGCCGATCCTGTCCAGGACGTGGATCTCCCTCGGCTGGACGACCTGCCACTGGTCTCCGGCGAGCATAATGGCTCCCCAGTTGTGGGAATTAGTGTCGTTCACCTGACGCAGGGTGGTAGCGAACACCCGCGCTTCCGGATAGCTGGCCTTCACCCTGGTGATCATCTCCTTGAAGCCTTCTATCTTGGCGGCTATGTCCTTTCCGCCGGCCTCAGGGCCCTGTATGTCGAGGCAGAGCTGGAAGTCCTCCTCGTTGCCGATCAGGATATCGGCCACCGAGCAAATCTCGCTGAATATGTCGTGCAGTTCCTTTTCCCTGCCGACCCAGAAAGAAGCGCGGTAGTTGAGGTCGAAGGAAATGAGGGTACCGTATTTCTTCGCAGCACGGGCGATCTCGAGACAGAACTTGCCCGTATCAGGGCTAAGCGCAGCGATCAGACCGGAAAGATGCACGATCTGGACGCCCTCCTGACCGAATATCCTGTTGAGGTCGAAATCCTTCACGTTCAGTGTCCTTCCGACTTCTCCGGCACGGTCGTTCCAGACTCTCGGCCCCCTGGAGCCGTAACCGCTGTCAGCGATGTTGATCTGGTGCCTGTATCCCCAGGGACCCCCCTGAGGCACGTCCGTGCCCTCGAAATCCATTCCCCTGGAACGGAGGTTGGACTTGATGAAAGCAGCGAAAGGGCTGCCCTGGACGAAAGTGGTCAGAACCTTGACCGGCAATCCAAGGTATGAAGAGATGCTGGCAACGTTGGTTTCGGCGCTGGTGGCCTGCAGATGCAGGACGTCCGATGACTGGACCGGCTGGCCGTTTTCCGGAGTGACGCGCAATCCCATACTCGTAGGCACGAGAAGCGCATATTTGCAGTTTTGTCTCAAAGCAATATCCATTTCTAGAAAAATTAGTTCGAATCTTACTGTCCCAACACTGCAAAGTTAACAAAAAAATCCAGTTTGGCAAACGTTTGTATTTTTCATCTACCGGATGGGCATCGAGGCTATCACCTTGAGGTTTACCTCCCTCAGCCGGGCCTCGTCCATCTTGATGATTTTCCTGTCGTAGGTCATCAGTCCGTTGACTTCTCCTTCCACATCGGTGGTCTGGGTATATACCGCCGCGCTGCATCCCTGCTTGATGATCAACATCAAGTGTTCGGCGAATCCTTCATATTCCTTGAGCACGTCATCCCCGCTCTTGTACTGGACATAGCCCCAGTTCCTGTCGGACTGCCACAGATGTCCTTCCACCGGGAAGCCGATCCCGCCGTATTCTCCCATCACGTTTATCATTGCCTTGTCCCACATACGCATAGCAGGCCAAGGATAATGGTGGTTGTCCAGGATGTCCCCCACTCCTTCTTCCCAGCTGCCTCCCGAGGACTGGTTCACGAGCCTCGTAGGGTCGCAGGAATATGTGAAAGCGACTACATCCTTGGTGTCGAACTGGCTCCAAGCCTCGTTGAAAGGCACCCAGACCGCGATGCACTGGAATTTCTTCAGCTGGCAGAGGATTTCGCCCCATTCCTTGTAATAGTTGGCCTTGGCTGCTTTAGTAGCCGGGAAATCAGTCCCTTCTCCATAATAGTACATCCCCCAGACGTTCTTTCCGTTGTCGGAGAAGGAAGGCATATCCTGCCAGACTATCACCCCCAGGCGGTCGCAATGGTAGTACCAGCGTGACGGCTCTACCTTCACGTGCTTGCGGATCATATTGAATCCGAAGTCCTTGGTCTTCCTGATATCGAACTCCAACGCCTCATCCGTCGGCGCCGTATAAAGGCCGTCCGGCCACCATCCCTGGTCGAGTGGCCCGAAGTGGAAAATGGCTTCTCCGTTCAAGCCCATCAGCTTGGTGTTCCAGTTCTTGATGAATGCACCGACCTCGCGGACGGCAGTGTACGAGCGTACCTTGTCAACCGTCTTACCGTTCCTAAATATCTGGAGGTCAAGTCCGTACAGATATGGGGAATCCGGAGACCACAGATGCGGATCCTTCACGTTCAGGGTTATGGTGCCTCCCGGAGCCATCCTGCCTTCGGCCACGACCGCTCCCTCGACCCCGCTCTCCGTGGAATACCCTATTCCACCTTCCCGGAGCGCAACCTTGACTACGTCCCCCTCCTGGGCGCCTTCAGTGCAGACGGTCACGTCCACGGTCCCGGCCTTGATGTCCGAGACTACATTATAATCGGTGATGTGGCTCTTCGACACCGGTTCGATCCATACACTCTGCCATATTCCCGAAACGGCGGTATACCAGATTCCCTTCGGAGACGATACCTGCTTGCCGCGTGGCTGCAGGTCGTTGTCGGTTGCATCCTGAACTTTGAGCACGAGGGTGTTGGTCCCTCCGTTCAGGTAAGGTGTCACGTCGAAGGAGAAATGGGTGTAGCCGCCGGTATGGGTCCCGACAAGCACGTCGTTCACGAATACGTCCGCCCTCCAGTCCACAGCCTCGAAATTCAGCATCAGCCTTCTGCCCTTCCAGTTCCCAGGCACCTTGAAGGTGGTCTTGTACCAGAGAGCGTCATCCGCCGTGAGCTTGCGGCCGACACCCGAGAGGGACGATTCCACCGCGAACGGGACAAGTATCCGCCCATCGAAGGCTTCCGGCCTGGATTCCGACCTGCCCGTTATGGAATATTCCCACAAGCCGTTGAGGGATTTCCATTCCGGTCGCACCATCTGTGGCCGCGGGTATTCCTTGTGGACGTTCGATGGCGTGACTTCTTCAGCCCACCTGGTCCTGATCCTGTCTCCGGCGGGAGCCCAATCCTGGGCCGGCATCCTGACGGCCATCAGGAGCATCGCTGAACATAAAAAGACTAACTTGGATTTCATCCTGATCATTTTTTGATAGATTATATGCGGAGATATACACAAAGATACGCAATTATTTGCTTAAATTTGTATGATTTGAACCCTAAAGAAAATGGTTTCGTTCATCATCAGTCTTCTCATCCTCATTGCAGGATACATCCTCTACGGAGCGCTTGTAGAAAAAGTATTCTCTCCTGACAGCAACCGTCCAACGCCTGCCGTGGCACATCCGGACGGAGTCGACTACGTGCCGATGCCCACCTGGAGAGTGTTTATGATACAGTTCCTCAACATCGCCGGGACGGGTCCGATCTTCGGTGCCATAATGGGAGCGAAGTTCGGCCCTTCAGCATACCTCTGGATAGTTTTCGGCTGCATATTCGCCGGAGCGGTCCACGACTATTTTTCCGGTATGCTCTCCCTCCGTCACGAAGGATGCGGACTGCCTGTCCTGATCGGCCGCTACCTCGGCAATGTCACGAAGAACATTATGCTTGTGTTCTCCCTGCTCCTCCTGGTCCTCGTCGGAGCCGTTTTCGTGTACAGCCCGGCGATCATCCTCGGCAGCATATTCGGGAGCGGAGGATCCCTGGCCATCCTATCTTGGGTCGTCCTGATATTCATATATTACGTTATCGCCACGATGCTTCCTATCGACAAGATCATCGGAAAGATATATCCGCTGTTCGCCGTCGCACTCATCTTTATGGCCATAGCCCTTATGGTCGGCCTGTTCGTGAAGTGGCCTTCCATTCCGGAGCTATGGGACGGCCTGGCCAACAAGGGGCCTGAAGTCGGAGTGACCGGGCAACCGATATTCCCGTGCTTGTTCATAACCATAGCCTGCGGAGCTGTCAGCGGCTTTCACGCCACACAGAGCCCGCTTATGGCTCGCTGCCTGAAGAATGAGAAGCTCGGAAGGCCTATTTTCTACGGATCGATGATTACCGAAGGCCTGGTAGCCCTCATCTGGGCGGCCGTGGCTTCATACTTCTTCTTCGACGGAGGAGCAGCAGAATGCGGGTCGGACATCACTGCAGCAGCCCCGACGGTGGTCACGGCGGTTTCCAAGAAGTGGCTCGGACTCCTGGGCGGCATCCTGGCTATCCTCGGAGTAGTAGCGGCGCCTATCACCAGCGGCGACACAGCCTTGAGAAGCGCACGACTTATAGTCGCGGACTGGCTCAAACTGGACCAGCAACCGGTTCGGAACAGGCTCAGGATCAGCATCCCTCTTTTCGTGCTGACCGGCCTGATGCTCTGGTTCAATATGGCTGACAAGGATGGCTTCAACATTATCTGGAGATACTTCGGATGGGCCAACCAGACCCTTGCGGTGTTCACTCTGTGGGCCATAACCGTATATCTGGTCAACAAGAGGAAAGGATACTGGTATTACATCACACTCTTACCGGCCTGCTTTATGACCGCGGTCAGCTTGACATTCATCCTCGTAGACAAAGTGGGCTTCAGGGTCAATGCGGCTGCTGCACCGGGGATCGGCATATGCACGGCGATTGTCGCGTACATCCTTTTCACTATCTGGAAGGTCCGCAGGAATGCCAAGACAGAAACAACTAACAATTAATTAGATATGTACGACTCCACAAACGGGCTCTGGATAGCCCACTGCGAAAAAGGACCTCTTTCCATCGTCGGAAAGATGGCCAACAGGCACGGACTTGTAGCCGGAGCCACCGGAACCGGAAAGACCGTCACCCTGCAGGTGATGGCCGAGAGCTTCTGCCAGGCCGGCGTCCCTTGCTTTATGGCCGATATGAAGGGAGACCTCTCGGGAATATCCCAGGCCGGAAGGACCAGCGGCTTCATAGAGAAGAGGATGCCGGAATTCGGGATAGAGAACCCTCAGTTCCAAAGCTGCCCGGTACGTTTCTACGACGTCTTCGGAGAGCAGGGACACCCTATGCGCTGCACCATCTCACAGATGGGTCCCCAGCTCCTTACCCGTATCCTCGGGCTCACCGAGGCACAGGAAGGCGTGCTCAACATAATGTTCAGGATAGCCGATGAAAGAGGCCTGCTCCTCGATGACATCAAGGATATGCGCTCCTGCCTGAACTTCATCTCCGAGCACGCATCGGAGTATTCCCAGCTCTACGGCAACATCGCGACTGTCTCCGTGGGCGGAATCCAGAGGGCGCTCCTTACCCTCGAGAACGAAGGCGCCGAGAAGTTCTTCGGCCAGCCTTCATTCGACATCTACGACCTGCTGGCCACCGAAGGCGGCAAGGGAGTGATGAGCGTCCTCGCGGCCGACAAGCTTATGCTCAAGCCGAAGCTCTATTCCACCTTCCTGCTCTGGCTGCTCTCGGAGCTCTACGTTACACTTCCGGAAGTCGGAGATATGGACCTCCCGAAACTCGTTTTCTTCTTCGACGAGGCCCATATGCTGTTCGACGACACCTCGAAGGCCCTCACCGACAAGATCGAGCAAGTTATCCGCCTGGTCAGGAGCAAGGGTGTCGGCGTCTATTTCGTCACCCAGAGTCCTACCGACATTCCGTACAACATCCTCGGCCAGCTCGGAAACCGTGTGCAGCACGCCCTCCGCGCTTTCACTCCTCGTGACCAGAAGGCCGTCCAGGTTGCTGCTGAGACTTTCAGGACCAACCCTGAGTTCAATACCTACGAGGCTATCACGAGCCTGGAAACCGGCGAAGCCCTGGTTTCTTTCCTCGACGAAAAGGGTGCTCCGAGCATCGTCCAGAGGGCGAAGATCCTCTTCCCTCTCAGCCAGATAGGTGCGATTAGCGAGAGCCAGAGGGACCAGATCATCAAGCAGTCGAAGACATATGGCAAATACGACAAGGTCTGCGACCGCGAAAGTGCTTTCGAAACCTTGATGGCAGAGAAGGAGAGGCAGTTGAAGGAAAGCAAGGTCGAGGAAGAGGAGATTGACGAGAAGAAGGAGAAGAAAACCTCTTCCAAGAGCAGTGGCAGCAAGAAGAAGAGTACGTCCGTCTTCGGCAAGATCACCAAGGCCGTCGTCACCGCAGTGACTGCCACGGTGGCCACAGCCGTAGGTACCGAAGTCTCCAACAGGGTTACCGGCAAGAAGTCCAAGACTTCGACCAAGGACACCGCGGGTAAAGTCCTCAAGAACGCTGCCAGTGCAGCGACCAGGACGATAACCCGTTCGATACTCGGTAACCTGGGCAAATAGCTTTGAAGTTCCGATAACTCTGAAACAGTTTATTCGAAGAAAGAGAAGTGGACGCGACCGTACCGCTTCTCTTTTTTGAAACGCGGATGTGAAACAAAGGAATGCTCATCCCCGTGTTCGAGGATGAAATAGCAGCCAGGGTGCAGGATGTCCTTTGAAAATACCTTGTCCGGAAGGGTCTCCAGACCTTCTAGGGCATACGGAGGATCCGCGAAAATGATGTCGAACTTTTCGCGGCAGATTTCCAGGAAGTCGAAGACATTGTCCCTGACCATCGTCACATTATCCAGCCCCAGGCGTCTGGCCTCGGTCTTTATGAAGGACGCGTTCTCCCTCGACATTTCCACTGAATATACCCTGGAAGCTCCTCTCGAAGCGAATTCGAAAGCGATGGCGCCGGTGCCGCCGAAAAGGTCGAGAACCTTCAGGTCCTCGAATTCATATTCATTGTCCAGAACATTGAAAAGGCCCTCCCTTGCGAAATCCGTGGTAGGGCGAGCCTTGTATCCGGCAGGAGGATCGATCTTCTTCCCTCCCAGGCGTCCCCCTATTATCCTCATAATTTCTCCACGGACTTGAAGTACCTGTAGAGGGACATCTCCTCGGCTTCCGACAGAGGAGAGCGGAAGAATACGGACGAGACCTCAGGATTCATCTGGAGCTTCTTGACCGCCATAAAGAGGAAATACTCTGCCGTCGTGAAGTCAGCAGCACGGAAAACATTGGACAGCAAGAGGTTCCCTCCCTGGGCGATGGCCAGGTGGAGGGAAGAACCATCGTATGATGCGGCAATCTTGTTGTAATCCCCTATTCCGGGCAGGGCTTTCAGGAGATGGTACATCTCCGGATATTCCTTCCCTTCAGGGGATGTCGCAGAAAAGGAATACACCAGCACAGCGGAATACTCCGGTATGCTGATGTATTCGACTTCTTCGTCTTCCTTCAATTCAACCGTCCTTGCCAGCGCTTCGCGGGCTGAAGCGGGATCGAAGAAGGAAACCGGAATCAGCGCTATGCTACTCCCAGTTTCCGGCATTGTTGTTAGGTGCGGTAATGCTACCGACCTGGAGGCCTTCGTAGCGTCCCTGATCCTTGAGCTCGGAGACCATATTGACGATGAGCTGGTGGTCAAGTCCGTTCAGGATTGACTTCCAAGGCATCTTGGCCTCGAAGAGAGGAACATCCACACCGGAGACCTTCTTCACGATAGCGTCCATTTCCACATCCTGTACCTCGGCAGGAACTTCTCCTTCCAGAGCGAACGGGATCTTGTCGAGCTTGTCGATATCGAAGTTCTCCCTGCTCTTGAAGAGGGTGTCCTTCACGGCGATCTTGTTCTGGATCTGGAATACGAGGTTCTTGTCTCCCTGGAGATAGAGCTTGTAGAGACCTGCGTCGGTGATGCCCTTGTTAGCCCTCTTGACCTCGTTGGTATGGGCGACTGCAAGGGAGTCATCCTTTGAACCCACCTGCATAAGGACTATCATCTGGCCATCCTTGTAGAACTGCTTAAGGGTGTCGAAAGAAGCTGTGAACCTGTCGTTTACGCTCTTGTAAGCGACCTGGAGTTCGCGGATGTCCTTGAGCTGCTGTACTGCCACCTTCTTCCTGGCATCAACTTCCTTGTTGAACCTTACCGGCTGCATTACGCCGTCGATGATCTTGTAAACGATGAAGCAGGCGCAGAGCGCGAGCAGGATGCAGAGGATTGCTTTTAGTGCTTTGTTCATTATTCTGGTTTTTTATGATTTGCTTTCAAGTGAACGGACATCGCGTCAATTCTGGACAAAGTTAGAAAATTGATTTATGAAATGCAATATAATATTTGTAATTTTGCACTTGCAAATGAACAACGTCAAAGCCTTCGACAGACTGGCTGGAGACTCCTCCAGCATCACGATAACCGTCCATATCCACCCTGACGGAGATGCCGTCGGGAGCGGTACGGCCCTTATGTCATACCTTACGGAATGCAGGGGGAAGGACACCGTCCTGGTCGTGCCGGGAATCATTCCCGAGTCCCTCGCCTTCATCACGGAAGGCGTACCGGAAGGGCGCGTGATCGAATTTGGGAAGGATCCTGAAGCCGCCTGCGGAAGGATCCGCGAGAGCGACCTGCTGGTGTGCCTGGACTGCAACTCATATTCCAGGACGGTCCCTGAGATGGAGATACTCCTGCGTGCATCAGCGGCTCCTAAGGTTCTGATCGACCATCACCTCAATCCGGAGACGGAATCGTTCTCCCTGGTGTTCTCGGAGACGGAGATATCCTCGACCTGCGAGCTGCTGTACACGATCCTGAAGAGTATGCCGGACGTTGGAAGCAAGATCGGGAACCTGCCGATGGCCAGCCTTACGGCACTGATGGCAGGGATGACCACCGACACCAACAATTTCGCGAATTCGGTCTGGCCGGGAACCCTGGAGATGGCATCCGACCTGCTGGCCGCCGGCGTCGACAGGGACGGGATCCTGTACGAGCTTTACGACAGCTACCGCGAGAACAGGCTGCGCCTGATGGCGTACTTGATCGGAGAGAAGATGAAGATTACCCCGGAAGGTGCCGCCTATATGGTCCTCGACAAGGAGACTCAGGACAGGTTCGGTTTCCAGGAAGGCGAAAGCGAAGGGTTCGTGAACATACCGCTTTCCGTCAAGGCGGTCAGGATGAGCATATTCCTTACTGCCGAAGAAGACCGTTTCCGGGTGTCGATACGTTCGAAGAGAGGTATTTCCGCGAACAGGTTCGCTATGGAATACTTCAACGGAGGTGGCCACGAGATGGCTGCCGGAGGCAAGCTGCCATACAAGGAAGGAATGGTTTCCCCGGAGGACGCCGAGGCATACATCTTGAAGGTATCCGCATTGTTTTTGAAGAAATGAGAAGTTCTCTTTACATATCCGCCGCTGCCGTGGCGATATGCCTCCTTGCCGTTTCCTGCGGTAAGGAAGCACTCAAGACCACTTACGGCAACCAGGAAAAATACATTGAGTCCATAGCGGAGAGTCTCCAGAAAGACGGGACTGCCACGATAACCCGCAACGAAGGTTCCGTTCGCGTCACGGTAGCCGAGGGACAAGGCGAAGAGCTGCGCGAAGGCGGCGCGGTGTCGTTCTACTACGCCGGGTACTTCCTCAACTCAGGCTCGCTGAGCAACAACAACGTGTTTGCCACCAACTATGATACTTTCGCACAGTCCATCGGTTGGGCGGTTTCGGACTCCACGGTATTCGCGGTCCAGACAATCGACCTGGCGGAGGACGAAATAGTGGAAGGCCTCCGGAACGGAATGATCGGGGTCAAGGGCGGAGAAGAGTGCTATGTCTTGTTCAGCGGCAAGCACGGCTTCGGAGGCAAGATAGTAGGCACCATCCCGAGGAACGCCGCATTGGCCTACCATTTGTGGATAAAGAGCGTCAGCAACAACTAGAAAACATGAATCAGATGAATATATCCAGAAACATACTCTCGGTTTACGCCATCCTGGCAGCAATGGCCGTCGCCGCTTCCTGCGCAAAGGAAGGTTCTTCGGAAACCAACGCAGACAACAAGGCGTTCTTCGATGCCTGGATGAGCGTCAACCATCCGTCCGCCACTTCTACCGGACTGGGAGTGTACATCATCGACGACCAGCCGGGAACCGGCCAGGTCTTGACCGATGACGATCTGTACATCCTCTGCGAATATACTTCCAGGGACCTCGACGGGAATATCAACGGAACCACTGATGAAATGACCGCAAGGCGGATCGGCACGTTCTCCAACTCCAAGTATTACGGACCGGTGTGGATCTTCAACCTGAAGAGCTATACCCAGGCCGGCGTAATCGATATGATACGCGGAATGAGGGTCGGAGGCACCAGGACTGCGGTAATCCCCGGATGGCTCAACGTCACCCAGGATTACGACACCGCGGAGGAATACCTAAAGAAGAGCTCCGGAGAGAATATTATCTACACGATCCACATCACCGACATCACCGACGACATCGATGAGTGGCAGGTGGATGCTCTCGAGAAATACGTGGCAGAGAATATGGGCGGAGTGGATTCCACGATGTTCGGTTATTACTACAAGCAGGTCAAGGAGCCTACCGACACGGCTTCCTTCCCGAAGGACACCACTTTCTACATCAACTACACCGGCCGCCTGCTGAACGGTAA
This sequence comes from uncultured Bacteroidales bacterium, assembly GCA_905235085.1. Classification (GTDB taxonomy): domain Bacteria; phylum Bacteroidota; class Bacteroidia; order Bacteroidales; family UBA932; genus Cryptobacteroides. The sequence continues at coordinate 6,959 of CAJOKD010000007.1, read as the reverse complement.
GGTATTCGATACCAACGTGGAGGACACTGCCAAGGTCTACGGACTGTATTCTCCAGGCACCACGTACGCTCCGAGATACGTAACGAAGAAAGAGGACTTCAAGGAGACCACGATGGCTGCCTCTTCCAGCAGCAGCGGTACTACCCTGGTGGATGGATTCTCGTACTGCCTCTCCGGGCTGAAAGCCCACGAGAAAGGCATCTGCGCGTTCTATTCCTCTTTGGGATACGGCTACAGCGGCAGCGGAGACGCTATCCCACGTTTCGCCCCAATCATTTTCGAAATCGAGGTCGTTGACTATACGGAATAGAAGCTCAAGATGACTAAAGCCCACTCGGCACCTACCGAACTTGGCAGCGAAGGAATCGGCAAGCTGCTGAAGAAGTACGCAGTTCCTGGCATCATTGCCATGACTGCCTCTTCTCTGTATAATATGGTGGACAGTATGTTCATCGGGCACATCCCCGAAACAGGATCCCTCGCGCTGTCCGGGCTTGCCGTCTGCTTCCCGCTGATGAACCTGAGCACCGCCCTGGGGACCCTCGTAGGCGTAGGCGGCTCCACACTTGTCTCGGTACTCCTAGGGCAGAAGAACTATGAAGCTTCCAACAAGGTCCTGGCCAACGTAGTGACACTCAACTGCATAACCGGATTGTTGTTCATCCTGCTATGCTTCCCTTTCCTGGACAGGATACTGTACTTCTTCGGGGCCAGCGGCAACACGATCGGTTTCGCCCGGGACTATATGATAATCATCCTCCTGGGTAACGTATTCTCCCATCTGTATTTCGGGCTGAACAGTATGATACGGTCTGCCGGCAATCCCAGGCTGGCGATGGGGCTCACCCTGTTCACGGTGATTTCCAACACGATCCTGGATCCGGTGTTCATCTTCGTCTTCAAGATGGGGATCAGGGGCGCGGCGCTTGCCACCATCCTTTGCCAGGTACTCGCACTGTCATATTCATTGCGCTACTTCACCAGGAAAGAGAACCTGCTCCATCTGCCGAATAAGGTCTTCGCCCTGGACTGGAGGATCGCCAAGGACTCCCTTTCCATCGGCCTGGGGCCGTTCCTGATGAACGCAGCTTCCTGCATCGTGACGATGTTCATCAACCAGCAGCTGCTCAAATACGGCGGAGACCTCGCCCTGGGCGCCTATGGCATCGTCAACAGGATCAATTTCCTGTTCATAATGGTGATAATGGGGTTCAACCAGGGAATGCAGCCGATAGCAGGATACAATTTCGGGGCTCGCCTGTACTCAAGGGTGAAGAGAGTCTATGGGCTCACTGCCCTTTGGGCGACCGGGATATGTATGCTGTGGTTCCTGGCTTCCGAGCTGTTTCCTGACCTGATGGTCGGCATATTCACATCCGACCCTCAGCTGAAGGACATAGCCGACCGTGGAATCAGGGCGATGAACCCGCTGGTCCCGCTCGTGGGTTGGCAGATGGTATCCTCCAACTTCTTCCAGAGCTTGGGAATGGTCAGGAAATCGATATTCCTGTCCCTCTCCCGCCAGCTCCTGTTCCTGGTGCCGATGATATACATCCTGCCGTCGTTCCTGGATATCCGCGGCGTGTTTTTTGCTTTCCCTTGCAGCGATGCGCTCGCCTGCATCACAACTTTGATACTGATCCACAACCTGTTCCGGAAGTTCAGCAAACTCAGGGACGGGGCCGAGCCTGACCTGCTCGGCAGCAATATAAGATAGCCCACACTATGGACGAGAAAAGGATATTGATCAACATCGGCCGGGAATTCGGCAGCGGCGGCAAGCAGGTCGCTATCAAGATAGGAGAGAAGCTCGGCATAAGAGTCTATGACAACGAACTTATATCCAAGGCTGCTGAGGAAAGCGGCTTCAGCAAGGAGCTTTTCGAGCGTAGCGACGAGAAGCGCAGCATCTGGGGATTTTCCTCGTTCTTCGGGAATATGAGGTTCGGGTCGGCACAGAACTATGTCGGAGACAACGAACTGTTCAAGATCCAGAGCGAGGTGATCAGGAATATCGCTGGAAAAGAATCTGGGATATTCGTAGGCAGATGTTCCAACTACATCCTGAGGGATATGGAGTGCCTCGACGTGTTCATCACCGCACCTCTGGAAGACAGGGTCCGCAGGGTGGCCGAGCGGACCGGACTGGAAGAAGAAGAGGCACGGACGAGGATAGAACGGCAGGACCGCACAAGGTCGACATATTACAACTTCTTCACTTTCGGCAACTGGGGTTCGGCTCAGGACTACGATCTCTGCGTCGATTCCTCATTGCTCGGAATTGAAGGTACGGCTGATTTTATCATAGCTTTCGGCAAGGAAGCCGGGCTTATCAAATAACGGGAGGTATGGGAATGAGCGTATCAAAGGCAGGCAGGTTAGTGATAGGGGTCACCGCCGCAGTCCTGGCGGCAGTCGGTGTCGCTTCGCTCGCAGGCACAGGCAGGCTCCATAAAGATGATCCGAAACTCCCCGTCAACCTGAACGAGACTCTCACGAACGAGATGTCGGACACCTCCTCCCTGCTCGGTTTCGACCTTAAAGTCCGCCAGTACCTCAACCTTTGGGGACTCCAGGGAGCATCCCTGTCGATAATGCGCAACGACTCACTCCTGTTCGCCAAGGGATACGGATGGGCGGATACGAAGAAGAGGATGCTGCCTGGCAACATCCTCAGGATGGCATCGGTCTCGAAGCTTGTCACAGCTACCGGGATAATGGTCCTTCAGGAAAGGGGTGAACTCTCTCTGAGCAGCACCGTATTCGGCCCGGACGGCATCCTCGACGATTCCCTCTATAATGCCGCGATTGCCGATCCTCTCTATTACAAGATCACTGTGGAAGACCTGTTGCGCCACAAGGCCGGCTTCTCCAAGAAGGGCGGCGACCCGATGTTTTCCACCAGATGGATAATGATGCAGAACCACTGGAAGACAGTCCCGACGCAGGAACAGCTGATGGTGGTCCAGCTCAAGAGACCTTTGAAATTCGAGCCCGGAACTTGGCAGGATTATTCGAATTTCGGCTACCTGGCGCTTTCGATGGTCATAGAGAAGGTCAGCGGGATGACTTACGAGGAGTTCATCCAGGAGAATGTCCTTCATCCTGCCGGATGCTACGGATTCAGGATCGGAGGCAACTATTACAAGGACAAGTTTCCAGAGGAAGTACGGTACTACTGCCAGAAGGACGACCAGCCTGCCGAGGAATTCAACAACAGCGGAAGGAAGGTCACCAGATGCTACGGCGGCAACAACGTGGCCGGTCTTTCGGGTGCCGGCGCCTGGGTGGCGTCGACCCCTGAGATCGCCCTCCTGGTGGCTTCAATCGACGGAAAACCGGAAGTTCCGGACATCATCAGCAAGGAAAGCGTCGATGCGATGACCGAATATTTCGACGATGACACCTATTCCCTCGGCTGGAACGACACCAAGCCTACGGGAGAGTGGACCAGGACCGGCACCTTCGCCGGCACCAGCGCCCTCGTGAAGTATTTCCCTGACGGAGAATGCTGGGTATTCATCACCAACACCAGCACCTACAAAGGTCCCGCCTTAGCCAAGTTCACCACAGCCCTCTTCGAATCACTCAGGGAAGACTATTCCACCAAATTCCCCAAGCGCAATCTCTTCTACGCGGAATAAACCACTCCACCCCACGTCATCCCCAGCCCTCACGTCATGCCCGGCCCGGTCGGGCATCTCAATTCCTGGTCATGCCAGCTACGACCCCGGGCCGGACACACTGAATTGCAGAAATAAACATAAATCCATATCTTTGCCTTGATTTCGTGTAGAAATGGCAGAACAGACAAGTTTGATTCCGTGTAGATTTTTTAAAAACCAAAGCTTGATTTCGTGATGAAAAGAAAGATATATGGAAAACGTCGTTGCCCAGATGCTCACCGCCATCGGCTGCAAGCTCTTCTTCTACTCCAACCCTTCACGCGAGAACAAAGATGACAGGATGGAGATTGACTTCCTCATCTCTAAGAAGGCTATCACCAGCCGACACAACATTTCTCCTATCGAGGTAAAATCTTCTACTGGATTCACCACCACATCCCTGGAGAAATGCATCAATAAATACTCCACGCACCTGGCACAGGCCTATATCGTCCACACCGGTGACGTAAAGAAAGATGGCAATTACTTGTACATCCCGCTATATATGGTGCCGTGCTTGTAATCAAGTATCATAACAATACATCCCCGGCCCGTCCGGGGATTTCTTATATCCCGATACCCGAGTAGATGCAACTCGTCGGCTATTCCCTGATTCAATACACACCGGAGAACGGAGAAATAGACGAGTCAATCATGGATAAGGCCGGAAAAGTAAATGATTTATACTATTTATTGAAGCCGCCACGTTTTACGATATCGCGCAATGTATTGAGAATCAGTAGCACTCAAGATTCTCAATCTTGCAATAGGAGTTCGATTCTCCTACCCGGTACCAAACGAAAAACTCATCTGAGGGCCCTCAGAATCTCGCCCCGTCCTGTCTAACCTGTCCGGCCTCACATTGCGGGGCAAATCGAGGGATTTTTGCCCCGCAACGGGGCTGGTCGGTCGGCAATCCCGGACGGGCGACAGCATGTATGGGACCTCTATCGGCTTACGACAGGTGGGGAGGAGTCTTTCATGGAACGAGGGTCAAGTAAAGAAACGCGGTGGGTTCAAGACGGAAGTGAAGGGTGTCGTCGCTGATCTGGACGGGAACTTCCGTGAAGAGATGATCCGCGTCCGTCAGGTGTCCGACGGCTTCGCCGATCTGCATCCCTTTTAGGGTCAGGCTGACCGGCTTTGACGCAACCACATTGTTGTCATCGGTATATCGGGTCACCAGAATTCCCAGTCTTCCCTTGTCGTCCCGGGCGGCTGTGACATGCAGCTCCGGGTCATCCACTCCCGATACGGCGACTTGCTGTCCGCACCGGGCAAGTTTGGACCAGGCGTAGAAGGGATAGTAGCAGGAGGTCGGCTTGAGGGTGTAGAAGTCGAAGAGGGCATTGAAGGAAGTCCCGATCCGGGCGTCATAATACATCAGGGCATCCACCGGCTTGTCCTGGCAGTCCTGCATCACCGAAACGATGAAACTGGCACCCTTGATGCTGTTCATCGCACGCACGGAGTACAGGTATTCGTCGGACCAGCCTTTGACATAGTTCCACTCGTTCAGGATGGATTCCGCATCGGTATAGCCATACTTGTCCAAAAGGGCGCGAATCCTGTCAGCCTTGGCGCTGACGGATTCCGGCTTGACGGCATAGCTGTGCCAGGAGAAGAAGTCCAAAGGGACCCGGTTCTTCTGCAAATGGCACAGAAACCGTTCGGCCCATTTCTCATCCCCGGCGATGGCAGGGCCGCCGATTTTCAAGTCAGGGAAACAGTACTTCAAGTGCTTGGCGGCAAGGGAGTAAAACGCGAAGAACTGTTCCGGGCTTCCACCCCAGGTACGCGGATTCACCTTCCAGGCGTCATTGCGGGCGTCCAGGTCCGGCTCGTTCCAGATTTCCCAATAACGGATGTTCCAGTGGTATCCGCCGGCCCAGCCTTCGTTGTAGTGACGGATGATGTGGTGCTCGCAGATGACAGCCCACTTCAGGAAATCCGGTGGGGGCATGATTCCATATTTCTTTTCTCCGTGCTCAATTTTCTGGCCCAGACGGTAGAAGACTTCGGTGCCGGCTTCGCGGATGGTCTTGAGATAACCGTCCGTCATCGTAAAGTCGTAAGAAGCCGGATCATCGGGGTCCTTGTCGAAGTCGGGAAAGATGGCGGTGATGTCCACGGTATGCTCGCCGCCATAGCTTGAACAGAATGCCGCGTCGTGCGTCCGGGCAAAAGGAATGTGCGCGGCGCAATAGTCGTCAAAATTGCCTCTGGTCTGACTTTTCCCAGCCTTTAGCGGGCCATTGTTGACGCCGTGCATCGGCTTGACGGGTCCGACTGCGAGGGAGGGGTCCACGACAATCTGGGCAGAAAGGGCGACGGTACCAAGCAGCGCTACGGATGTAAGAAACAATCTGATTTTCATTGAATAAAGGTTGGTTTTCAAGCCAAAGGTATAAAATCAGAACCATCTTTGCAACACCGTCTGGTGGAAGAATCGCTGCCTTGCCCGGTCCGTCGGCTCTCCCAGACGCTACCCTTCCTGGGAAATCTGGATCTCGGCGATGACCTTCTGGGAGCGGGCATATCCGGTGGCAGGAGCATTCCACATCACTGCGATCAGGAGGGCACCGACGACGCCGAAGGCGATCGAAACGAGAAAGACGGAATATATCCTCGGTAGTTTGACAGTATAATATTTCGTTTATTTACTAGAAAGGCCCGTAGGGTCTTTTTTTGTCAAATATTATTTCAATATTTGTAACACTTAGTAACCCTTATTGTGTTTAAATATGGTTTTAAAGGAGGTTAACCTGGGCAAGCAGCCCATTACTGAACCGTGGCGGCAAACACTTTACAACGGATGAGATCGTGGATACACTCCGTTCTATGGACTTCCTGAGTGTAGCTGGAGAAGGCTATATCCCTACATACACCAGAACAGATCTCACGAACAATCTGCACGGCAGCGCAAGCTTTAGGACTGACACCCAGATAGTGACCAAGCAGAAGATGAGGAGCATCATTGCCCAGACTAAGAAAAGGGTGAAGGATGACGATGCCGAGTAAAGCCGGATGGGCATGCAAAACTCAGTTTATATACTACAAACTCGAAAAAAACACAAAGGCCACCAATCGCCCTTACAGCGGTCTGTGGCCTATTATTATCACCGAATCAGGAAATCCTAAGCGTCCAACATGAAATCTCAAAAATCCCGACATTGGGGGCGGCATCAGTTCACGGGAGACAGTGTCGTTACTATATCCATCTCCGCGGCATCGGCAATCTCGAACCCGACGTTATAATAGCCGGGCATGGGCTCTTCGTAGCTTGTCGTGACC
>CAJOKD010000006.1 GCA_905235085.1 uncultured Bacteroidales bacterium | reverse complement strand
CCCAGGGAGAAGATGCCAAGGTGTCTTACTATCACGACCGCAACGGCTTGGAGGCCGATGTCGTCCTGCATCTGAAAGACGGCAGATATGCTCTGATTGAATGCAAGCTGGGCAGCAAGGAGATTGAGGACGGCGCCGCTCATCTGGTGGAACTTCGCAAACTGATTGTTGAGAACAACAAGGGCGAAACACAAGTTCCGTTGCGGAAGCCGGACCTTCTCATCGTGCTTACCGGCGGTAATCTCGCCTACACCCGGGAAGACGGCGTGAAAGTAATTCCGCTCGCCTGCCTGAAGTGGTAGCTCACCAAGTGTATTCCAACCTTGACCTTCGATTCAAGGGGAGAGGGTACATAGGGACTATCGTGAAAAAGAAAAAGTTCTTTGAAATATTATTACTAGTGTTGCGTTAATTTTTCGCAATCGTTTGTAAGTTATTTATAATTAATATATTATAAGCGTTCTTTGATTTTTTGATTTGAAATGATTGTGATGCCCGGGTATGTCTTGATCGACATCGTCAGACCTCTTTACCAGATGGTCCTGATGTTTGTCTCCCGGGCTGGGAGATATTCGCCATCGACTCCACAACGATATCTTGCAGTATCAAGTTGATGACCTGGGCTCTCGGCAAGTATGAGAGAGGTGCTGTTAAGATGCATTCTGGTAGTTCCGCTCCCTTTTCTGGTCGGGGACGAACTCCGCCACCAGCGTGCTCTCCGGGTTCTGGGATATGATGTTAAGCCTGGTAGTCATAAGTTATAGTCCAAGATGCTTGTAATTAATTACTTCCACATCTCCCACGTTGTTCTCGAAATCCCCGGCGTAAACCACTCCTTTCCTCCTCAAGGGTGTCTTGATCCACCCGGACAGCTTTTTCAATGTGGCCTCGAAAGATGGGGAATACGTTTGCGAAGACTTCACCTCCAAGGCCGTGATCTCCCCCTCCTCCTTGATCAGCAGGTCCACCTCGTTCTGGTTGGAATCGCGGTAGAAAAACACTCCGCCGTCTTTGCCGGAATTCATCCTGTGCTTGACAGCCTCCGTCACGACAAAGTTCTCGAAGATGTTACCCCGCATCTTGTCCCTGGAGAGTTGGAGAGGACTCTCGATGTCCAGCAGGTGGCAAGCGAGACCGGGATCGCAGAAGTAAAGCTTCGGCGACTTAACGAGGCGTTTGGAGATATTCTCGTGATATGGCGGAAGGAGATAGATGATGTATGAGGCTTGCAAGACCGACAGCCAGGACGCTATGGTCTTGCTGTCCACTCCAACCTCTCCGGAAAGCTCGGAAGCGTTGAAAATGGATCCGACGCGGGCGGCGCATAATTTCATGAAGCGCAGGAACTGCATCATGTCCTTGATGTTCAAGAGATCCCGGACATCTTTTTCCAGATAGGTCTTCACATAGGACGGATAATACAGTCTGGAGACATTCTTCCCCGAACTCACGGCGGGGTAAAACCCGTCGAACAGGAGCGTGTCCAAGTCCTTCTCTGATGAGATTCCGGAAGTCTCGGAAAAAGACATCGGCATAAGCTCATAGACTCCGCTTCGTCCGGCCAGGGACTCGGACACCTCCTTCATAACCTCGAACTGGGAACTGCCGGAAAGCAGGAATTTCCTCTCCGGGTGATTGTCGACTATCCCCTGAATATACTCGATGAGGTCGGGCGCCTTCTGGATCTCGTCAATGAACAGAGGCTTGTCCGTCTGGCCGAGGAAAGCAACGGGGTCATTCAGGGCGAATTCCCTGATCTGGATGTCTTTCAAGGAATAGGTGACCGCCTCGGGGAACAGGTGTTTGAGCAAGGTGCTTTTCCCCGACTGGCGCGGCCCCGTGACTATCAAGACCGGGAAGTACCGCCACGCCTCACGCAGCGTCTTCTCAATTTCTCTGTTAATATAAGCCGTCATTATTTTATGCAATTATGGAGTTGCGCTCCAAAAATACATAATCCTAAGCGATTTTCCAAAGACATCAGACTACTCGTTTGAAGGTCAGAAGTTTGTCTCTGTAGTATTCGTATTGCTGCTGCCGGGCTTTGATCTCTTCCACGGAGGGTAGTTGGTCTTGAATCTCTTTCAACTGAACGTTGGTATAAGAGGCTACGCCCATCGGCGTTTCAATGCCCTTGAATGCGTATTGCACTTCCGTTTCGTCTTTGTTGCTGCAGATGAGCAGACCGATGGTCGGAGTCTGCCTGGGCGTAGGTCTTCAAGGCCAGAGCTATGCCATCCCGACCATGCAGGGCGGGGTCGGGACCATCGCGCCATACGTGGACGAGTTCATCGAATATGCGCTGTTCACTGGAGCTGTCTCATTGGGTAACGTGTCACTTCCGAGGCGATTCTGGGACAATCTTGAGAGTGATGTGTCGGATCATGACAAATAGAATGTATAGGTATGGTGTTTTTCTCTCAGAATAACTGGAATTAGCAGAGATTTATTGACGATGTTAAGTTAGTCAGTCAGCTATATGAACCATTCACGTAAAATTATGACGCGATGTGATATCGCTTCTAGTCAGCATAGGCACATCAAATAATCTCCCCGGCCCAGAGGGCTTTGAAGAAGTCGGTCATGTAATAGAGGTCAATATCCCCGGAGCGCCTTGTCAGCGTGTCTCGCGAGACAATGATTTGCTTGGCGTCGGGGTGCTCTTCAACAAATCTCTTCAAGCCTTTCTTGTGTTCGGTTTCCACGTGATCCGTTGACTTGATCTCAATGGCGACGCGGGCATCACCAATCACGGCATCAACTTCATCATTGCTGTAAGTATGCCAGTAGGTCAGTTCCTCCTCGCTGCCGGTATATCCAAGGTACGCGCGGATTTCCTGCATCACGACGCTCTCAAAGGCGTGTCCATATTCAGGCGTTCCCGGCATCAGGTGGTAACGGTGCAGCATGTAGTTGGGGATGCCGACATCGAAGAAATAAAACTTGGACGTCTGGTACAGTTTGCGTTTTATCACCTTCTTGTATGGTTTGACCTCGAATCCAAGGAGCGTGTCGTAGAGAATCTTGAAATAAGCCTTGGCTGTATTGACGGACACGCCGCAATCTGAGGCTACGTTGTCGTAATTCAGAATTTCCGTGTTTGTTACGGCCGCCACTTCAAGGAAACGCTCGAATGTGTCGATATTCTGAACCAGGGCTTCCTCTTCGATTTCCTCCTTGAGGTATAGGTTCACATAGTTCTTGAGGCGAACCCTCGCATCTTTCACCATATAGTGACGGGGAATCATGCCGTTCTGGATGGCCCGGCTGAAGTCGTAATCAGGAATCTCGGCAAAAACGAGAGGATACAAGTGCTCCTCATTCGCCCTTCCCCCCAACTGATTAACTCCGGCTTTCTTGATCTTCCTGGCGCTGGAGCCGCTCAAGATGAAGTACAGGCCATTCTCGACCATCAGTTTGTGAACCACATCCAGAAGCTCAGGGAGTTTCTGGATCTCATCCACGATGACCAGCGTCTGAGGAGGATACTTCACCAGCATCTCGTAGAAATCCATTGCACGACGCTTGAAGCGCTTCCGGGTATCCGGATCGAGGAGGTCAACGTATATCGCTTTGGGAAAACGTTCCCTCAAGAGCGTAGATTTCCCCACTTGGCGTCCGCCAAACAGGAACATTCCTTCATCAAGGCGGTTCTCTATGTCGAATATTCGCTTGTACATAAGAATAACGAAATTTTGCAGTGGCGTTGACGATATTCATGAAAAATCGTCAACGGCAATGCAAATTTAATAAAGATTATCTGAATGCCAAACTCTTTATAGATTATTCTGGTCAAGGCTCCCGGCGTGCCGGTCTGACGGATAATGAAATTTCGCAACGGCTCTGACGATATTCACGGAAAGGATCATCATGACGATGGATGAATACGGGAATATAGATAAGGAAGAGTTATGAGCAACAGGAAGAAGAGGGGTAATCCCTACAAGGAGGCGAACGAGGCCTTCCTCGCCGAGAAGGCGAAAGAGGAGGGAATGGTGGTTCTCGAGAGCGGGATAATGTACCGGCGTCTCAAAGAGGGCCCCGGCGCCATGAAGGTGGACGGCATCCCCGCGCACAGCGCGCTGATTTTCGAGATCGAGCTCGTCATGATAGAGCGGGTTTAGCCGTACGGTGTGACGCGGTTTGTCACATATTCTCGCTATCTTTGCCGGAAACAACCAGAGCCATGACACTAACTCTTGAGCCTGACGGGACAGGCGCGCGTCTCCCCTATAGCATGTTCGGCAGGATGACGCTTTCGCGAAGGACCACGGATATGGCCCCGCGGAGGCCTCGGGGCTGAAGAAGATCAGTGCCCAGGCCCTCTCCAACCTCACCCCGCATCCGGTCGTGGTATTCATGGAACACTCACATCCGACCTTGGCGGAAAGGGTGGAGTTCCTGCAGAAGTGAGGGGAATGATCTAAACAACAAAAGCCAAAGAATAGTTTTCCGCGATTTCCGCGCTTCAACTTCTATGAGGAATTATTATCTTTGCAGAAGAGTACATCAGAATAGATAATTTTACTCGCAAATAACTCGCAACACAAAAATGATAATAATAAAGAAAAACTAAAAAAGCACAATAGAACGCACTGAAAAGCCATTTTTATAAGGGGAGGAAATACAAGAGGCACGCCTGGAAAGCGTGTGACCTCCAAAAGGGGTTCGCGAGTTCGAATCTCGCCCCTTCCGGCTATTCCAGCGTGTTCTGCTTCAATTTCTCGATGTAATGGTCGATGCGTGAAAGCTCGCGAGGGATCGCTATGCTCTGAGGACATTTCGGTACGCATTGCTTGCAGTGGACGCAGTGGTTCGCCTGACGAAGGGTCGGTATGGCCCGGTCGTAGCTCACCAGATATGCCTTGCGCAGTCTCTTGTAGTCCTCCTGGCTCACGCTCTGGGCGATCAAGCCACCGTTTACGCAGGAATTGTAATGCTTGAATATGCCAGGTATGTCGATACCGTAAGGGCAAGGCATACAATACTTGCAGTCGTTGCAGTCGATGGTCGGATAGTTGGCCATTATACCGGCGCACTCGTCGCAGAGGAAGCTCAGTTCGTAATCGTTCAACGGTTTGAAATCCAAGAAGGTGCGCAGGTTGTCCTCAAGGTGCTCCTTGTACACCATTCCACTGAGGACGGTCAGGATCCTGGGATATGAGCCTACGAACCTAAAAGCCCAGGATGCATTGGAGGCCTGCGGATCGCGTTCCTTCAGCATATTCACGACACCTTCCACCGGATTGGCGAGGCGTCCTCCCTGGAGCGGTTCCATTATCACGATAGGGATTCCGCGCTTGTCGAGCTCCTGGTAGAGATACTCGGCATTGACGTTGCGCTTGCCGTCGGCGTGCTTCCAGTCGAAGTAGTTCATCTGGATCTGGACGAAGTCCCAATGGTACTTGTCGTGAAGGGCCATTATCTGGTCGAACTGCTCCTGGTTGCCGTGGAACGAGAGTCCGAGCTGACGGATCTTGCCTTTCTCGCGCTCCTTGAGAATAAACTCCATTATCCCGTTGTCCTCGAACCTCTGCTTGAATCCTTCTGCTCCGCCCCTTCCAAGGGAATGCAGCAGATAGTAGTCGATGTAATCAGTCTTGAGGGATTTGAAAGAGTCCTGGTAGAGCTTGATAGCCACGTTGCGGTCGTTGCTCCAGAAATTGGACATCTTTGTGGCGATGAAATATTCATTCCTGGGGTGCCTTGAGAGGGCGATGCCCACCGCTTCCTCCGACTGTCCCTGGAGATAAACCGGTGACGTGTCGAAATAGTTGACTCCGTGCGCGAGGGCGTAGTCTATGAGTTCATTGACGTTATCCTGGTCGATGATGTCGTTGCCGTCGGCGTCCTTTTTCATTGTAAAGCGCATACAGCCGTAGCCAAGCAGGGAGACCTTGTCTCCGTTGCCAGGATTGGTCCGAAGCTCCATCTTTCCGGTCTCAAGCACGTCCGGGTCTTTTCCATCGGACCCGGAAGCTATGTTTTCAGCCGTCTTCTTAGGAGCGCAGGAGGCCGCCAGGGCAAGTGCGCCCACGGCAGCGGCGCCTTCACCGGTCTTCTTGAGGAATTCTCTTCTGTCTATCTTTTTCATCTCTTATTCTCTAAACTGTGTGATGGATTTCGCAACCATTTACCTTGATAGCACTTATCGGGCGGGCAGGGCAGAGATTCTCGCACGCTCTGCACTTCGCCTCGTTGACCGTAGGTATCCTGACAGGATGCTCGGAGGCATCATCAGGGTCCTTGCGGACCATCTTGATGGCGCCGACAGGGCAGTGACGGGCGCAGTTGCCGCATTCTTCCACTTCTCCGGCCGCCACGATGCAGAGGCTGTAGTCGACGGCAGCGGTTCCCACTTTCCAGGCTGTCTTCTCCTCCGGAGTGATCTTGAGTATGGCTCCGGTAGGACAGACTTCAGAGCACTTTACACATTCCGGCCGGCAATATCCGCGCTCGAAGGACATTTCCGGCTGCATAAAGCGGGACGGGTCCTTGGATGGCCTTAGAACATTGTTCGGGCATACAGAAACGCAGAGCTGGCAGGCCGTGCAATGATTCCCGAACTTCTTGATGCTTTCCGATCCGAACGGAGTCAGGGGAGTGTCGCGGCGAGGAGACTTCTTCGGGATGATGGTGGCGAATCCGCCTTCGTTTTCCTTCTCGAGTACGGTCGTGTCGGCCTCTTCAGAGAGTTCCTGTGCCTTCAGGCCAAATCCGGTCAAGGCAACGGCTGAACCGATCAGGAATGCCCTTCTGCCGTTTTCCACGGCAGTTTTGTCCGCAACAGCCTTATCGGTCGCAGGAACTTCCGCAGGTGTTGCCGGACGGTTCCAGGCGAAACGATATTTTATAGCTCCGAACTTGCAGCTGTCAATGCAATTGAAACAATCCACACAGCGGCTGTAGTCGATCTTCTTATTGGAACTGTCGATGCAGGCTGCCTTGCAGTGTTTCTCGCATCCGTGGCATCCCTTGCACTTCTCCGGATCGATGACCGGACGGAACATAGCGAACCGGGAGAAAAAGCTCAGGGTAGTTCCGACAGGGCAGATGGTATTGCAGTATGTCCTGCCGTTCTTCCAGGCCAGTATCACCAGGGCAACCAGGGTCGCGACGGCGACCAGGAATACAGGAAGGCTCTTGAGCCATACCTCCTTCGTGTAGAAGGTGTAGCTGCCTTTCCTTTCTGCAAAGTATGCCAGCAAGTTGTTGCCCCACTGGTAGACCGGAGCAAGGAGATTGTTGACTATCCTTCCCCAGGCGCTGTACGGTGCGAGCAGGGCAACGAAGGCATTCACTCCGGCCACAATCGCTATGACGAACAGCACCCAGACTCCGTAGCGGAGCCATTTGATTTCCTTGGAGTAAGAATACTTACCTTTCTTGCCTTTCCTGCTGATGTTTGCCACTACGTCCTGGAATACACCCAGAGGGCATATCACCGAGCAATACACCCTTCCGAAGAGGATGGTCAGCAACAGGAGGGCGACGATAACCGCGACGTTGAGGGCGAGGACGGCAGGGAGGAACTGGATCTTGGCTAGCCAGCCCAGCCATCCGTGGAGCGTCCCGGTGAAGTCCAGGAACAGCAATGTGATGGCGATGAAGAACAAGGCTGCCAGGATGACTCTGATTTTCTTTAGCATCTGGATATCAATTAATCGTATATACATACAAAGTTAGCATAATTCACCAATAAATAAGCGGTTATGCTGGTACTAATTGCAAGCCGGGAATGACGGGCAGTTGCTGGCGGCAGTTGGCTGCAACGTTAGGGCGCATTTACCCGTACAGGGCTGCGAAGCAGCAAGCGCCCGGTGTTGCAGCAACTGACGTAAGGGATCCCCGAACAGGTCGGGGATGACGGGATGTCGGTGATGACGGGAGGACGAGCCAACAGGTCAGTCGAGGATGACGAGGGCTATGGATTTGCGTGAGAAGCGAAGACGTACAAGGTCGGCGTCGGATCGGTTGAGGGAGGCCTGCCACCAATTGTCGAAAACAACTCCACCGGTCTGCCATACGAGGCCTTCCGACTTTATATTCAATGAATTGTCGGGAGAGAAGATGGACACGGTGCGGCCTTCACCTACGAACAGTTCGCAAGAATCGGTGACCGGGAGCATAGTTGAATAGTCTGAGACGGCCTGCAGGCTGATGGAAGACCCGATGCTCTCCAGGTGCCTGGCGAATTCCATAAGCTGGCCGAAGTTGCCCAGGGTGTGGTCTTCCCGTTTGCCGGTTATCGCCAGGAAGGTGATCAGGGCTGCTCCTGGGATATGGTCCAGGACATAGTGGAAAGCCTTGGCCAGGTCGTTGTCGTCCTGCTCTTCGATATGCACGAGCAGGTCGCCGTATTCATCGAGAAGCTTGGCAGGCATACTGTCCAAGTCCCCGACCACGGCATCCGGCTGGCGGAAGTCTTCTCCGAATATGGCCTTCCGGTTGCGCAGGAAGGCCTTCAGGGCGTTCCCGTCGCAGCAGATGATGGAATCCGCATCCCTGAGGATCTGCCTCGGATACTCTTTCTTCGGGAATTCACCTCCCGCTATGATGACGACGGAACTCATTGTACTTTTGTCTTGGCTATTTCAGCCTTTGATGTGCCAGGAGTGACTGAATATTCCTCCGGTTCGCGGAAGCCGATCAGGAAGGCCTTGATGTCCATCCGTTTCTTGCCGGCGATCTGGACTTCCTTGAGTGCGATCGCACCGTCGGCCGTAGTGATGTGCATATAGCTCTTGCCGTCGGTCAGGATCGTGCCGGGACGGTTTGCCGCGGCATCCCCGTTATGGATGGCTTCTGCAGAATAAATCTTCAGCTGGACCGGAGCCGAACCCTCCTTTACGAGCTGGGTGAACGCAGCAGGGTATGGACTGAGACCTCTGATCAGGTTGTAAATCTGCTTCGTGGAGTCGTTCCAGTCTATGTGACAGAGCTCCCGTGTCAATTTCGGAGCAGGCCTCAGTACTTCGTAACCCTGGATGAAGCTTCTCTGGACGCGTGTGTCCACATTGTGCTCGATAAGTCCCTGTGCAGTCTGTACGACCATTTCGGCACCGATTTCCATAAGCTTGTCGTGGACATCTCCGGCAGTGTCGGAATCTCCGATCGTTATGCTCTGGCGTAGGATGATCCCTCCGGTGTCGATATTCTTGTCGATCATAAACGTGGTGGCACCGGTGCGGGTTTCACCATTGATCACCGCCCAGTTGATAGGAGCAGCTCCGCGATACTGCGGGAGCAGTGCGGCGTGCAGGTTGAATGTGCCGAGCTTCGGCATAGCCCACACTTCTTCAGGCAGCATCCTGAAAGCGACCACGATGAACATATCGGCCTTGAGCGCCCTGAGCTGGTCGAGGAATTCCGGATCCTTCAGTTTCAGAGGTTGGAATATAGGCAGGCCGTTTTCCACCGCGAATTTCTTGACGGCGCTCTCGTTGACGTTCTGCCCCCTTCCGGAAGGTTTGTCTGCCACGGTGACCACACCCACGATATTGTATTTCTTTTCCAGGAGCGCCTTGAGCGGAGCTACGGCGAATTCCGGGGTTCCCATATATACGATCCTGGTCTTCCTGAACAATCCTACCACCTTGCTCTTGAAGCTCCTCCACCAGTTCTTGATGGAGTCCAGGTTCGAGAGGTCGGTGTCGTGGATAGCCTTTATGGTAAGGTAGATACCGATCGGCAGCATCACCGCAGGGGCCCCGAAGGCCCCGACTATGGCTCCTACGGAACCATCCCTCGCAAGCTTGGTGACCGTGATGTCGACGATCCAGTAGAGGACGAAGAACAGGACGGACACGATGGCGGAAACTCCGAGGCCTCCCTTCCTGATCAGGGCTCCCAGAGGAGCTCCGATGAAGAACATTATGAAACAGGCTAGAGCCTGCCCGTAGCGTCGCAGGAATTCCACGAGAGTCCACCTGAGGCGCACCGTATAGTCGAAGGCACCGAATTCGTAGTTCTCCAGGTTGGCCTGCATCTGCATTGCCATATTCGCGGCACCCTGCAGGGCGTCTGCACGTGTCTGGTCATCCTTGAATTCCAGATATTCAGGATCCTTGAAATTGGACGTGATGCCGGAAGCCGTGGTGTCCAGCTGGCTATGGAGGAGGAACAGTGGAGAGGCGGCGGTGCTCATCAGCTGTTCGGCCTTCGTCGAATCCCTCTTGGCCTCCAGTGAATCCCGGTCCTCTCTCAGCCTCATCAGCGGAAGAGCCTTTACCTGGTCTCCGAACCTGGCGCTGTCGGATTTCTGGAAGGCGTAGTTCTCGAGTGCGATGACCATTTCCTGTTTCGAGAAGTCGATCATCTGGAGCTGGAGGGAAGTGTCGCGGTAGTTCTTGCTGTTGGTCTCCTGGTAGTTCGTGCCGTTGTACATCTTGATGGTGATGTAGTCCTTGTTCTTGGACATCTTCATCACCGCGGAATCAGCCAGGGTGAGCCTCGTGTTGCCCCGCCCGGTATGGTCGTAGAGCATCACGTCGCGCATCAGCCCGTCGGAATACTGGCTGCCGACGCGCAGGACGTAGCCGTCCACGCCGTCGTAGAAAGTACCGGAAGGTACCTTGATCTCGTCCTTGGTCTTCCCGATGTCGTCCCTGAGGGTGAATATCTCATTGTAGGACACCGGAACGAGCTTGTTGATCACGAAGAATGTGCCGATGCTGATGAAGAAAGCCGCAATCATCAGCGGGAGCATTACCCTCAGTACAGATACACCTGCCGACTTGAGCGCTATAAGCTCGTTGTTCTCGCCCATATTACCCACGGTCATCATCGACGCGAGGAGGGTGGCGAGAGGAAGGGCGAGAGGGAGGACAGTGCAGCCTCCCCAGAACAAGAATTCGGCTATAACCTTGAAACCCAGTCCTTTACCGACAAGCTCATCGATATACACCCAGAGGAATTGCATCATCAGGATGAATATGACCACCAACAGGATCATAAAGAACGGTCCTATGAAAGAGGTCAGTATGAACTTGTCCAGCTTTTTCATCTGCTATTGCCTGGTCGCTGTTTCAACCATTGTTTCGAGGGCCTGGGCAAGACCTTCGGCGTTGCGCCCTCCGGCGGTTGCGAGGAACGGCTGTCCTCCTCCGCCTCCCTGGATGGACTTGGCCGCTTCACGTATGTCTGCGGCAGCATTGCGGCCTCTGGCCACAAGGTCCTGGGAATACATAAGCAGCAGTTGCGGCTTGCCTTCGTGTGCGAAAGCAGCGCATAGTGCGAAGTTGCTCACCTCCTTCTGGAGGACTGCTGCAGCTTCCCTGAACATCACAGGGTCGATGTCCGAACGGAAAACAACAACATCCGTTCCATTGATATTCTCAGCGCGAGATGCGAGGACCTTTGCGAACGAGGCAGCCTTTTCCTTGGCGAATTCCTCGAGTTTCTTCCTGGCTTCGGCATTCTCGGCAACGAGCTTGGCCACTGCTCCGGTCACGTCAGGAACGTTGTTGAAGGCGGCCCTGACAGTCTTGAGAGTGTCTGAAACTGAATCGAGAAGGTTCTCGGCGGCCTCTCCGGTCACAGCCTCGATCCTGCGCACACCTGCAGCGATAGCGGATTCCGAAACTATCTTGAAGAAACCGATCCGGCCGGTCGAGGCGGCGTGTGTTCCACCGCAAAGCTCGACGGAGTCGCCGAACCTGACGACGCGTACCTTGTCCCCGTACTTTTCACCGAACAAAGCGATGGCTCCCATCGCATTGGCCTCCTCCATCGTGGCGTCCCTCTTTTCCTGGAGAGGATAATCCTCGCGAACCATCTTGTTGACAAGGTGCTCCACCTGCCTGATCTCTTCGTCGCTCACCTTTGCGAAGTGGGAGAAGTCGAAGCGGAAATAGTCTCCGGTCACGTATGAGCCTTTCTGCTCCACGTGGGTTCCGAGGACGGTCCTGAGGGCGTAATCAAGAAGGTGGGTGGCGGTGTGGTTCGCTGCGATGCTCTTCCTACGCTGGACGTCCACCTTGAGAGTGAAATTCTCGGTGCAGTCTGCAGGGATGCGCTCGGCGATGTGGATCGTAAGGTTGTTCTCCTTGACTGTGTTGAGGATACGGATATGCTCACCGCTCTCCGAGATGATTTCTCCGGTGTCGCCGACCTGGCCTCCCATCTCCGCATAGAAAGGTGTGCGGTCGAAGACCAGCTGGAACATCGTCTTGTTCTTCTGCTTGACGGTGCGCTGCTTCAGGAGCCGGCAGCCTTCGAGCTCGGTATAGTCGTAGCCGAGGAACTCGGCTTCTTCGCCTTCGAGGAATATGGTCCAGTCCCCGAATTCGTTGGCTGTAGCGTTGCGGGCCCTTTCCTTCTGCTTGAGGAGTTCGGCGTTGAAGCCTTCCATATCCACGGAATAGCCGTTCTCGGCAGCGATCAGCTGCGTGAGGTCGACAGGGAAACCGTATGTGTCGTAGAGGACGAAGGCATCCACTCCCGGGATGGCTTTGGTCGCAGCGTTCTTGGCAATATATTCGTCCATAAGCCTGATTCCGCGGTCCAGGGTCCTGAGGAAGGACATTTCTTCTTCCCGGATCACGCTCTCGATAAGCTTCTGCTGCTTCGGCAGTTCCGGATAGGCCTCTCCCATATCGGAGACGAGCTGTGGAACCAGGGCGCAGAGGAACGGCTCGTCGAACCCGAGGAAAGTATAGCCGTAGCGGACTGCACGGCGGAGGATCCTGCGGATGACATAGCCTGCCTTGACGTTGGATGGGAGCTGACCGTCGGCGATCGAGAAGGCGATGGCCCTGATGTGGTCTGCGATGACCCTCATAGCCACTGAAGTCTTCTCATCTTCGCCGTACCTATGTCCGGACAGTTCCTCGATCTTCCTTATCATCCCGGAGAACACGTCGGTCTCGTAGTTGCTGCTCTTGCCCTGAAGTACCATGCACAGGCGCTCGAAGCCCATTCCGGTGTCTATGTTCTTGGCAGGAAGAGGTTCCAGGGAGCCGTCGGCCTTGCGGTTGAACTGCATGAACACCAGGTTCCAGATCTCGATCACGCGGTCGTCGTCGGTGTTGACCAGGTCACGGCCGGGAACCCTGGCGATCTCATCGTCGGGGCGCAGGTCGATATGGATCTCGCTGCACGGACCGCAAGGGCCGGTATCGCCCATTTCCCAGAAATTATCGTGCTTGTTTCCAAGAACTATGTGGTCCTCCGGCATAAGCTTGCGCCAAGCCTCCATAGCTTCCACGTCCAGGGTGGTGCCGTCTTCAGCGCTGCCCTCGAACACGGTAGCATAGAGCTTGGACTTGTCGATCTTGTATACCTCGGTGAGGAGTTCCCAGGCCCAGGAGATGGCTTCGGTCTTGAAATAATCTCCGAAGCTCCAGTTGCCGAGCATCTCGAACATCGTATGATGTCTTCCGTCGTGTCCCACAGCCTCGAGGTCGTTGTGCTTTCCGCTGACTCTCAAGCATTTCTGGGAGTCGGTGGCTCTCTTCGACTTGGGAGCCGAGTTGCCCAGGAATATATCCTTGAACTGGTTCATTCCAGCGTTGGTGAACATTAGCGTAGGATCGTTCTTTACGACCATCGGAGCTGAAGGCACGACAGCGTGCCCTTTGGATGCAAAGAAATCCAGGAATTGCTTTCTAATCTCTCTGGAGGTGTACATATTTGTATATCAATATTTTCTGCTATATTTGCCGGCTCATTCCAAAACAGTGCTTACAGAAAGGCACGGAATTGGCAAAATTATAACAATTTTCGCGATTTATCGCAAAATAACGGTATATTTGTAAGTTATGAGAAGATATATCCTCAATCCCGAGACATTGATGTACGAGATTAAGAAAGTGTCCTTGAAATCAAAAGTTTTCAAGGTTTTCTGTCTTGTGGCGGGGAGTCTTCTGATCGCCTTCCTCTATATGTGGTTCGTGACGTCTGTGCTAAAGATGGACCTGCCCAAGACAGCGTTCCTGAAAGCCGAGCACGCCCGTCTCGATGCCAGGCTGGACCTGCTCAACAACAAGATGGACCGGGACCAGGAGATTCTGGACGGGCTTCGCGTGAGGGATGAAGATGTCTACAGGTCCATATTCGGGATGAACGAGATTCCGGCGGAGGTCCGCAACGCAGG
Organism: uncultured Bacteroidales bacterium; assembly: GCA_905235085.1. Classification (GTDB taxonomy): domain Bacteria; phylum Bacteroidota; class Bacteroidia; order Bacteroidales; family UBA932; genus Cryptobacteroides. The sequence goes on along the minus strand of CAJOKD010000006.1, from coordinate 85,571 downwards.
CATAGGAGGGGTGGACAGGTATTCGTACCTCGATGGCCTGGAGAAGGACAACTATTTGAAAAACACGGCTTTGAGGCTGGACAGACTGACACGTCAGACAACGGTCCAGAGCAAGTCGTTCGATGAGATAGCTTCAGTTTCAAAGACTGCCGGGGATATGGTTTCCTGCATCCCGGCCATTCCGCCGATCGTTCCGGATCCATCTAAATACCACCTCTCAAGCCCGTTCGGCTACAGGTCCGATCCTTTCACGACAGAAAGCAAGATGCACACGGGGGTGGATTTCGCTATGGACATCGGCAATCCGATTTACGCTACCGGAGACGGTGTGGTCGAGACCGTGGACTTCGATTTCTTCGGATACGGCAATTGCATAACCATAGACCATGGTTTCGGATACGAGACGAAGTACGCCCATCTCAATTCGGTCAACGTTACCGAAGGGATGAAGGTCAAAAGAGGAGACTGTATCGCAGAGTCGGGCAAGTCGGGCAGGGCCAGCGGCCCCCATCTCCATTACGAAGTGATCTACAAGGGCAACAAGGTCAATCCTATGAATTATCTCGACCTGTCGATGTCCAAGAATGAATATTCGGCTATGGTACGCCAGCGCGAGGACGAGACCGGCACCCTGCCTGCAAGGCGCAGGTTCGTAGTCACCAGCAGATAGGAGGGAAGGATGGCGGACAAATACATATTCGACAAGACCAAGATGGAGTTCAGGAAGGTCACCCATTCGATAGGTTACTTCCTGCGCGAGGGGCTTAAGTACTTCCTGGTCACGGCTTCCATCTCGGTCATATATTACATCTTGTTCGCTCTGCTGGTGAATACGGACACGGAGCGTCAGCTCAAGCGCCAGAACCAGATGTACAGGCAGCTGTATTCGGAGATGAGCCGCAAGGAGGAACTGGTCAGCGATGTGCTGGAAGGGCTGAAGGCCAAGGACAATGACATCTACCGTCAGATATTCAGTGCTGATGCACCCGAATTGGGGATGGCGTATTCCGGGGACTTGCTTGCCAGGATCGATTCTGTAGCTGACAGTGACATCGTGGAATATGTATCCAGGAAACTGGATATCCTGAAGGACAAGACTGCCGGGGTGGATGAAGATTTTAGGAAGGTGGCCGAGGCTCTCGAAAAGGGAACAGGGTCGCTTCCTCCTCTCTCCAGTCCGCTGGAGTCTTTCAATTCCGCCAAGGCAGGGGCTTCCATCGGAGAGAAGATAAATCCCTTCTACAAGGTTTCCGCCCAGCATACGGGACTCGATATGATATCCCCGCAAGGGACGGAAGTGTTCGCGTCGGCCGACGGGACCGTCAAGGAAGTAGCCAAGAGCGGAAAGGGGCTGGGCAACGTGGTCTCGATAGACCACGGCAACGGCTACATTACCCGTTATGCCCATCTTGACGACATCAAGGTTTCCTCAGGCCAGAAGGTAAAGAAGGGGAAGCTCATAGGTCACGTCGGGATGTCCGGCAATTCCTTCGCTCCCCACCTCCATTACGAGGTGCTCAGGGACACCGTCAGGCTGGACCCGCTTCATTGCTTCTTCGCCTCGGCCGGACCTGAGGAGTACGTTGGGATGCTTTTTATGTCGGCCAACACGGCCCAGTCATTGGATTGATACAACATTCTGGTTATGGAGAAATTATATTACACTATCGGCGAGGCAGCCGAAATCCTCGGAGAGAGCACATCACTGGTGAGGTTCTGGTCGAACTCTTTCCCGAAGTACATCAGCCCCAAGAGGAACGCCAAGGGTAACCGACTGTTCACTGCAGAGGATATGGAATGCCTCAAGCAGATCCATCTCCTGGTCAAGGAGCAGGGAATGACCCTCGAGGGCGCTTCCAAGAAGATGGCGGCGGACCGCAGGAAGGTTGAAGGACGCGTCAAGGTCCTGGACAGCCTGAAGGATATCCGCAAGCAGCTGGTCGAAGTAAGGAAGTCGCTATGAGGGTAAGGGATATCGCTTCGGTGATCGAGGAGTTCGCTCCGCTTTCAATCCAGGAGAACTGGGACAACAGCGGGCTGGTCCTCGGTTCCCCGGAACAGGAGGTCCACGGGATCCTTCTTGGATTCGACTGTACTCCCGAGCTCGTGGACGAGGCCATAGCTTGCGGGGCTGATATGATAGTCACGCATCATCCGTTGATATTCAGCGGCTTGAAGAAGATTTCCCCGGACGACAACGTCGGCCTGGCGGTTATCAAGGCTCTTGGGAACGGGATTGCTGTGTATGCCGCACATACCACTGCGGACAAGGTTCTCGATGGTGTCAGCGGCGCAATGGCCAGGAGGCTCGGGCTCGAAGACATCGAGGTCCTCGATATGGACGGTGACGGTACCGGCCTCGGAGCTGTCGGCAATCTTCCGAGACCCCTTGACCCGATGGAGTTCGTCGACTATGTAAAATCTGCTTTTTCTCTCTCGGTCGTCCGTTGTTCCCGCTTGCCGGAAGTTCCGGTGAAGAGGGTCGCGATGTGCGGAGGGAGCGGCTCTTCCCTGATCGGGAACGCACTTCAGGCAGGTGCCCAGGCATACATCTGCGGGGATATTTCCTATCATCATTTTTTTACTCCTAAAGGCTTTATGGTCATTGACATAGGCCATTTCGAGGGGGAAGTGGAAATAGTTGACATATTATTTTCTCTGTTAAGGAAAAAATTTCCTACCTTTGCAATCCGTACCAGCGAGAGGCTGGGATCAAGTAACCCTGTACATTATTTTTAGTTAGATATGGCAACCAAGAAAATCAAGAAAGTCGAAACTCCTATAGACCAGAGGGAAACCTTCGTTTCCCTGCAGAAGAATTTTGCAGACTCCGAGATCAGCGTCGAGGAAAAGCTCAAGACCCTTTACGAGCTCCAGCAGGCGGATTCGGAAATCGACAAGATCCTGCAGCTCCGCGGTGAGCTTCCTTCTGAAGTCGAGGCTCTTGAGAACGAGCTGGCCGACCTCAAGGCCCGTCAGGCCCAGGACACAGCCGTAATCGACGCTTACAACCAGACGATTGCCGACAACAAGCAGAACATCGTGGACTGTGACATCCAGATGGAGAAGTACCAGCAGCAGCTGAACGACATATCGAACAGCCGCGAATACGATTCCATCAACAAGGAGATCGAGAACCAGGGTCTTCTCCGCCAGATCGCTCTCAAGACGATTGGCGACACGAAGGCTGCTATCGCCGAGAAGAAGGACGAGATCGATTATCTGAAAGACCGCCTTGCCATCCGCAACGAGGACCTCAAGGCAAAGAAAGAAGAACTTGCCACGATCGTCGAATCTACTTCCAAGCAGGAAGAGGAGCTCAAGGCTTTGCGCGAGCAGTGCGCAGCCAAGATCGATGCCAGGACGATGAGCGCATACGACCGTATCCGCAAGAGCGTCCACAACCATCTCGCAGTGGTTTCCGTCTACAATGGCGACTCCTGCGGAGGTTGTTTCAATACGATTACCCCTCAGCGTCTCGTCGAGATCGCTTCCAACAAGAAGCTCATCATCTGCGAACACTGCGGAAGGATCATCGTCAACCCTGACTTCAGCGCAGAACAGTAATGAAAAAGGCTCAGACGGTTAATCTTGACACTCTGGGGCTTGAGATCGGGAACAAACCGCCTCAAGCCCTTGAAGTCGAAGAGGCTGTCCTCGGAGCTATGCTGATCGAGCCTTCATCCGTCGATATGGCGCTTGAAGAGCTTTCTCCATCCTGTTTCTACGATCCCCGCCACAAGATGATCTACGAGGCTATGTCCGAACTCGTGAACGGACATACCCCGGTGGATATCGTGACGGTGAGTGCCAAGCTTCGCGAGAAGGGCAACCTTGAAGCCGTGGGAGGGCCTGTGGCTCTTGCCGGACTTTCCGACAAGGTCGGTGCTGCAGCACATATCGAATATTACGTCAAGATCCTCAAGCAGAAGAGTATACAGAGAGACCTCATCACGGCCTCGTATCAGATCCTCAAGGATTCTTACGACGACTCGGTGACTGTGGACCAGCTTATCGACGACGCCCAGACCAAGGTCTACAATGCAATCCAGAACAACTTGCGGAAGGATGTCCAGGAAGTGGGTTCCATCATTAACGACGCCTTGAAGGAGGTCGAGAAGAACCAGAACACCACCGGACTCAGCGGGGTTCCGTCCGGATTCCCTTCCCTGGACCGCATCACGATGGGCTGGCAGGCTTCCGACCTGATCATACTCGCTGCACGTCCTTCCGTCGGAAAGACGGCGTTCGCCCTGAACCTTGCCCGAAATGCTGCTGTGGACCATAAGATGCCGGTGGCGGTGTTCTCGCTGGAAATGTCCGCATTGCAGCTTGTGATGCGTCTTATGACCACCGAATCCGGACTGCCGGCAGAGAAGCTCAAGGGAGGTGCCAAACTGGATCCTTGGGACTGGCAGCAGCTGGAAACCAAGCTTGCATCCTTGTCCAAGGCTCCTTTGTACATCGATGACACACCGAGCATCCCGCTTATGGAGTTCCGTACGAAGGTGAAGAGGTTGGTCAAGTCCAAGGGTGTCCGCCTTGTCATCGTGGATTATCTGCAGCTGATGCAGGGGCCGGTAGAGCTCCGCGGTCTGCGTGAGCAGGAGGTAGCTGCCATTTCCAGGACTCTCAAGGCAACCGCCAAGGAACTCAATATACCGATCATAGCCCTGTCGCAGCTTTCCAGGAACGCAGTCCAGAGGACAGGTGGAAGCGGCAAGCCGCAGTTGAGCGACCTCCGTGAATCCGGATCCATCGAGCAGGATGCGGATATGGTCATATTCATACACCGACCGGATTATGTCGGGCTCGGAGAGTCCCCGGAGGGTAAGGAAGCGACCCAGATTATCATTGCGAAGCACCGTAACGGAGAAGTCTGCGATATCGATATGCTGTTCAAGTCCGAACAGGTGCGGTTCGTGGAGCCGGGAGACTCCCTTGCCGCCGTTGCCGAATCGATGGGCACGGAATCTGCAATGAACAGTGAGTTCGACCAAAATTCCGAATTCTGATGAACCTGAAACATATTCCTGGCATTGTTGCCGCCCTGTTGGTGCTGCTTTCCGCCGCTGCCATCCCTGCATACGGACAAAAGTGCATCCCCGTGAGATTGGATAAGGAGAATCTCGCTTTCAAGGGGGGAGAGAAGTTGGTTTTCACGATCCACTATAAGTGGGGTCTGGTCAACGCCGATGTGGCCCAGGCCATCATCAAGCTGGATTCGACGAGGCTGAACGGCAAGAAAGTCTATCACGGTTCCCTTTCGGGCAATACCCAGAAGATATATGAACAGGTGTTCAAGGTCAGGGAGCATATGGATTCCTGGTTCACCTGCGATGGTTTCAAGCCGGTGAAGTTCACCAGGGATGCACGAGAAGGAAATTACTGGTGCACAAATCTTTACACCTATTCCGGCAACCAGATAAACGCCACCATAAACAATTCCCGGAAAGGAGAATTCAACGTCACCCTTCCGATGGACAACTGCACCTTCGACCTTCCCCTTATGTATTACGTGATGAGGAATATGGACGTGTCCAAGCTCAAGGTAGGAGGCAGGTATCCGATGACTTTCGCCTGTGACAGCCACGTTCGGACCTTGTCTTTCGTCTATCTTGGCAAGGAGAACCGCAAGGTCAAGGGAATGGGAACCGTGAGATGCCTGAAGTTCGGATTCGATGTGGTCAAGGGTGAAGTGTTCTCCGGAGATTCCAAGCTTTATGCCTGGTTCACCGATGATGCGAACAAGATTCCTGTATATTTCGTGGCTCCGCTGAAGCTGGGTGAGGTCCGTGGCCGCCTGTATTCCACCAGCGTGATCCGCCATCCGCTTACATCCATCGTTGAGGACTGATGGCTGAAGTGATTTCCCACAAGGGTACGGTGACCGGATGCAGCGGGGGGATAGTCTCCGTGGAAATAGTGTCCGAATCTGCCTGCGCTGCGTGCCACGCGGCAGGGCTCTGTACTATGGCTGAATCCAGCAGGAAGATCATAGAAGTTCCCCTCGCAGAGGGAGAGACATACGTCACAGGTCAGGAAGTGGAAGTCTGCCTTGCCAGGAAGTCCGGGCTCAAGGCAGTCCTCTTTTCTTATGTCATCCCTGTGATGTTTTTACTTATTTTAATATTATCTTTGTCGAATGTAGGGCTTGGAGAGCTCGCTGTCGGCTTATTGTCGGTCGGGGGTATCGCCTTGTACTATCTGGTCCTCTATCTCTTCCGCGACAAACTCGCTGAGGGATATGGGTTCTATATCAAGAAATAATTTTATTTCAATACTCTATGTCAACTACTATCATTTGGACCATCGCAATCATCTCAGGTCTCGGCCTGCTGCTTGCGCTGACCCTCTTCCTTGTCGCGCAGCGCTTCAAGGTCGTCGAGGATCCCCGCATCGAGCAGGTTGAGAAAGCAATGCCTGGGGCGAACTGCGGAGGATGCGGCTTCGCCGGCTGTCACGCCTTCGCTGAATCGGCGGTGAAGGCTTCCGACCTGGACAACCATTTCTGTCCGGTAGGAGGGAATGAAACGATGAAGCAGGTGGCTGCCATCCTTGGTTTCGAAATCAAGGAGAAAGCCCCTATGGTGGCTGTCGTTCGCTGCAACGGCACTTGCGCCAACAGGCCGAGGATCAACGAATATGACGGTTCCTTGTCCTGCAAGGTCAAGGCGTCCCTCTATTCCGGAGACACCTTGTGTTCCTTCGGTTGCCTGAACTGCGGAGATTGTGTCGGCGCCTGTAAGTTCGACGCTATCAGTATGGATCCCGAAACCGGTCTTCCGGTAGTCGACGAATCCAAGTGTACCGCCTGCGGCTCCTGTGTAAAGGCTTGCCCTAAGGGAATCATCGAGCTGAGAAACAAGGGACCTCGCAGTATGAGGATGTATGTCAGCTGCGTAAACAAGGACAAGGGGCCAGCGGCCAAGAAGGCTTGTTCTGCTGCGTGCATCGGCTGCGGTATCTGCGCCAAGGCCTGTACACACGATGCCATCGTGGTCGAGAACAATGTAGCCTACATAGACTATACGAAGTGCAAGCTCTGCCGCGAATGTGAGGCGATGTGCCCGACCGGAGCTATCCACGGCATCAATTTCCCTAAGCCTCTGGACAAGGAAGCTGTCAAGGCCCGTGTGCTTGAGCGTCAGAAGAAGGAGCGTGAAGCTGCTGCTGCGGCAAAACCAGAAGTAAAGAAGGAGGAAAGCAATGGCTAGAAGAACATTCTCCATAGGAGGCGTACATCCGTCGGATGCAAAGATCTCCCGTGACTGCAAGATTGAAGCTCTCCCGATAGCTCCTACTGTATATATTGCTGTGGCTCAGCATATCGGTGCTCCTGCAAATCCGGTGGTGGTTCCGGGCGACAAGGTGAAAGCCGGTGATGTGATCGCTGAGCCTGGTGCCTTTATGTCGGCTTATATCCACTCCTCGGTATCGGGTACCGTAAAGAGCATCGGACCTCGCCAGGATCTGTCCGGCAACATCCAGACCGTAGTTGAAATCGAAGTAGAAGGTGACGAGTGGAAGGAAGGCATCGACCTTTCGGACACCCTCGTTACTGATATTCCTGAAGACCCTAAGGCGATCATAGAAAAGGTCAAGCTGGGCGGAGTCGTCGGTCTCGGAGGTGCCACTTTCCCGACCCACGTGAAGCTCAGCCTTCCTCCGGGAAAGAAGTGCGAGATGCTTATCATCAACGGTTGCGAGTGCGAGCCGTATCTTACTTCAGACTTCCGTACCCTTTTGGAGAAAGGGGAGCAGGTGGTCGTAGGAACCGCGCTGTTGATGCAGGCTCTGGGAGTGGACAAGGCTACCATAGCTATCGAGGACAACAAACCTGAAGCGATCGAGCATATTTCCGGGATAGTTTCTTCCTTCAAGGCGAAGGGTGGGAAATACCAGGGAATCGAAGTGCTTCCTCTTATGAAGAAATATCCGGAAGGGGGAGAGAAACAGCTGATCGATGCCGTGATGCACCGCCAGGTGCCTTCCGGTTGCCTGCCTATAGACGTGGGAGCCGTCGTGGACAATGTATGCACCGCACTTGCCGTCTATGAGGCCGTCCAGAAGAACAAGCCTCTGGTGGAGAATTCGGTCACGGTGACCGGAGAATGCTTCCCGAAGCAGGCCAACCTGATGGTAAGGGTCGGAACTCCTTTGAAGTACATCATAGACTATCTCGGAGGAGTTCCTGAGGATGCCGCCAAGGTGATCAGCGGAGGCCCAATGATGGGCAAGGCTGTCGCCAACCTGGATGCTGCGACCCTGAAGGGTACCGGCGGACTGCTTTTCCTCACAAGGGAGCAGACCAAGAGGATGCCTGAGAGCAGCTGTATCCGTTGCGGAAAGTGTTCCGAGGCCTGTCCTATGGGACTCGAACCGTTCCTGCTCAGGCGCCTTTACAAAGCCGGGGATATGGATGCCCTTGAGGCCAATGCGGCCCAGGACTGCATAATGTGCGGCTGCTGCCTGTATTCTTGTCCTGCGGGTATCCCGCTTCTGGACATAGTAAGCCAGGCAAGGGGCCAGGTAATGGGAATAATGAGGGCAAGAGCAAAAAAATAATAGCGTATGGACAAAATATTGGTTTCACCGAATCCTCACCTGCATTCCAAGACCACGACGGCGGTCCTGATGCGCGATGTCGTGATCGCGTTGCTGCCGGCGGTGATCGTATCGGTCGTGTTCTATGGCTGGAAGGAACTGCTGGTGCTTGCAGTGAGCGTGCTCTCGTGCATACTGATCGAGTGGTCTGTGACTAAATACCTGCTTCGCAAGCCTTGTACGATAGGGGACTGGTCAGCTGCTGTCACAGGTCTCCTGCTCGCGCTCAACCTGCCTTCCACAACACCGTGGTGGGTGGTCCTGATCGGCGCGATCGTGGCTATCGGAGTCGCGAAGATGACTTTCGGAGGTCTGGGACAGAATGTATTCAATCCTGCTCTCGTAGGCCGTGTTTTCCTGCTCATTTCCTTCCCGACATATATGACCCACTGGGTACAGCCTCAGGGACTGTTCGGCGTCGATGCCGTTACCGGTGCGACTCCGCTCGGTGTCATCAAGGAAGGCTTGATGCAGGGCGCTTCCGTTCCTGAGCTGATGGCCGGCCACGGGTATTCATATTCCCAGATGCTGTTCGCCAACATCGGTGGATCGGCTGGAGAAGCCTGTGCGATCGCCCTCCTCGTGGGATTCGTCTATCTCCTTGTCCGGAAGGTGATCAAGCCTTGGATCACCCTTTCGATCCTCGGCACCGTGGCTGCCGTCTCGGCAATCTTCTGGCTTGCAAACCCGATGCAGTTCACCGATCCTCTCTTCAACCTTCTCACCGGTGGTCTCATCCTAGGTTCCTGCTTTATGGCTACCGATTACGTGACATCACCAATGACCACGAAGGGAGGCATCATATTCGGTTTAGGAATCGGTTTCATTACATTGATGATCAGGTATTTCGGCTCATATCCCGAAGGAGTGAGCTTCGCTATACTTATAATGAATTCGGTGGTCCCGCTCCTGAACAAGTGGTTCCATCAGAAAAAATACGGGAGGGCATAGGATATGGCAGCAAAATCCAATCTTCTGAATATGGCCCTGTGCCTTACCTTGGTATGCCTGGTTTGTTCAGCGCTCCTTGGAGGAATGTACGCCCTTACGGCTGAGCCTATCGCCAAGACGAACGCTGACATCCTCAGGGCTTCTGTCAACGCAGTCCTGCCTGAGGGCGGGGAACTGTCCGAAGCCGTTCCTGTAGAGGTCGGCGGACAGGCTTCGGAGTATTATGTCAGCAAATCATCTGACGGTACTCCTGCTGCTTATGCTATCAAGTCCACGACCGCGGGCTTCGGCGGCCCTTTGACCGTGATGGTCGGCCTGACTCCGGACGGGAAGGTGTACAACACTTCCGTACTGTCGCACACGGAGACTCCGGGACTCGGTGCCAAGTGCACCGAGGACGAGCACTTTATGAACCAGTTCAAGGGCTTCGATCCTTCGCAGAAGATCCTCACCGTCAAGAAGGACGGAGGTGATGTAGATGCGATCACGGCGTCCACGATCACTTCCAGGGCATATTCTCTGGCGGTCAAGAACGCTGTCGAGGCATTCAAAACAATCAAAGGAGAATAGGCTATGAGCAAGAGAAAACTTGATATCTTCACTAAAGGTTTCTTCAAGGAGAATCCTACTTTCGTCCTTCTCCTTGGAATGTGTCCTACCCTTGCCACCACCACTTCGGCGATAAATGGCTTGAGTATGGGTCTTGCTACGCTTTTCGTGCTAGTGCTTTCGAACATAGTGATTTCCGCTATCGCACCTGTGGTTCCTGACAAGGTCCATATCCCGGTATATATCGTGGTCATCGCTACGTTCGTAACTATCCTTCAGTTCGCGATGCAGGCATATACGCCGGATATGTACAAGACCCTCGGTCTTTTCATCCCCCTGATCGTGGTCAACTGCATCGTTCTCGGTAGGGCGGAGGCTTTCGCAAGCAAGAACGGAATAGTTGATTCCGCGCTCGACGGCCTCGGGATCGGCTTCGGTTTCACGATGGCCCTGACCGTGCTCGGTATGGTGAGGGAGATCCTCGGAAGCGGTTCCATCTTCGGCTGGAAGTTCATCTCAGGCGACGGTCTCCTCGTGTTCATTATGGCTCCCGGTGCCTTCATCGCCTTGGGATACCTGATGGTACTCTTCAACAAAATCGCAAAAAAGAACTAAGTTATGGAATATTTCCTCATCATAATCTCGGCAATATTCGTCAACAATGTGATGTTGGCGCAATTCCTGGGTACTTGTCCGTTCCTGGGTGTTTCGAACAAACTTTCCACGGCCACTGGAATGTCCGGTGCGGTGGTGTTCGTGATTACCTTTGCGACTTTGGTGACTTACCTTATCAACAAGTATCTCCTCGTACCGTTCGGCCTGACCTTCCTGCAGACCATAGCATTCATCCTGGTGATTGCCACCCTGGTCCAGATGGTGGAGATCGTGCTCAAGAAGATCAGCCCTTCCCTCTACCAGGCCCTCGGAATATTCCTTCCTCTGATTACCACGAACTGTGCTGTCCTCGGTGTGGCCTTGAGCGTCGTCACCAAGGAATTCACTTTCGGTGGTGGTGCTGCCCATATGCTCAACCTCGGAGAATCGGTAGTCTATGCTTTCGCCACTGCAGTCGGTTACGGTATGGCTCTGATCCTCTTTGCAGGATTGAGGGAGCACCTTGAACTCAACGATGTCCCAAAGCAATTCAGGGGCATTCCTATCGCCCTGATTACCTGCGGCATCCTTGCGATGGCGTTTATGGGATTCTCGGGACTTGTTTAACGTGAATAAAATCTTTACGCAATTATGAAAAAGACATTGCTTATCATTGCTGCGACATTGGTTTTCGCAGCCCTTGCAGGTGCACAGCCTAAGTCTCTCGGTGGACGTATCGGCAACTATGGAGTCGATGTGAGCTACGAGAATTATGTATTCGGGGGCCCTCATTTCCTCGAGTTCGAGCTTGGTCTTGACGATGGTTTCAGCACCAATGCCTTCCACGTGGACGGTATCTACAACTTTATGATAGCCCAGCCGGACTGGACTCCTTCCGGAAGCTGGGGATTCTATTGCGGCCCCGGAGCCAGCGTAGCCGTTTGGGAGAACGCTGCTGAGGAAAACGTGGTCTATGTCGGTGTATTAGGCAACGTGGGACTTGAATATACCTTCGATTTCCCTCTCAGCCTCTCCGTGGACTTCCGTCCGCGACTGATGTTCGGTGACGGCAAAGTCCGTGACAACGGTCCCTTCACTATGGGTATCGGCGTAAGGTACGCATTCTAAGAGTTATCTCAACATTTCAAGGGCGGGACTCATATCAAGTTCTGCCCTTTTTTTAGTCTTTTGAATTCAGTATCTTTGTAAGATTAATCTCGAGGGTTTTTGATGAAAGAGCGTTTTGAATTCAGCCTTGAGGGAGTGGAAGATCTGCTCCTGGGGAGGAAAAAGATTGATATCGTGGGGCTTCCGATGGAGGAAGTCAGGCAGTGCTATGAGTTTCTCAAGGAATTTGAGTCGGAAAAGGTAATATACGGCATCAATACGGGTTTCGGCCCGATGGCTCAGTGGAGGGTAGATGACAAGTATCTTACCGACCTGCAGTACAACATAATCAGGAGCCATTCCACCGGAGCGGGAGAACCGCTTGAGGACATATATGTAAAGGCCTCGATGATTGCCAGGCTGGGGACCTTCCTCCAGGCCAGGTCGGGAGTCCATCCGGACTTGGTGGAACTGCTGGTAGGGATGATCAATGCCGACATAATCCCTTATATTCCACAGCACGGAAGCGTGGGAGCCAGCGGTGATCTCGTGCAGCTTGCCCATATGGCTCTGACGATGATCGGGGAGGGTAAGGTCCATTACAAAGGAGAATGGCGGCCTTCCGCCGAAGTGCTTAGGGAGAACGGCCTGGAACCTTTCAAGATCCATATCCGCGAAGGCTTGTCCATATCCAACGGGACATCGTTTATGACCGGTATCGGCGCCGTGAACCAGATATATGCCGAAAGGCTGCTGGACTGGGCCACGCTCGCATCCGTGATGATGAACGAGATAGCGTCTTCATTCGACGACCTAATGAGCGACGAACTGAATTCAGTCCGCAGGCACGGAGGACAGCAGGTTATTGCCAGGCGTATGCGTGAACTGTCCAAAGGGAGCGGCTGCCTGCAGAAGCGCGAGCACGAGCTTTATGACAACGGCCATTCAGGCAGCAAGACCTTCGAGCACAAGGTCCAGGCATATTATTCCCTGCGCTGCACACCTCAGATCCTCGGTCCGGTTTATGAGACCTTCGCCAATGCACGCAGGGTGCTGGAGGAGGAATTGAATTCAGCCTGTGACAATCCTATCGTGGATCCTGTGGCAAGGAATGTATTCCACGGCGGGAATTTCCACGGGGACTACATATCCCTCGAAGAGGACAAGGTGAAGATAGCCACCGTTAGGATGGTGATGACCGCGGAAAGGCAGCTGAACTACCTGTTCCACGACCGCATCAACGGCATCCTTCCTCCGTTCCTGAATATGGGTACCCTCGGCCTGAATTACGGTATGCAGGCCTGCCAGTTCACGGCTACTTCGACTACTGCGGAATGCCAGACGCTCGCTATGCCGAATTACGTCCACAGTATCCCGAACAACAACGACAACCAGGATATCGTCAGTATGGGCACCAACACGGCATTGCTGACCAAGAGAGTCCTGGACAATGCCTACCAGGTGTTCGCCATCCAGTACATCGCCCTGGCCCAGGCCGTGGACTGCCTCGGGATCGCAGACAGGCTGGCTCCGGTCTCCAGGAAAACATATTCGGATATCCGGGCCATCGTTCCGGTGTTCGTCGAAGATACTCCGTTCTATGAAGAGATCGCTCAGGTCGAAGAATATCTGAGGAGCAATCCCTTGAAACTTAAGTGATTGATATGAAGCTATTTCCGGAATTAGAGAAAAGGTATACCGCCGATCAGTACAGTGCCCGCGAGGCTCAGAGATTCGCGGAGATGATAGCTTTCGGCCCGATAGTCTTCCAGGCCTCCCGCCTGATGGTCAAATACGGTATCCTGGATGCGATAAGGGACAGCAATGACGGCCTTACGATGGAAGAGGTAGCTTCGGCGACCGGGCTTGACGGCTATACCGTCAAATGCCTGATGGAGGCGAGTCTTTGCATCGGTACGATCCTGGTGGATCCGGAGACCGACAGGTTCACCCTTTCCAAAGTTGGTTGGTTCCTGCTCACCGATGAAGCGAACAAGGTGAATATGGATTTCAACCACGATGTCAATTACGAAGGCTTTTTCCGCCTGGACGAGTCGTTCAAGGAGCACCGTCCTGCCGGACTTGAGCATTTCGGAGACTGGAAAACCATTTACGAAGGCCTCTCAAGCCTTCCGGAGCAGGTTCGCAAGAGCTGGTTCGCTTTCGACCACTTCTATTCCGACCATTCCTTCTCGAAGGCATTGGAGGTCATTTTCGACCGCCCGGTGAAGAATCTCCTGGATGTTGGAGGGAACACGGGCAAATGGGCCTTGCAGTGCGTAGGACACGACCCGGATGTACACGTGACTATCCTGGACCTACCGCAGCAAATAGAGCTTATGAAGAAGGCTACCGCCGGCAAGCCGGGGGCGGAAAGGATAGAAGGTTGCGGAATCGATATGCTGGATCCTTCGGCCGCGTTCCCTCGCGACAAGGAATATGACGTCATCTGGATGAGCCAGTTCCTGGATTGTTTCTCGGAGGAAGAGATTCTCAGCATCCTGAAGAGGGCGGCCGATATCCTCGGCCCGGATTCAAGGCTCTGTATAATGGAATTGCTCTGGAACCGCCAGCGTTTCGAGCCGGCTGCATTCTGCCTTACGATGACGAGCCTGTATTTCACGGCAATGGCCAACGGCAACAGCAAGATGTATTATTCGGAAGATCTGATATCCCTGATCGGGAAGGCCGGGATGGAGGTCGAAACCATCATCGACGGCATAGGCCAGGGGCATAACATATTGGTCTGCAAGAAAAGATAAACAATAGCATATGGACAAGGAAGCAATTATCACAAAGGTCAACGGATTCCTGGTTGAAGAATTCGAAATCGAGGAATCCCTGCTCGAGGAAGGAGCCTCCCTTAAGAAGGACCTGGGTATCGACAGCCTCGACATCGTAGATATCATTGTCTTGATAGACAAGGAATTCGGAGTCAAGGTAAAGTCTGAGGAACTCGCGAAGCTGGCTACTCTGGCGGACCTCTACGCATTCATCCAGGCAAAGACCGAATAGGATGGCGGAAGAAGGCAGGAAATGGCAAGGCGGAACGGACGGAACGTCCTGGATGCACCGTGCCTTGATCGGGATGATGAAGGTCGTCCCGCTGTGGCTGATGTATTTCTTTATGCATCTTGCTGTTCCTGTCTATATGGTCGTGAACCACAAGGCTTACATTGCAGATTACCACTATTTCAGGAAGCGTCACGGCTACGGTCCTGCAAAGGCATTCTTCCACGTTTGGCTCAACCACGTTTCTTTCGGCAAGGTGATAATCGACCGTTTTGGCGCCTATGCCGGTAAAAAATTCCGCGTAGAGGTGCCGGAAATGCCTGTCTATGAGGAACTTTGCGGCAGGCCGGAGGGCTTCCTGCAGGTAAGTTCGCACATCGGCAGCGACGAGATGGCGGGGTATGTGCTCAAGGCGGGGAAGCCGATCAACGCCCTGGTATTCGGAGAAGAAGCCAGGACCGTGACGGAAAACAGGAACAAGATGCTTGGGCCGAACAATATCAGGCTCATTCCCATTTCCGACGATATGTCGCATTTGGTCGCACTGAACAATGCGTTGGCTGACGGAGAGATAGTGAATATCCACGGAGACCGCGTGTTCGGCTCCAACAAGGTGGCTGAAGTAAGGATACTGGATGCTGCTGCGGAGCTCCCGCTCGGTCCTTTCATCCTGGCCGCGATGAGGAAGGTTCCTGCGATAGCCGTCTTCGTGATGAGGATCGGTTACAAGAAGTACAAGGCGCTTCTCTACAGGCTGGATAACGGCCTGGATGGACTTGACAGGGATGCACGCGCGGTCAAGATGGCTCAGGAATATGCCTCGAGGGTGGATTCGGTGATACGTATGTACCCTGACCAATGGTTCAACTTCTATGAATTCTGGAATGACTGACGAAGAACTTAGGGCATTCGATTTCTCCAAGGTGGAAATCGGCGGCATCCTTCCACAGAGGGTGCCCTTCGTGATGGTCTCCAGGCTGATATCCTTCGATTATGTGAGGACAGTCACTGAATTCGACGTGTCAGGCGATAACGTCTTCATACAGGACGGTGGACTGCTGAGGGAGGGTCTCATCGAAAACGTCGCCCAGACCTGTGCGGCCAGGATCGGATTCATCAACAAGTACATCCTCCACAAGCCGGTGAATATCGGCTATGTATGTGCTGTCAACGATTTCAGGATATCCAGGAGTCCTCGCTACGGCGAGACTTTGGTTACGACTATAGACGTCACGAGCGAGTTCGGAACCATCCTGGTGGTGTCCGCCGAGGTTTGCTCTGATACTGGGAGGATTGCGGAAGGATCGATGACCATCGCCCTGGACGAATCTCGGACCGTGGAGGTTCCGGAGGCTGTGGTCAAGATCGCGGACAACATCGTCTCTCCGCTCGGGACCACCACTGAAGCGAATTACCGGGCAGTTTTGGAAGGAAGATCCGCGCTAAGGCATTATCCTGCCACCAGGGAACTCCCGGAGGCCTTTTTCGCATCGTTAATAGACGAATCTTCCTTGTCGGAGGAATATTCTTCCTTCGGAATCGGGAATGAATATACCAGGTTCGAAAGGAGGATCATCCTGTCGGTGGCCAAGGCTTTGGCGCAGACGGATCTGGATCCGGCTTCCGATAGGGTGCTGTTCGTAATCTCTTCGACCAAAGGCAATGTGGAACTGTTGGAAGATCCTGACGGACCTGTTGAAAACGAGAGACTCGGAGTATCTGCATCCAAGATAGCTTCGTTCTTTGGCAATAAGGTGACACCTCTGGTGGTTTCCAACGCATGCATTTCCGGGCTTTGTGCTCAGATAGTCGCTATGAGGGAACTGATGGACGGGAAATACGATACGGTCGTGGTGACAGGCTCCGATGTGCAGTCCAGGTTCATCATTTCCGGATTCCAGTCGTTCAAAGCTCTCTCTGACGAGGCTTGCAGACCGTTCGATGCTGATCGCAAAGGACTTAATCTCGGAGAAGCAGCAGCCACCGTCATATATGGCAGGAAAGTGCCGGAAGAGGGTGACTGGTGCCTTCTCCGCGGTGCGATACGCAACGATGCGAACCATATTTCCGGCCCATCCAGGACCGGAGATGGCAGTTTCAGGGCGCTCAGGACCGCATTGGGTGACTCCCCGTCCGATGAACTGGCATTGGTCTCGGTTCACGGGACATCGACTGCCTACAACGACGAGATGGAATCCATCGCTCTTGACAGGGCGGGTCTCGGAAGTGTTCCTGTCAACAGTCTCAAGGGATATTACGGGCACACGATGGGTGCTGCAGGGATACTCGAAACAATACTCTCGATGGCTTCGATCGATGACGGGACGATTCTCGGTACGAGGGGATATTCCCGGAACGGGGTTTCCTGTCCGGTCGATATGAGCCCAGAGCCGCGTAAGACAGACAGGAATGCCTTCGTCAAGTTGCTTTCGGGTTTCGGAGGATGCAATGCAGCGGCTTTGTTCAGGAAAGGAGGTGGGAGATGAAGAAAGTGCTGGAAACCAAACTGAGCTTCGGGGCCGAGGGAGCAGGAAAGCTGGTCGAACTGTACAGGACCCACGTTGGGAACTATCCGAAGTTCTTCAAGATGGATCCTTTGTGCAGGTTAGGATTCATTGCTTCGGAAATGCTTCTGAATCAAGAGAATCCGAGAAAGTATGACTGTGAAGACAGGGCTATCGTCCTGTTCAACCGGAGCGCTTCGCTGGCCGATGACTCCGAATACCAGAAAACCATCCGGGACCCGGAGGATTACTATCCTAGCCCGGCTGTATTCGTATATACCCTTCCGAATATAGTTACGGGAGAGATAGCCATCAGGAACAAGTACTACGGTGAGACTTCGTTCTACGTGACGGAGAAGAGGGACGATGACCTGATTGTCCGTACCGCAGCCCTTTCTTTCCTGGATCCGGCCGTTACCTCGGTTCTGGCAGGATGGCTGGAATGCCCCGACCCGGAGCATTATGAGGCGGATTTGTTCATTTTGGAAAAATAAGTGTATATTCAAAAACCAATGGATATGGAAGAACTCATTCTCGAATTGAAGAACAAGATCCTCGAAGCTCTCAAGCTCGAGGATATGACCCCGGAAGACATCGACGAGGATGCTCCTCTGTTCAAGGACGGCCTCGGCCTAGATTCCATCGACGCTCTTGAACTGATGCTGCTTCTGGAGAAGAATTACGGCATCAAGCTGAAAAGTCCGGCGGAGGGTAAGGAAATATTCCAGTCTGTCAGGACAATGGCAGGATACGTGGCTGCAAACCGCGTTAAATAAGGACTTTATATGGCCGGAGGGATTGTCATAACGGGTGCAGGCATCGTTTCCGCGATTGGCGTCGGGAAGGATGAGACTCTGCGTTCCCTCCTCGCAAGGAGGAGCGGCCTTCCTGGCGGGAAGGTCGGCCTTT
Organism: uncultured Bacteroidales bacterium; assembly: GCA_905235085.1. Lineage (GTDB taxonomy): Bacteria > Bacteroidota > Bacteroidia > Bacteroidales > UBA932 > Cryptobacteroides. The sequence goes on along the minus strand of CAJOKD010000006.1, from coordinate 67,338 downwards.
CCGACTTACAGATGAAGACAATCCTGGGAATTCCCGTAGAAGAGACCGTCGCCAGAAGCTCCCTTCTTGGCATATTGGCCGTCAAGGAAGCCCTGCAAGAGGCCGGCATCGCCGATACGGGTGCGGCTGCATTGGTCAGCGGCACTACTGTGGGAGGAATGGACATTACCGAGGAGCACTATCTGGAAATGCTGGAAGGAAGTCATCCCGAGTTATTCCGTCTCCATTCCTGTGGTAGCAGCACGGACCGTATCGCTGCATATTTCGGCGGCTTCGGTTCGCTGACTACGACTTCCACCGCCTGTTCTTCGGCCGCCAACTCGATCATATTCGGTGCCAACCTGATAAGAAGCGGACGGTTCGCCGTGGTTGTCGCAGGAGGGAGCGAATGCCTGACCCGGTACCATACTGCTGGATTCGATTCCCTGATGATCCTGGACAAGGAGCCTTGCAGGCCTTTCGATGCCTCCAGGGCAGGTTTGAACCTCGGCGAAGGAGCCGGTTTCATAGTGCTGGAAAGCGCTGCCCACGCATCTTCACGGGGCGTCAAAGCGCTCGGATGGCTGAATGGATGGGGCAATGCCTGCGACGCATTCCACCAGACGGCTTCGTCTCCGGATGGGGAAGGGGCGTTCCTCGCTATGACCAAAGCCCTTGGTATGGCGGGACTCCGTCCTGAGGACATCGATTATATCAATGCACACGGAACAGGAACGGTAAACAACGACGAAAGTGAAAGCAAAGCGATGACCAGGCTTTTCGGCGGCTGCGTTCCTCCGGTGTCATCCACGAAATCCTTCACAGGCCATACTACGAGCGCTTCCGGAGGTATCGAGACGGTCATCTGCCTGCTCGCTATGGAATATGGTTTCATTCCGGCCAACCTGGGTTGGAAGGAGCCGTCGGAAGGTTGCATAAAGCCTGAGGCCGAGAGCAGGAGCAAGGTATTCCTGCAGCACGTCCTGTGCAATTCCTTCGCCTTCGGAGGCAACGATTCCTCCTTGTTGATTTCAAACGCCAGGGACTATGAATAGGAAGGTTTACATCAGGGCGGCTGCCCAGATTTCCGTTCAGGAGCCTCTGTGCGAGGATTGGATGCTGCATCCTAGACAGCTGTCCGGTTCCTTCCTGCATTGCATCGATCCGGATTACAAGCAGTTCTTCAGTCCTATGCAGGCAAGGAGGATGGGACTGATGTTCAAGAGGGCGATGGTGACTTCACGGAAAGTCTTGGAAGCCAGCGGAGTGGAATGTCCCGATGCCATTATTACCGGGACCGCTTTCGGGTGCATCGAGAATACGGAGAGGTTTCTGGATCCCCTGTGCCGTGGAGGAGAGGAGACTTTGTCTCCGACGGCATTTATGCAGTCCACCCACAACACAATCGGTTCGATGGTCGCGATAACCCTCGGATGTCACGGGTACAATTGTACCTATTCCCAGGACGGAGTTTCCTTCGAGAGCACCCTCCTGGATGCGGTCTTGCAGTTGGAGTGCGGAGGAGCGGAGAATGTGCTGGCAGGTGTCCACGATGAGATTACGGATAACGTAGCTCGGTTGATGGAAGCGAACGAGTCTGCAGGATATCCGTTATCGGAAGGTTCTGTGGCGATGTTGCTTGCCGCGGGTGACGGTGTCCCTGATGCCCTGTGCGAGGTTTCGGATGTACGTATATTGTCCCGTCCTGAAGCGGTCGAAGAAGCCGTCGCCGGATACCGTGCGGAATATGTAATGCGCAACGACGTGACCTTCAGCTTGTTCGGAAGGTGTGGCTCGGCATCGGGCCTGGCAGTATATGCGGCTGCGGAGATGATTGCGGCCGGCAGGTATTCCAGCGTACTTGTGGTCAATGAGAGCGGCAGCAATGCCGGATTTGTATTCTTGAAAATAGTTTAGGCAGCTATGTGGAGACTCATTTCTTTGGCTGTGTTGCAGAGCCTGCTCCTGTCCGGAGGCCAGGTATTGCTTAAATTCGCCCTCGAGCAGATGGGGAAGTTCGAGTGGACCTGGAGATTCTTCGGGCGGCTGCTGGTCAATTGGTGGTTCCTGGGCTGCGGAATATGCTATGCCGCCGGCACCGTGCTCTGGATGTATATCCTCAAGAAGTTCCCTTTCAGTATGGCATATCCGATGATAAGCCTCAGCTATGTCTTTGGCATGCTTGCTGCAATATTCATATTCCATGAGAGCATCCCTGCGACAAGATGGATAGGAGTTTTCCTGATTATGTCCGGGTGCGTACTGATCGCTAGATAGAAGGAATATGGGAAGATTGAGGAATATCCTTGCCTTGTCAGTCCTGTGGCTTTCCGCCGTGGGATTCGCTTCCGCGCAGGATTTGAAGCTGCTTTCCGGAGCGGAGACCCAGAAGGCAGTCGCTGCCATCAATTCTGCAAATGCCGGGGTGAAGAGCCTGCAGGCTGATTTCATCCAGGTCAAGGAGATGACGATAGTCAAGGAGAGGATGGTCTCCTCAGGCAAGATGTATTTCCAGGACGGGGAATTGCGTTGGGAATACACCAGACCTTCCAGAAGCGTTTTCGTCACTGACAAGGACAAGATGAAGTCCAACAGGATGTTGAAGGGCGTGGCCGATATGATGGTCAGCAGTGTCACCGGAATCAACCTTAACGATCCTTCCTTCAAGGTTACGATGTATTCCCCGGGCAAGGGATATGTGGCAGAGCTTGTGCCTCTCAAACGTGAGTTGAAGCAGATGTTCTCTCTTATCCGGTTGCATTTCGGTCCGGACGACAGGGTACGCCAGGTGGAACTGGAAGAAAGCCAGGGCCGTACCGTAATCACCCTCTCCGATGTCAAGTACAACGTAAGTCTCGATCCGGGGCTTTTCAAGGTAGCCGAGTGATGAGGTTGCAGGATTCTTTCTATGAGTTGCTCTCGATGCGGGATGTCGACGGTGGCTTCGAGGCCGATGTACGCCTGATTCCGGACAATGTCATATTCCGTGCTCATTTCCCTGGTTTTCCGGTTACTCCCGGTGCCGTCCAGATCCGGATGGCGACGGAGCAGCTGTCGCTTCATGAAGGCCAGGAATGCCTGCTGGACAGCGTCTCAAGGGTGAAATTCATTGCACCGCTTCTCCCCGGCGACCAGATAACCTGCTCATTCAAAGGCAATTCAGTCTCCTTCTCCCGCGATGGCAGTACCATCACCAAGATGACATTGGAGTACCGGTAGGGAATCAGAATCCAGATACTCTGTTGAACCTGGCGATCCTTTCGTTGACTATCCTGAGATAGTATAAAGACGTGGCATTATCCGGCAGTGACGTGTAACGGTCAAGCTGGGGATGACAGCAATAGACAACAGTAGATACCCGGCCAGGCCGGGGATGACGGTTAGAGCCGGTGCTACGGTTTGCGGAGGAGTTTGGAGGGGTAGCCGTAGAGGAGGGCGAGGATGCAGAGGATGGTGTTGAGGATGGATATCCGGAAGAAGTCCCAGAATGGACGGAAATGTGTAACCCTCTCTCCTGCAGGAGGATAATATACATCGATCTTCACAGGTACCATTTCTACCCTTTTCCAGCACTGAGCCACAAGCATTTCCAATTCAGCTTCGTACCGGGACGTCAGATACCACAGGCTGCCCAGCCTGTCGAGCTGATATAGCCTGAATCCCGACTGTGTATCAGGCAGGCTGACTCCTGTCTGTACCTTGAACCAGAAGTTCGAAAACTTGTTTGCGAAGGTATTTCCTCCGGGCATATTCTCCATCTGCAGGTTGCGGCTCCCGATGAGCATAGCGTCAGGATGCTTGTCCGCCATCTCGAAGAATGCAGGAAGGTCTTCAGGATAGTGCTGTCCGTCCCCGTCCAGGGTTATGGCTTTCCTGAATCCGGCAGCCCTCGCAGCCTTGAAACCGGTCTTGAGAGCCTTCCCCTTGCCCTTGTTTCTGTCGTGCCGGACTAGCCTGACCGGCAATCCTTCAAGTTCTTCCGATGGGTTATCGTGGCTGCCGTCATCCACGATGAAGACATCCTTGCAATGCTTCAACGTGCGGACGGCGACATCCCGGATTGTCCCGGCATTGTCATAGATCGGTATTATTACGCAGATATCCTCGGCCATAACTGTCGAAAGTTCGCAAAAATAATCTAATTATTCATATTTTTGTAATTATAATGATAATTGCCGTTTCAGTTATGAAAAACATTTATCCGAAGTTGATGATGGCGGTTGCGATGGTCCTGTGTTTCATCGGGATGCCGGTGCGGATGGACGCGCAGTACGCAACGGAAAGAATTGATTACAAGAGAGGTAGTTTCTACGATGCCGAAGGCTTCAAGCTCGGCGATGAGCAGATAAGGGACCTCTTCGGCGAAGAGATATTCAACGAAACATATCTATCTGCCAAGAAGCAGTTCAAGGCCGGAAAGATAATGACCGATGTAGGCCTGGGCATTCTCGGTACCGAGGCATTGTTCCTGACTCTTGTGGCCACGAATGCTTTCAGCTACACCTTCGATGACTTCGGGCAGTTCCTGGGTGCGTTCTTGGTTGGATTGTATGGCGGAATCATCGTTACTGGCGTCGGGTTCGTATCCCTCAGTACCGGTATGATACTCAGGAATATAGGTAGTTCCAGGATGAAATGGATGAGCACCGCTCCGCACGGCGTCGGGATAGCGATTAACTTTTGAGTACGGATAATTTCTTCTTAAGGATATATGATTTCCTGGTCGGCAGGAAATGGCTGGCAGGGCTTGTTGCAGCCGCAATCGCCCTTGCCTGCGGACTTCTTGCTGCCAGGATGCATTTCGAAGAAGATATAACCAGGTTCCTTCCTGCGGACGAGCAGAGTGCCAGGTATTCGGAAGCCTACGATGCCCTTGGGAAGAAGAACAACATAGCGGTTATCTTTTCCGGCAGGAATGAGAACGAGACGGATGAATATGCCATCCAGGAGGCGATGTATGCATTCTCGGATGCATTCGATGAGGCAGATACGGCCAAGCTCGTCAAGGAGAGGCAGATAACGGTCGACCAGGAAGCAGTCTTCGATATGATGGAGGCCGTAACAACCAGCTTCCCATTGTATATGACGGAGGAGGACTATTCCAGGATAGATTCATTGCTTTCCATTCCTGGATATGTTTCCAGGGAGCTGGCGGAAGACAAGGAGTCATTGATGTTCCCATCCGGAGATATGGTGGTCCGCTATATCCAGTCCGATCCTCTGCACCTTTTCAGTCCGGTACTTCAGAGGCTGCGTGCAAGTGCGGCCAACAGCAATTATGAAATCATAGACGACTGCATATTCACCAGTGACGGCAAAGGGTTGGCTTTCCTGACCTCTCCTTTCGGGATGAGCGAGTCGGGGATGAACTCGAAAGTCGCGGAGCTGGTGGGAACCGTATCCGAAAAGGTCGGAGCACAGTTTCCGGACGTGGAAATCAATGCCGTCGGCGCTCCTCTTATAGCAGTCACCAATGCCAGGCAGATCAAACGGGACAGCGTCCTGGCAATCTCCATCGCACTGCTGCTGATCGGTTTGCTGCTTGCGTTCTCTTACAAGAGGCTCCAGGATATCGTCTGGATCGTGGTCTCGATCGCTTTCGGCTGGCTCTTCGCTGTGGGAGTGATGTCCCTGGTGAGGGATTCGATGTCGATAATCGTACTGGGAGTGGCGTCCGTCATCATAGGGATAGCCGTGAACTATCCTCTGCATTACCTGGACGGATTCAAGGCCGGAGTGACCCCGAGGATGAATCTTCGGGAAATGGTGGCTCCTCTACTGATTGGCAATATCACAACGGTGGCCGCATTCCTGTGCCTTGTCGGCTTGGACGCCGTTGCGATGAAGGATCTCGGCCTTTTCGGCTCCCTGATGCTGGCAGGAACGATACTCTTCGTATTGATATTCCTGCCCGTATTCGCAAAGCCCAGGGATCCGGCATCCAGGACTCTTGAACTTGGCCGGCTTCTCCCTGAGAAGGTACCTTCCAGCATATGGCTTTTCCTGGCGGTGATGGCTCTGACCGGAGTGATGTACGTCCTGAGCAAGAGGACTACCTTCGATTCCGAAATGCAGCATATCAACTATATGACCTCTTCCCAGAGGGAAGGTCTGAAGCTGCTGGAGAGCGGATTGGAACAGGAAGGCTTCTCCAGGATATATGCCATAGCTGAAGGGAGTACGCTGGAAGAGGCGCTCAGCAACAACGATGCTCTCCAAGACAGGCTTGAAGCCCTTGGGAACAGGATATCCTTCGTGAAGGGGACGGGACGTTTCACTCCGGGCACCGGTCGCCAGCGTGAGAGGATTGAGCGATGGAACGGATTCTGGGAAGGCAGGAGGGAAGCATTGGTGGCCGGACTTCTTTCCGAATCCCGCAAGGTGGGGTTCTCGGACGATGCTTTCGAGCCGTTCCTGGACTTGTTGGAGAACGAGCCTGAAGTGCAGTCCCTGGATTCCCTTGCTCCGTCGATCCGTTCTTTCGACGGAACTTATGTACTTCAGGATGAGGGAAAATACAGGATAGTAAACCAGGTATTCTACAAAGGGGAAGGGCTCAAACAGGATCTTAAGACAGAAGGATCCCTGGTGTTCGATACAGGGGACATAAGCAACCAGCTTGTGAAAGTGCTTTCAGACAGTTTCGACAAGATAGGATTGATATGCAGCCTGGTCGTATTCATATTCCTGTGCCTCAGTTTCCGTCGCCTTGAACTCTCGCTCCTGGCATTCTTTCCCCTGGTTGTCAGCTGGTTCTGGATTCTCGGCATAATGGGCCTGTGCGACATCAGGTTCAATATCGTGAATATCATCCTCGCCACCTTCATCTTCGGCCAGGGGGACGATTACACGATCTTCATCACAGAAGGCCTTATCTATGAATATGCCTATGGGAAGAAGCGGCTGGCCACATACAAGAACAGCATCTTCCATTCCGCGATAATAATGTTCATCGGGATCGGAGCCCTGGTCCTCGCCAAGCATCCAGCTATGAAGTCCCTCGGACTGGTCACGGTGATCGGGATGTTCATCGTGGTCCTGATGGCATACTACCTTCCTCCATTGGTATTCAGATGGCTCACTTGCCATAAAGGAGTGAAAAGAGACGTTCCGATCACCTTGAAGCGGCTTCTTTATTCCTTCGTCGCAATCATCGGCTTCGTGCTCTTTATGTTCCTTTTCGTGTATCCTTACACTTTCCTGCATTTCCTCGGTAAGGATTCGGAGGAGAAGAAGACGAGCTACCACAGGTTCCTCCAGAAGGTTTCTTCCCGGTTGATAAGGATGGTTCCAGGGGTCAAGTTCCGGATGTCGGACCCTACGGGAGGCCAAGGAACGATGGATTTCTCCAAGCCTGCCGTCATCATCGCAAACCACCAATCCCACCTGGACCTGGCGTGCCTTATGGCACTGACTCCCAAGATGGTCTTCTTCACCAACGGATGGGTCTGGAAGAATCCGATCTACGGATATGTCATCAGGAAGGCTGAATTCTATCCTATCGCCGATGGCCTGGAGAAGAATCTGGACAGGATAAAGGACCTTGTTTCAAGAGGTTATTCCCTTTGCGTCTTCCCGGAGGGAACGCGTACGCGTGACGGGAGGATAGGCAGGTTCCACAAGGGGGCGTTCTATGTGGCTTGCGAGCTGAGCCTGGACGTTGTTCCCGTATTCCTTCACGGAGCTGACCACGTCCTGCCCAAGACTGACTTTATGCTCCGCGAAGGCACCATATCGATGGAAGTCGGTTCCAGGATTACGCCACGTCCCGACTACCGCTCGATGACGAAGGAGATGCACCTGCTCTATCTGGATTATTTCGCAGGGATGAAGAAGCGGCTGGAAACTCCTGAATATTTGTCCCGATATGTGAGATACAAGTATCTGTACAAGGGAGCCGGCGTGGAGGCTGACTGCCGGAAGGCGCTTTCCAGCATCGGAAGTGTCGATTATCTTCGTGAAACCGGTGATGGTCCGGAAAGGTTCGAGATCCACGGTTGCGGCCAGGGAGAGTATTCCCTGATATATGCCCTGATGCATCCTGAAACGGAGGTCGAGGCATATGATCCGGATGAAGAGAATATTATGCTGGCTTCGTGCTGCTCGAATCTTCCTGCCAACCTGCATTATCATATTGAAACCGAATGAAGCGCCTTTCCGCCATATTGTTCCTTCTCTTCCTGTGTTGCCAGGCCTTCGGGCAGAAGCTGGTTCCGTTCCTTCCTGAGCCGGAGAAGTCCAACGGGATGGCTGTGATAGTGTGTCCTGGAGGGAGTTATTACTGGCTGTCGAGGAAGACGGAGGGGGCCGATGTGGCTGAGAAGCTTCGGGAAGAAGGCTATGCCGCATTCGTCCTGAACTACCGTCACGCCGGTACCAGATATTTCCTTTTCCGTCACCTGGCTTTCCCTCAGAACCATTATCCTGATGCCTTGGAAGACCTTGGCGCTGCAATCAAGGAGGTGCGTTCCAGGGCATCGGAGTATTCTGTGGATCCTGACAGGGTTGGGGCCTTGGGTTTCTCAGCCGGCGGACATCTTGCCCTGGATGCAGGAAAAGAGCTGGAGAGCGGGTCCAGACCGTCTTTCATAGCTGCCGTTTACCCTGTCGTCACGATGACTGACGAGGAGATAGTCCACGACAGGTCGCGTCGTGCTCTCCTGGGTATGAAATATGGGGATTCCTCTTTGCGGAAGAAGCTTTCGATGGAACTGGATATCCCTGCAGATATGCCTCCGGTGTTCCTGGCCACCTGTCAGGATGACTCGGTCGTGGATTACCGCAATTCGGTAGTCCTGGACCAGGCTCTTTCCGAGGCTGGGGTCCTCCACGTATTCAAATTGTTCGAAACCGGCGGTCACGGTTTCGGGTTGTCATCACAAACCGCGGACTGGCTTCCGTTCTTTTTAGATTTTGTCGGAAAATGCGTATATTAGCAAACCACATCGCATTTTACCAATGGCAGAAGATATTGAATTTAAATCGGTAGAAGCTATAAAGGAGTTCCAGGAGCAGAAATTGCACGAAGCTTTGGCTTATCTTGCGGCTAATTCTCCTTATTATCAGCGGATGTTCTCCCGTTGCGGGATAGATATCAACAAGATCCGCCATATCGAAGACCTCGTCAAGATCCCTTTCACCGAAAAGAAAGACTTGCAGATATTCAACGAAGATTTCCTCTGTGTCCCGAAGGAGAAGGTGATCGACTATATCACCACCTCGGGCACCCTTGGGGATCCGGTCACCTTCTGCTGCACGGAGAAAGACCTGCAGAGGCTTGCTCTCAATGAGAAGAAGTCCTTCGAATGTGCCGGACTCAAGCCGGGAGATGTCCTCCAGTTGATGACGACCATCGACAAGCGGTTTATGGCAGGTTTGGCTTACTTCCTGGGAATCAGGGAATTAGGCGCAGGGATCATCCGCGTCGGCAATGGCGTTCCCGAGCTTCAGTGGGACACGATCCAGCGGATCAAGCCTGATGCTATTATGTGCGTTCCTTCTTTCATCCTTCGGCTCATCCAGTATGCCGAGGACCACGAGATAGATTATCGCAGTTCCAGCGTGAAGAAGATCATAGGCATCGGAGAAGGGTTGAGGAACCAGGATTTCTCATTGAACCTGCTCGGCTCCAAGATAAAGGAGAAGTGGGATGTGGAGCTTTACGCTACTTATTCATCCACCGAGATGGGAGCGACTTTCCCGGAATGCGGCTACGGTATGGGCGGGCACGTCCATCCTGAGCTGATCATTGTGGAAATCATAGGCGAGGATAACCTGCCAGTTCCGGATGGAGAGGAGGGTGAGATAGTGGTCACGACCCTCGGTGTTGAAGGAATGCCTCTGCTGAGGTTCCGTACAGGCGACATAGCCGCCAAAAGGGTGGAGCAGTGCAAGTGCGGGAGGAATTCCTACCGTCTTACTCCGCTTGTGGGCCGGAAGAACAATATGATAAAGCTGAAAGGGACGACTCTTTATCCTCCTGCTATCAACGATGTTCTCGACAACGCCGATTTCGTGAGCAATTACGTAGTCTGCGTGCAGGATTCAGAGGCCGGTACCGACGATGTGATAGTCAAGATAGGGCTGGAGGGTGAGCAGTCCTTCGATGTGGTGAAGGAACTCAAGGACAGGTTCCGCTCGAGGCTCCGCGTGGCTCCCAAGGTTGAAATCCTGCCGAAAGAAGAGATCCAAAGAATCAATTATCCGGCAAAGAGCCGCAAGCCGGTCAAATTCATCGACTACAGAAAGAGATAGAGATGGACAGAAATCCGAAATTCGACGACATAAGGCCTTATTACGACGAGGAGATTCCTGCTGCGATGAAGCGCATCGCTGCAAGCGAAACCTTCCCTCTGCTGGCTTCCTATGCTTTTCCTGACCGGAAGGTTGAGGAGGTCAGGGAGATGGTCAGCGGCCTGCGGACCGTGGAAGAGTTCCAGACTAAGGTAATGTGGTATGTGAACCAGCAGATAATAAAACGCAGTATGACCTCCTACAGCGTTTCAGGGATAGAAGCCCTGGATCCGTGCGGGCATTACCTGTTCGTTTCCAATCACAGGGACATTATGCTGGATGCCTCGGTGCTCCAGAACGTGCTTCATTCCCACGGTTTCGAGACATCCGAAATTACCTTCGGAGCCAACCTGATGTGTACTCCGCTGGTCATCGATATCGGTAGGTCCAACAAGATGTTCCGTGTGGAAAGGGGAGGGAATATGAAGGAATTCTACCAGAGTTCGGTCCACCTTTCCGAATATATCCGCTACGTCATCACCGAGAAGAAACAGTCCGTCTGGATAGCCCAGCGCAACGGCCGCACCAAGGATGGCAACGATATGACTGACCAGGGCATTGTTAAGATGTTCGGTATCAGCAAGAGGGACGACAAGATCAAGGCATTGTCCGAATTGCACATCGTGCCTCTCTCCATCTCGTACGAGTGGGAGACCTGCGATTATATGAAGGCCCTGGAGCTCTATCAGTCCCGTTATGAAAAATATGTCAAGAAGCAGGGTGAGGACCTTTCCAGCATCCTTTCAGGAATAACGTCGTTCAAAGGGAATGTCCATCTTTCATTCTGCCCGATGATAACCGAGGATGACCTCCGTCAGTTCGATTCTCTCACAAGCATCGAGTACAACAGGGAGGTCGCCCGCCTGATGGACGAGCGTATCCATTCGTGCTACAGGCTGACCCCCAACAATTTCATCGCCCACGACATCAGGTTCGGCAAGCACGAATTCCTTGGAAACGGATATGATGAGGAGCAAAAGGAAAGGTTCCTGGACCACGTCTCCAAGCTCGACGAGTATGACGTCGAGGAACCGGAGATCCTCAAGGACATATTCCTCGGAATATACTCCAATCCTGTCGATAACTGTTACTTAGGATAAGACTATGAAGAGGGTAGTGATAACAGGAATGGGCATATACTCCTGCCTCGGGAACACCCTGGAGGAGGTCAGGGATGCCCTTTACAACGGAAAGTCCGGGATCATATTCGATCCTGAGCGCAAGGAGATGGGATTCCGTTCGGCCCTGACCGGGAATCTCGTGACTCCGGAACTGAGAGGTGAATTGAGCCGCTCTCAGAGGGTTTTTATGCCTCAGCAGGCCAAATTCGCGTACTGTGCTACCCGTGATGCCTTGAAGGATGCCGGTGTGGATGAGGAATATCTGGCTGCGAACGAAGTCGGTCTCCTCTACGGCAACGATTCTTCAGCTGTTCCCGTGGTCCAGTCCGTGGATATAATGAGGGAGAAGAAGGACACGACCCTGTGTGGTTCCGGGGCTATATTCCAGTCTATGAATTCTACCGTCACGATGAACCTGGACTGCATATTCAAGCTCAAGGGAATAAACCTGACGGTGTCCGGGGCCTGTGCCAGCGGTTCCCACGCGATAGGACTCGGGACTCTCCTGATACAGAACGGTCTGCAGGAGATGGTCGTCTGCGGAGGAGCTCAGGAGGTACACCCTTATGCCGTAGGTTCCTTTGACGGAATATCCGCTTTCTCGGTGAGGGAGGACGAGCCGGAAAAGGCGAGCCGTCCTTTCGACCGGGACAGGGACGGACTGGTGCCGGGAGGCGGTGCCGCAACCCTCATCCTGGAAAGCTATGAGAGTGCGGTGAGACGTGGGGCGCATATCTATGCCGAGGTTCTGGGCTACGGCTTCTCCGGGAACGGGGACCATATTTCCAGCCCTAACGTGGACGGACCGAAAAGGTCACTGGAGATGGCGATCAGGCGCTCCGGTCTGTCCAAGGAAGAAATAGGATATATCAACGCCCACGCTACTTCCACTCACGTCGGAGATGCCAACGAGGCCAAGGCTATAGTCGCCGTATTCGGTGATAGGACGGTACCGGTGACAAGTACGAAGTCCCAGACAGGACACGAGATGTGGATGGCGGGAGCAAGCGAAGTGATATATTCGATGCTGATGATGAAGAACGGTTTCATCGCTCCCAACCTCAATTTTGAGAATCCGGACGAGGATTCCGCCAGGTTGTGGATACCGTCGGCGAGACTCGACAGGAAGTTCGATGTGTTCCTTTCCAATTCCTTCGGTTTCGGAGGAACCAATTCCACCCTTGTAATCAGGAATATCTGACCCTATGGGCCGCAAAGTTGTCATAATCGGCGGCGGACTCGGCGGCCTTGAATGCGGACTGATCCTCCAGCGGAACGGGTATGATGTCACTCTCCTGGAGCGGAATGTCCAGGTCGGCGGATGCCTTCAGTCGTTCATCAGGGGAGGGCGGTTGTTCGATACAGGCTTCCATTATGCCGGCGGGCTCGGTGAAGGAGAGCCTCTGCATATCCTTTTCCAGTATTTCGGTCTGTCTGACCTTCCCTGGCAGCAACTCGATCCGGAGTGTGCCGATGAAATCGTAATAGATGGGAAAAGCTTCCCTATGGCGACCGGATATGACCGTTTCGTGGAGCGGCTTGCTGCGTTTTTCCCATCCGAACGGGAGTCGCTGCAAGAATACGTCGCCTTCCTCAAGGGTGTCGGGGAAGGTATATTCAATGCATTCGGTTCCGGTTCCGTCAACCCTCTTTTCGAGAGGAGTGCGTCTGACTACCTTGAATCCCGTTTCAAGGATCCGCTGTTGAGAAGAGTCCTCTGCGGACCTTCGTTGAGGCTGGAGATGACTCTGGAACTTCCGCTGTATGTGTTCGCCCAAATCAGCAACTCCTTCATACAGAGTTCCTGGCGGCTGCCTGGAGGCGGAAGTCTCATCGCTTCGACTCTGGCGGACCAGCTGGTCAGGGCGGGGGGAAAGATACTGACCGGAGCGGAAGTGACGTTGGTCCATACAGTTGACGGCTTGATGGATTATGTATCGGCTAGCGGCAGGGAGTTCAAAGCGGACATCGTGGTGTCCGATGCCCATCCGGCGGTTACTGTCGGCCTGGTCGATCCTCAGGAAAGTATGCGGAAGGTTTACCGGGAGAGGATTTCCGGCCTTGGAAATACCTGGGGAGCCTTCACTGCCAACATTGTCCTGAAAGATGGCCGTCTCGATTACATGAACCGCAACATATCCATACACGAGGGCGGCAGGGAAGTGATGGTGCATTTCTATCCCGTTTCGGACGGATCCAAGGCGACCCATCTCGACTTGATCAGTCCGATGCCCTTCGTACCGCGGGAAGATCCTGGATATCAGGAAGCTAAGCAAGCCAAGCTCGAAGAATGCCTTGCCCTGGCATCTTCTAGGCTGCCGGGATTACGGGAAGCCATCCGGGAAGTATACACCAGTTCTCCTGCCACCTACCGGCGCTATACCCTTACACCTCTGGGGTCGGCGTTCGGCATAAGGAAAGACTGTTCCAATGTCGCCGCGACGGTACTCTCTCCCCGGACTCCGGTACGCAATCTCTATCTCACCGGCCAGAGCCTTAATCTCCACGGTCTTCTCGGAGTCTCGATGACCTCCATCCTCACCTGCCGTGAGATCCTCGGCACCCTGCCCCCGAACCTCACCCCTTTTCACGCTCAAGGGTCCATCTGAGCCCGTTTACTGTGCAGGACTGCGGCAAGCAGAGGATTATTCTTCAAGGATTTACTATCTTTGCGCCAATAGAACTATTCAGCATATGTCGAAATACGCTTTTGTGTCCGGCGGAAGCCGTGGAATCGGCCGGGCGGTCTGCCTGGAACTTGCCCGTATGGGATATTCACTCCTGATCAACTATGTCTCCAACGATGCTGCAGCAGCGGAAACCCTCCACCTTGTGGAAGAAGCCGGAGGCAGCGGCGAACTGATGAAATTCGACGTGGCCGATCAGCAAGCTTCCCTGCAGGCAATCACCAAGTGGCAGGAAGAGCATCCGGAAGCATATGTTGAGGTGCTCGTCAACAATGCAGGAGTCCGGAAAGACAACCTCCTCCTGTGGATGGAACAGGAAGATTGGTACAAAGTCATCAGCACGGACCTGAACAGTTTCTACAATGTAACGAAGCCCTTCCTCCAGCCGATGGTCGTCTACAAGAACGGCCGCATAATCAACATTGCCTCGCTGTCCGGCCTCAAGGGACTGCCCGGACAGACCAATTATTCCGCGGCCAAAGGCGGGCTTATTGCCGCTACCAAAGCCCTTGCACAGGAAGTAGCCCCGAGGAAAGTCACTGTCAACGCAGTCGCCCCGGGATTCATATCTACGGATATGGTGGAAGGATTGGATGAAGCGGAACTCAAGTCCCAGATTCCGGCGAAACGTTTCGGCAAACCCGAAGAAGTGGCAGCCCTTGTGGGCTTCCTTGCTTCGGACGCGTCAGCCTATATCACCGGTCAGGTGATTTCCGTCAACGGAGGACTCTATTGAGAAACTCCCTACAGGGAAGCGAAATACCCAGGGAACAATACGCAGGTGATCAGGTAGCCGACTATCGTGGAGATGCCTACGCTGATCAGGCCCGGCATCATAAAACTGTGGTTCAGGAGGTATTTTCCTATCACGGTAGTACCGGTCCTGTCGAAGTTGACCGTTGCGATGTCGGAAGGATAGTTCGGGATGAAGAAATATCCATAGACGCTTGGCATTACGCCCAGAAGCACAGGCCCCGGAATGCCCAGTGAATATGCGAGCGGCAACATAGCCACGACCACGGCTCCCTGGGAGTTGATCAGGACTGAGACCAGGAAGAAGACAAAAGCTATCGACCAAGGATATTGGGATACCACATCCGAGAGCATCATCTTCATCTGATCGAGGTAGTTGTTGAAATACGTGTTGGCCAGCCAGGCGATACCGTAGATCGCCACTACAGCTACCATTCCGGACTTCCATACAGATCCGGAGACAGCATTCTTCAGGTCCACCTTGCAGAACATTATCATAAATGCAGTAGCCGAGAGCATAATGATCTGGATGGCTATGTTCATCTTCGGCAGGCGGCTCAGGGCCTCCTTGCTCATAAGCATCTGGCAGAATGCGAGGCCGACGATGCAGACGATTGCCGCCAGGAAGATATACACTGCGAGCTTTGCCTTTTTGTCGATGACCTTTTCGAGAGAGGTGGTTTCCTTGCCGTAGATGTATTTGTGTACCTTCGGATCCTCTATCCTCTTCTGGTATTCAGGATCGTCCTTCAGGTCCTTGCCTCTCTTGTATGAAGCATTGGCAGCCATCACGATACCGATTATGCAGGCAGGCAAGGTGACCATCAGCACCTGAGGGATGGTTACCCCGTAGCCGTTGGCGTTGGAAATCGTCACGAAAGCGACCACTGCGGCAGCGATCGGGGAGCAGGTTATTCCCACCTGCGAGGCTATCGAGGCCACTGCGCAGGGCCTTTCCGGACGGATGTCTTTCTTGATGGCGATGTCCACGATGATCGGCATAAGCGTGTAGACCACGTGTCCGGTACCGATCAGGACCGTCAGGAAGAAGGTGCAGAGAGGAGCGAGGAAAGTAATCCGATCGGGATGCCGGCGGAGCAGCTTCTCGGCCAGCTGGATGAGCCAGTCCATACCACCGGATGCCTGGAGGACTCCGGCGCAGGTTACCGCCGCGATTATGATATAGATTACATCAGTAGGCGGTTCACCCGGCTTCATTCCGAATCCGAACACCAGGATAGCCAGACCGATGCCGGAAATTGCACCGAGCGCGAGACTTCCATACCTTGAACCTACGTAGAGTGCTGCCAATACAACCAGCAGCTGGATGATCATCAAAGCCATATTTAAATATTCCCAGTTACACAAATATAGGAAAAAAGATGTTACATTTATCCAGTTGTTCCGTTTGTAAAGGTGAAAGCAAACTTGAAGATGGCAGAAGATTTCCTGACAGAAGCGTTCATATCCCTGAAAGGGAGGCTGAGAGCGGAGGATGCACTCCAGGAGGCTTTCTGCCGTCTGTGGGGCAGGAAATATGCACCTGAGAACCTCAGGTCGGCGATCGGTTTGCTCACCAGGACGGTGAAGAACATCGAGATAGACGAGTATCGCAAGGGAAGGCAGAAGATGACAGTAAGCCTTGAAGGGCGGCAGTTACCCGCCGATCCGGAAAGTCCCTTGGAGAAAGAGGCTCTGTTCCGCAGGGTGGAAGCTTCCTTGGATGAGGAACTTACCCCTCTCCAGAAAAAGATTGTAAGGATGCACGAATATGAAGGAACGTCATTCGACCAGATTGCAAGGAAGCTCGGAATGCAGCCTGCGGCGGTCCGGATGCAGGTTTCCCGAGCCAGGAAAGCATTGAGAGAAAAATTCAGGAAGGAAAATGAAGGATTATAAGGAATACATCGAAAGGTACTTCGAGGGGATGCTCTCGGAAGATGAGGAACTGGAACTTAAGTTGTTCCTTGCCTCGGAAGAAGCGCAGGACCCGGAATACGATGAAGCGCGAGCGGTTATGGGCTTCTTTTCCACCGGTTGCAGGGTATATGAACCCACATCGGTCCGCAAGCCTGAAAAGGTCCGCCGGATCGTTGCCGTCGCAGCCAGCCTGGCGCTGCTCGTCACCCTCGGAGTGAACATATATAACAGCAACAATTTCTGTGTCAAGATGTCCGGAGACAGCAGGATTACCGACAAGGAGGTCATAATGAACGACGTCGATGACATCCTTGCAGACCTGATGAGCCAAGGGACAGACGTGGAAGGACAACTCAACGATTTATTTGGACGATAGATTATGAAAAAGTATTTGCTTGTAGTATCGCTGGTACTGCTGGTCATAGCCCCTGCAAGGGCTCAGAAAGGCCTTCAGACAGACAGCCTGTTCAGCAAGGCAGTGCCGATATCAGGATACGAGGAGTCACTGGTCAAGGGAGCTCCCCTGAGGGATTACAATCTCTCGTATTTCAGAAGCGTGCGCTTCCCTGCGGACAAGGTTATATTGCAGCAGGTCTCATCCTGGATAATGAAGGATGCCGACATAGCCACATCGAAAGATATCCAGGAAGAAGACGGCCGTCTGGTTTATGCCCTGCTTCAGTTCGACGGGGACAAATCCAAGAAGAGGTACTTGGGATATCAGGTCCGGAGCTCGGGCGGAAAGGATTACGTGACAGTGGTCTATATGGAAGGCCGCGCTTCCGTCAAGGACCTTCATTCGTTTTTCAAGAAAAGATAACAAATGATTATGAAACAGATATTTACCGCATTATTTGCAATCGTATTCGGAACGCTGTCCGCCAGCGCACAGAACCTTGATACCCTCCTGGTCGTGAAGACGACAGGAGCGAATGACACAACCCGGACGGAAGTCGAAGTCCTTGCAAGGGTGGATACCCTTGGCACATTCGACGACGGCAGGGTCCATCTCGACTTCGATATCCCGTTCTACAGGAAGATAAAGATGTATAACCACGATCTCGTGGGCTCTTTCTACGTAGGTTCCAACATCACCGACTCGAAGGCGCCGTTTGACTTCAGCCCGCAGAATTCGATGGAATTCGCTTTCTATCTGCTGGATTCCAAGACCATGGGCAGGAGTACTTTTTCCTGGGGTCCGGGATTCACCTGGAGGAACTACGCCCTTACCGGCAGCAGCCTGATGATGAAGGATGATACAGACGGCTCGATCGATATGGGCAAGTATCGCGACGGAGCCACTCCGAAGGTCTCCAAGCTCAGGGTTTTCAGTATCAATATCCCGTTGCTGTATTCCTGCGACGTTTACCACGGATTCGGGTTTACAGTAGGTCCGGTAGTCTCTCTCAACGCCGGCAGTTCCATTGTGAACAAATATATGATGAACGGGGAAAAGATGAAGGACAAATACAAGAACGTCCACTGCAACACAGTTACCGTGGACGCTATGGTTCAACTGCACCTGAAGTACTTCAGCATATACGCGAAGTATTCTCCGATGAGCGTGATGGACAAGAACTACTGGCCTGAGTTCCAGACCTGGACGGTCGGAATCGCCTTGTAGCGCCGGGCAGGCTACCTCTCTATCGTGGCTTCCCGGTCAGGACCGAGGGAGATGATGGAGATCGGAACCCCGAGATAGTCTTCCATAAACTTCACATAGTCCTTGAATTCCTGCGGGAGTCCGCTTTCAGTGCGGACGCCCGTAAGGTCTTTCTTCCAGCCCTTGAATTCCGTATAGACCGGTTCTATGCCCGCAGTGATGTCGTATGGAAGTTCATTTGTTTCCTTGCCTTCCGGTCCGACCTTGTAGGAAGTGCAGACCTTGATGGTGTCGAAGTCGTCAAGGCAGTCGGACTTCATCATAATCAAGTCCGTCACTCCGTCGACCATCACTGCATACTTCAGGGCCACGAGGTCCAGCCATCCGCAGCGTCTCGGCCTTCCGGTAACCGCACCGAACTCGTGGCCTACGCGGCGCAGCGTTTCACCTGTCTCGTCATTGAGTTCCGTAGGGAACGGACCTGACCCGACACGGGTGCAGTAGGCTTTGAATATTCCGAACACCTTTCCCACCCTTGAAGGAGGGACTCCGAGACCTGTGCATACTCCTCCGATTGTCGTGGAAGAGGATGTGACGAACGGGTAGGATCCGTAATCCACGTCCAGCATCGAACCCTGGGCACCTTCTGCGAGCATTCCCTTGCCTTCGGACAGCCATCCGTTGACGAAGAATTCGCAGTCGACCAGTTTGAATTGCTTGAGATACTCTATGGCTTCCATCCATTCGGCCTCACCCTTGTCCGGATCGAAGTCGAAATGAAGGTCGTTCAGCAGCTGTAAATGACGGGATTTCAATGCGGCGAACAGGCTGCGGAAATCAGGGGAAAGGATATCTCCTACCCTGAGTCCGTGGCGGCTTATCTTGTCCGTGTACGTAGGACCGATTCCCTTGAGGGTGGAACCGATCTTGCCTTTGCCTGCAGCAGCTTCATAGGCCGCATCCAGGAGCCTGTGGGTCGGCAGGATAAGGTGCGCTTTCCTGGAAATCACGAGTTTCCCCTTGGGATCTATACCTGTCTTGAGGATATTCTCGCATTCTTCCTTGAAAGTAACGGGATCCAGGACCACACCGTTGCCGATCACATTGGTGGAAC
This sequence comes from uncultured Bacteroidales bacterium, assembly GCA_905235085.1. Lineage (GTDB taxonomy): Bacteria > Bacteroidota > Bacteroidia > Bacteroidales > UBA932 > Cryptobacteroides. The sequence goes on along the minus strand of CAJOKD010000006.1, from coordinate 47,868 downwards.
CTTCCCGGAATATTCCTGAAGGGATACTCCTGACAACGAAACTTTTACCGTCGAAATGGAGGGAATGGCCGGCATTTGGCCCTCCCTGGAATCTGGCCACCGCAGGATAGCGGCTGGCGAGGACATCCACGATCTTGCCTTTTCCTTCGTCTCCCCATTGGAGACCCAGGACTACGTCAAGCTTTTTACTCATATTCTTTAGAATGGGAGGTCGTCGGTTGGATTTTCACCGAGGGATATATCCATAGGCTCCTGCTGAGGAGCTGGTTGTACAGGAGCGGGCTGCACCGGGGCCGGCTGCTGGTAGCTTGGCTGCGGAGCCTGCTGGTAGCCTCCCTGGACGGGCTGTGCGCCAGGGTTGTCTGTCTTCTTTCCCAGAAGCTGCAGGTTGTCTACGGTGATTTCGGTAGTGAATCTCTTGTTGCCGGTCTGGTCCGTCCAGGACCTGGTGCGCAACTTGCCTTCGATGAAGACCTGGGTCCCCTTGCGGATGAATTTCTCTGCCACATCTGCAGAGTTCCTCCAGGCGACTATGTTGTGCCATTCAGTGTTCTCACGGAGTTCTCCGTTCCGGTCACGATAACGTTCAGTGGTTGCGAGGGTGAACTGTGCTACCTTCGTATTCCCTGAATTCGGGTTGTTTCCATCAAGGTAACGTACTTCGGGGTCTTTTCCAACGTTACCGATCAGCATTACTTTGTTCAGTGACATACTTTCCTATACGTTTTGTTTAACGTATAAAGATAAACATTATTTCTGAATCTAGAAAGCAAAACCGACGCTGAATACAAGGGCCCTGTTCCTGGTCTCGTTGAAGAGATCCTGCCCGATGTTCGCGAGTCCGAGTTCATACCCCACGCTTGCGTAGAGGAAGGAATATGAGACTCCGCATCCGAAGGCGAGTCCGCTGTCTCCACGGCGGAAATATCCGTTGTCGAAGGAACTGAATGCCTCCCTGTTGCCGTAGTCCTTTATCTCGCCTCCGATACCCAGTCCGAGGTAGGCTCCGACGTACGGCTGGAAGACCGCCCTTCTGCCTGGGGAGAATACATAGTATTTCAGGACGAGCGGAATCTCCAGGTAATCTAGTCCGTAAGTGAATCTGCCTCCGGAGTTGCGGCTGCTGCCGCCTTTCTCAACGTAGTAGAGGCCGGATTCGAAGGCTATGTCCGGGGTCATATTGAATCCCAGTGCAAGACCGGCGCTTATACCTGTCTGTACTCCTTTCCCATCCAGTTCTGCGGATTCGGAAGAGACGTGCGACCCTACGACACCGAACTTGATGCCGCCGTACCAATCGTTGTAGAAACGACCAGGTCCGTAGCCACCTCTGTCATATCTTCCCGGATAACCGAGTCTTCCTCCCGGGCCTCCGAAACTGTTGTAGCGTCCAGGCCCTCCGAAAGGGCCTCCTCCTCCGTAATATGGCTGTGCCCCGGCGGTCAGAGCCAGGACCGCGAGGGTAGTCAAAACTGCGAATAACTTTTTCATATCCAGTCAGATTTAAGTATCTGACCTGAACTAACCAAAAACCGTTCCAAGCAGACAACCCTTCATAGCTTCCAGGTCGGGCTTGAGGCCGGTCATCAGAGGATATCCCGTAAGTGCCTGATACAGAAGCCATCTGGAGCCAGGTATATATATTCCTTCGGCTGCGGCCAGCTTCAGTCTGGCTTCTTCGTCGAACGATGGATCCTTATAGTTGGCTTCCAGGATGACCTTGCTGTCGCACGAGCAGCCTTCCTGCAGGAAATCGTCGGCTGTGAGCTCCTTTATCTGTGGCAGGGCTGTTGGAATTGTGTAGATCACGAGGTCGCATTCCCTGACGGCTTCCTTGAAATCGGCAATGGGATCCACGAGGAAATCATATTCCGGCATAGCTTCAGCAATGTCGCGGGCCTTTTCCTCCGTGCGGTTCATAAGCACGGTGGCAAAACCAAGCTCGGCCGCTGCGACGGCTGCAGCACGTCCCGCTCCTCCGCATCCGACGATGAGTGCCTGTGGCTGGGAGGTGAACCTCCTGCCGAGGCTCATAAGGAAGAACTGGTGGATCCTGACGTAGAAATCGCTGCCATATTCCTTGATGAATTCTTCGACTATGCCCGGATAATAGGCTTCCGCGACTGCGATGACTATGCCCGTGAAGTCGGAATTGTGCGCGGCGATGCCCTCGGTGGTCTTTACGAGCAGGTTGGAGGCTCCAATCCTGGCGGCTGGTCCGCTGACCAGCCCTTTCCCGAGTTCGGACAACTCTTCCACCCTGGCATATGCCTTCTCCTTGAACGGGGCTGTCACGTTGATTGCCGAGTATTCCTTGATGAAAGTCTCCCAGGAGGCTTCGAAGTCGCTTCCTTCGATAAGGTCGTATGAATAAGGGCTGCCGTCTTCCTGCTCTTCGTTGCGGTAGGCGGCACGGAAAAGGGAGGGACTCCCGGATTTGGAGATGGGGTCTCCTATCAAGCCGAATTTGCGCATTATGGTATCTGGGGCTTAAATGAACTCCTCGCGCTCCTTGATGTCCTTGATCCTGAGCTGGAGGGTGGAATTCCCGCGGTAGTAGTTTTCGACTATCGAGTAGCAGATGTCGAAAGGATTGCCGGCCTTGATGTATTCGAAATAATCGGCCATATTGAAGGCGATCGCAGGAATCTGGTGGAAAGGCTGCTTCTCGTCTATCAGGTCGAGTTTCATATGCACACCTCCGGCGCCGACTTTACGGCCGTTGCCTCCGTCGGAGACATTCTCTGTCAGGAATATAGGATTGTTGTTTCCCGGTCCGAAAGGCTGGAACTGCTTCAGGAGACGGAAGAACTTCGGAGTGATCTGGCTGAATTCGAGCTTGGCGTCGATCTCGGTCACCGGGGTCAGCATCTCTTCGGTGATCTTCTCCCCGATGAACTTGTCGATGCGCTTGACGAACTCCTTGAGGTTGGATTCCTTGAGGGTAAGTCCGGCGGCATATACGTGACCGCCGAAATTCTCCAGTAGGTCGGCGCAGCTCTCGATCGCTTCGTAAAGGTCGAAGCCGGATACGCTCCTGGCCGAGCCGGTGATGAATCCGTTGGACTTGGTGAGGACTATGGTAGGCTTGTAGAACGCTTCCACGAGGCGGGACGCCACGATTCCCACGACGCCCTTGTTCCAGGTCGGGTTATAAACTATCGTGGCGGCCTTTGTCGAAAGGGCGGTGCCTTTCTGGACCATTTCCAGGGCTTCCTGGGTTATTTCCCGGTCTATGCTCTTGCGCTCGTTGTTGTTGTCGTTGATCTGCTCTCCGATGACATTGGCGAAATGGTCGTCGGAAGCGGTCAGGAGTTCTACGGCGAGACGTCCGGTCTCCATCCTTCCGGCAGCGTTGATGCGCGGGCCGATCTTGAAGACTATGTCGTCGATGGTAAGATGCCCGGGCTCCAGCTTGGACAAGGTAGCCATAGCCAGGAGTCCCTTCCTCGGATTCTCATTCAGCTGCTTGAGGCCGAAGTGGGCGAGCACCCTGTTCTCTCCCACCATAGTGACGAGGTCTGCGGAAATGCTTACCACGAGCAAGTCCAGCAGGGGAGTCAGGGTCTCGAAAGGGATCCCGAATTTCTGGGAATATGCCTGGACGAGCTTGAAGCCTACTCCGCAGCCGCTGAGGTCGTCGAAAGGATAGGAATCGTCCTCGCGTTTCGGGTCCAGAACGGCCACTGCCGGCGGAAGGGTATCTTCTGGAAGATGGTGGTCGCATATTATGACATCGATGCCCTTGGTCTTGGCATATTCGACTTTCTCGTTAGCCTTGATGCCGCAGTCCAGGGTGATGATGAGTCCGAATCCTCCGTCGCTGGCCCAGTCGATGCCTTTGTATGACAGTCCGTAGCCTTCGTCGTAACGGTCCGGGATATAGAAATCAACCTTCGAGGAATATCTCTTCAGGAAAGAATAAACGAGGGCTACGGCTGTGGTTCCGTCCACATCATAGTCCCCGTATACCAGGATCTTCTCTTCGGATGTTATGGCCTTCCTGACCCTTTCGACCGCGACATCCATATCCTTCATAAGGAATGGGTCGTGGAGGTCCTGGAGACTGGGGCGGAAGAAGGAACGGGCTTGCTCGAAGGTTTCGACACCTCTCTTTACGAGCAGCTCGACGAGGACCCGGTCGATTCCAAGTTCGGCGGAAAGTCTTCCCACCTTCTCAGGATCGGCCTGCTCCTTGACTATCCATTTGCGCTCCTTTGCCATAATACACAAAGATAAGGATTTAATTTCAGAATGTGAATTAAAAGTAGTATTTTTGCATATTAAGGCCGCCGAACGGCCTTTTTGATTGAAAACAAACCGACAAGATATGGCTAACATCGAACTCAGCGAGCAGGAGATAATCAGGCGCGAGTCTCTTGCAAAGTTAAGGGAATTGGGCATCAATCCTTATCCGGCGCCACTGTATCCGGTCAATGCCTCGGCCAAGGAAATCGAGGACGGGTATGACCCGGAAAAAGGGAATTTCCAGGAAGTGTGCATTGCGGGAAGGATAATGTCACGCAGGATCATGGGAGCGGCTTCCTTCGGAGAGCTCCAGGATGCAACAGGCAGGATCCAGATCTATGTCAAACGGGATGAAATCTGCCCTGGAGAGGACAAGACGATGTACAATACTGTCTGGAAGAAGCTTCTGGATATCGGAGACATCATCGGTATCAAGGGCTTCGCCTTCATTACCCAGACCGGCCAGCTGAGTGTCCACGCAAAGGAACTTACCGTACTGAGCAAGTCCCTTAGGGTGCTTCCTATAGTCAAGACCGATGCCGAGGGCAATGTCTATGACGGCTTCTCCGACCCTGAGCTGAGGTACCGTCAGAGGTATGTGGACCTGATCGTCAATCCTCAGGTCCGTGACGTATTCGTCCAGAGGGCCAAGATCATCGCTACGATGCGCGAGTATTTCAACGAGGCCGGCTGCCTCGAGGTGGAAACTCCTATCCTGCAGTCGATTCCGGGAGGCGCTACGGCCAGGCCGTTCATCACTCATCACAATGCTCTGGACATCGACCTGTATATGAGGATAGCCAACGAGCTGTTCCTGAAGAGGCTGATCGTGGGAGGCTACAGCGGGGTCTACGAGTTCGCGAAGGATTTCCGCAACGAAGGAATGGACAAGACCCACAATCCCGAGTTCACCTGTATGGAGATTTACGTCGCTTACAAGGACTATATCTGGATGATGGAATTCGTGGAGAAGATGCTCGAGAAGATAGCCTTGAATCTCCACGGTACGACCAAGGTCAAGATAGGGGAGAACGAGATCGATTTCAAGGCCGGCTACCGCCGCATTCCTATCCTCCAGGCTATCAAGGAATATGCAGGTGTAGACGTGGCCGGGATGGGTGTCGATGAACTTCGTGCGACTTGCACCAAACTCGGGGTCGAGTTCGATCCTACTATGGGAGAAGGGAAGCTGATCGATGCCATATTCGGACAGTACTGCGAAAAGCACCTGGTAGAACCGACGTACATAATCGACTATCCTGTATCCATGTCTCCTCTTACGAAGAGGCACAGGGAGAATCCGGACCTGACCGAACGTTTCGAACTCTTCGTCTGTGGGAAGGAACTCGCCAATGCGTATTCCGAGCTCAACGATCCTATTGACCAGCTCGAAAGGTTCGAGGAGCAGGCCGCCCTCAAGAGCCACGGCGACGACGAGGCTATGTTCATCGACTACGATTTCGTCCGGGCGCTGGAATATGGAATGCCTCCTACTTCTGGACTGGGTATGGGCATCGACAGGCTGACTATGTTCATGACCGGTCAGACCACTGTCCAGGATGTGCTCTTCTTCCCGCAGATGCGTCCTGAGAAAGCCCTGAAGAAAGAAGCAGAGGCATAACGCCTCTAAAACTCATATCTTTATGAAGCGAATACTTCTTCTCTGCGCCATCGCCTGCGCTGTCGCCGCGGTGGTGTTCTTCAGCGGCAGATGCAAGGCTCCGGTAGGCGTGAGTTTCCCCGAGCCGCCTGTAGAGATCGTATCCAACCAGGATTTCGGGATGGAGCTCATCAATATGTTCAACATCATCCGCATCCCGGATGGTACCTACCGTATGTACTTCATCGCCAATCCCAAGGACGGAATAGCAGAGAACGAGAAGTTCCAGAATCTGTATTACGCTGAGTCCCAGGATGGTTTCCACTACGAGATGAAGGGCAAGCTGATGGACGAGCTGGTAGAGCAGACCATATTCATGGTCAAGGACTAGGCTTATCCCTACCGGTATGGTCAGCAAGTTCAAGCTTATCAAGGTGGCGATCGAGTACGAATAGGACATTGAAAGATGATTGAGCGTATCACATCAGCACAGAATCCTAAGGTCAAGGATCTGCTTGCATTGCAGGAGAAATCCCGTCTGCGCCGCGAGCGGGGGCTTTTCGTCGTCGAAGGCAGACGCGAGATAGGCCATTGCCTGAACGCCGGCTTCGAGCCGGACACCTTGTTCGTCTGTCCCGAGATATTCGGAGAGGAGGACCTTTCGGTCTTGCTGTCCGGGAAGGATTGCAGGATCGTCTATGTAAGCCGGGATGTCTATGGAAAGATAGCTTACAGGGGAGGCACCGAAGGCATCGTGGCTGAGGTCAAGTTCAAGGAGCGCACCCTGGATGGAATCGAGTTGGGTGCGAACCCGCTGGTGGCAGTCCTGGAAAGTGTGGAGAAGCCGGGCAACCTGGGAGCCGTACTGAGGAGTGCGGACGCTGCCGGAGCCGATGCAGTGATAATATGCGACCCGCTCACGGACTTGTTCAACCCGAATCTCATACGGGCCAGTATCGGTGCGGTCTTTTCAAGGCAGGTGGTCGCAGCCGGGTCGGAGGAGACCATTGCCTGGCTGAAATCGAAAGGTATCAGGATACTGACGGCTCAGCTCCAGGATTCGGACTTGTATTACGACGCTGATATGAAAGGTCCCGTGGCCATAGTTATGGGGACTGAATCTACCGGTCTCACGGACCGCTGGCGCGAGGCAGCCGATGCCCATATACGTATTCCTATGCTGGGAGAGCTGGACTCGCTGAATGTGTCGGTTTCCGCCGCAGTACTTCTCTTCGAAGCCGTCCGCCAGAGACAGCCTTCCGGTAAATAATTGCTACTCAGCCGCAGCTATCCGTCATTGCAGCGTCATTGCCGGCTACGATCGGCAATCTGGATTCCCGGACAAGCCGGAGATGACGGGCGGTAGACGGCAGTTGGCTGCAACGTTAGGGCGCATTTACCCGTACAGGGCTGCGAAGCAGCAAGCGCCCGGTGTTGCAGCCACTGACGCATGGGATTCCCGAACAGGTCAGGAATGACGGGAGATTCCCGGTCGAGCCGGGGATGACGGTCAAATCAGAGATGATGCGATGTAAATATTACAGAGAAGTGACGATATCGACGGCAATCTCGGTAGGGGTTTTGCCGTCGATGTCTATTACGTAGTGTGCGGCACTTTCGTACACCGGCCCCCTGAGCTCCATAAGACCTTTTACAGTGCTTCGTAGGTCCTTCCCGGATTTGAGCAGAGGACGGTTCCCGGCTTCTTCCTTGAGATTGGAAACCAGGGTTTCAAGAGATGCCCGCAGGTAGAAACACTTGCAGCTGCGCCTGACCATCCTGCGGCAGGCATCCGTCAGGACGGTACCTCCACCGAGTGCCAGGATGGAATTGGTCCCCAGCATCTCGTTGGTATCGAATATATCCTGGAGCGCCATCTTTTCCATATTCCTGAAAGCATCCTCCCCCTCGGAACTGAATATGTCCGGGATGGAGGTGCCCGTCATGGCCTCGATGTAGGAATCCAGGTCTATCAGTTCAAGGTCCGGAAGGAGTTTCTTGAGCTCCTTCCCGACACTTGTCTTGCCGCTTCCCATGAAGCCTGTCAGTGCGATGTTGCAGTCCATGGCATCAGAACAGGGTGGGTTCTTCGATTTCTCCGATGTCCGGGATGTCGTCGATGTCCGGAAGCTTGGCTCCGAAGCCAGGTTCGATGATGTCGAGAGGGGTATCCTCCGGCTCAGGCATCTCCGCCACAGGCTTATCCTCTACCGGTGCAGGTTCTACGAACTTGACTTTCTTGACATCGTACTGATGGCATTTCTTACCCTTGGCGGTGTAGCCTTTCTTGGCGATATATTCCTCGGCGTCGATATTCTCCGGATCCCTATGCTCGTATTTCTTGCCGAACGTCACCTGGAACTGCGGATGTCTGTCGTCGGAGATGTCCACCAGGTATGACTTGGCTCCAGGAGCGATGAACGACTGGGGGGTGTTGTCGCTCAGTACGAAGCTGAACCTCTTGACATAGAATGCCTTGGCGGCAGCGTCATAATACAGGGCGGTGAAGGTCTTGTCCGGGTCGAACTTCTCGATCCTGAGGACCTGCCCCTGGTAACGGTTGGATACGTCGAACGAGGTCGTGTAGAACGTACCGTCCTTGAAGATTGCCAGTACCTTGTCTTCCGGCCCGAACTCTCCGAGGTAGAGACCCCTCTGTTCGTCGTTGAGCTTCTGGATGTCGGCATCGTACCAGATGTCCTTGCCTCCGATGGTGGACACACCCTTGCTCTTGAGCTGTATCCTCGAAATAGGGTTCTTGGATACGAGGTTTCCGCGGGAAACCTTTCCCTTGATCGCGAGAGTGGAGAAGTCATATTCAAGCTGGGTCTTCTTGAGCTTCGGACGAGGCCTGAGGTAGATCCTCACGGCTTCCGCTTCACCGTTGTGGTTTGCGCTGAACCAGAGGATCTTGGATCCTTCGGCACCGGTTGTGATGTCGTAGTCCTTGTCCCTGGTGACGCTGGTTATGGCGAATCTCTTGGCGTAGGACAGGCTGCTCTTCCCGTCCCTGTAGATGACGTTGTAGATCGTCCTGGTGTCGCCGCGGTTGAATACGCCTACGAACAGGAGATCCTTCCAGAAGAAGGCCTTGTCAGTAACCTTGGTGATCCTGTATTTGCCGTCCTTGGCGATCACGAGTATCTCCGAAAGGTCTGAGCATTCGCTTACGAATTCACCGTTGTCATCCTTCTTCAGGTTGAGGCCTACGAATCCTTCAGCGTAGTTGGCATACAGCTTGGCGTTGTTGCTGACCACCTTGGTGACGGCGATGGTTTCGAAGGCGGAGATTTCGGTAAGGCGCTTGAACGGCTTGCCGTATTTCTGCTTGAGACCCTTGAACCAGTCGATTGTGTATCCGGTGATGTTCTCTATGTTCCCGCGCACCTTTTCCATCTCGGCCTCGATGGCGAGTATCTTTTCGTCCATCGTCTTGGTGTCGAACTTGGAAATCTTGCGGACAGGCTTCTCGACCAGTTTGTGGATATCGTCCATTACGATTTCGCGGCGGAGGAGGTCCTGATAGTTCTTCATCTCGGCGAATACGTCCTGCAGCTGCTCCTCCCAGGATTTCTGGTCCTGCTCCAGGATCTTGTACACCCGGTTCTCGAAGAATATCCTTTCAAGGGAATCGTAGTGCCATTCGTCTTCGAGCTCACCCAGCCGGATTTCGAGCTGCCACTTCAGGAGGTCCCTGGTGTGGTTGGTGTCGTAGATCAATATGTCCTTGACACTGAGGAACTGAGGCTTGTCGTCGACGATGACGCAAGCATTCGGTGCGATGTTGTATTCGCAGTCCGTGAAGGCATAGAGAGCGTCGATGGTCTTGTCCGGAGAAACGTCATTAGGCAGGTGGATGATGATTTCGACCTTTTCGGTGGTCATATCCTCGATCTTCTTGATCTTGATCTTGCCTTTCTCCTTAGCCCTGATTATGGAATCCTTGATGACCTCCGAAGTCTTGCCGTAAGGTATCTCGGTTATGGCCAGCGTGTTCTTGTCAATCTTCTCGATCTTCGCGCGGACCTTCACGCTGCCACCCCTGGCGCCGTCCTTGTAGTTGCTGCAGTCAGCGCTTCCACCGGTCGGGAAGTCAGGGTAGATAGTGAAATCCTTGCCTTCGAGGATGGCCACCGAGGCGTCCAGGAGTTCGTTGAAGTTGTGAGGCAGGATCTTGGATGCCATACCGACGGCGATTCCTTCCGTGCCTTGTGCCAGCAGGAGAGGGAAGCGTACCGGCAGTTCGGTAGGTTCCTGGTTGCGTCCGTCATATGAGGTCATCCAGTGGGTGATCTTCGGGTCGAAAACCACTTCCTTCGCGAACTTGCTGAGCCGGGCTTCGATGTAACGCGGTGCGGCGTTGCTGTCGCCTGTGAGGATGTTGCCCCAGTTTCCCTGGCAGTCGATAAGAAGTCCCTTCTGGCCCAGCTGTACGAGGGCTCCGAGTATGGACTGGTCTCCATGAGGATGGTACTGCATTGCCTGGCCGACTATATTCGCCACCTTCGTGTAGCTGCCGTCGTCCATCTTGTACATCGCGTGAAGGACTCGCCTCTGTACCGGCTTCAAGCCATCCACGATGTGCGGTACGGCCCTCTGGAGGATAACGTACGAGGAATAGTCAAGGAACCAGTCCTTGAACATCCCGGAAAGCTTGTATTTCCTGCTGTCGGAACTGAGCAATCTGTCGTATTTCCCCGATTCGGTTCCTTCGGTCTCTTCGACCGGGGCCTCATTCAGCTCTTCGTCCTCGATTTCCATATAATCCTTTTCGTCTGTCATAGATATAGTCTATTCTTCGTAACCGAACTTCCTCAGTTCGCGGCGGTTCTCCCGCCAGTCGGCATCCACTTTCACGAACAGCTGCAGGTATACTTTTTTCTGGAAGAAGTCTTCCATCTCGATCCTGGCTTCGGTCCCGGTCTTCTTCAAGGCGGAACCTGCCTTGCCGATGATGATCCCTTTCTGGGAGTCCCGCATCACGTATATCACTGCACCGATTTCGTACCTGTCTTTTCCTTCCTTGAACGATTCCACGGCCACTTCGCAGCTGTAAGGTATCTCCTGGCTGTAATTCTCCAGGATCTTCTTACGTATTATCTCCGAAGCGAAGAACCGGAGGTTGCGGTCGGTGAACTGGTCCTTGTCGAACCAGGGCGGAGACAGCGGCAGCTTGCTTACGATTGCGTTCAGCACGCTGTCGAGGTTGAACCGCTCCTTGGCTGATACAGGTATGACCAGCGCCTCAGGAAGCAAGTCCTGCCAGTAGCTCATCAGCTGCACGACTTTCTGCTGGTCGCTGATATCTATCTTGTTGATGGCTACGACCACGGGGCAATCGACTCTCTGGAGTTTCTGGATGTAATCCCCGTTCTTGTCAGCCTTCTCCACCACGTCGGTGACATAGAGTATGATGTCGGCGTCACCGATGGCGGCATCGACGAATTTCATCATATCCTCCTGCAGCCGGTAGTTCGGCTTGAGCATACCGGGGGTGTCGGAATACACTATCTGGTAGTCGTCGGTGTTGACGATGCCCATTATGCGGTGCCTCGTGGTCTGGGCCTTGGCAGTCACGATAGACAGCTTTTCCCCGACCAGGGCGTTCATAAGCGTGGATTTGCCTACATTCGGATTCCCGATGATGTTGACGAATCCTGCGCGGTGTCCGCTGTGGATCTCCGTACTAGACATACGCACCCATCTTGAGGACATTCACTTCGCCCTCGCTGAGATATCTCCATTCACCTTTCTTCAGACCCTTCTTGGTCAGTCCGGCGAAGTATACCCTGTCAAGGGCTTTCACATCGTAGCCGAGAGATTCGAATATCCTGCGGACGATGCGGTTCTTGCCGGAATGGATCTCGATACCGAGCCTCCTGTGGTCCTCGGCGTCGATGTATTCGAGCTCGTCGGCCTTGATCACTCCGTCGCTGAGCTCGAGGCCTTCGTTGAGGATCTTCTCCTTGTCAGCTTCATCCAGGGCCTTGTCCAGGATCACCTGGTAGATCTTCTTCTTGTTGTATGAAGGATGGGTCAGCTGCTCGGCGATCTCTCCGTCATTCGTGAACATCAGGACACCTGTGGTGTTCTTGTCCAGCCTTCCGACAGGGAATACCCTGATAGTGCATCCCTTGAGCAGGTCCATCACGGTCTTCTCTGCGTGAGGGTCGCTTGCGCTGGTGACGAAGCCCTTAGGCTTGTTCATAACTATATAGACCTTCTCTTCTCCCTTCAGTCGTTCTCCGTTGAACCGGATGTCGTCCTTGAGGACATTGACCTTGGTGCCGAGTTCGGTAACGACAACACCGTTGACTGTGACTACTCCGGCCTGGATCAAGTTGTCAGCCTCCCTGCGGGAGCATACGCCGGAATTGGCGATGAACTTGTTGAGGCGCACTTCCTCCTTGATAGGGGTAGGAACGTTGTCGTTGTCAGAAAAGGCTGTATGGTCCAGCTGAGGCTTGCGGGAGAGCATTATGTTGATTCCTGCCTCGTCAGTCTCGGTGAAATGAGGGTCTGTCCTGCGGGCGAACTTCTTAGGCCCGGCCGGTTTCCTGGAGTAGCTGTTCTTCTGGCCGTATGACGGACGTCCCTGGCCGTAGTGCTTCCTTTCTCCTCCTTCCTGGCCGTCGCCGGCGAAACTGCGGCGCTGACCACCGTAAGATGATGTATGGTTCTGGCCATAAGACGGACGGTTCTGGCCGTAAGGGGCGCGGCTCGGTCCGTGCGACGGACGCCTGGCTCCATATCCGCCACGGCTATCGTCGTGGCTGCGCTCTCCGTAGCTGCGCTCACCGTAGCTGCGCTCACCGTAGCTCCGTTCACCGTAGCTCCGTTCACCGTAGCTCCGTTCACCGTAGCTCCGTTCACCGTAGCTCCGTTCACCGTAGCTCCGCTCGCCGTAATTGCTGCGGCGGTCGTTTCCGCCGTGGGCGTGGTATTCACTCCGGCTGCCGTAGCCGCTGCGGTTCTGATGTCCGTATGACCTATGTTCTCCTTCTGTGTGTGATGATGATGCCGGCGAAACTTTCCTTCTTGGCCTGAGTTTCCTTCCTTCAGATGAATAGCCGGTCCTAGGTTCTCTGTTTGCGTAATCCCTACGCTCTTCGTGGCCTTCGTAGCCACCCTTGTAGTTTTCTTCCATAAATACTTTGTGGCTCACGCCACTTTTAGATGTAAATAAATCTCTTACTTGAGTTTGAAAATATAAGTAATTGTTCCTTGCTGGAGTTCCGGAGCGTCTGCGCTCTGGTTGAAATGCGTCTTCATCGCTGCTACCCTTGCAGCGGCCCAAAGGGTAGGATTGCTCACGGTCGTACCCTGGGCACCGGCCAGTGCCTTCGTGACATTGCCGCTCTTGTTCACCCAGATTTCCACTACCACGGTACCTTCGTCCTGGACAGTGTAATCAGGCTTAGGTAGGGCTCCGAGCACGTTCCTGCCCTTGAGACGGGCGTTTGGAACGCCATCGGCCTTACCGCTGGAAGTATTCCCCTTCGGATGTCCGGCCTTGAATCCGGCGGACGGATCGGTGGCGGAGTGAGGAGCGTTAGAGGAATCCTTCTTGCTCATCCCGGGGAAGAGGGCGTTCTTGTTGACATCTTCTTTCGGAGCCGGTGTTTCCACGTCGCCGTGGCTGTCCGGTTTCGCCTGGGCAGTCTTAGCCGGCTTGTCCGACTTGTGAGGAGACTCGCTCCTCTGGACCAGTTCCACCGGCTTGCTGAGATCGATCTCTTCCGCCTGGGGCTGCCTTCCTTGCAGCTCCCTCTTGATCTCGATCTCCTCTTCCTGCTCGAAATCGATCAGGAAAGTCTCCTCCGGAGGTGGAGGGTACAGGTATTTCATTCCCGTGAAAGCGCAGCAGAGCAGGATCACCAAATGTATGCCGACGGTGAGGACGACTCCGGCTCCCGTCGAAGTCTTCGCATCCTTTTCCCTTTCACGCAGATACTGTTTCATACCTTATTCCGTTTCCTGTCACTCGGGTTGTGTCGCCAGTATCACCTTGTAATGGTTCCGCTTGGCGATGTTCATAATCGAAACCACCTCCTTGATCGGAACGCTCTCATCGGAATAGATGGAGAAAGTCGGATCCTCTTCACTCTGGAGAAGCTCCACGAGACCGTCTTCCAATTCGGAATATAGGACAGGAGTTTCATCTCCGTTGAGGTGATAGGTATAGCGGTCGTGTCCCCAGTCCTTGATGGATACGCTGACCGTAGGCTTTGCGGTCACCTGGCCGGTGCTCTTCGGAAGCAGCAGCTTGAGCGCATTCGGATTGACCAGCGTCGAAGTGACCAGGAAAAAGATCAGCAACAGGAACACCAGGTCAGTCATAGATGTGCTGCCCAGGTCTGAAAGGACCTTAGTGGTTCTCTTGAATGCCATTTCCTTTTCTCCTATTCGTTATCTGCAGGTTCGTGCAGAAGGTCCATAAAGTCGATGGTCGTGCTCTCCATCTTGTAGACAAGATTGGATATCTGGGAGTTTAGGTAATTGTAGCCGAAGTAGGCGAGGATACCGACGATAAGACCTCCGACCGTGGTGATCATAGCGGTGTAGATACCGCTGGAGAGGAGGGTTATGTCGATGTTGTTGCCTGCGTTGGCCATGTTGAAGAAGGCCTGTACCATACCGAGGACCGTTCCGAGGAATCCGATCATAGGGGCACCTCCGGCTATGGTAGCAAGTGCCGGCAGACCCTTCTCGAGCCTTGCGATCTCAACGTTGCCGCAGTTCTCGACCGCGGTCTGGATGTCGTTCAGCGGCCTGCCGATACGCTCGATTCCTTTCTGGGTGATGCGAGCGACAGGGGAGTCGAACTTCTCGCAAAGGGAAACGGCGCTCTTCACCTTACCTTCGTGAATATAATCGCGGATATCCCTCATAAAGTTCTTGTCCACCTGCTGGGCCTTGTGGATCATCCACCATTTCTTTCCGAATATGTAGATGGCGATGACTGACAGGATCGCGAGGACGATCATAAGCCATCCGCCCTTGACTGCCATCTGGATGAGTGAATATGACTGCTCTACCTGCTGTGGAGCTGAAGATGCGGCGTTGGCAAGTGAGTCGGCCATCTGGGCCGCGGCGGAATCGACACCTACCTGTAAAAGTTGGAAGATCATAATTATTTCGTACGTTTTAAAAATTCAAATCATCAATCTACAAAGGTAGTCAAAAAAATCGAGATTCTCTAATATTCTACCTTTGTCAGGAACAGTGGATGTCCGGGGACGGATTCCCCTGCATCACTGCGTGAGCCACCCTGGAGGAGTCCCCCCATCCAGTCCTGGTCGTGCCGGCCCCTGCCGATCTCGAGCAGGGAACCTACGACGGCCCTCACCATATTCCGCAAAAACCGGTCCGCACGGATGGTGAACACCAGATAATCGTCTTCTCCGGCGGGATATCCCATAAGTCTTACGTGATCGGGGGTATAGGTTTCCCACCGGGCATACGATACCTTGCATATCGATGTCTTGTTGTCGCTCCCTACCTTTTCGAAGCAGGAAAAATCGTGTTCGCCTAGCAGCAGGGCTGCCGCCTCGTTCATCTTGTCGACGTCGATTCGGAAGGTGTAGAGATAGGAATACCCGCTCACGAACGGGTCTTTCTTGCGGTGGATGAAATACTTGTATTCCCGCATCCTGGCGGAGAACCTGGCGTGGAAATCATCGGCCGCCGGAACTATCGAATGGACCACTATTCCACGTGGCAGGATGGCATTTATTTTGTAGCCGAAATCCCCGGCGTCAAGGTCGCGGGCAGCCGTTTCGAAGTGAGCGACATAACTTATTGCATTAACCTTCGAATCTGTTCTGCCAGCCCCCGTAACGGTCGTATCTTCCTTCAAGAGAGTCGAAAGAGCATTCTGGAGACACTCTTGGATGGTGATCGCATCGTTTTGGATCTGCCAGCCGCAGAATTGGGAGCCGTCGTAGGACAAGGTGATCTTGTAGCGCATTTTTAATGGATTGACCGACAGACAAAAATAAGCAATTAACTACAATATGGAAAGTGTTAACATCAAAGAATTGAACGACAGGATCCAGCAGGAAAGTGCATTCGTGGATATGCTGTCCCTTGAAATGGGGAAAGTGATTGTGGGCCAGAAACACCTGGTCGAAAACCTGATGATCGGTCTCCTGGCTAACGGACATATCCTCCTCGAGGGTGTCCCGGGACTTGCAAAGACGCTGGCTATCAGCACTTTGTCTCAGGCCATAGATGCCAAGTTCAGCAGGATCCAGTTCACTCCGGACTTACTCCCGGCCGACCTCGTAGGAACTATGATATATTCCCAGAAGGATGAGAAGTTCGAGGTCCACAAGGGACCTGTTTTCGCAAACTTCGTCCTTGCAGATGAGATCAACCGTTCTCCGGCAAAGGTGCAGTCGGCCCTCCTCGAGGCGATGCAGGAGCGTCAGGTAACTATCGGAGACGACACTTTCAAGCTGCCCGAGCCTTTCCTGGTGATGGCGACTCAGAACCCTATCGAGCAGGAAGGTACTTATCCTCTTCCGGAGGCGCAGGTGGACCGTTTCATGCTGAAGGTGGTCGTCGGATATCCAAAGAAGGAAGAAGAGAAGCAGATCATCAGGATGAACAATTCCGGCGAGTTCCCGAAGGCCAGCCCTGTGATCAAACCCGAAGACATAGTCAATGCCCGCAAGGTGGTTCGGGATGTATATATGGATGAAAAGATAGAGAGATACATCGTGGACATAGTCTATGCCACCAGGACTCCGGAGGAATATGGCCTGGGCAAGCTCAAGGATCTGGTTTCGTTCGGGGGATCTCCTCGTGCCAGCATCTCTCTCGCGATGGCGTCCAAGGCATATGCCTTCATAAGGAGGAGGGGATATGTGATCCCGGAGGATGTCAGGGCCGTCTGCA
Source organism: uncultured Bacteroidales bacterium (assembly GCA_905235085.1). Classification (GTDB taxonomy): domain Bacteria; phylum Bacteroidota; class Bacteroidia; order Bacteroidales; family UBA932; genus Cryptobacteroides. Next base: position 31,118 of record CAJOKD010000006.1, on the reverse strand, counting down.
ACGAGGTTCTGCGCCACAGGATAGGCCTGACCTACGAGGCGGAGGCCGAGAATGTCACCACCGAGCAGATCATAGCAGAGGTCATCAACGCAGTGCAGGTTCCGTAACCTTTCACAGATATGCCTTCAAGCCAATCAGCCAACGACCTGCTCCGCAAAGTCCGTAAGATAGAGATCCGTACCAGGGCTCTGTCCCACCAGATCTTTGCCGGCGAATACCATAGCGCCTTCAAGGGACGGGGAATGGCTTTCAGCGAGGTGCGCGAGTACCAGTACGGCGACGATCCGAGGTCTATGGACTGGAACGTCACCGCCAGGCTCCGGGCGCCCTATGTAAAGGTCTACGAGGAGGAAAGGGAGATGACCGTCGTCCTTCTGATAGATATAAGCCGTTCGGGCTTGTTCGGGACAGAAGTGAAGACCAAGAGGGACCTTCTTGCCGAGATTGCGGCCGTACTCAGTTTCTCCGCCGTCATCAACAACGACAAAGTCGGGGCCCTGTTCTTCAGCGACCGGGTGGAGAAGTTCATCCCGCCGAAGAAGGGTCGCAGCCACCTGCTCCACATAATCAGGGAGATAATAGAACTGAAGCCTGAATCTGACGGCACCGATGTCGGAGAGGCTCTCAGGTATCTTACCAATGCAATGAAGAAGAAGTGCACGGCATTCGTGCTTTCCGATATGCTGGATGTCAATCCTGACGGGACTCCCCGGTACGAGGAAGCGCTCAAGGTCGCCCGTAACCGGCACGACATATCAGTGATCAAGGTCCACGACCGCAGGGAAAAGACCATCCCGCCTGTAGGCCTTGTCCACATCAAGGATTCGGAGACCGGACAGTCGGCCTGGGTGAATACTTCCAGCAAGAGAGTCCGCGCTGAATACTCCAAATGGTTCGCTTCAGTCGCGGACAATGAGACCAAGCTTTTCAACCGCTACCAGATCGATTCAGTCGATATCGCCACCGGCGATGACTACGTGAAAGGACTGATGGCATTTTTCGGGAGGAGATAGGATATGAAAAGATTTTCCTTTTTACTGACTGTCATCTGCCTGGTAGTTCCAATGCTTGCTTACGGGCAGATGGTGGAGATGGAAGGCTCCTTCCTGGAACCCCTTCAGCCGAGGGATTCGGTCCTGATAGGTGACCAGTTCCGATACGGGTTCCATCTGAAAGGCGTTCCCGAAGGCACCGGCCTCGGACTTGCCGACCTCTCCAAAGGTTTGATGGACAGCATCGTGGTAGTACAGCCCTGGGTAGCGGACACGGTCAAGGTCTACGGCGGCCGCAAAACGTCGAAGACCTACGACATCGATGTATATATGGTCATCACTTCCTTCGACGAGGGCCTCTACGAACTGCCGCGGCTTCCTGTCCTGAAGTCGGATGTGGAAGGCAGGATAGATTCCCTGCTGTTCGATCCTCAGACACTCGACGTGCGCACGATGCCCGTGGACACGTCTTCCTACAAGGTACACGACATAAAGGGACAGATCAGGTATCCGGTCACTCTCCGGGAAATATTGCCTTATATCCTCGCAGTCTGGGCATTCGCTGTCCTCTGCATCCTGGTTTGGGCACTGCTGGCCTCACGCAGGAAGAAGGAATCCCCGGCCTCCGGCCACAAGGATCCTCCTTACGTCGTGGCTCTCAGGAAACTAGAGCAATACAGGGGCAGCAAGTACTGGGCTCCGGAGAAGCAGAAGATACTGTATTCCGGAATCACCGACACTCTCAGGGAATACATCGATGCCAGATTCGGGATAGATGCGCCAGAGATGACTACCGCGGAGATTTTCTCCGTGCTGAAAGACAAGGATTTACCTGCGGACCTATACGATCAGACCAAGGAACTGTTCGAAACCGCCGACCTGGTGAAGTTCGCGAAGGCTTTCGCCTCTGATGAGGAGAATGCCGCCGCCCTCCCGGCTGCGGTACGTTTCGTGACTGCGACGTTCCAGTCGCAGCTCGACCGGGAGCAGGAGGATGCTAAAGAAGAAGGGGAGTCATAATGTATTTCGAATATCCGAAACTGCTCTGGCTTCTGCTGCTGCCCGCCCTGCTGGTGGCGCATTACCTGTATATTGAACTGAAGGACAGGAAACCGCATCTGAGGGTTTCCAATGCCACTCCCTGGAAGGCCGGAGGCGGGACCGCTCTCAGATGGCTCAGGCACCTTCCTTTCATAGTCAGGATAGCCGCCCTCTCCCTGATCATAGTGGCGCTCTGCCGTCCGCGTTCTTCGACCCAGGTGGAAAAGATCGATACGGAGGGAATAGACATAGTTTTCGCGATGGACGTCTCGTCCAGTATGCTGGCCAGGGATTTCTCTCCGGACCGCATAAGTGCGGCTAAGGACATAGCCATCGAATTCATCGCCCAGAGACCTTCCGACAGGATGGGAATAGTGGTGTTCGCAGGAGAAAGCTATACCCAATGCCCCCTGACGACGGACCGTGCCACGCTGATCAACATGATGAAGGAGATCTCCACCGAGCTGCTGGAAGACGGTACCGCAATCGGAAACGGTCTGGCTACCGCAGTTGCCAGGATGAAGGACTCCGATGCCAAGAGCCGTGTGGTGATACTGCTCACCGACGGTGTCAACAACAGCGGCGAGATAGCCCCGGAAACTGCAGCCGAGATTGCGAAAACCTATGGTATAAGGGTATATACGATCGGTGTCGGCGCAAATGGGGAGGCACCTTATCCTGTGATTACGCCCTGGGGAGTCCAGGTCCAGAATATGAAGGTGGAAATCGACGAGGACCTTCTGAAGAGCATTGCTTCCCAGACCGGAGGCAGCTACTTCAGGGCCACCGACAACACCAAGCTTACGGAGATATATTCCGAAATAAACAAGATGGAGAAGACCAGGACTACCATAGACAGCTTCCCTATATACAAGGAGCTGTACGGCAGGTATGCCCTTGCGGCCCTGGTCCTGCTCGTACTTGAGATGATAGTCAAACTTTTGATCAGGAGGCTGCCGTGATAGTATTCGCAAATCCAAGATATCTGCTGCTTCTGCTGCTGATCCCGTTCTTCTTCATCAGCCTTGCGCTTTGGATGAAGGTACGTCGCAGCAGGCTTCGCAAGTTCGGGGATGAAGATCTTGTGAACGGACTTATGCCGTCCTGGTCGAAGTCCAAGAGATGGGTGCGCGCTCTGCTGTATTCCCTGGCGTTCTTCTTCTTCGTGATAGGCCTGTCGAGGCCTCAGATCGGAGCCAAGTTGAGTGAGCACAAGGCCAAGGGCGCCGAGATAATGGTGGTGCTGGATGTCTCCAACTCGATGCTGGCCAGGGATTACACCCCTAACCGTCTCGAAAGGGCGAAGCTGGCCATATCCAGGATAACCGACAAGCTTCAGGACGACCGCATAGGCCTGATCATATTCGCCGGAAGTTCATTCGTACAGCTTCCTATCACTACGGACTACGTGAGCGCGAAGATGTTCCTGAACTCCATCTCCACCGAATCCGTCCCTGTCCAGGGAACTGCCATAGGCGATGCCTTGCTGACGGCGATGAAGAGTTTCAGCGCCCAGAGCGAACACAGCCGCGCCATAATAGTGATTACCGACGGTGAGAACCACGAGGACGATGCCGTGGCTGCAGCCGCCCAGGCAGCCGAAGCCGGGATCAAGGTATATACCATCGGCGTTGGATCTTCGGAGGGGCAGCCTATCCCTGTCTCCGGAGGCTTGCTCAAGGATAAGGAAGGTCAGATTGTCGTGACCAGGCTGGACGAAGAGACTCTCAAGGAGATAGCTTCAGCCGGCAACGGGGCTTACGTAAGGGCGGGCAACGATGAATTCGGCCTGACCCCGATAATCGACGACATTAGGAAAATGGAGGACGAGGAGTTCAAATCCATCGTCTTCGAAGAATACGACGAACAGTTTATGTACTTCCTGGGGATATCCCTCTTCTTCTTCGTGCTTGAAATGCTCATAGGCGAGAGGAGGTCCCGCAGGCATTTGTTTGACAAGAAATGATGTTGCGCTTGAGATATTCACTGGCATTGCCTCTGTTCCTGATGTCGGTCTGCCTGTACGCCCAGGTCGACCGGAAGGAAGTGCGTGCAGGCAACCGCCATTACGACAAGGGTAACTGGCAGAAGGCCGAGATCGAGTACCGGAAGGCTCAGGTGAAGGATACCGCTTCGTTCGCCGCTAACTACAACCTGGCCGGTTCCCTTTACCGCCAGGAGAATTACGGGGAAGCCAGGAAGGCTCTCGACAGGCTCAAGGAGGCCGCTCCAGGGTCGGTGAATGCCGCTGACTATTACTACAATCTCGGGAACGTCGCCAGTATGGAGAAAGACTGGAACACTGCAGTGGAGGCATATACCCAGTCCCTGCTCCTCAATCCTGGAGACCTCGAAGCCAAGGAGAACCTGGCATATGCGAAAGCTATGCTGAAGAAAGAGGGCGGCGGGTCAAGCAACAAGGACCCGGACAAGGACCATAATGACAACCAGGACGACGAGAACCAGAGCCAGGGCAAGGACGACCAGGAGAGGGAGCAGAATCAGGGTCAGGACGACCAGAAACAACAGCAGCCTCCTCAGGATGAGGCCAAGATATCACCTCAGCAGGCCCAGCAGATGCTGAAAGCCATCCAGGCACGTGAGAAAGAGACCCAGGACAAGGTCCAGAAAGAAAAGGCCGCACTCCTCAAGTCCCGCCAGAAAGAAAAGAATTGGTAATGAATATGAAGAAGTTCCTATATACCGCAGCGCTGCTCTTCGTGACCGCAATAACCTCGGCGCAGAATACCATCAAGGTGCAGGCCCCGAGCGTAGTCGGCCTTGAAGAACAATTCAATGTCACCTTCGTGATCGCAGAATCCGTCCAATTTCTCCTGGACACCTCCCGCAGATCATTTCCAGCTTGTCTGGGGGCCTCAGCGGGGAACCTCGTCGAGCGTCCAGATCATAAACGGCAAGAGAACCTCTTCACATCAGACGACATATACATACATACTGATGCCGAAGGGTACCGGATCTTTCCAGATACCCTCTGCGACTGCATACATAGGTGACACACAGATATCGTCTTCACCGTTTTCCATCCAAGTTGTCACCGATGCATCTTCATCCCAGGGGGCGCAGTCTTCAGGTTCGTCATCCTCGGGCCAGTCTTCTTCCGGATCCAAGCAGGCTTCTTCATCCGGTGAAATAGCTGCCGGAGACTTGTTCCTGAAACTTTCGCTCAGCAGGTCGGAAGTCGTGATTGGTGAGCCGATCACTGCTACGCTGAAGCTTTACCAGAGAGTCAACATAGCTGGTTTCGAGAACGCCAAGTTCCCTACATTCAATGGGTTCTGGAGCCAGGAGACTTATGCTCCGACCAATATAGAATTCAAGCGGGAGAGTTTCGACGACAAGATTTACAGTTCCGCCGTATTGAGGACGTATGTCCTTATCCCTCAGCAGGCCGGGACCATAACCATCGACCCTGCGGAGCTGGTCTGCCTTGTCAACGTCAGGGTAGGATCGGGCTCTTCGAACAGCGTGTTCGACAGTTTCTTCCAGGATGAATACAGGACGATCAGGAAGAGGATCACCACACCCGCCCAGAGGGTCAGGGTGAATGCCCTTCCTGCAGGACAGCCTGCGTCGTTCGGCGGAGGAGTCGGTAATTTCGGGATATCAGCACGCCTCACCTCCGACGAACTCAAGACTCACGATGCTTCCTCCCTCATCCTGACCGTTTCCGGAAGGGGCAACGTGGCCCTGCTCGAGGATCCGAAGGTGAACTTCCCTCCTGATTTCGAGGTATATGACACGAAGGTGTCCGAGAATACCGACAAAAGCACCGGAGGTACTTCGGGCAGCAAGACATTCGAGTTCCCTTTCATTCCGAGGAGCGCCGGTGAATTCACCATCGAGCCTGTGGAATATTCATACTACGATGTCAATGCCGGGAAATACGTTACCTTGAGGACCGAGCCTATGTCCTTGAAAGTGACCAAGGGAAAAGGATCCGATGCCTCGTCGTCAATCATATCTCCGGGAGTGGAGCGCCGCGATGTCAAGAGCCTTGCCGGGGATATCCGTTTCATCTCCACCAAGAGACCGGCCCTCAGGAAGGAGGGCGCGTTTTTCGTCCTTTCTCCTCTGTTCTGGCTGCTGACCGCGCTCTTGCTGATTTCGGCCCTTGTTGCAGCCCTCGTCCTGAGGAAGGCGGCCGCGATGAAGGCAGACGTCGCGCTGACGAAGAACCGCAAGGCTACCAAGATGGCCCGCAAGCGTCTCAAGCAGGCAGGCGAGTATCTTGACAAGAACCTTTATACTGCATTCTACGAGGAACTCCACAAGGCCCTGCTTGGGTTCACTTCGGACAAACTGAATATGGATATGTCGGAATTGAGCAAAGACAACATCTCAGCCGCGCTTACTGATGGCGGAGTGAGTGAAGAGAGCGCCAAGGCTTTCACCGACTTGCTGGACAGCTGCGAATTCGCACGTTATTCCCCGGATGCCGGGCACGAAGCTATGCAGACACATTACGACAGCGCCGTCAAGGTCATCTCGGACATAGATTCCAGCTACAGGACGCATAGCCGTGCAAAGGGGGCAGGAGCGGCATTTATTGCCTTGCTCCTGGGTACAGGCCTTTCCCTCAATGGATTTTCACAGCAGAACGAGGGTGCCCTGGTGCTGAACGTATCCGACTCTTCGTCTTCACAGTCCTCCTTTGCTCCCGTCATCGCTCCCAAGGAAGAAGCGGTTCCGGATATATCCGTGGAAGATTTCGCCGGAGCTCCAGCAGACTCCCTGTGGGATGCCGGCGTAGCCGCATATTCCGAAGGACGTTACTACGAGGCTGCTGTTCTTTGGCAGGCCGTCACCCTGTCGGGAGAAGAATCTCCTGTCCTTTTTTACAATATCGGAAACGCTTTCTTCAAGCAAAGCAACTATCCGCACGCGATCCTCTACTACGAGCGCGCACTTAAACTGGACCCGTCATATTCGGATGCAAGGTTCAACCTGGAGTATGCCAACGGCTTCGTCCAGGACAAGATCGAGCCGGTGCCTGAATTCATCCTGAAGAGCCTTGCCCGCAAGCTCTGCTATGTCCTGGGGTCCGATGCCTGGGCGGTTCTGTTCCTGGTTTTCCTGGCTGCAGCATTGGCGATGGCGGTACTGTTCCTACTTGCTTCTACGACTGCGAGGCGCCGTACCGGGTTCTATGCCGGAATCGTATTCCTGCTTCTATCCCTAGCTTCACTGGGTTTCTCGCTCTGGCAGAAATCCGCCTACAAGAATGCCGGTGAAGCAATCGTGACCGCTCCCGTGTCTGCCGTGAAGAGTTCTCCTGGGAACGGTTCCGCGAAGGATCTCTTCGTCATCCACGAAGGTACGAAGGTCAAGGTCCTGGACCAGGTGGGTGACTGGAAAAATATATCCTTGGCGGATGGCCGCCAAGGATGGATGATGTCCAAGGACATAGAAGTTATCTGACGCGGGATCAGAGAGTCTGGCCCCCTATGAATTCCCTCATTATCGAGGTCGGAGGAATGGCTTCGATCTCCGAAGGCTGCAGGGCTACGATGTAGTCCAGGAACTTCAGCAGCCTGACGGTCTCCGTATATGCAGGTGAACTAGGAGAAATCCTTCTCAGAAGGGGTTCGGCGTAGTATTTCAGCATTGGAAGCTCGAAGATAAGCGCAGAGTTGAACAGTGCGTCTGCATTCTCCTGGTATGGGAATATGTTCCTGATCTCTCCGCGCCTGACACTGTTCCAGCGGAGCAGGGTATCTTCCGGACTGATGCCCCTGACACGGTTGTCGCGGACCATCCTTCGCAGGAGGCGGTTGTCCGATGTCGAGAGATTGTTGTTCTCGTCGATGTTCAGGGAAGTCAGTGCGGATGCGAATACCCTGAAAATCTTGGACTGGTCGACAGTGGAGGTCAGTTCCGGGTTAAGGGCGTGTATACCTTCCATTATGAGGATGTCCTTGTCTTCCAGGTGCAGCCTGTTGCCGGTGAAAATCCTGCTTCCGCTCTTGAAGTCGTACTTGGGGATCTCTACTTCCTTTCCTTCCAGCAAATCGTTCAGCTGCCTGTTGAGGAAGTCCAGGTCCATAGCGTACAGGGACTCGAAATCGTACTTGCCGTCTTCGTCCTTCGGAGTCTTGTCCCTGTCCACGAAATAATTGTCAAGTTCGATTACCTTTGGCCTGAGTCCCAGGACCTTGCACTGGAGGGCTATCCTCAGGGAGGAAGAAGTCTTGCCGCTGGAAGAAGGACCGGCTATCATCACGATGCGCTTGTAGCTTTCTTTGATCTTGTCGGCGATCTTGGCGTAGTTGCGCTCGTGAAGGGCCTCAGACAGGTTTATGATCTCTATAGCCTTCCCTTCCTTTATGGCGGAGTTGAGATTGCCCAGGCTCTCGATTCCGATGATCGAACACCAGTCGGAATGCTCCTTGAGGGTATATCCTATCTTGGCCTGGCGCTTCATCGGCATAACCTTGTTGAAATCGGTCATCTGAGGGCCCTGGAGGCAGAAACCGTCTCCTATTCCGGTGATGTCGAAAGTCTTCAGGAATCCCGTGGATGGAATCAGCGGACCGTGGAAGGAATCTGCTTTCCCGTCTAGATAGTAGACGCTGCAGATGAAGGTACCGATGCTCTTCTGGAGTTCGGCCTTGAGCGGCTGGTTGTTGCTCCGGAAGATCTCCATCGCTTCTTCGGCGTTGGTCTTTACCCTCTTGAAAGGAAGGTCCTTGGCGATGATCTCCTTCATCTTTTCCTTGATCTTGTCGAGTTCGTCATCGGTCACGAAGTATGACTTCTGGCGTCCGTCCTCCATCTTGGTCTTCTCGTGTATCTCGCAGTACAAGCCGCTCGGAAGGGAGTGGTCGACGACCAGTACCTTGTCCGGGTACAACTCGCGTACCGCATTCTGCAGGACGAAGCAGAGGGAACGGAGATAGCAGCGCCTTCCGTCAGGATGGTTGAACCCTATGAATTCCACCTGGTGGAAAAGCAAGGGCCTATATTCCAGTTCCTTGAGCTTGTAGTCTACAAGAGCTGCGATGACATCCAGCTTCTGACCGGTCTTTTCGTCAACGACCGTCCGGCACCATTTCTTGGAGAGGTCTTCCAGGGATCCGCCCAGTTCGATCTTGTGGTTCTTTCCGTCGTTCTTGCAGAAAATGGTTATTTCTTTCTTGTCCATATAACTAGTCTGTGGTGATTCTTACAAAGATACTGATATTATTTGTCTTTCTTTTGAAAATTGACGATTCTTTCTGTCATCTTTGCTCTGCTCAACCATAAACTTTGAACTATGCTTATAAATATCCTGGGTGCCAAATGCATCGGAATAGAAGCGGTCCCCGTGACCGTGGAAGTGGACATAACCTCCGGAATAGGAATCCATCTCGTTGGACTTGCGGACGCTGCGGTCAGGGAGAGCCTGCTCCGGACGATCACGGCCCTCCAGTCCCTCGGCTTCCATATCCCTGGAAGGAAAATTGTTATAAACCTGGCGCCTGCCGATATGCACAAGAACGGCAGCGGATATGACTTGCCGATTGCGCTGGGAATTGTCGCAGCTTCTGGCCAGAAGGAGTTGCCCGGAATAGGGAAATACCTGATAATGGGGGAGTTGGGCCTGGACGGATCGGTCCGGGAAGTGCCGGGAGCCCTGCCTTTTGCGGATCTGGCTGCCAGCAGGGGACAGGCTGGTTGCATCCTCCCGGTCAGATCCGCCCTTGAAGCGACGGAGTGCGGCGGGCTATCGATATTCGGGGTGGAGACATTCACCGACGTCCTCCGTATCCTAGAGGAGCAGGAAGACTGCAGCGACCTTCTGGTCTGGAATACGAGCTTGTATCATAAGCTCGTGGGCAATGCTTCCGGAAAGGAAGGCGGGGCAGTCCCAGAAATATCGGATCTCTGCGACATCATCGGTCAGGAAGGAGCCAAAAGAGGACTCGAAATAGCTGCCGCCGGAGGGCACAATGTCATTATGGTGGGCCCTCCTGGAAGCGGGAAGAGCTCACTTGCGAAAGCGATGCCGGGAATACTGCCGCCGATGACCACGGAGGAGTCCATCGTTACCAGCAAGATATATTCGGTGGCAGGGATGAAGGCGTCGAGGATAGGCTTGATACGGACGAGACCGTTCAGGGCGCCGCATTACAGTGCATCGCTTCCTGCCGTCATAGGAGGAGGAGCGGGACAGGACATAAGGCCAGGAGAGGTGACCCTGGCCCAGAACGGGATCCTGTTTCTGGACGAGTTCGGTCAGATGCCGAAATCGGTCCTAGAGGCGCTCCGGGGGCCGATGGAGGACAGGAAGGTGACTATTTCGAGGCTCCGTTCGAAACTTGAATATCCGGCTTCGTTTATGTTGGTCGCGGCCTCAAATCCCTGCCCCTGCGGCTACTATGGCACCGGAGACCGGTGCCGTTGTACTCCGGCTCAGCGATTTGCGTACCTTTCGAAGCTCTCCGGTCCCGTGATGGACAGGATAGACATACAACTCTGGCTCAGCCCGGTGGACCCTACCAAGCTGATCGGGAGGATGAAGGGAGAACCGAGCGGAAAGGTGGCGGAGCGGGTACTGAGGGCCAGGAAGGTCCAGGAACGGCGGTTCGTGGACGAGGGCATATTCACCAACGCCGAGATGAACAACCGCCAGCTGGAGAGATTCTGCGTCCTCGATGCCGCTTGCAGTGAAGTGCTGGAGCACCTGATAGAAAGGCTGGGGCTCTCTGCGCGGGCATATTCAAGGATACTGAAAGTGGCGAGGACAATAGCCGACCTTGCTGGATCAGAGGACATCCGGCCCGAGTTCCTTATGGAGGCCGCCGGGTACAGGTTCCTGGACCGTATGGGCAAAGACTGAGGCCGCAGCATCAGCCACGGCCTCGGAAGAAGAAGTCTGGATGACTGGACTTGAACCAGCGACCTCCTGGTCCCTAACCAGGTGCGCTACCAACTGCGCCACATCCAGATTTGCGACTGCATATATACGCATTAATTCGGAATATTCCACATTTTTTCGTAAAAAAATGATGGAAAACGGATGGATCAGTCTTCCCAGGAAACGGTGCGGGACTGGTCTGGATTGACTCTTATGTGGATGCGCAAGGTTTCCTCCGGCAGGATATCCTCGATGTTCTCCGGCCATTCCATTATGCAGAGGCAACCGCTGTCGATATAATCGAAAAACCCTATGTCCAGAGCCTCCTCGGTCTTTGTTATGCGGTAGAAATCAAAATGGTACATTGGTTCGCCCGAACCGGTCCTGTATTCGTTGACAATTGCGAACGTAGGCGAACTGACGGCGTCGTCCCTGACTCCGAGGCAGTGGCACAAGGCGCTGGTGAAGGTGGTCTTACCTGCACCCATCGGAGCGAAGAAGGCGAGGATACGGTGATCCCCTATCTGCGAAAGGAATTCTTCTGCAGCCCTGCCTATGTCCTGGAGGTCGGCTATGTTGATTTCGTGCTTCATCTTTTATGGTCTGAGCCAGGCTTCCGGATTCTGCGGAGTGCGTCCAGACCATATCTGGAAATGCAGCTGGGTTTCGTCTCCGATGGTATCCACGGTGCCTATCTTCTGCCCGGTCTTGACCTTGTCGCCTGACTTTACGTTCACGCTTCCGAGCTTGCAGTAGAATGAAAAGTAGTTCCCGTGCTGCACTAGCACGCACTTGTTGTAGCCTGGCATAACCACTATCTGGCGAACCTCGCCGTCGAAAACGGCCTTGACCGCGGTCCCTTTCTGCAGGGCTATGGTCACCCCGTTGTTGAACGGGAGCTTGAGGTTGGTATAGACCGGATGGTTGTGCTGGCCGAAATGGTCCACTACGGGACCCTCAGCAGGCCACGGGAGCTTGCCCTTGTTGGCTTCGAACTGCTTGGCAAGGGTATAGTCGACAGGTTTGCTTGAGGCCGAAGACGTGGAGGACTTCCCTGAACTCTTGTCCTCGCTCTTCTTCTTGGCCTCCATTTCCTTGCGTACCAGACGTTCGATCTCCCTGTTGAGGGCTTCCACTTCTTTCTGCTTCTTCGCGATGTCCTGCTGGTATTTCTTCTTGTCTTTCTTGAGCTGGTTGACGAGGTTCTGGGAGGCGCTTTCCTCGGACTGGAGCTTGCTCATCTCGGCTACTCTCTGTCCGCGCAGAGCCTCGGCCTGCTTCTTCATCGCGGCCAGTTCCTCGGTCTGGCGCTTGAGAGTGTCTTGAGCCGCACGTATTTTCACTGCCTGGATGCTCATCTGCTTGGACAAATCCCGAAGATATCCGTAGCGGCGGAAAGCCTGCCCGAGATTGTCGCTGGCTATGATGTACATATACCAGACCTTGGCATTGCGGTTCTTGTAGGCACCGCGTACGAGGCGGTCGTAATAGTCTGACAGGGTGTCCAGACGTGCCTGGGCAACGGCGATCTGACGCTCCTTGGCCTGGATGGAAGTTGCGAATTCAGATATCTCCCGGTCGCTCTCGGCCACCAGTTCCTTCCGCGAGTCGACTTTCTTCCGGATCAGGGCCAGCTGGTTGAGGGCGTTGGCGCTTTTGGTGGCGTTAGCCTTGATCTGTCCGTCAAGGATGGCTATCTCCCGCTGGAGTTTCTCGCGCTTGGCTTCTTGTTTCTTGGTATTCTGGGAATATGCCGGCAGGCCTCCCACCGTCAAGGTGAGAAGCAGGATGGCGAATATTCCGGCAGCCCTTTTCATAATCAGTCTTTACCTTCAGCCTCTTTGTTGTTTGCCTGGGTGCGGTATACCTTTGCGAGGTCTGTTTCCCCGAGCGCTTCGAGGACCGTGGCGTAATGTCTCAAAATGTTTGCGCTCTCCTTCCCACCGTAGAGCATCGCATGCTTGAAATAGGACTTGGCCTCCTTGTCCTTGCCCAAAAGGTGGAGTATCCATCCGTAGGTATCCAGGTATGTCACGTTGTCCGGCTCCTTCTCGATGGTCTTGCGGCTCATCGCACAGGCTTTCTTGAGCTTTTTTCCCTGGATGGCCAGATACCATGCGTAGTTGTTCAGGGCAGGGGAATATCCCGGATCCTGTTTCAGGACTTTCTCGTAGGTCTTGAACGCTTCCTTGGAATTGCCCAGCTGGTATTGCATGTCGCCGATGTTGGAAAGGGCTGGAATGGTCTTGGAAGTATCGCCCTTGGCTATTTCGATTATCTTCCAGCTGTTGTCGATGATTTCCTGCCATTCTTCCTTGTTGTAGCAGGCGTAATTCTTCAGCTCGAGGAAATCAGTCTCTTCGGAGAAACGTGAAATGCAGCTGTCGCAGGCGGCCTTCACGGCATCCCAGTCCTTATTGTTCGTGAGCATCTGGACATACGTGACCGCTGCGGTGAGGTTCGTCGGATTCAGGTCCATATTCCTGTGCATCAGACCCATAGCCTTGTCCTGGCGCTCAGTGGCGTAGTAGTAAAGGGACGCGGAGGTCAGTGCGGTGGTGTCCGAGGGGTGCAGAACGACTATCTTGTCGAACAAAGAGTCTATCTGGGGCTTGTTGTTCTGGAAGAACCTGTGGTCTGAGCGCGCCACCAGCATATTCAGGAACTGGGATTTGGCTTGGACATCTGTCCCTTCGTCCCGGATGAACCGGTCGAGGGTGGAGAAGAACGCCGGATAATCACGCCTTATGCGATAGACTTCCGCAACCCCCAGAAGGGCAGGCATATAATCGCTCTGGAGATCCAGGGCTTCCTGATAGTACCCCAAAGCCGCCGTGTCTTTGTATTCGGCGATGGAATGGTCTCCGAGTTTAGTGAGGACGAACGGGGAAGAATATTCCTTGTTATATTCCTGCAAGGCCTTCAGAGCTTCGTCAGGCTTGTTCTGCCTAAGCAGGATGTCGTATCTGGTGGAAGTCACCTGTTCGTTCTTCCCGAATACCGCTTCGATCTGGTCCATCGCAGAGAGGGCCTTGTCGAACTGATTGTTTTTCAGGTAGAGGTTGACAAGGTTGAAATGGAGGTCATCCTTCTTCGGGAACTCCTTGAGCAAGTCTTCGTATGTGGCAATAGTGAGGTCGTCTTCCCCGGACATGGAATATGCCAGGGCAAGCCTGTCCTTGTACCAGTAGTTTGCCGGATCGAGCTCACTTGCCTTTTTCAGGCATTTGACCGCCTCGTCAAGCTTGCGGGTATAGAGATGGCACAAACCAAGGTAATACCAGGCTGCGTCGTTCGAAGGGCTTTCCGCGACGATCTTTCCAAGTTCGGCCCCAGCCTTCTGGAACTGCCCTTCGTTCATCTTGGCCACGGCATCGATTATCCTGCCATCGTCCGGTCTCGTGCTTGCGGCTGTCTGGCTGAAAACCTGGCCTGCAGGTATCAGGAAGGCGACCAAGATCGCCGCTATAGATAGTCTAATTCTCATATCAGTGCGTTAACCGGAGTTGTCTATGCAAAAATAGTACTTTTATGGCAAAAATATAAGAATAAAAGGCCGAAAGAGTCCGATCGGAGACGAAGGAGGCCTGCTCCTTCCGAAGCAGGCCTCCTTTCTGTCTTGTCCCGGCGGCAGCCTAGAGGTTCTTGTTGACTTTCTTCCAGTCCTTGACTGCAGGGATGATACCGAGGTCGATGATCTCATCGCGCATCTTGCACAGATGCTCGTATGAGGCCTGGAGGGCCTTCTTCTCGGCAGCGGTTCCCTTTGGCTCCTTGAAGCTTACACCGTTGGCATCGATGACGGTAGGCATAGCCATCATAACGTTCTGGAACTTCCCGTCGTTGACATAGGTTCCGGCAGGCCAGGTGAATTTCTTGCCACCCATCGCAGCCTCGATCATCTTCACGGCGTTGTAGGCAGGGCTCTGGAAGGAGCTGCGGCCACGGAGCTTGATGATGTTGGATCCTCCCTGGATGGTAGCCTGCTTGATCTCCTCGAACTTCTTTGCAGAGAGTTTCTTCTTGGAAAGAGGAACTCCGTCGATCTTGACCTTGGATGCGAATACGGCCATAGCCTCTCCGTGTCCACCGTAGGTGCGTGCTCCGGTCACCTTGTACTGAGGAACCTTGAACTCGTTTGCAAGTTCGGTCTGGAGACGAGTGGAGTCGAGAGCGGCCAGGGTGGTTACCTGGGAAGGCTTAAGTCCGGAATGGAGGAGGACTACAAGACCTGTAAGGTCAGCAGGGTTGAAGATGACGACGACGTGCTTGACGTCAGGGCAGTATTTCTTGACATTCTTTCCGAATTCCTCGGCGATCTGGCAGTTGCCCTTGAGGAGGTCCTCACGGGTCATACCTTCCTTGCGGGGAGCTCCTCCGGAAGAAATGATGTACTTGGCATCCTTGAAAGCTGTCTTGGCGTCTGTAGTCCAGGTGATGTTCGCACCCTCGAATGCGCAGTGCGCCATTTCCGCAACGACACCCTTGAGGCCCGGTTCATAGACATCGTACAGGCAGATGTTCGGCGTGAGCTTGAGCATCATCGCCGTCTGGGCCATGTTGGATCCGATCATTCCGGCTGCGCCGACGATGACCAGTTTTTCATTTGTAAGAAATCCCATATCAGATACTGTTTGTGTGTTTATTCCGTTTTGTTTTCCGCAAAGCAGGGCAAAGATAACAAATTCCGTGGTATTTTCTTTGATATTCAAAAAATGATTATATTTGCGAAGTTAAGAACTACTGATTTAGATGGAACCTCCCAGTTCTATAAATACCGACGGCAAATCAAAGGCGGACCCCCGATCTGAGGATCCGTTGTCGTATTTCAACAAAATCTGGCAATACAACTGCCCGCAGGCTATCCTGGCGGGGCGGTAATCGTTTCCATCAACTGAATTTGATACAAGTATGGCACTATATCTAAAGAAAGAATTGGAAGACACAAGGTCTGTCATCGGAGTATGGCAGATAACCGAGACTGAAGAAGAACTTCGTGCGCTCGCTTCCGTCCCGAACGACGAGATGGAAGAGATATCGTTCATCAGCAACGAGTCGCTCCGCAAGCAGAGGCTTGCGGTCAGGGCTCTCCTGTGCGAGTTGTTCGGTGAAAAGGTATACCTGAGCCATCACGACAACGGCAAGCCGTATCTCGAGAATATGGTCACGAACATAAGTATCTCACACACACGTAAGTATGTCGCCGTGATACTCGACGACATCGAGGACGTGGGTATAGACATCGAGTCCCTTGACCGGGATTTCTCTTCGGTCGAGAAGAAGGCTCTGTCCGAGGATGAGATCGATGACCTGGACGACGAGAAGAAGAACGAGCAGCTGGCTATCTACTGGTGCGCCAAGGAAGCTATATTCAAGAGAGTGTCCGCATATCACGTGGATTTCGCCGAACAGATCGAGGTGGACCGCTTCCGCCTCAAGGACGAGGGTGAACTCGACGCCACCTTCATCCACAAGGACGGCTACGAGGAAGATTTCGAACTTGAATACATCACCTTCGACAACCACGTGCTTGTCTGGGTGGTGGGATAGACACAACATTAAAGAAAATAATCCGTTAATGCTATGGTAGCACTTATTGTAATCGCTTTGCTGGTGATTGCCGGGCTCTATGTCTGGAGTACCCAGCGTTCCCTCGTCAGCCTGGACGAGAAGATGAAGAATGCTTTCGGACAGATCAACGTACAGCTCAAGACCAGGTGGGACGCAGTCACCAACCTCGTCGAAATGACCAAGCAGTATGCAAAGCATGAGCATGACACCCTCACGGACGTGATTTCCAAGAGGAGGATCGACAATGCATCTCCGGAGCAGATCGCAGACCAGGAGAACGCCATCCAGTCGGTCCTGAGCAGGCTCAATGCAGTCGCAGAGGCTTATCCCGACCTCAAGGCTAACCAGATGTTCGCCGACACCATGGCCAGCATCCGCCAGTACGAGGAGAACGTCCGTCTCAGCAGGATGGTCTACAACGACTCCGTGACCAAGATGAATATGATGGTGCGCCAGTTCCCTTCGAACATAGTTGCGAAGATGCTCGGGTTCACCACGCACGAACTTCTTCCTGAGGATCCTGCCAAGAGCGAGGCACCTTCTGTTTCCGACATATTCAACAAGTAAAGTCATGAGACGTCTTCAGGTGTTCCTGAGCGTCGCGTTCCTGCTTTTTTCCTCCACATTGTCCTTCGCCCAGAGCGAGGTTGATTCGTTGGGGATCGACGTCAAGCTTCTGGACAACGGTTCTGCCGTCGTGACGGAGGTTTGGCACATCGACGTATCGGACAATATCACCGAGTGGTATCTCGTCAAGGATAACCTTTTCAGCAATGACATGGATATCAGTGGCCTGAAGGTCACCGACGAGACCGGTGCGCAGTTCGTCAACGAAGGAGACTGGGACATAAACCGCTCTCGTCAGGCCAAGACCCGCAGATGCGGCTTCGTTAGGAAAACCAACGGCTACGAGGTCTGCTGGGGAATCGGCAGCAGCGGCCACCATGTCTATACCGTCGAATACCTGCTCCATAACCTTGTCAAGGGCCACGAAGACCTGGACGGTTTCAACCATATGTTCGTCACCAGGGGGCAGGGCTCCCCTCCGAGGCAGGTCAGCCTTAGGATATGGAAGTCGGGCACAATCCTGACGTCGGACAATACCAGGGTGTGGGCGTTCGGGTACAAGGGCGAGATCAACTTGCTCGAAGGCTCGGTCAAGGCCTGGACCTCCGAGAAGTTCTCCAAGCAGAGCGGCATGATTGTCCTTGCCGGTTTCGAAAAGGGAATATTCACTCCTGCCGTTACAGAAGAGCGGACCTTCGACCAGGTGCGCGAGGCGGCGATGGAGGGCAGCGACTACACGGATCCTGAAAGCGAACAGAACAAGTCTTTCAAAGACAGGCTCATGGCCTTCTTCTTCAACATCTTCAACCTTATCCTGGTCGGAATATTCGTCCTTTTCGGGGTCGGTACCGCCCGTGCGGCGTGGAAAGCAAAGAAGAAAAAGGAAGAACTCCTGGGAGGAAAGATGAAGGATGTAGAGTGGTTCCGCGGGGTGCCGGTCGACGGCGATCTGAGGAAGGCCTGCAGCATCCTGGAGGTGTATTCCGGCAAGATCGAGGAGGAAAGGAAGAACCTGACCGCGGCCTACATAATGCGTCTTTTCTACAAGGGTGCATTTGAGATAGTGCCTCAGAATCTCAAGAAACCTGCATTCAGGATCAAGGAATACCAGACCCCGGACGACGCCGTGCACAATGTCGACTCTGAACTGGAAGCCGAGGTGTTCGGTTTCATTAAGGAAGCGGCTGGCAAGGATTCCATCCTCCAGCAGAACGAGTTGAAGAGGTGGGCATATGCCCATTCGGAGAAGCTGTATGCCTGGCAGCAGAAGCTTCCGAAGCAGACATCTCCTTACGGCCTCGAGGCCAAGGATGTGCGCGAGGTCTTCGGACTCCGGAGATTCCTCAAGGACTTCACCCTCATTAAGGACCGCGGTGTGGTTGAAGTAGGACTATGGAATAATTACCTGATCTTCGCTTCGCTCTACGGCATCGCCGACCAGGTCATCAAGGATTTCAAGAAGGTATGTCCTGAATACTTCACCCTGTCCCAGACCATCGCTTCGCAGACACAGGATGTGACTCCGGTAGTGCTGTGGGATATGATCAACAATACTTCCCGTTCTTTCAACGGTGCTGCTTCATCCTACCCTATGGGTTCCGGCTCCGGTGGAGGAGGAATGCGCTGGGGAGGCGGCGGTGGAATGGCTTCCTGGGGCGGCGGCGGAGGATTTTCCGGCGGAGGATTCGGAGGCGGCGGCCGATGATTTTTTGAAAATAATTTTGCTATTTCCCAAAATTAGGATATCTTTGCAGTCCTTTTCCGAGGGAAAGGCAATCGGGGTGTGGCGCAGTTGGCTAGCGCATCTGGTTTGGGACCAGAGGGTCCAGTGTTCGAGTCACTGTACCCCGACATAATAGAGGATGACTGACAAGTCCAAGTGACTTCGAAGTTATCCTCTTTTCTTTTTGCCTTTTTGATTATATTTGTACAAATATCGGATTATGATAATTCAGGCAAAGGGCATAGAGAAGAGTTTCGGGGACTTGAAGGTCCTCAAGGGTATAGATTTCCAGGTCGGGAAATCCGAAGTAGTATCCATTATGGGGGCTTCGGGAGCCGGGAAGTCGACCCTCCTGCAGATCCTGGGCACACTCTCCACTCCTGATGCGGGATCGCTGGAGATAGACGGCACTTCCGTACTCCGGCTCGGAAGCAAGGAACTTTCTTCCTTCAGGAACCGCAAGATCGGTTTCGTATTCCAGTTCCATCATCTCCTGCCTGAATTCACCGCCCTCGAAAACGTGATGATTCCGGCTTTCATAGCGGGCCGCTCGGACAAGGATGCCCATTCCGCGGCAGAAAGGCTGCTTTCGGATATGGGGCTTTCCGAGAGGATGGACCACAAACCGTCAGAACTTTCCGGCGGGGAACAGCAGAGAGTCGCCATAGCCAGGGCCCTGGTCAACGATCCGGCGATCCTCTTCGCCGATGAGCCCTCCGGCAACCTCGACTCGAAGACCAAGGACGAAATACACAAGCTTTTCTTCGACCTCCGCGACAATTACGGCCAGACTATCGTAATCGTCACCCACGACCCGGACCTCGCACGGATGTGCGACAGGTCGCTGTTTATGCGGGACGGCCAGTTCGTGGATGAATAAACCTTTCCCGTAGATGGGAATATTCCATTTCAAGCAGTTCGATGTGCTCAACGAGCGCTCCGCGATGAAGGTTAATACCGACGGAGTGCTTCTAGGTGCTGTCACCGAGGTGTTTCCGACAGACCGTTCCGTCCTCGACATAGGTACCGGGACCGGAGTGGTCGCCTTGATGCTGGCGCAGAAACTCGCACAGTTCGGGGATGACTTCAGGATACTTGGCATCGACGTGGACGGGCCGTCTGCAACCGAGGCTGCAGGGAACTTCGCTGCTTCCCCTTGGTGCAGGCATCTGGAAGCACTAGGGACAAGCCTTCAGGAATATTTCAGGACGGACCCGGGAGAGCGCGTACAGCCGGACCTGATAGTATCCAACCCTCCGTTCTTCGACAATTCCCTCAACGCCCCGGATGCCAGGCGCAATGCAGCCAGACACACAGGCGACACACTGTCATACAGGGAAATACTTGAATATGCGTCAGTCAACCTTTCTCAGGAAGGCCGGGTGTCGATGATCCTGCCCGCCGGTATCGAAGCCCAGCTCTTGAGGTTCGCGCGGATGTGCGGTTTTGTTCCGTGGAGGATGCTGAGGATACGTACGAAAGAGGGCAAACCATATTCACGCATCATCGTCAGGTTCAGACGCAGGTTGCCGGGAGAGCCTGCCACGGTAGTGGAAGAGTCAGAGATGGTGTTGTCAGACAAAGAAGGGAAGCGTACTTCACAGCATGCTTCCCTAGTAACAGACTATCTGTTGTAATCAAACTAACCTTACCATTTTTATCCTGATTAATAATCTGTTACTTGTTTCCTTGCTTGTTCAGTCGGTGGATTTGATGACGCCTGAACGCCTCCTCGGCTATGAACAGTTTCGCGACTTTCCTGTTTGACAGGAATTTCCTGTATTCGGCGACGTATTTCTCGTCGATATCTTTTCCGCTCTGCACGGCATTGATGTACTTGTCCAGGAGAACTGCGGTTTCCTTTTCATCCTTTCCCGAATCCAGGGCGGCTTCCAGAGCCTTGTAAGCATCAAGGATCGTTTTCCAGGATGCTTTCTTTTCTGCCTCGGCCTTGTTGTATACCGGCCAGAACTTCTCGGCTTCGGCGGAAGTCAGTTCCATTGCATCGCTCAGGAACGCTATCTTCTCGACCTTCCATTTGTCCTGCACTAACTTCTTGTTCTTCTTTTCCTGTGCCTGGCTACTCGTGGCGGAGAGAAGGATCAAGACCGTTGCCAGAGCCACCGTAAGTATTCTTTTCATATTCAGTTATTCTTCTTGTCTTGCAAATTCAATCTGTTCTGCAGACACTCCGCTTTCGATCAGGTATTCGATGATGTCCTCATCGGTAAGCGGACTATCTTCAGTGTACAGCCCCAGGAGAAACAGATCAGGCTGGGAGACGGAGACCATATCTGCGAAAATTTCATTGTAAGGCTGGTCCGCGGACTGTTTCGAAGCCGTTGTCTTCAGGACGGTTGTCCCGATGGCGAAAACGATGGCAAAGCCGGCGGCCAGTGCAAGGTAAGGCTTGACCTTCATCCAAGGTCCGACCTCCGTGCGGGCGTGCTCCGAAGGGATTCTCCCGAGGCGTTCCCCGAGCCCTTCGAAATACCCGTCCGGTACTCTGAAAGCAGGTTTCCCGACTTTCTCGAATATTTCCTTTCCTGTGTTCATTTTCAATTATTTGACATATATGTGTTATCAGGGTTTAATAGCTGCCGGTATTTTTTTGCAGTTCTGCCTTCACCTTCTCCGCGGCGAAGTGGTAGGAGGCTTTCAGGGCTCCCACAGATGTCCCCAGGATCTCGGAGATTTCCTCGTACGAGGCTTCCTCGAAATAGCGCAAGATGAATACTGTCCTCTGTTTGTCGGGAAGCTTGGCAACAGCCTTGGAAAGCTCCCTCTGCAGTGAATCTCCGTTGAAGAAAGGGTCTTCGTCGATCCTTCGATCCATCTCGGAAGAAAGGCTTTCGAACTGGAGGGCGGAACGGATCTTCTGCTTTCTCAGGTGGTTGAGGGTTTCGTTGGTTGCTATCCTGTAAAGCCAGGTGTAGAGGCTGGATTCCCCGCGGAAGCCGGGGAGAGAGTTCCATACTTTCAGGAATATGTCCTGGAGCAGATCGTTGGTGTCTTCGTGACTGCACACGAAATGCCTGACATGCCAGTACAACCTTTCACTATAGGATGCTACTATCCCGTTGAAAGCCTTGTCCTGCTGTCCATCCTTGAATAGCTGGATTATTTCGTGGTCTGTCAAGTTCGTGAACGTCTACAATCTTTCAAATGTACGACAATTTGCTTATTTTTGCAATTATGAAACATATCAGGAACTTCTGCATCATAGCCCACATCGACCACGGCAAGAGCACTTTAGCCGACAGGCTTCTCGAGCTGACCCAAACCCTGTCTGCCAGGGATATGGAAGCCCAGGTCCTGGACGATATGGACCTTGAGAAAGAAAAGGGGATCACGATCAAGAGCCACGCGATCCAGATGGAGTATGTCTACAAGGGGGAGAAATACATCCTCAACTTGATCGATACTCCGGGGCACGTGGATTTCTCATACGAGGTCTCACGTTCCATCGCGTCGTGCGAGGGGGCGCTCCTGGTGGTCGATGCATCCCAGGGTATCCAGGCTCAGACCATCTCGAACCTGTACCTTGCAGTGGACCACGGCCTGGAAATCATCCCGGTGCTGAACAAGATCGATATGGATTCAGCCCAGCCCGAGGTCGTGGCCGACCAGATAGTAGACCTGCTGGGCTGCAGCCACGAAGAGATATTTAAAGTCTCTGCTCGTACCGGGGAGGGAATTCCGCCTCTGCTGGACGCCATCGTGGAGCGTATCCCGGCTCCGATAGGGGATCCTGACGCGCCCCTGCAGGCTCTCATATTCGATTCAGTATTCAACCAGTTCAGAGGTATCATCGCATATTTCAAGGTAATCAACGGTTCGATCTCTTCCGGCGACAAGGTGAAGTTCGTCGCTACCGGGATGGAATATGATGCCGAGGAGGTCGGCATCCTCAAGATGAAGCTCTGCCCTACCGGGGAGGTATCCACGGGAGACGTAGGCTACATAATATCCGGTATCAAGAAAGCGGTGGAGGTCAAGGTGGGAGATACCATCACCAATTCCGCCAGGCCTTGCGACAAGGCGATTGCAGGGTTCGAGGAAGTCAAGCCGATGGTGTTCGCCGGAATGTATCCGGTCCAGGCCGACAAATTCGAAGAACTCAGGGCGACGCTCGAGAAATTCCAGCTCAACGATGCATCTTTCGTCTATGAGCCGGAGTCATCGCTTGCCTTGGGATTTGGTTTCCGCTGCGGATTCCTGGGGCTGCTACATCTGGAGATCGTCCAGGAGCGCCTGTTCAGGGAATTCAATATGGACGTCATCACCACTGTCCCCAACGTTTCTTACAAGGTGTTTACGAACCAGGGAGACGTACTGGACGTCCATAATCCTTCCGGTCTCCCGGCACCTACCCTGATAGACCACATAGAAGAGCCTTTCATAAGGGCGCAGATAATCTCAAAGACTGATTTCTACGGTCCGATAATGAAGCTGTGTATGGACAAGAGGGGTATGCTGATCGGGGAGCATTATATCACTGCCGACAGGGTCGAGCTGACTTACGATATGCCTCTTTCCGAGATAGTGTTCGATTTTTACGACAAGTTGAAATCCATATCCAAGGGCTATGCTTCCTTCGACTACCATCTCATTGATTTCAGGCCGGCGAAGCTTGTCAAGCTGGATATCCTCCTGAACGGAGAACCGGCTGACGCCCTGTCCACCCTGATCCACGAGGACCACGCCTACGAATTCGGCCGGAAGATATGCCTGAAACTCAAGGAACTCATACCACGCCAGCAGTTCGACATAGCCATCCAGGCGGCGATAGGAGCCAAGATCATCGCCAGGGAGACGGTGCGCCAGGTGCGCAAGGACGTCACTGCAAAGTGCTATGGAGGAGATGTTACGCGTAAGAGGAAACTGCTCGAGAAGCAGAAGGAAGGCAAGAAGAGGATGCGTCAGATCGGTACCGTACAGGTTCCGCAGAGCGCTTTTATGGCAGTCTTGAAACTTGATTGACGGGAATATGTCCACTGTTGCCATAATCATAACTATCCACGATGGGGACGATCGGAGTTCGGGCTCCCTGGAGGAGTGCCAGAAGCAGACAGAGGCGATAGAGGCCCAGGGCAAGCATTCGTTTTCGATGTTCATCAACAACGAAGGGGAAGCAGGCTGCCCTGCCGTGTGGGAGAAGGCGCTCGAGGGGAAGTTCGATTTCTACATCTGGATGGATTATGGCTTGAAGCTTTCAGAGGGGGCGCTGGAGGCGTTCTTCGAGAATTCAGGCTTCCTGCGTAACAGAGCCGTGATCGCGGGATCCGTTGCAGGGGATGACAAGTCCCTGCTTTTCGGAGGCCGCAACAAGAGGGGAAGGCTGATAGATCCTGATCCCACCATACCGGTTCCTTGCTATCTCTACGACCTTTCCTTGACAATGGTTCCGGGGTCGGTCGTTGCGAGCCTGGACAATCCCTCCGATGTAATACACAGGCGTTTCCTCGATTACGGCTGCGGAGCCAAGGTGGCGAAAGCAGGAATAGCGAGGGTCATAGCCCCGGGAGTGCTTGCCTTTACCAGCCGCAAGAACGATATGCCGGTATGGAAGAATCCGGACAAGCCGTTGGGAGACAGGATACTCTCGTTTTTAAAAAGATAATTCAACAACACTAAAGAACTGATAATATGAAGCATCCAAAAATCGGAATCCGCCCGACCATAGATGGTCGCCAGGGCGGTGTACGCGAAAGTCTTGAAGAAAAGACGATGACCCTTGCCGCTAACGTGGCGAAACTCATTTCTTCCAATCTGAAATACAGCGATGGAACTCCTGTCGAGTGCGTCATCGCGGACAGTACGATCGGCCGTGTCGCCGAGAGTGCCGCCTGTGCGGAGAAATTCGAGAGAGAAGGGGTCTGGGGGACTGTTTCCGTGACTTCCTGCTGGTGCTACGGCTCCGAAACGATGGATATGCATCCGCTCTGGCCAAAAGCCGTGTGGGGTTTCAACGGGACTGAGCGTCCCGGCGCTGTCTATCTTGCAGCCGTGCTCGCAGCACACGCCCAGAAGGGTCTCCCTGCATTTGGTATCTACGGACACGATGTACAGGACATCCAGGACAACTCTATCCCTGCGGATGTAGCTGAGAAGATTCTCCGCTTCGCCAAGGCGGCCGTGGCTGTCGGCGAGATGAGAGGGGAGTCTTATCTCTCCATCGGTAGCGTGACGATGGGTATCGCCGGTTCCATCGTGGACTGCGGCTTCTTCCAGAAGTATCTCGGAATGAGGAACGAAAGCGTGGACGAAGTGGAGATACTCAGGAGGATGGACCTCGGAATCTACGACAAGGAGGAATATGCGAAGGCCAAGGCCTGGGTCGAGAAGTACTGTATGCCTAACGAAGGCTGGGACAAGAATTCCCCGGAGAAACAGAAGACCCGTGAGGAGAAGGACAAGGATTGGGACTTCGTAGTCAAGATGACTCTCATCGTGATGGACCTTATGCACGGGAACCCGAAGCTCAAGGAGATGGGATTCAAGGAGGAAGCCCTTGGACACAACGCCATTGCGGGAGGTTTCCAGGGACAGCGCCAGTGGACCGACTGGATGCCTAACGGAGATTTCGCGGAGACTCTCCTGAATACCAACTTCGACTGGAACGGACGCCGTGAGCCTACCGTGCTCGCTACCGAGAACGACTCGCTCAACGGTACCGCGATGCTGCTCGCCCACTTGCTGACGAACCTTCCTCAGATATTCTCCGACGTTCGTACCTACTGGAGCCCGGAGGCTGTCAAGAGGGTGACCGGAAAGGAACTTACCGGCAAGGCCGCCCCTGGTATCATCCACCTTATCAATTCCGGTGCTACCACTATGGACGGCTGCGGACAGAGCACCGACGCTGAAGGAAAGCCTTGTATGAAGACTTTCTGGGATATGACCGAGGAGGACGAGAAGAAGTGCCTCGAGAACTGCTGGTGGATGCCTGCCGACCGCGACTATTTCCGTGGCGGCGGTTACTCCATCCATTTCGTATCCAAGGGAGATTTCCCTGCTACTATGATGAGGGTCAATATCGTGGATGGACTCGGCCCTGTACTTCAGATTGCCGAAGGTTGGGTAGTGAACGTAGACCCGGAGATCCACGATGTCCTGGACAAGAGGACGGATCCGACCTGGCCGACAACCTGGTTCACTCCTCGCCTCGATCCTTCCAAGGATGCCTTCAAGGATGTATACAGCGTGATGAACAACTGGGGAGCCAACCACGGTGCTATTTCATACGGCCACATCGGAGCGGATATGATCACCCTGGCATCTATGCTCAGGATTCCGGTATGTATGCACAACGTGGCTGATTCCGAGATATTCCGCCCTGCAGCCTGGAATGCATTCGGAATGGACAAGGAAGGTGCTGACTTCCGTGCCTGCGCCAACTTCGGTCCTATCTACAAGTAACGGTTATGACTAAGACTCCGCTGGTTGAAAAGAAATATCTTTTCATCTTCATCCTGATTACGACCCTTTTCGCCCTCTGGGGGTTCGCCAACGATATCACCAACCCGATGGTGGCGGCCTTCCAGACGGTGATGGAGTTGTCTGCGGCAAAGGCTTCGCTGGTGCAGTTCGCCTTTTACGGGGGATATGCCACGATGGCCATACCGGCGGCCCTGTTCATCCGCAAGCACAGCTACAAGAGCGGAATCCTGATGGGACTTGCGCTTTACGCCATAGGGGCTTTCCTGTTCATACCGGCAGCCCAGTTCCAGCAGTTCTCTTTCTTCTGCATTTCGCTCTATATCCTGACTTTCGGCCTGGCTTTCCTCGAGACGACGGCGAACCCTTTCATCCTTTCCCTGGGATCCAAGGAGAACGCTACCCGCAGGCTGAACCTTTCACAGTCGTTCAACCCTATGGGATCCCTTCTGGGAATGAGCGTGGCTTCTTTCATCGTGCTCCCTCAGCTCCTTTCGGATAAGAGGGATGCGGCGGGAAACATCATATTCCCAGCCCTTTCCGAGGCTGAGAAAGCGGATATCCGCCTGCACGACCTGGCTATCATCCGGAATCCTTATGTCGTGATCGGCCTGATCGTCCTGGCGGTGCTCATCGTCATCGCCTGCGCCAAGGTACCGAAGACCGAGGCTGAACCGGAAAAGGTCAACACTACCCGCCAGACTCTTTCCAATCTGTGGCGCAACAAGCTTTACCGCGAGGGCGTCCTGACACAGATGTTCTATGTGGCGGCACAGATAATGACCTGGACGTTCATCATCCAGTATGCGGACAACCTCGGCATCAACAAGGCGACGGCTCAGACGTACAACATCGTCGCGATGGGGCTTTTCCTCTGCGGAAGGTTCATCGCCACGGCCTTGATGAAATATGTCAATACGAGCCGCCTGCTCGCGATCTTCGCGACAGGTGCCGCCATCTGTGCGGCAGGAGCTATACTGATAGTCGGAAAGGGAGGCCTTTACTGCCTTATCGGCATCAGTGCCTTTATGTCCCTGATGTTCCCGACCATCTATGGAATAGCGCTGGAGAACGTCGACAGCCAGGATGCCAGTCTCGGTGCGGCGTTCCTCGTGGAAGCCATCGTGGGTGGAGCCATAATGCCTCCACTCCAGGGAATGATCATCGACAAGCACGAGATATTCGGTCATCCGGCCGTGAATGTGTCCTTCATCCTTCCTCTGGTATGCTTCCTGATAGTCCTGTGCTACGGCATCCGCTCATACAGGATACGCAGCCGGTCCTCAGTTACATCGAACTGATGATTTCCAGGCAGGAAACGAGCAGTCTCACAGCGTGATCGTCAAGGATCACCAAGGATAAGGGACAGCATCCCATTGCACTCAAGGCGATCGTGGTTAACGAAAGGACCACGATCGCACTCGTCAATGGAAGTGCTATCAGGTTGGTGAGGAGGAAATATTCCGGAAAATAATGGAAACGGTACCAGGCAAGGGGCGCGGTGAATATCTGGCAGGACAACGACATCACTGCCAGTTTCCATATTTTCCTGAAAGGGTCGATGGATTTCCATCCCTTGCCGGCAGGTTCCGGATACAGTTTTTCCAGGCGAGGATAGATGAGGGTTATGCCCGTCATCGCGAGGTAGGATAGCTGGAATCCGACTGATGTGATCACTTCCGGCTCGAGGGCGAGCTGTACGGTAAGCGCTGCCAGCAGCACCCTGGCCGGATCTTTCTTCCTTCCTGAGAGTTTCGCCGTCTCGTTTATGGTGATGAACAGGAATGCCCTTACGATGGAAGGAGGCGCCCCGGTCATCAGGCAGTAGAAACCGCTCAGTGACAGGATCAGGACGAACTTGGCCTTCCGTGCGGAGGGACTGTTGCCGAGGGGAGTGCATAAACGAATCAGTATCAGGTAGATGATTCCCAGGTGGAGTCCGGAGAGTGCGAGTATATGGGATGCTCCGCTGGCTCTGAATATATCCTGGACGTGCCTGTCCAGACCGCTCCTGTCTCCGGTGATCAAGGCCTTGACCAAGCCTCCCGTTCCTTTGTCCGGATAGGGAATTGCGTCAATGCACTCTCGAAGGGCGCTGACGCTTTGCGATGCGAAGTCCGAGAGGGGGCCGGCCGTGTCCGGAATCCCGGAAGTGAGTCTGGCGTTCGCGGCGCAGAATAAGCCGGCCGCAAGGAATAATCCCGCGAATGCGAGCCTTATGGCGGGGAGGGGAGTGCTTCCATCGAAAGACCGGAAAGCGATGACAGTTAGTGCGAATATCGAGAGGGCAAGAAGCGAAGGCAGGAACGGGGATATCCGGAGGATTCCGGGAAATACGGCGATGCCCGCTGCGACTCCTGCCGCAAACGGAACACTGATCCCTCCGATGTCTCTCGCCTCTGCCATACCGATGTCCCAATTATTCGTAAAAATAGTTATTAATTTCTTATATTTGTCGGTTGAAACTTAATTTTTCGAATCGAATGATCATTCTTGTTATCAATTGCGGAAGTTCCTCCATCAAGTACCAGCTGCTTGATATGAGAAGCGACGATGTCTATGACCTCCTTGCTAAAGGAATAGTTGAGAAGATAGGCTTGGAGACGGGACGTCTCCAGCATACTCCTGCAGGTAAGGAGAAGGTTGTCAAGGACCTTCCGATACCTGACCATAAAGTTGGAATGCAGATGGTCCTGGATGCCCTCGTGGACAAGGATTACGGCGTACTCAAGTCGTTCGACGACATCGAGGCTGTCGGCCACAGGATCGTCCAGGGTGCGGACTTCTTCTCAGGCAGCGCGATCGTGGATGATGACGTGATGTCCAAGATAGAATTCTGCTGCGATTTCGCTCCGCTTCACAACCCTGCCCACCTGCTCGGTATCAGGGCGTGCCAGGAAGTCCTCCCGAACGTTCCGGAGGTCGTGACTTTCGACACGGCATTCCACCAGACGATGCCGCCTCAGGCATATATGTACGGAATCCCTTACAAGTATTACGACAAATACCACATCCGCCGCTACGGAGCCCACGGAACCAGCCATCAGTTCGTGGCTGCCAAGGGAGCCGGGATGGTAGGCATCGATCTCGCGAATTCCAAGATCATCACCTGCCACATCGGCAACGGCAGTTCCATCACCGCCATCCAGAACGGAAAGTCTATCGACACATCAATGGGACTCACTCCGCTGGAGGGCCTCATTATGGGAACCAGGTGCGGTGACATCGATCCTAACGCCATCCTCTACATTATGAAGAAGGAAGGCTTGAGTCCTGACCAGATGTATGACCTGGTCAACAAGAAGAGCGGATTCCTCGGTGTTTCGGAGAAGACTTCCGATGCCCGCGAGATGGATGAACTCGCCAATTCCGGCGACCGCCTGGCCAAGCTTACCCTCAAGATGCTGACTTTCCAGATGATCAAGTACATCGGAGCGTATGTCGCCGAGATGAACGGAGTGGATGCCATATTCTTTACCGGTGGTATCGGTGAACACAACAGCCGCCTGCGCCGCAGGGTATGCGAGAACTTCACGTACCTCGGTCTCGTATTCGACTATGAGGCAAATACCGCTTGGGGCGTGGATACCATCATCTCCCTTCCTGAATCGAAGGTCAAGGTCGCCCTGGTCACCACCGACGAGGAGCTCGTGATCGCACGCGACACTATGCATCTTGTCCAGAGCCTTGAAGACTAACAATAACTACCACATAATATGATTACGAAATTTGCTGATGTGTTTGCAGAGCTCAAGGAAAAGGGCGTCTGCAAGAAGATGGTTGCAGCCTGGGCTGTAGATGAGCATACTATCGAGGCTTGTGCCAAGGCTTCGGAAATGGGTTTCGTCAAGGTGACTCTCGTCGGTGACGAGGAACTCATCAAGGCTACCTGTGGGAAGCTTGGAATCGATGCCGGTCAGTTCGAGATCGTCAATGAGCCTGTAGAGCTCAAGTCTGTCGCAAAGGCAGTCCAGATCGTCCACGACGGTGAAGGAGATGTCCTGATGAAGGGTCTCTGCTCGACCGACAAGTTCCTCCGTGCCATCCTCAACAAGGAGACTGGTCTTCTTCCTCCTAAGGGTGTGCTGAGCCACGTAGGCGTTATCGAGAGCCCGAACTACCATAAGCTGATGTTCATTTCGGATATGGCGGTCATCCCTGCTCCTGACTTCCGTCAGAAGGTCAAGATTGCAGGTTATCTCATCGGTGTCGCCAAGTCTTTCGGAATCGCGAAGCCGAAGCTTGCGTTCATCGCCGCTTCCGAGCAGATGCTTGATTCTATGCCTGCTTGTATGGAGGCAGCCGCCCTTTCGAAGATGGCCGACCGCGGCCAGATCAAGGGCTGCATCGCTGACGGTCCTCTTGCTCTCGATGTCGCAATCGACCAGGAGTCCGTTGAGATCAAAAAGCTTGTCAGTCCTGTCGCAGGTGACGCAGACTGCCTCGAGTTCCCTAACATCGAGTCAGCCAATGTTTTCTGGAAGACCAATTCGAAGCTTGCAAACGGTGTGAAGCAGGCTGGAATGCTCGTCGGAACGACGGCTCCTTGCGTGCTTGCCAGCCGTGCCGACAGCGTCGATACGAAGCTCAACTCCATCGCTGAGGCAGTAATGTTTGTCAACAAGTAGTTGACGGTTCCTACATAGACATTTCCGTCATCCCCGGCCCGACCGTCATCCCCGGCTCAGGCCGGGGATCTTTTTTCGTCATTCCCGACTCACCCAGTCATCCCCGTATCATTATCGGCGGCGGCTTAAACAGTCTGGGCATAATCCCCACTTGTGCCATTATGTTTTTTGTCCTATACTTTCAGTTTGATAACCACTCATAAAGAGATTCCGCCAAATCTACAAGGTAAGGCGGAATCTAAACATTTGATTTTTGGCAATAGGATTGTGAATTTTGTTGCTACAGCAACTGGGGGAGG
>CAJOKD010000005.1 GCA_905235085.1 uncultured Bacteroidales bacterium | reverse complement strand
GTAAGCATCCGATAAAGTACAGTACGGCTACTAACCCATCACTTCGGGTTAGTAGCCGTTACTTATTGTCAGTGATGCGTTACTAACGGTTAGTAAGCGTCCAGTGACCCGGCAGTAACGTTTCCGGATTCTTTTCCGTGGGTATCCTTCTCAAGACATCCTCCAGCCAGGATCTGGTATCAATGCCGGCTGCTTTGCAGCAACTGAACAGGGAGTAGACGATGGCCGCGCGGACCGCGGCATCGTGATTGCCGGCAAACAGGAAGTTCTTACGCCCCAAAGCGAGGGGACGGATGGCGTTCTCAATACCGTTGTTGTCGATGTTGTATCTGCCGTCCAGAACATAGCGGCTGAGGCGGGGAAGAAGCGTATAAGTATAGACAATGGCTCTGCCCATCCTGGACTTGGGCGTGAACGCGTTGGAGACGGAGTCCATCCACTTCTCGAACTCCTGGATGACAGGATAGGACTCTTTCTGGCGCCGCTCCTTGATCTCTTCCTGAGTTAAGCCGGCATCGCGCATCTCCTCCTCTATCTTGTACAGCTTGCCGATATAGACAATGGCCTCGCTCGCGTACTTCCTGTTCTCGTCCAAGGCTTCCACGAACTTGCGCCTTACATGGGCCCAGCAGCCAATCATCCGCTTGCCGGGCATATTCTCAAAGGACTCATAGACCTCATAGCCGTCAGTCTGCACGGCTCCACGGTAGCCACCGATGAGCTTGCGCGCGGTATCGCCGCTGCGGGAGCCCATATCATAGTGGAAGTACACGTCCCCGGTGAGCGCGTCGCGTACGGCCCACATATATCCCTTCACGGCGCGGTGCTTCTCGTTGTCGATAACCGGCAACGTGCTCTCATCCACCTGTATGTAGTCACTTGACATGATCCGCTCACGTAGCTTGTCGTACAGCGGTCGCAGCCTCTCACATACCGACGTGAACCAGTCATTGATCGTGGCGTCGTTCAGCAGGACGCCCAGTTCCTTGTACTTCTGGATTTGCCTGTAGAATGGCAGGTGGTATATGTACTTGTTTATCAGGATATCCGCCAGAAGGCTTGCGTCTGCCATGCTCTTTGGACGTATCGTTTCCGGCAGCGGAGCGATCAGGAAAGTCCGCCTGTCAGGATCCTCCATTTGAAGGCAGGATTTCAGGACGAACTTGTGGCGGACAACGCGCCTGACATACATCTTGGCGGGACGGATGGCCAGGGTGTCCGTGTTCTCAACTCCAATCTCGACATAGTCGGGGTTGCCTTGCACTCCCTCGGGATAGATGTGGGTCTCCTCAATAGGCAGGTCGCCGGAAAGGATGGGTTTGCGGATCTCACGTCTATGGGCTTTGACCTCTATGACCTTGGCGTTCTCCTCCTCCATGGCCTTCACCTCAGCATCCAGTTTGGCCTGCTCCTCTTCGGACAGGTGCTGGTCGAACAGCGTGGGCTCAAGGACATTGGGGTCAAGAGGGAGGTGTTTCTCGCTCATTGAACCGAACAGCTTCTTCCGGAACCACGCCATCATAGAC
Source organism: uncultured Bacteroidales bacterium (assembly GCA_905235085.1). Lineage (GTDB taxonomy): Bacteria > Bacteroidota > Bacteroidia > Bacteroidales > UBA932 > Cryptobacteroides. The sequence continues at coordinate 190,662 of CAJOKD010000005.1, read as the reverse complement.
TGAAGGTTGTTGATGGCGGCCTGCATTTCCTCAGCTTGCGCCTGAAGCCGCGCCTGCTCCGCCAGAAGGGTTTTGTTCATGGCGGCAAGCTTGGCGTTTTGCTCGCGAAGGCGCTGTATTTCGAGGTCCAGTTCCGACATCTTTTTCTCTTGTTTCCGGACACAAAGATATGGCCTCCGAACGACTTCCACAAGCGATTTTGCTATTGCGAATGTCGATTATTTTACTTATCTAAAATAATGATTCACAGACTCTTGGCCAGCATCTTCATCCTTCTCACATAAGGGCTGTCTAGAGCGGAATGGACCATCCCCACAACGTTCTCGTATGTCAGACTTGTGGAGATTACGCCCTCTCCGCCAAGATTCGGCAATCGCATACGTCCCATATCAAGACGGAAGCAATAAAGGACCAGGCCACCTTCCTCCTTGCGGAGGAGCTTCATCATATTGCGACTGGCGTTAACAAAGATGAAGACATCCCCACCACACAAGCGACCACTCATGGAGTTGGTGACGATACCGCTCAGTCCGTTGAAGCGCTCTTGCGCATATCAACGGGCTTGTTATACAGCCAGTACCGGTATGTCCCATCAAGGTAGAACATTATCCGGCAGTGATGATCTCATGCAGATGTGCGGCAGTCATGCTGCCCTGGATGCGCATCATTGTTCCGGCGGCGGTGCGGATCTCTACCGTCAGAAAGCTCTCCGAGCTGTCCACCGGCCCGGTTTTGGCCTTCGCTTTTCCCGAAGTCTTGGCCGGAGGCATCATTGGGGAGACAAACTCACCGCCAGGACGCAACTGGACAAAAGCGCCAGGGTCTGAGGAGCGTTCGTCTTCCTGACGATACTTCCTCTTCCATACGTAGTATTGGTGACGGGGAATATTGTGTTCATCCAGGTATTGGCTCTGGCTAATCTGGTGTTCCGCACAGTATGTGTCTACCTCCAGAATCTGTTCTCTCGTAAGCATCGTAATAACTTTTTGCAAAAATAGCGAGGATTACTTCCCGCTACAATATGCAGTTTATCGGATGCTTACGAAAGAATGCAGACAGGACAAAGCTGGTACTGGGTGAACATGAGCTTAATGGCACCGCCGCCGGAATATGCGGGCTCCGGCGGCTGGGCGCTGCGGGGAGCTCCGCCCCCAATGGCTCTCCTCGCGCCCTGCCATGGGTTGATAGAGAGATGCCTGAACGGGTCGGGAATGACGGGGGCTGGTTCTCAGAGCATCAGCCCTTTCCGGACTGCGGTGGCGGCGTCGGGGCCGTTGAGGCATTCCAGGATCTTGAGGCCGAAGTCGATTGCGCAGCCTGCTCCACGTCCGGTTATTATGCCGCCGTCTGCGACTGCAGGGGCTTTGACATATTCTGCGCCCTTCCCGGTTAGGTAATCTTCGAAGCCGTCGAAGCAGGTGAAACGGATCCCTTCCAGATCATCAAGCTGCGATACGACAAGACCCGGGGCAGCGCATATCGCAGCGACTGTACCGCCTGAGGCACGGTGGCGCTTCATAATGTCCATAAGCTCTCCGTTGGCCGCCAGATTGCGCGTTCCGGGCATTCCGCCGGGGAATACCATAATATCGTTCGGACCGGTGCCTTCCTCCTTGAGACCTGACAAGAATTCGCTGAAAGACATATCTGCAACCACCGGGATTCCGTGGGATCCTGTTACAAGGGTACCTTCTTCTTTCGTGGAAACGGTCCTTGCGTCTATCTTACCTCTCCTGAGGACATCCAGGGTAGCGAGGGCTTCGGTCTCCTCGAAGCCGTCAGCCAAGAATATTCTGATTCCTTTCATACAATACAAATATATAAAAAAATCACACTGCAGGATGATCTTGCAGTGTGATAGGTCAAGAGTGTTGAGATATCAGGACTCGAACCTGAACTGGCAGAACCAAAATCTGTAGTGCTACCATTACACCATACCTCAATTCAAACGCAAATTTATCGCTTTTTTCGTTATTCTCCAAAACGTAGTGGTCAGCGCTTCTCCTTGAAGAAGCCGCTCACGAGAGTTGTACACTCCGCTGCAAGGATCCCGCTGCTGACTTCGGTCTTGGGATGCAGCAGGCTGGGGGAGAACAGGGTGAAGCCCCGTCTAGGATCACCGGCGCCGTAGACGATACGTCCTATCTGGGCCCAGTTCAGGGCTCCGCAGCACATAGGGCAAGGCTCTACCGTAACGTATAAGGTGCAGTCGTTGAGATATTTCCCACCGATCGCCTCGGTAGCCGCCGTGATTGCTATCATCTCGGCGTGGGCGGTGGGATCGTGGAGCCTCTCGGTCATATTGTGCCCCTTGCCGATGATTCTCCCGCGGCAGACGATGACCGCCCCTATCGGGACTTCGCCTTCCTCGAGAGCCATCCTGGCTTCACGCAGGGCATCCTGCATATATCTTTCGTCTGCGTCCATATACAAAAAAGGCAGGCCCTCGGGACCTGCCGTAAGAGTCATCCGACGATTACCACCTGTCTTCAGATGATACGCTCAGCTTCTTGCGGCCGTGACGGCGGCGGGAAGCAAGTACACGACGGCCGTTAGCCGTTGACATTCTCTCACGGAAGCCGTGCTTGTTCACGCGCTTGCGTCTTGAAGGTTGAAATGTTCTTTTCATATCTGATTTCTTTTATATTTCCAAAAACGGAGTGCAAATTTAATCCATTTGCCTTAAATAACAAAATATTTTTTCGTTATCATTTGATTTCCAGCACGAACTTGTTCTCGAAATATGGATCGTCCAGCCAGGAGTCCACCTTCCAGCTGGATACTGAACCCTTGGCCATCCTGTGCCTTGCCATCAGGGTCGAAATCTCATCGTTTACGTTTCCTCCCTTAAGATAGAGTATGCTCTTTGAATAGCATCCCTTTACCCAGGGATAGAAGTCCTCCAGGGAGGCCACGGCACGTGATACTACATAATCTAACTTCATCCCCAGCGACTCTGCGCGGGCGTTCACGACGCTTACATTCTCGAGCCCGAGTGTCCTGGATATCTCCTCCGCGACGATAGTCTTCTTCCTTATGGAATCGCACAGGACGAAGGAAACTCCAGGGAAAAGCACTGCCAACGGGATGCCGGGGAAGCCTCCTCCGGTGCCGAGGTCCAGGACTTTCAGTCCGGAGCAGTCGGACAGGAAATCCTCGTACGATTCGGGCCTCCGTTCCTTAAGGTACTCTGCTATGGCGAGGGAGTGGAGGATATGGTGATCGTAAAGGCCGTCGATGTCTTTCCTCGATATGACATTGATTTTGGAGTTCCAGTCCCGGTAGGCTGGTTCCATCTTCCGGAACATCTCAAGCTGTTTCGGGGTAACCTGTGGAAATGAGGCCTTTATGAATTGTTCGAAACCAGGATAATCCATTCCTATTCCTCCTCATCTCTTGCGCGCAGCTCGTCCATTATCTGCTTCGCGCGCCTCAACCGTGTCTTTACGGTGTTCAGCTCCAAGTCGAGGCTTTCTGCTATCTCGTTGTACTTCATCCCGTCTATCAGGCGCCTTCTGGAGACTTCACGGTACAGTTCCGGAAGCCGGTCTATGTACTTGATCCTCTCTTCTTCATATTCCGTCCTGATCAAAGAGTTGAGGGCGTCGTCGGTCTGGTCCGGAATGCCTTCCGCACTGGATGCCTGTCCTGCATCGTCAAGGGAAACCAAATGTGCGGCCGGGCGGCTTCGTTTTTCGGCCTCCAGCACATCCAGTGCAGTATTCCTGGCTATGGTGCAGAGCCAGGTCAGGAACTGGCTCTTGGACTGGTCGTATGTGTGGATCTTCCTGAACGCTTTTTCGAAACTGCGCGAGCATATATCCTCGACGGAATACTCGTCAAGGTTCTTGAACTGGGTGTTGAGGTATGAACGGAGCTGGTCGATATGCCTGTCCCAGAGGGCGGTGAAAGCCAGTCCGTTGCCGTTCTTCGCCAGGATTATCAGCTCATCAATGGGCTTCGAGCCAGTTCTTTCCATAGTTGCATTCTACTGTGAGCGGAACGCTCAGTTTCACTACGTTTTCCATCTGTCCGACAACGATTTCCTTCAATGCTTCGATCTCCTCGGGGACTGTATCGAACACAAGTTCATCGTGGATCTGGAGTACCATACGTGACTTCAGTCCGGCTTCTTCTATCTTGGAGTCAACTGCTGTCATCGCCAGTTTTATGATGTCGGCAGAGGTGCCCTGGATAGGGGCATTGACGGCATTCCTCTCTGCGAGGGCACGCACGGTTCCGTTCTTCGAATTGATGTCGGGTATATATCTCCTGCGACCGAAAAGCGTCTCGACATAGCCGGTCTCACGCGCTGCGGCCTTAGTGTCTTCGATGAAGGAGAGGATGGATGGGAAGCCAGCGAAATAGTCATCGATGACTTTCTGCGCATCCTTTCTGGATATCCTGAGCCGCTGAGCCAGACCGAAGGCTGATATGCCGTACATTATGCCGAAGTTGGCAGTCTTTGCTATCCGGCGCATATCCTGTGTCACTTCCTCGTGCGGTATCCTGAATATTTTCGCAGCCGTGGCGGCGTGGATGTCCAGACCTTCCTTGAAGGCTTTTATCAGGTGCTTGTCGCAACTCAGGTGGGCCATTATCCGCAGTTCGATCTGGGAATAGTCCGCCGACAGAATCAGCCCGTCAGGTGTGCTTGGAACGAAGGCCTTCCGGATTTCTTTCCCTCTCTCGGTCCGTATCGGGATATTCTGCAGGTTCGGATTGGAGGAACTCAGCCTTCCCGTGGCCGTGAGAGCCTGGTTGAACGTGGTGTGGACTTTCCCGTCGGAAGGATCTATGTAGCCGGGGAACGGCTCGATATAAGTCGACAGGAGCTTCTTAACGGCCCTGAATTCAAGTATTTCCTCGACTACGGGGTGCCTGTCGATTATCTCGAGCAGGGTTGTCTCGTCGGTGGAATAGGTGCCGTTGCTGTTCTTCTTCGGTTTGGATGCCAGTTTGAGCTTGCCGAAGAGGAGTTCGCCGATCTGTTTCGGAGAGCTGACGTTGAGAGATGGGTCTCCGGCCAGTTCGCGCACCCTTGCCTCACGGGCGGTCATCTCGCTGCGGAGCTGCCAAGTGAAATCCTTAAGGGATTCCAGGTCTACACGTACGCCGTTCCTTTCCATCTTTGAAAGGACCTTCACGAGAGGTTCCTCCATATCGTCGTAGAGTTTCCTCGTCCCGGCCTTGTCAAGTTCTTCTGAAAGCTTTTCGCTGAGCAGCAGCAGGGCAGCCGCTTCCTTGCTCCTGTCTGCTAGTATTTCGTCGGAAGGAATATCATCGAACAAGGAACCCGTGGCAACAGCTCCATGGTCTTCCGAAGGCTCCAGGGACAGGCCCAGGAAGCTGCTCGCAAGGATAGCTGTCTTGTGGCTCTTCTCCGGATCGAGGATATAGTGCATCAGAGGGATGTCGTCCAGTTTCCCCTGGAGGCTGACTCCACCTGCCGCCAGTATGTTCATCTGACGTTTGAGGTCGTCCCCGCATTTGGCTACTGAAGCATCTTCGAGCAGGGCCTTGAAATCCTTGCAGCCTCCCTCGGCGAACTTGAAAGTTCCCCCCTCGGGTGCAGCCGCGATGATCCTCCTGGTCTTTGTGAATATTCCTCCGTCGGCACCCTCCACTATGATTGAACAGATACCGGCTTTTCTAGCCGCCCTGGCGACTTCGGAAGGGGTTACTCTGTTGATATCCAAGTGTTTCTCTTCTTTCTTCAAGACGGCTGGGGTATTCCCGAGATAACGTTTCAGGGAGTTGAACTCGTATTTTTCGAACAAGTCCGCCAGTTGGGGAGCATAGGCCTGGTCCACCTTCATTTCTTCGGTGCTCACTCCTATCTCGATGTCCGTCTTGATGGTGACGAGTTCGTGGCTGAGCCATATATGGCTTTCTGCCTCCTCGAACATCGCCTTCTGCTTCGGGGAGAGTTCATCCAGATGCTCGTAAATCCCTTTTACGCTGCCGTATTTGGCAACCAGCTTGCCGGCTCCGACTTCTCCCACTCCCTTGACTCCCGGCACGTTGTCGGCCGTGTCTCCGCAAATGGTCAGCATCTCTATGACCTGGAGAGGGGACTGGATCCCGTATTTGGCGCATATCTGCTCCACGCCCAGGACCTCGTCGTCTCCACCTGACTTGCCCGGCTTGTACTGCCAGATATGGTCCTCGACCAGCTGGCCGTAGTCCTTGTCCGGGGTGACCATATAGACGTCGAGACCTTCTGCGGCGCACCTCTTCGCAGCAGAACCGATAACGTCGTCCGCTTCGAATCCCGGCATCATAAGAGTCGTGATATTCATTGCCCTGCAGAGCTCCATCAGCGGCTCGAGGGCATCTATGACAAGTTGCGGAGTTTCGGCCCTGTTGGCCTTGTATTCAGGGAACATCGCGTTCCTGAAGGTACCTCCCGGCGGGTCGAAGGCCACGGCGAGGTATTCAGGTTTCTCACGCTCGATAAGTTCCAGGATGTATTTGGTGAATCCGAACAAGATGGACATATCAGCTCCCTTGGAGTTGATCATCGGCCTCCTGAAGAAGGCATAATACATCTTGAACACCAGAGCGTGTCCGTCGATGAAGAATATTTTGCTTGGCATCCTTCCTGGTTTCTCTTATTCCTCCGGCAAGAACATAGGGTCCCACGCAGGGAGGAGGATAGGTTTCTGGCTCATCATCGCCAAAATGTCCGCTGGGACGTATTTCTTTTCCGCTACGAGGCGGAACATATACTCGTTGAACCATTCATCTGTCATTATCATATTGCCCTTGTAGCCCGAGTTGGCTCCCCAGCTGTTCTCAACCATCCACTTGACAGGCTTTCCGTCCTTGATGTCCACGGCAATGAGGGTCATAGCGTGGGATGAACCGCTGGCGTGGGTCAGAACCCTCTGCTTCTTGTCCATCGGGAAGGTGGTGCCGAACAGCGAGCCGTAGTCGAAGTTCTTGAGGTCCAATGTGCCTTTCTGGCGGTCGCTAAACTTGCCTACGTCGCAGGAGAAATACATAGCGGTATTGTCCTTGATGGATGCGATGGCGATTTCCTTGATCCTTTCCACAGGAAGGTTGATATATACCCAGTTCTGCCCGTCGTAGACGTGCCTGTCGTACTGGATTTCATAGACCTTCCCGTATTCGCGGCTTGGATCGTTCATCAGCATCACGTAGCTGTTGTTCAGGTCAGTACCGATGTATTCATCGTAGAAGGACTTCGGGGTATAGGTCTTGGTGCTCACGGCTTCGTCCTTCGAGTTGCGCATCGTCCATTCGAACTGTGCAGGCGGCTCGCCGAGGCAGATAGCCAGTATCCTGTAAATTTCCTGAAGCATTGCGGTCTTCATCTGCTGGCATTCCTTCGGCTTTGCGTCGCGGAGCTTGAGACCGAATTCGCGGAGTTTGGTGGACAACTGGGTGCGCATCTGCGAAGTGTTGTTGGAACAGTAAGTCTCCGGCATCACTTCAGACGGAACAACTCCGTATTTCATAATCAGGTTGGCGACTCCGGTGAACTGTCCGCCGTCTCCGATAGGGTGGTGGAAAAGCCAGTCTACTTCACGGTCATCGAAACCCTTGTCCTTGGTGTCGATGACGCCCTGGAGGAAGAGGTTGGCTTTCTCCAGCTGGTCGAAAAAGAAAACATAGTTCTGGGAGAAAGTGAAGTTGCCCAGGTCATATTTGTCTATCATCTTGGACCTGAGAACATTGAGTCCTGAGAACAGCCAGCAGCGGCCGGAAGATTTTTGGTCGGTGCGTCCTTTGGTCTTGACCTGGTCGGAGAAATGGGTGTCTATCATCGCTGCGTTTTCCGCATTCGCTGCCAGAACGTTGATTCCGGTGGTGTTGAGGGCGTTGCGTATGGCTTTGTCTGAGGCGGTTCCTTGATAGCCTTTCTTTATTTCCTTGAACATTTCCGTAGAGATGCCTCCCTTAGGATCGGATTTCTGCTGTGCCGTTGCCGTGCCGCTCGCAAGAAGCGCAATGGCTGCTGCGATGATGATCGTTCTTCTTTGCATATCGATTGATGTTATCGGGTTATTCCTATCGGGTAAATTTAATCAGAAATTGCCGGATAAACAAACAATTATCGCTAACTTTGGAATGCTGTAGCAGACGATACGTGAGAGTCCGCCGTTCATACCTTATCCTTCTGGCAGTCGTGCTCCTTGCGGCTGCAGACCTGTGCGTGGGAGGAATCGGCCTGTCTGATCTGGATTCCACGGTATTCCTGAAGATCAGGCTTCCGAGGATGCTCACTGCGCTGCTTGCAGGAGCCTCCCTCGCGCTTGCTGGACTCCAGATGCAGAGCCTCTTCCGCAATCCTCTTGCTGATCCGCATATAATGGGAGTAAGTGCCGGAGCAGGGACCGGTGCCGCTGCAGCTACACTTCTGGTAGGCACATCTCTTCCCGCAGCCCTTTCGGGTCTGACTATAGTCTCGGCAGCTTTCATCGGGGCGCTGCTTACATCCTGCCTGGTAATGCTGGTCGCCTCCAGGTTCCAGGCTGCTACCACTCTCCTTGTCTTCGGTGTGATGCTGGGATTCGTATTCAGCGCATTGACATCTATACTTGAATATTCCGCCAATGCAGAGAGCCTGAAGGTGTTCTACAGCTGGTCTGCAGGCAGTTTCACCGGCAACGGACCTGCGGGGATCGCCATAATCGCAGGTGCGCTGGCGATAGGGCTTGTGCTGGCCCTCCTGAACAACCGTGGACTTGACCTTGCCCTGTTCGGAGATGAGTATGCATATATGGCGGGAGCCGATCCTTCACGGATCAGGATAATATCGATGATAGGAAGCTGTCTGATCGCCGCTGCAGTGACTGCCTTCTGCGGTCCTCTTGGCTTTGTAGGAATCGTCGCACCTCATATTGCCAGGGCCGTCACTGGTTCTTCGGTGCACCTGAGGACCATTCCCGCTTCTATGCTTATCGGTGCCGGCCTGTCACTGATCGCGGATATCCTTTCCCAGGCTTTCCCGACTCCTCTTCCGGTAGGCAGCACTGTGGCCATAATAGGTATTCCGATAATATTCGTCATACTTTTCCCCGGGTCCGGACTGCGCCGGGATTCCCGAAATGAAACCAGGACAAGATGATACGGGCGTCAGACATAGTCATCAGATACGGAGCTGTCCAGGGACCGCTGTCATTCTCTTTCGCGGACGGCGAATGCGTGATGCTCAGGGGAAGGAACGGCAGCGGAAAGACGACCTTGATGAAAACCCTTGCCGGCCTACTGCAACCTCTTTCCGGTACCTTCGAGGCCGGGGGAGAGGTGATACTTGTGCCGACCCGTATCCCGAAGGTGAAAGGGTTCACCGTCGCCGAATTCATCCGTACCGGAATGCTCTCCGAATATGGTTCTTTCCGTAGACCTGGCAATGATGCGGAGAAGGCTTTCGAGAATGCTATGAGGATGATGGAACTGGAAGTCCTTGCCGCCAAGGATATAAGCTGCATCAGTGACGGAGAGTTCCAGATAGCCTGTATAGCTGCGGCGCTTACCCGCAAGGCCAACGTGCTGATGCTTGACGAGCCTACGGCCTTCCTGGATGTGGAGAACAGGGTTATGGTCCTGAAGACCCTCCAGCACCTTGCTCACGACACCGGAGTCACGGTTCTCTTCTCGACCCACGACATCCACGACGGTGCCTTGTATTCAGACAACGTCCTCTGTCTGTAACTTTTCTGATTGTTTCCGTCATCCTGAGGCGCGTATGCGACCTCAGGATCTACTTTTTCAGGAGTTCTTCGATATGTTCGGCGTAGTCGAGGGAAGTGTCGAGGTAGAAAACTATCTCCGGCACGATGCGGAGCTGCTTGCCGACCTTCCTTCCAAGTTCGCCCCTGAGCTCCCTGATGTTCGCCTCCAGAATCCCCATCACTGATTCTGCATTGGCTGAAGGGAATATGCTGACGTAGGTCTTTGCGATAGAAAGGTCAGGGCTGACCCTGACTTCGCTGACCGTGACCATGGATCCGTCGAAATATGCCATTCCCTTGCTCCTGATGATCTCGGCGAGGTCCTTCTGGATCTCGCGCGCAACCTTGAGCTGCCTTGTGCTGGCTTGTTTTTCCATAGTTCCGAGTGTTTAGATTATATTGATTATGAAGTAGTTCTTCTTGCCTTTCTGGGCCAGGATGTACTTCCCGTCCACGATGTCCTTCTCCGAGATCTCATATTCGGTGTCGGTCACCTTGTCCTTGTTGATGGACACGCCGCCTCCGGTCGTCATCTTCCTGGCTTCGCCCTTGGAAGGGAAGACCTGAGTCTTCACGGCAAGGAAGTCGAGGATGTTGCAAGGCAGTTCGGACTTCGGGAGGTCGAAGGTAGGTACGCCGCTGAATACGGCCAGGAAGGTTTTCTCGTCGAGCTTGCGGAGAGCTTCGGAAGTTGAGTTGCCGAACAGCATCCTGGAGGCTGAAACAGCGTTCTCATATTCATCGGCACCGTGGATCATCGTGGTGATTTCCTTGGCAAGGAGCTGCTGGAGAGACCTGCGGCCAGGATCCTGGCGATGTTCCTCGATGGCAGCATCTATGGTTGCCTTGTCCAGCATCGTGAATATCTTTATGTACCTCTCGGCATCTTCGTCGCTGACGTTGAGCCAGAACTGGTAGAATTCGTACGGGGAAGTCCTCTCCGGATCGAGCCAGATATTGCCTTTCTCTGTCTTTCCGAACTTGGTTCCGTCAGCCTTCTTGACGAGTGGGCAGGTCATAGCGTAAGCGTCGGTCTTGCCCAGCATCCTGCGGATCAGCTCGACTCCGGTGGTGATGTTGCCCCACTGGTCGCTTCCTCCGAGCTGGAGACGTACTCCCTTGTGCTCATATAGCCAGAGGAAATCGTATCCCTGGAGAAGCTGGTAGCTGAATTCGGTGAAGGACATACCTTCTCTGGATTCGCTGGAAAGGCGCTTTTTTACGGAATCCTTGGCCATCATATAGTTGACCGTGATGTGCTTGCCGATGTCGCGGATGAAATTGAGGAATGAATAATCCTTCATCCATTCGTAGTTGTTGACGAGCTCCGCCTTGTTGGGAGCGTCGGATCCGAAATCCAGGATCTTGGAGAGCTGAGCCCTGATGCCCTCAATGTTGTGGTTGAGGGTTTCCTCGTCCAGCAGGTTCCTTTCCTGAGACTTCATCGACGGGTCACCGATCATTCCGGTGGCGCCACCGATAAGTGCATAAGGCTTGTGGCCGCACTGCTGGAAGTGCTTGAGGATCATTATGCTTACGAGATGCCCGATGTGCAGCGAATCAGCCGTCGGGTCTATCCCGACGTAGGCAGCCTGCGGGCCTTCCAGGAGTTTCTCTTCCGTACCAGGCATAATGTCCTGGATCATTCCTCTCCACTTGAGTTCCTCAACAAAATTCTTCATCTTATGTCAATGTTGTCTTATATCTTGAAAATAGTTCGCAAAGTTAGGCAAAAATAAGTTAAATTTGCAGTCCGTGAACGAAATAAACAAACCAAAGATCAAAGAATATGAGAAAGTACATTGTTGCCGGTAACTGGAAGATGAACACCACCGTCCCGGAAGGCGTCGAACTTGCAAAGTCAGTAGTTGAAAAGTCAAAGGAACTCCCATCCAACGTCGAGTTGGTAGTCGCTCCTCCTTTCACCCATCTGGCTTCCGTAGCCGAAGTCCTGAAGGGTTCCAAGGTCGTCCTCTCCGCCCAGAACTGCGCAGACCACGCCAAGGGTGCCTACACAGGTGAGATTTCTGCTGATATGCTTGCGTCCGTAGGTTGTACCTACACCATCCTCGGTCATTCCGAGAGAAGGCAGTATTATGGTGAGACCGATGAGAAGCTCGTTGAGAAGATGAAGCTTGCTTTCGCTGCAGGTCTCAAGGTGATCCTCTGCGTAGGCGAGAACCTGACCGAGAGGGAAGAAGGAAGGCATTTCGATGTCGTCAAGGAACAGATCGTGAACGTCCTCTACCAGTTCACCGCCGAGGATATGGCGAATGTCGTTGTCGCATATGAGCCTGTATGGGCCATCGGTACCGGCAAGACCGCCACTGCCGAGCAGGCCGAGGAAATCCACGCTTGCATCCGCACCGTTGTATGCGAGAAGTTCGGCGCCGAGGTCGCTGAAGACCTTACCATCCTCTACGGAGGCAGCTGCAAACCGTCGAACGCGGTCGAACTCTTCGCACAGAAGGACATCGACGGAGGTCTTATCGGAGGTGCAGCTCTCAAGGCCGACGATTTCATCGCCATCGCCCTCAGTTTCTAGGGATTATTCCCAGAACCGTACGAAAGATTCCCGGGTACAGGACCATTTCCTGTGCCCGGGAATATCATTATGGTTATTCTGAAGCTATCGTATCAGGGTAACTTTGCCGTCTTTTGTAATGCGTACTTCCTTGACGGACTCCACGACCACATCGAAATCGGTGTTGTATTGGACATCTACAGAGAAGGTACCTCCTTCGGCTGAGAAAACAAGGTTATTAGGGGAGACAGTCAGGACCTGATCTGGAGTGATGTCGTATGACGTATGTCAATAAAGATTAGCGGAGGATACAAACGGTGACACCGGTCTGGCCCTTCTTGTCCCCCCTCCATAGCCAGAACTTCTCCCCCTCAACCTTGACTACCTTCATAGTACTCGTCAATGAAACAGGCTGCCCGGTCGACCCCCAGGAAACCGTTGCCGTCACCTTGTCACCAACTACGGCCGGGACATTGTCGAAAGTCACTGAAAACCAGTTCTTCACCGGATCGTCAAAAGCCCTGAATTCCTTCTGAGAGGCATTGTACGACAACTGCCAAGTCAGCGGATCGTAGGTATAGATCACCTCGCCGTTGACTTTTAGCTGGATGTCGGAACCGGTAATGAAAGCCTCGTCAGGTTCCACGCTCCGATCGCAGGATGCCATCAGGAAGGCAGCCGACAGGATCGCGAATAATATGGCTATTCTTTTCATTGCAAAGTGATTTGTTTGGATACGATGGTCCTGGTCCCGTCCTTGTGGTCTACGTAAGCCTTGAGAATCCCCGACTTGGAAGGGTGGAAATAACCGCTGGCGTCAGGCCGCACTGGAGAACCGTCGAAGAACCAGCTGACAGTCTGTCCCACGGCGTTGAACATCACCAGAGGAAGGCCGGCATCAGAAGCGAATTTCCCGTCGGTCCGCTTGTCGGACAGATATTCGAGATAGATGTAAGGCTTGTTGCTGTCCTTGTAGGAGCGAGTCAGGAAATCGACCGTAGAATTATCCCCGGCACCATATTCAAGGACAAACTGGATATCAGCGGTGTATGAGGTGGTAGGGGAGAGCCCCTCGAGCCTGACTGCGTATTTTCCCGGGGTGTAAGGCTCCACCTCGACGGCAGTCTTGGCTCCGGAAGTTTCACCCCAGGTTACGGTGCAAGTCCCCTCGTAATCCTCGATGTCCGACTGCCAGGTGATGATGGTCACATCCTGGTAGACTTCATATTCCACTTCTTTGACATTAGGTATCGCTTCCTTTCCGGTGTGTACCTTGAAAGTGACATTATCACCGACACGCTTGATGTCGGTTATGAAGAAATCCGCACTCTCGCCATTATTGAACCTGAATCCCGGAGAAGTCTCCGGAGTGAAGGAATTACGGTTCTTGTACGGGAAGAAGGCCTGGGTAACGCTGAAAGAGTTCTCCTGAACCTCGACCATATCTGCGCACTGATATGCCGGATTGGCATTGACTTCGTTGTAGTACCATCTCTCGATAGCGGTGGCATCCCTTTTCAAGTAATCCGAATACCCAGCATTCCTGTCGGTCATATCCACGTGGTATATGGCAAGACCGCTTCCGCCGATGTATGAGTCCCAGCCTGCGTTGTTCCTGCACTCGAACAAGAAGAACTCATATTCGTTTTCCGGATTCTCGAGTATGGCATAGCGACCGTTCCTGGAGATTGGCTCCAGGGTCCACGAACCGGAATGGAGAGGCTCCGCCTTCCCGATCCCAAGGCACTCGCGGTCTATCGCATCATAGTAAGGTGGAGTCTTGCCATTGTTGTTGTAGCAGCCACCGTCCATCAGGCTCGTACTGTTCCAGAGGGCTTTAGAAGAGCCGCCGCTGCCATTGCCATCGGTATCGTACATATCGTAGAGACCCAGAGTGTGACTGTATTCGTGGCAGAAGGTCCCGATTTCACCCAAAACCCAGTTGATCCTTCCGGTCGAGGAGTCATAGCGGATGCTCAATTCCGTGGCAATCGCGTAGTTCTCGATCTTCTTTCCGTCCAGGAAAAGGTTGCTCTGGAGATACCACTGGTGCGGCCAGATACAATCTTCACCTCCGCCTTCCGCCTCGCTTCTTCCTGCAACGAATACGAATACGTTGTCTACCTTTCCGTCCCCGTCCCCGTCAAGCTGAGAGAAATCTATGGAGGCATCGGACAGGATGCAGGCTTCACGTACCAGGTCCAGGACGTGGGAATCATTGTCCTCGGAGTCGTTGCTGCCGTAATAGTCGTGCTTCTTCGAGACAGTGACTATGTCACCTATGACGAAGTTGAATTCATAGCTACCTTGGAACTGGTCGTTGAAGTACTCCAGAGCACTTCCGTTGCCGCTCCCTTTGATCAGCTTTGTGAAATCATCCTTTCGGGTCTGCCCCTGGAACTCCAGGTCAGGGAACTGGACAAGCAGGATGGCGCAGTTGGTCTTTACCGTCCCTCCGGTCTCGGATGACCGTGTGGCCCGACTCCTTGATGCTGACCTCCGCTTTTCGAGAGCGATTTCCCTCAGCCTGGGGTACGGAATGTCCAGGCATTCAGCGAGTATGAGGGAAGGAGTCTGCTCTCCGACCCTGTAGCCAGTACATTCCTTCGTGCCGTCCTGTTTGTAGAAAGCATATTCGTAGAATCCGTCCTTCGCCCTTGCGATGGCGTGTCCCTGCTGTGTGGTCAGGATACGGCAGAACTCGTCTCCTTCGAGCTTTGCAAGGAATACTGTCCCGTCCGGCTGGCACACAGGGAACGAGCCTCTCCTTGCCGGAGAGGCAGAAGCGCTGATTGTGAGGAGGATAATGGATATTAAAGTCAGGAGTCTCTTTTTCATGGTCTTTCTACGATTAACGGCCACCTTTTGGGGCAGCCGTTGATCTAGATATGTAGCTTTACACTATTTCTTTGCCTCTGCTACAGATACCTTCCTGAATTCCTTGAGATCCTTCATAAGATCCAAAGCAGCCTTGCGAGCGCGAGCACCAGCGGCCTTGTTACCCTTGAGAACCTGAGCATCAGCGTTTACTACGAAATCGTCAAGCTCTTTCTTGATTTGTGCAACAAGCTTTTCCATTTTTTAAAATTATTAAGTGAATAGTTGATGTATAAATTGTTTCGTTATTTTCAGGCAACTCTAACCGGTCTGCAATTTATGTAAAAAAAACAGAAAAACAAATAAAAACGCCAATAAAATCTTAAAAAATCAACGCTTTATACATCATTATCAGCCTTTTTCGGGCGAACATTCAGATTATTCATAGTCCTGTCCGGGCCGTTTGTGGTGAAATCTTTCACTCCGGCGATTACTTTTTCGCATATTCCCGGGACTGCAGCCTTTTCCTCTTCTCCCAGGTCGCCTATTACGTAGTCCACCTGGTTTCCGGGGGTGAAGTCGCTGCCGATACCGACCCTTATCCTGGACCATTTGGAGGTTTCGAGGCAGGCCTCGATGTCCTTCAAGCCATTATGGCCGCCGTCGCTCCCGCTCTTGCGCATCCTGATCGTGCCGAAAGGCAGGTTGAGGTCGTCGCAGATGACGAGAAGGTTCTCGACGGGAAGATTCAGCTTGCTGAGCCAGTACCTGACGGCCTTGCCGCTAAGGTTCATATATGTAGAAGGCTTCAGCAGGTATATCTTCCGGCCTTTGAAGGAAATGATGGCGATGTCTCCGTAGCGCTCGGTCTTGAAAACAGCATTGGATGCCTGGGCCCAGGCATCCAATACCATAAATCCCATATTGTGCCTGGTGGAAGCGTACTCGTCGCCGATGTTGCCCAGTCCTGCGACAAGATAGTTCATATCCGACGGCTCAATTGGAAGAAGTATGTCAGGCTTCGCTTTCAGCAGCGCCTTCAGCGCCTTCAAGATCTTCATTGCCAGCCTGTGCTGAAATCTGACGGGTAGCCTTGACAGAGCAGATGATCATATCCTTAGGGGAGACGACCTTCACGTTGTCAAGCTTGATGTCGCCTGCTACGATCCTCTTCTCGATGTCGAGACCGGATACTTCGACGTTGAGAGTGTCAGGCAGGTCCTTCATAAGGGCGCTGACGCGGATAGCTCTGGAAACGAGGACGAACTTACCACCCTTGCGGACTCCGACCGGGTGACCGCTGACAACCACAGGGATGCTGATGGTTACAGGCTTGTCCTCGGAAACTGCGAGGAAATCTGCGTGGAGGCAGTTATCCTTTACCGGATGATACTGGAACTCGTGACCGACTGCGGTGTAGGCCTTGCCGTTGTCCAGCTTGATGTCGATGATGTAGGATGCAGGAGTGTTGGTAATGCCCTGGAGATCCCTCTCTTTCACTGTGAAAAGGACGTTCTCAATTCCCTGTCCATAGAGGTTGCAAGGAACGAGGCCCTGCCTGCGGAATGCTTTGATAACGGCTTTGTTGCCGACTTCACGGACTGTGCCGTTGAGTTCAAAATGCTTCATTGTTGTTTGTTTAAAATGTGTTACTCAGTTCCGGACTGCCCGGAACCCCATTGCACCAAAAGCGCTAGCGCTTTTAAAAGGCCGGCAAAGATATCAATAATTAATTTATTTTACAAGAGATACGGCAGAGTTCCACGCTTCCTGCTTGTAAAAGGAGTCCAGCAACGGGGTGCCGGCGCAAGGAAGGTATATGCTTATGCCGCAGGTAGAGTTGATGGTGAACCCGGAGGAATTCGGTGAGGAATGTCCCAGGAAGCTAGGTGTAGCATTCTTATAGAGGATGCTACCATCGAGGGCGTTCTTGAGGACGGCGAGGTCCGCCTGCGATGCCCCGCACTTGACCAGAGCGTCTTCAAGGTCGAAGAAATAGTGCCTTCCGGATCTGTAGTATCCCTGCACTTGGGTGTAATCCACAACGGACAGGGCTGCCCTGTAGGTCTCGAAGAGCGACTTGCAGGTAGCGGCCAGCGCTTCCATCCCTGCCGAACTCGACAGGCTTACGATGGCTGACCTCTCGATCCCGGTCCTGGAGTCGTATCTCTTGAATGAGTCGTCGGCAAGTCCTTTCAGGTCAGGAGTTTCCCTTCCGATAAGGTAGGACGTTACGGTGGTATAGTCGAACATTCCATCGGCCATTACCTCGCAAGGAGAACCCATAACGAAGTCGGCCACGTCCTTGAGGCCGTAATATATTTCGACACCGGAGGAGAAGCACATATCGAAGAGTACGTAGTCGAGATGGAAAGGTATGCCGCTGACGAACTCGTTTATGCTCATCTCGTGCTGGACTATGTATGGACTTCCGGGTCCGGAATCGATTCTTTCCGCGTCGTTCCCTATGCTCCTGGTCATCCCGAAGTACGGATCGGTTGCAGCGAGGCTGCCGGACGGTATGGGCGCCCTCTGAAACGAAGGTGCCGACTTGGCCTTCCCTCCGGGAGCGGAGTGTTCCCTTTCATAAGCGGAAGGATCGAAAAAATAATTCTCGGGAAGCCATCCCGACCCGTGGGATGCGAATATGAGGCCGTAGCTCTTGGAAGGGAAAGCACTTCTGGCGTAGTTGAGGACGGTCCGCATAGTCTCCGGACTGGAGGCGATGGTCTCAGCAGGAAGGGTCAGCAGAGTGTCGGAAACCATAGTGCCTTCCGCATCGGTATAGAGGCGCCTGAGATAGGACGGCTGGTTGACGTAGTTGCCGTTGCGGGCTAACCTGGAAAACACAAGGAGGATGTCGTCGCTGCGCCCGTTCCTGGGGATGAATCCTTTCACGAGTTCTTTCTCCATATCATCCTTGATGTATGAGTACAGGGAGTTGAAGCCGCATTCATAGAAAAGCAGCAATTTCCTGGTCTGTACGAATTCCTTCCTGTCCCCGTGGTCTCCACCCTGTATGCCCTGCTCATTTGCATCGATTCCGAAGTTTTCGTCCTTGTCGCAAGAAACGGCGGCGAGGGCGGATGATGCTATGACTATTGCGCAGAGGAACCTGCTGGATATCTTCAAGATCTTCATTTCACAAAATTAGCAAAAAAAACGGATATTGTCTATATTTACACCCTATGAAACTTATAGTAAAGATGATTGTCGCTCTAGGAGCCGCTGTCGCCGTTTCCTCTTGCGGGAAAGGCACAAGTAAAACCGAGGAAAACGATTTCCACTATCTTATCGACCAGTTCGCAGACCTGAAGGTCATGCGCTTCCAGGTGCCCGGCTGGGATGACCTGACCCTTCGCCAGAAGGAGTATGTGTATCACCTTTCAGAGGCTGCAAAGTACGGCCGGGATATAACCTGGGACCAGTATTGCAAATGGAACCTGCCTGTCCGCCACGTGGTCGAAGATATTTTGAATAATTACGAAGGCGATAGGGAATGTCCTGAGTTCCAGGATTTTACCGTATATGCCAAGAGACTCTTCTTCTCGAATGGAATGCATCATCACTACGCCGAGGACAAGTTCATCCCCGCGTGCCCGAAAGAGTATTTCAAGAGTCTGGCCGAGGCAGTCGGCGACCAGGAAGGGGTTGATACCCTGCTGGCTGTAGTCTATTCTCCGGACATTTATCCTCAGAGGCGTTCGACTTCTGCCACAGGGGACATCGTGGAGCTCTCCGCAGTCAATTTCTATGATGGGGTGACGCGTAACGATGTCGAGTCGTACTATGCCGGAATCGTGGATCCGGACGATGACACTCCGGTCTCATACGGACTCAACACGAAGGTAGTGAAGGAGGACGGCAAGGTGGTGGAGAAGCCTTGGAAGATAGGCGGTATATACGACGCTGCCATACAGAAGATAGTAGGGGAACTGGAACTTGCCCGCGAGGTTGCAGAGAACGATATCCAGAAAGAGGCTCTCGGTTATCTTATCGATTACTACAAGACCGGCGACCTCAAGATTTGGGATGATTTCAATATTGCCTGGGTTCAGGATACCCTCGGTACCGTGGATTTCATCAACGGATTCATTGAAGACTACGACGACCCTCTCGGCCGCAAGGCTACTTGGGAGGGATATGTGAATATCAAGGATTCCGCCGCTTCCGCCAGGACAGAGATCCTGAGTGCGAATGCGCAGTGGTTCGAAGACAATTCTCCAATCGATCCAAGGTTCCGCAAGAAAGAGGTCAAGGGAGTCTCCGCTAAAGTCGTGAACGGCATAACCCTCGCCGGTGCGACGTACCCATCGACCCCGATCGGAATCAACCTGCCAAATGCGGACTGGATCAGGCGTGACTATGGCTCCAAGTCTGTGACCATAGCCAACATCACCCACGCATACGACCAGGCCGCGCTCGAGAGTCCGAAGAATACCCTTGAGGAGTTCGCATACGACCAGGCTGAGATAGATGCCTACAGGAAATTCGGAGACTATACCGATGAGATCCATACCGACTTGCACGAATGTCTCGGCCACGGTTCCGGACAACTCCTGCCTGGGGTGTCCTCAACTGCGATGGGTGAGTATTCCTCTACGCTGGAAGAGGCTCGTGCAGACTTGTTCGGCCTGTATTATATGGCCGATCCCAAGTTGGTGGAACTCGGCATCCTGAATGATCCCGAGGCATATAAGGCGGCATATTCAGCATATATCAGGAACGGCCTTCTGGTGCAGTTCAGCCGTGTGGAATTCGGCAAGAAGAACACCGAAGCGCATATGCAGAACAGGAAGCTGATTTCCCAGTGGTGCTACGAGAAAGGGGCCTCCCGCAACATCATCGAGAAGAAGAAGTGCGACGGCAAGACGTATTTCGTAGTCAATGACTTCGACGCTCTTCGTGGATTGTTCGCGCAGCTCCTTGCCGAGATCCAGAGGATCAAGTCGGAAGGAGATTATGCAGCCGGGAAGAACCTCGTGGAAACATATGCCGTCAACATCGATCCGGATATCCACAAGGAGGTCATAGAGCGATATGCAGCCCTTGACCTGAAGCCTTACGGGGGATTCGTCAATCCTGACATCGTGCCTGTCCTGAAGAACGGCAAAGTCGTGGATTACAAGCTGGTATATGCCGATGACTACCTCTCCCAGCAGCTCGAGTACGGCAAGAAATACCGCACGCTATAGTATATCAATTGTCCTCTGCTGGCGGGGGAGCGATCCGGCAGCGTTCCAGTTTGGATCCTTTGTCAGGATCCAGTAGCCCTTCCTTGATTAGGTTGGATACGGTCCATTCTTCCGATGGGAAATTATCCCTGTACAGCACTATCCCGTGCGCCGCTTCCTTGCCGATGTAAGGATGCCTGGCCAGGATGGATTCCGGCAAGGTCCACAGCTGATATGGTTCAGGAGGGCTCAAGGTGATCAGATCCTTGAGCCCTTCGTATTTCTCCTCGTCGAAATGCCAGATGTCCATCAACTGCTCGGGATAGGTGTATCCTCCCAATTCTTCGCGGTAGGATACCATCCTGGCGGCGAAGAACTTGCCTATTCCCGGCAAGGTCTCGAAGGTGGCCGAATCCGCTTTGTTTATGTCGATCAGCGGGATGTCGATATACTTTTCCAGCCTCTCGTATACAGTGTCGGCGACCACATAGGAGCGTGCGAAATCGCTTTTGCGCCGGAAACGTCCGCCCTTCTTCCTGTAGTTGTCGATGGACTTGGCTTGTTTTTCACTGAATCCCAGGCGCATAAGCTCGTCTATGCCGGCCGTGTTGGGATCGAACCGGAAGTTTTCATATTTCCTCGGAGTGTTGGCGCGCCGTATGTCCTGTGCCTCCGGGCTATGGGAGGAATAGTGCATTTCAGAGCGGTTCCCGGGTGTCGTTATGTAAACCGTATCCGGGGAATCGTGGTTGGCGATCAGTCGTGCGACGGAAGCCTTGTGGATGAACAGGGCGGCCTGGTAGCCGATGATGAGGAAAAGCAGGGCGACTGCCCCGATGATGAATGATGCTGGCGGCCTGTGGCCGTCGTCTTTCGAGTTTTTCATATTCAGAATAAGTTAAGTGAGTGTCGTTAACAAATCAGTGAGGGGCGCCTTCGACCACTATCACTATCTCGCCTTTGGGTTCGTGTTCCTGGTACCAGTCCCGGACTTCGGCGAGGGTGCCGCGGCGATGCTCTTCGTGAACCTTTGAAATTTCCCTTGCGACGGAGCATTCCCTGTCCGGTCCGAAATACTCGGCGAACTGTCCGAGCGTTTTGACAAGGCGGTAAGGTGATTCGTAGAATACCATAGTCCTGGTCTCCGTGGAGAGGGCTTTCAGCAGTGTCTGCCGGCCTTTCTTGACAGGAAGGAATCCTTCGAAGCAGAACCTGTCGCAAGGCAGACCGGATGAAACTATTGCGGGAATACAGGCGGTTGCTCCCGGAAGTGTCTGTATCTCAATTCCTTCCGCGGCACAAGTCCTAACGAGGAGGAAGCCAGGGTCCGATATTCCGGGAGTGCCGGCATCGCTGATCAGGGCGACGTTCAAGCCTCCGAGGATGCGTTCCTTGATTATTTCCGCAGTCTGGTGTTCGTTGAATTTATGGTGGGACTGGAGTTTCCCGTGTATGTCGTACCGATGCAGCAATACGCTGCTGGTCCTGGTATCTTCGGCCAGGATCAGGTCGGCTTCTTTGAGGATGCGTACTGCGCGGTAGGTGATATCCTCAAGGTTGCCGACGGGGGTGGGAACTATGTATAGAATTCCAGGCATAGCCTTACCTGAGCTTCCGGCGGACGGCCATCATCAGCCTGTAGACCGGCTCTGAATCCATATCCCAGTCCGGGAAGTTTGTCTTGATGTATGAAAGGGCTTCGTCCAGAGTCTGCATATTGTTGAATGCCGCTATCGTGTCCTGGAACAGCATCGCATCCTCACCGAAAAGGACGTTGATCAGCAGTACCCTGTCGTTGAGGGATATGGCGCTGATCACGTTCTTGACGGCTGAACCAGGGCGGTCTATCCTCCAGGCCTGACGCTCAGCCAGCACGTCCATTACGGCGGTGTCGGCTTTGGCTGTGTCGAGGATAGGCTTCACTGCTTCAGGGAGGTCTTCCTCGGGAATATCGATTTCCGAGATAGACAGATCGATAGGTTCCTGCGGGATATCGTCCATCACATCGACAGGTACTGGTTCAGGTTCCGGCTCCGGTTCAGGAGCGGTCTCAGGCTCGGGTACGGGCTCGGGTACGGGTTCCACGACGGGCTCGAACTCGGCTTCAGGCTCGGCAATCGCTTCGGGTTCATCTGGCCCGGAGAGGGCTTTTACTTCATATTCAAGGGCTTCCAGCTCCTTTTTGATGCTGTCGATCCTTCCCAGGATGGCGGAAAGAGTTTTCTCGTCGATGTTTCCCATAAAAATGCTATCTTTGTGAGAGTATAGATATTTCAACAAATTTAAGAAATGTTTTCAGAAAACATAAAAAAAGCCGGGGAGATCGAGGTCATCTGCGGCTCTATGTTCTCGGGCAAGACCGAGGAGTTGATCCGGAGGATCAGGAGGGCTAAGTTCGCCAATCTGAAGATCGAGATTTTCAAGCCTACCATCGATACGAGATACTCCGAGGATGATGTCGTGTCCCACGATTTCCACAAGATACCTTGCCACGCTGTCAAGGATCCCAAGGAGATGCTCAAGGTAGCCGACGATGTCCAGGTGGTCGGTATCGACGAAGCCCAGTTCTACGATATGACCCTCGTGGACGTGGCCAAGGAACTGGCCGACAGGGGAGTGAGGGTGATAATTGCAGGCCTGGACACGGACTACCTCGGCAAGCCTTTCGGCCCGATGCCTTATCTTATGGCGGTAGCGGAGGAGGTCCGCAAGGTCCACGCAATATGTGTCAAGTGCGGCAATCTTGCAAACCACTCCCATAGGCTTGCCCACAGCACCGAGCTGGTCGTCCTCGGGGAGAAGGATGCTTATGAGCCGCTCTGCCGTGACTGCTACAACAAGGTGATGGCTGCCGAGAGGGCCGCGGCGGAGAAGGCCGCGCAATAGCGATGGACCTCAAGTCTAAAATACTCAGCGACTATACCTACTATCTCAAGATAGAGCGTGCAATGTCTCCGAATACGGTTGCTTCGTATTCGACTGACATCCGTGAATTCTTCGAAGTCGTCCCGACCCTTCCCTCAGAAGTCTCGACAAAGGACATAACCGACTATCTGGCTGCTAAGGACAAGCTTTCCAAGCGTTCCCAGGCACGTTTGCTAAGTTCCTTGCGCTCGTTCTTCGACTGGCTGGTCGAGGAGGGTGAGAGGAAAGACAATCCTTGCGAAACCGTCGATTCACCGAAACTGGGAAGATATCTTCCTGAAGTCCTGTCCATAGGGGAAGTTACCTCTATCCTGGAATCCGTCGACCTTTCTTCCTGGAACGGAAAGCGCGACAGGGCTATCCTGGAGGTGCTATACGGTTGCGGTCTGAGGGTTTCAGAAGCAGTCAACCTGAAGATTTCCCACGTCTACCTCGATGAGGGATTCGTCCAGGTGGTCGGAAAGGGCAACAAGGAGCGCCTGGTCCCGATAGGGGAGATCGCCGTCGAGGCAATCCGGAACTACCTTGAGTCCAGGCCGGATCCAGCCGAACCCAGATATGATGACATATTGTTCCTAAACAGGTTCGGAAAGAGCCTGAGCCGGGTGACTATGTTCAATATGGTTAAGAAACAGGCTATGGCAGCCGGCATTTCGAAAGAAATATCACCGCATACTTTCCGGCATTCCTTCGCCACGCATCTGATAGAGAATGGAGCCGACCTGCGTGTCGTCCAGGAAATGCTCGGACACGAAAGCATCCTCACAACCGAGATATATACGCATATCGACTCCTCCACCTGGCAGCGCGCCATCCTCGATTACCATCCGAGGAAATAGCTTACCGTCAGTCCTTTACAGTCTTAAGGGCTTCCTTGATCCTGCTCTCGATCTCCTCGCAGAGTTCCTTGTTGTCAGCAAGCAGTTGCTTGGTGGCTTCGCGTCCCTGGGCGAGCTTCTGGTCGTTGTAGCTGAACCAGCTTCCGCTTTTCTTGATCACGTCGAATTCGACACCGAGATCCACGATCTCTCCGGTGCGGGATATTCCCTGTCCGTAAACGATGTCGAATTCCGCCTTCTTGAAAGGAGGAGCCATCTTGTTCTTCACTACCTTGACCCTGGTGCGGTTGCCAAGGGCTTCCTCGCCGTCCTTGAGCTGCGTGATGCGGCGGACGTCGATCCTGACGGAGGCATAGAACTTCAAGGCGTTACCGCCGGTAGTAGTCTCCGGGTTGCCGAACATGATGCCGATCTTCTCTCGCAGCTGGTTTATGAATATGCAGCAAGTGTTCGTCTTGGAGATGTTCGCGGTCAGCTTCCTGAGCGCCTGGCTCATCAGCCTGGCCTGGAGTCCTACCTTGTTGTCTCCCATCTCTCCTTCGATCTCCGCTTTCGGAGTCAGAGCAGCTACGGAGTCAATGACGACTATGTCCACTGCACCGGAGCGGATGAGATTGTCCGCGATCTCGAGTGCTTGTTCGCCGTTGTCCGGCTGTGAAACCAGAAGTGTCTCGAGGTTCACCCCGAGAGCTTTTGCGTAAGTCCTGTCGAATGCGTGTTCCGCATCGATCATCGCAGCTATGCCGCCCGATTTCTGGGCTTCCGCGATAGCGTGGATAGCAAGTGTTGTCTTACCGCTGGATTCCGGACCGTAGATTTCCACTATCCTTCCCCTTGGATACCCGCCGATACCCAGGGCGTGGTCCAGCGCTACCGATCCGCTTGGAATAACTTGAACGTCCCATTGTGGCTGTTCTCCCAACTTCATGATCGTCCCTTTCCCATAATCTTTCTCAATCTTGTCGATCGTGGCCTGCAGTGCCTTCAACTTGGCGGCATTGATGTCTGCGGCCTGTGCCTCTACCTCTTTTGCCATAATGTCATTAAGTTTATATGTTCAAACAAAGATATTAAGATTTCCTCAATTCTGACATTATTTTTCATTAATTTTGCAAGTGACGAAAAACTGGAAAACGATGCGGGAAACACTCCTTGGAAAAACTCCTGAAGAACTGAAGGAAATTGTCCTCGGGCTCGGTCTTCCGGCTTTTGCCGGAAAGCAGATAGCTCGTTGGATGTATGTCCGTAAAGTAAGCGACATCGATTCGATGACGGACATATCGAAAGCAGGAAGGGAAAGGCTCAAGGAGGCCTGCGACCTCGGCCTCACCGTTCCTTCAGGATGCCAGGTTTCCAAGGACGGTACGAAGAAGTATCTCTTCCCTCTCGGCGAGGGAAATGCCGTGGAAGCGGTTATGATTCCGGATGAAGACAGGAAGACCCTCTGTGTCTCCTCCCAGGCCGGATGCCGTATGGGCTGCAAGTTCTGTATGACGGGAAGGCAAGGGTTCCACGGCCATCTCAGCGTGGCCGAGATTCTTTCTCAGTTCCTGGCCATAGATGAGGCCGACGGACTTACCAACGCTGTATTTATGGGGATGGGCGAACCTTTGGACAACTGGAAGGCTGTAAGCCGTGCGATCGAGGTCCTTACTGCTGACTGGGGTTTCGGCTGGAGTCCAAAGCGCATCACACTGTCCACCATCGGTGTCCTGCCGGAGCTGAAGAAGTTTCTCGATACGACCCGCTGCCATCTGGCGGTCAGTCTCCATAATCCGTTCACTGACGAGAGAGCGGACATAATGCCGGTCCAGAAAGCCTGGCCTTTGGAGGAAGTGGTCGATCTGATACGGCAATACGACTTCACCGGCCAGCGCCGTGTGAGCTTCGAGTATACGATGTTCTCCGGTCTGAACGACGACAAGCGCCACGCTGATGCCCTCCTCAGGCTCCTGAAGGGATTGGAATGCAGGGTGAACCTGATCCGTTTCCACAAGATTCCGGATGCTCCGTTCGAGACCTCTCCGCAATTCGTGATGGAGAATTTCAGGGACCGTCTTTCCAACCACGGAATTACCTGTACCATAAGAGCTTCCAGGGGAGAAGACATCCTCGCCGCCTGCGGTATGCTGGCAGGAGAACACAGGAAAAAGACAAAACTGGATTGACAACTATGAATGCTTTTTTGAAAAAGATCGCGATTCCGGCAATTGCTTTCTTCGCTACGCTGAACGCATGCTACTCCCAGCCGGCGCACGCCGACCTTGACGTCGAGCGTGAAGCCAGGGACCTGCGGGTGGAAGTGATCAGGGCGAAGATGGATTCCGTACGCCGGGTCAGGAAGAGACCGACCGTCGCGTTGGTCCTCAGCGGAGGCGGTGCCAAGGGCTCGGCTCACGTCGGAGTAATAAAGTATCTTGAATCGATAGGTATGCCTGTCGATCTTGTGATGGGTACGAGTATGGGAGGCCTGGTCGGGGGAATATATGCCCTCGGATACAGCGCTGACCACCTGGACAGTCTCATCAGGGCGATAGACTGGGATATGGCTCTTTCGGACCGGGTTCCGCGCGAATATCTTTCATATTCCACTATCAAGTACAAGGAGAAATATGTCCTTTCGTTCCCTTTCTTCTACGACAGGGACGAGTTTATGCAACAGAGGGAGAACGAGCTCCAGTATCCACACCGCTCCCGCGAAATCCATCTCGGCGCCGGCAGTGAGGATGCTTCAGGACTGGTCAGGGACAATCTGCTGGGGAGTCTCCCTTCCGGAATGGTGTATGGCCAGAATGTCAACAACATATTCAGTTCCCTTTCTGTGGGATATCAGGATGAGATAGATTTCTACAAGGAGCTCCCGATCCCTTTCCTGTGCGTCGCCACCGACCTCGTGACCGGGACCGCGAAGATTTGGACCAAGGGGAAGTTGAATACGGCGCTTCGTTCGACGATGTCCATACCGGGCCTTTTCACTCCGGTGAAGGAGAAAGGAATGGTTCTCGTCGACGGAGGTATGCGCAACAACTACCCGACCGACCTGGCTAAGAAATGCGGGGCGGACATAGTCATAGGAGTGGATCTTTCAAGCGGCTATCTCGGATATGCCGACATCAACAACATCGGTGATGTCATCAATACCAGCATCGATATGATGGGGCGTACCTCTTTCGAGGCGAACAAATATATACCTGACGTTTCCATCAAGCCGGACCTCCACGAATTCGGGATGCTGAGTTTCGATTCGGAGAGCGTGGACACCATCATCCACAGAGGATATCTGGCAGCATTGGAGAATGCTTCCGTGCTGGATTCCATCAAAAGGGTGGTAGGACCGGATACTACGACGCTGCAGGATGTTCCGGCCGATGATATCCGGCATACCAAGGTTATGGTTTCCGGAGTGGAGATTACAGGTGTGAGCGACAAGGAAAGCAGCTACCTGCATAACAAGATCAGGGTTGACGCAGGGACCAGGATGGGTAACGAGGAGATAGAGAAGGCTGTGGCTACCATATTCGGAACCAATTCTTTCGACTATGTCAACTACGAGCTCCTGGGTGACGACCAGCCGTACAGGCTGCGTTTCAACTGCAAGAAGGGGCCTATAAGCCAGGTTGGATTCGGAGTGAGGTTCGACACAGAGGAGGTGGTTTCCGTGATCCTCAATGTAGGATGGGGAGTGCACAAGCTCCAGGGCTCTTCCTGGGACCTCACCGGCAAGATAGGGCTGAGTCCGTCGGCTTCCCTGACATATTCCTACGTGACGACCCGGGGTATGACGCTCAATTTCCTGAGCGGTATCCGCCATACCGACAGGAATACTTTCGGCCTGGGAGCCAACCGGTTCAGGATCAATTTCACGGACCTTAGGCAGGAGGTGTTCGCCTCGAATATCAAATGGTCCAAGTTCTTCCTGAAAGCCGGTGTCCGTAACGATTATTTCAACATCGGATCGATGATGTCGGAGCAGCTGATCCCTGACTATGATTCGCGTTATCTGAAAAACGACTTTATTTCGGCATTCGTGGATGCCAGGAACTACTCGCTGGACGACGGCTATGTCCCGACGGAGGGCCATTCCGTCAATCTGTCCTATCAGTGGGTGTTCGGAAGCTTCCCGCACCGTTTCGACAGTTTCCACACGGTCCAGCTGGATGCCAAGAAGGTCCTTGGTAATTCCGATCTGGCTTTCATACCGTCTGTCAGCGCCAGGATGCTCCTTGGGGATGACATTCCACTGCCGTTCTCCAATATAGTCGGAGGAACGATCCAGGGCCGCTATTTCGACCAGCAGATTCCGTTCATAGGAATTAATTATACTGCTGCCGTCGACAGGGTGCTGGGAGTATTGCGTATGGATGCCAGGAAGAAACTCTTCGAGAACAACTACCTGACTTTCATCGGGAATTACTACGCTGCGGCTAACAAGCTTTCCGATTTCGTGGAATGGGGCCCTGGTGTGTCCGATGCATTGGGAATCGGTGCTGCATACACATACAATACTATAGTGGGGCCTATCAGCCTCTACCTGCACTGGTCTTCTATGAGCAACAAACTGGGAGCGTTCTTCTCCCTTGGATTCGATTTTTGAGATGGAAGAGTATTCGAAAGTATTGGACCGCCTGCAGAACCAGTGCTCAAAACGGGAATATTGCAGTTCAGATATCTACAAGAAGGCTTTTACCGCCTTCGACGGGGACAGGGACCTGGCCCGGCAGCTGGTTGACAGCCTTGTCGCCGACAGATTCGTCGACGACTTGAGGTACGCTTCGGCATTCGCTCGCGAGAAGGCCCGCCTGTCAGGCTGGGGAACAGTGAAGATCTCATATATGCTGGCAGGGAAAGGCATCCCTAAGGATGTGGTAGCGAGGGCCCTGGAAGAGATCGATGCAGACGAAGCAAGGAGGAAGATGGTGTCTGTCCTGGAGGCGAAGTACAAGACTCTGCAAGGGGATCCTCAGGAGAAGTTCAAGTTGCTCAAGTTCGGCTTGTCCAGGGGGTACGGATACGATGAGATCGCTCCTGTGGTGGACGGAATTGTCAAACGCTCCAAGATTTTATAACTTTGCATCCTAATTAGTAAACAGATTTGATATGAAAGCAATTGTTAAGACCGGATTCGATTTCCCGGGACAGGTCGGGAAATATGTAGGCAAGGTCCGTGACGTTTATGATATAGACGGCGATTATCTCGTGATGGTGGTTTCCGACAGGATTTCAGCATTCGATGTCGTCCTTCCTGAAGGAATACCCTACAAGGGTCAGATACTGAACCGGATAGCAGCCAAGTTCCTGGATGCCACCAGCGATATCCTTCCGAACTGGAAGATCGGTGTGCCGGATCCGGCTGTGACCGTAGGCCTCAAGTGCGAACCGTTCAAGGTCGAGATGGTGATTAGGGGATACCTGGCCGGACACGCCTGGAGGGAATACAAGGCCGGGAAGAGGACCTTGTGCGGAGTACAGCTTCCGGATGGGATGGTGGAGAACCAGAAGTTCCCAGAGCCGATCATAACCCCTACTTCCAAGGCGATGGAAGGCCACGACGAGGATGTCACGAGGGAGGAGATAATCTCCAGCGGGCTGGTCGGGGCCGAGGATTACGCCAAGTTGGAAGAATATACCAGGGCTATTTTCCAGCGTGGTACGGAAATGGCTGCTGAACAAGGACTTATCCTTGTCGATACAAAATATGAGTTCGGAAAGAGGGACGGAAAGTTATACCTGATGGACGAGGTCCATACTCCGGATTCCTCAAGGTATTTCTACGCTGAGGGTTACGAGGAAAGGCTTGCCAGGGGAGAACGCCAGAAGCAGCTTTCCAAGGAATTCGTGCGCGAGTGGCTGATGGCCAACGGATTCCAGGGACTTGAAGGCCAGAAGGTGCCGGAGATGACCCCGGAAGTGGTCAACGGCATCACCGAAAGGTATATCGAGCTTTATGAGAATATTACGGGAGAGCGTTTCGTCAAGGAGGACTATTCGGAAGAGTCCATCGGAGCTAACGTGACCGCTTTCCTTGCCGGACTCAAGTAGGGTGGACGGCCTGAGGAGGATATACGCCAGGAACTGCGAGGTTCGGCGTGTCGCCAGGTCGGTTTCCGGCCCGTTCCTTGCTGCGAACCACCGTCTGGGAGACACGTCCTGCCGGTATTCGTACGGTTTGTACCACGGCGGTGAACTTGTCGCCGTGGCCGGTTTTTCAGGGCCGAGGACCTGGAAGAAAGGAGATGCCGTCATCCGTTCTTACGAATGGGTCAGATATGCATCCCTTGAGGGGCTCGGCGTAGACGGGGGAATGGGCAAACTGCTCAAGGCATTCATAACTGATGTCCGCCCGGACGACATTATGAGCTATGCAGATGCGAGTTGGTCCGACGGTGACGTTTATCGCAAACTCGGGTTCGAGGAAGAGGAAGCCAAATGCTTCCCGGATGGAAGGAAAAGCTTGAAATTCCGATTGAAACTTACTGGATATGAGTAGGAGACATACTTTTTTCGGACGACTTTGGAGGCTGCTTCTGATTAAGTTGCCGCTTGCTCTCGTAGGTTTGTCCCTGCTTTTGACGGTGATGTACAAATGGCTGCCTGTGTATGTGACCCCTCTGATGGTCCAGCGTTCGATCCAGTTCAGAAGCGACGAGTCTTTCCATACCCGCAAGATCTGGAAGCCATACAAGGATATTTCCCCGGAGCTGGCCAAGGCGGTGATTGCGAGTGAGGACAACCTCTATGCCGATCACAGAGGGTTCGACTGGAAGGCTATCAGACAGGCCAGGGAAGAGTTCGAGAGCGGAAAGCGGAGCCGGATGCGCGGAGCCAGTACCATATCCCAGCAGACGGCCAAGAACGTATTCCTCCTCCCGAGCAGGTCTATTCTTCGCAAGGGTTTGGAGGCCTATTTCACCGTACTTATCGAGAACATATGGGGGAAGGAGAGGATACTGGAAGTCTATCTCAACGTCGCAGAGATGGGTAAGGGTATCTATGGTGCGGAAGCAGCTGCCCAGGCTCATTTCGGGACTACGGCGGCGAAGCTGACCAGGCGTCAGTCGTGCCTCATAGCTGCCTGTCTGCCCGCTCCTCTCAAGAGAAATGCCGGGAAGCCTTCTTCGTACGTGAATTCACGGGCTTCGAAGATCGCGAGTCTGGAATCTAAACTCAAGTTCCCGCAGTGTATATATCATAAGGAAGCAACAAAGGATTGATATGAAGATACTTGTCACAGGCGCCGCCGGTTTCATCGGGTCGCGGTTGATGGGACGTCTTGCCGAGAGGGGAGACGAGGTTGTCGGGATAGACAACATCAACGATTATTACGATGTGCGCCTCAAATACGGCAGACTTGCGGAAAACGGCTTCGAAGTTCCGTTCCCCGAACTGGAAAGGAAGGAGAGTTCCATATGGCCGGGCTGCAGTTTCATCAGGATGTCGATATGCGACAAGCAGTCCCTGGAAAGGCTCTTCGAGTCAGAAAAGTTCGACAAGGTAGTCAACCTGGCGGCACAGGCAGGTGTCCGCTACTCGATAGAGAATCCCTATGCATACCTCAAAAGCAACCTGGAAGGATTTCTGAATATCCTGGAAGCTTGCCGTCATTTCGGGGTCCCTCATCTTGTGTTCGCTTCTTCAAGTTCGGTCTACGGACTCAATTCCAAGGTGCCGTTCTCCGAGGAAGACAAGGCCGACAGCCAGGTCAGCCTGTATGGAGCGACCAAGAAGGCGAACGAACTGATGGCTCACTCATATTCGAAACTCTACGGGTTCGCTTCGACAGGGCTCCGGTTCTTTACAGTTTACGGCCCGTGGGGGCGTCCGGATATGTCTCCGATGCTGTTCGCCGATGCGATAACTGCCGGAAGACCGATCAAGGTATTCAACAAAGGGGATATGATCCGGGACTTCACTTACATCGACGACATCATCGAGGGCACGGTCAGGGTCATCGACAACCCTCCATCGGGAGATGTCCCTTTCGATGTATACAATATAGGTTGTTCGAGTCCTGTGAAGTTGATGGACTTCATCGCTGAGATCGAGAATGCCTGTGGGAAGGAGGCTGAGAAGATATTCCTGCCTATGCAGGCCGGAGATGTTTACCAGACGAATGCGGATTGCTCGAAACTCGAGAAGGAACTCGGTTACAGGCCTTCCACTTCGCTGCACGATGGAATATCCAAGTTCATCGAATGGTACCGTTCCGACAAGAATCCACTTAGATAGAAGGTCAGGATGGAAGGATCACCTCAAATATCGGACAACAGCAGGCGCATAGCAAGGAACACCCTTGCCTTGTATTCGCGGATGCTGCTCCTGATGGTGATCGGACTTTTCACCGCCAGGATCGTACTGGGCGCCCTCGGAATTGAAGATAGAGGTGTGTACGATACGGTGGGCAGTTTCGTTTCGATGATGGCTATCATCACCAGTTCGCTTTCCACCGCCATCAGCCGCTTCCTGACAGTGGAGATGGGGAAGGGCGACATCGCAAGCCTCAGGAAAGTCTTTGCAACTGCCAATGCCATAATGCTGATCGTAGCGGCGGGTGTAGTGCTCTTAGCCGAACCGATAGGCATCTGGTACGTGGATAACGTGATGAACCTTCCGGACGGGAGGCTCCCGGCTGCCAGGTGGGTTTTCCAGTTCTCCCTGGCTACTTTCGTCATCAATATGCTCAGCGTGCCGTACAATGCGACCATCATAGCGCACGAGAAGATGTCGGCATTCGCTGTAATAGGAGTAATAGAAGGTATTTGCAAGCTTCTTGTGGCTCTTGCTCTTCTCAAGGTCTCGATGGACAAGCTCGTGCTGTATGCACTGCTTATGTGCTGTGTGGCGCTTCTGGTTAGGTTCCTCTATGCTTCGTATTGCCGCCACTGCTTCGTAGAGAGCAGGGCAGGGATCCGCTTCGACAAAGATTATTCGAAACAGATGCTTGGCTTCGCCGGATGGAACGGTCTGTCGTACGGAGTATACCTGGTCAACATACAAGGCGTCACCCAGCTAGTGAACTACTTCTTCGGTGTCGTGTTCAACACTATGCGAGGCATTGCCTTCAATGTCGAGAATATGGTGAAGCAGTTCGTTACCAGTGTCTTGCAGGCAATCAACCCCCAGATCACGAAATCCTATGTCTCCGGAGATACCGGCTATTCATACAGTCTGGTCTGCAAAGGTGCCAAGTATTCCTTCCTGATCATCTTCCTGCTGGCCGTTCCGTTCCTTTTCGAGGCCGAGATGCTGCTGGCTATCTGGCTCAAGGCTGAGTTCGTCCCCGAGGGAACCGCCCTGTTCACCAGGCTGACGCTCCTCTGCCTCCTCCTCGACCTGCTGATGACATCTTCTTCTACGCTGGTGCAAGCTTCGGGACGCATACGGAAGTTCTACATAGTGACTTCCTGCATAACCTTCCTGATATTTCCCCTTACCTGGTTGTGTTTCAGGCTGGGAGCTCCGGCATATTTTTGTTACCTGGTATTCATCGGAGTATATATCGTCAACGATATCGTGAAACTCTTCCTCCTAAGGGAAACCGTAGGACTGCCTATATCCTTGTTCCTTAAGGAAGTGATCCTGAAGGTACTGCCGGTCGTGGCTGTGACCCTCCTGCTTACGTTCCTGGTATGGAAACTGGTTCCGCAGGGCGTCTGGAGACTGCTGGCAGTCCTGTTCACGGGCACCCTTTCCACAATAGTCACTACGTACGCATTCGCGCTTACCGCGGGTGAACGTGAGTTCGTCAGATCGAAGATTCCATTCCTGCGCAAATGAGCCTGAAGAACCATCTCAAGCGACTCCATCGCGAATATATGCTCGACCACCATCGTGTACTCCAGGCCGAGCGGGACTGGTTGGAGTGGAAAGGTTATCCGATAGACTGGGACAATCCTCGCGACATCAATGAGAAGATCCAGTGGTTGCTGTGCTTTTCCGACACGTCGTCCTGGTCCCTCTGTGCGGATAAGTACAGGGTGAGGGAATATGTCAAGTCGAAGGGACAGGGAGACATCCTCATTCCTTTGCTGGGAGTCTGGAATTCGGCCTCGGAGATCGATTTCAAGTCACTTCCGGACAGGTTCGTACTGAAATGCAATCACGACAGCGGATCGACCCTGGTCCTGGACAAGTCGGCAGGTTACGATGAAACTGAAGTACGGGACTTCCTGGACTCGCACCTTGAGAAGAAATTCGGCTATCTGAACGGCGAGATGTACTACAATTCCATCAAGCCGTGCATCATCGCGGAAAAGTTCCTGCAGGGCGGCGATGTCCCAGGGTCTGCAGCTGATTACAAGGTCTGGTGCTTCGATGGCGAGCCGTATTCGGTATGGGTATGCTACGGGCGGACATCCAGTGAGACATATGTCAACATTTACGATTTGGACTGGAACGTGCATCCCGAGGTTTCTGTATTCACCGAGCATTACCGTGACGGCAGGGGAGCGGTTCCAAGGCCGGCTTGCCTTGAAAGGATGCTGGAGGCTGCATCCGCACTTTCAAAAGGTTTCCCTGAAGTAAGGATGGATTTCTTCGTGGCTGAGGGCAGACTGTATTTCGGCGAGATGACTTTCGCCAGCTACGGCGGCAAGATGGATTTCTATACGAAGGAGTATCTGGAAGAGCTCGGAAGCAAGTGCATCCTTCCTGGAAAGAAAAAATGAAAAGGGTCATATATACTTGTATAGTAGGCGGTTACGACAAACTCCGCCAGCCGGAAGCGCTCGATGAGGGTTTCGATTACATCTGTTTTTCAGACTCGGGTGCAGGAACGGTGGATGGGGTATGGCAGATCCGCCCGATTCCATATTCCTGCGAAGATCCGACCAGGTTGTCGAGGTATGTCAAACTGATGCCGCACAAGGTGCTCGGAGAATATGAAGAGAGCCTCTGGATCGATGCCAACATCACCATAACAGGAGCAGGAATATACGAAGCTGTGCGTAAGGTTTCTGCTGAAGGAAGCCTGGTCGCCCAGGTGCTGCATCTCGGCAGGGACTGCGTCTACGAAGAGATTCCAGCCTGCTACAAGGATCTGAGGATCGGATTCCGGGAGGCTCGCAGGACGCGCAAACACCTTCTTTCGGAGGGTTTCCCGAGGCATTTCGGGCTGATGGAGAACAATCTCATTTTCAGGAGGCACAACGATCCTTCAGTAGTCAGGTTGTCGGAGACCTGGTGGGAAGAATATTGCAATTATTCCCGCCGGGACCAGCTCTCACTTATGCCAGTCTGCTGGAAATGCGGGGTATTCCCGGACAATTTGCTGGGAGGAGGACTCAACGTACGGAACGTGCCGTTCCTCGGGTATTCCAGGCACACCGGTGCCAACGATCCGTCACAGAAGCGTGGAATCCGGCGTATCCCATTGAAAATAAAGTGGTCCTGGCGTAGGATTGTCGCGGGATTATTCTTATCTTAGTTGCGATGCAGCCGCTGGTCAGCATAGTCATAGTGTGTATGGACCGGATGGATCTCCTCCGTCCGTGCCTGGACAGCATCCGGAAGAATACGTCAGTCACCTACGAGACATTCGTGGTGGCTTATATGTTTTCTGAGGCGAACCTTGCTGCGCTCAAGGCCGAGTATCCGTGGGTGACCGTGGTGGAGAGCCGTGAACTCAGGGGATTTGCCGAGAACAACAATTTGGCTCTCGAAGAGGTCAGCGGGAAGTATACCTTCATTGTCAACGACGACACTTACTTCGACACACCGGTGATCGATTCGCTCGTTGCGGACTTCGGCAGGTTGCCGGACGATGCTGCGGTAGTCTCTCCCAACATCCTCTTCCCGGATGGCAGGGTGCAGACCTGCGGACGCAGGAAGATGACCGCATGGACCTATATGGCCCACTACCTGCACAGGTTCGACGAGACCAAGAAGACTCGTCATACGATGCAGGAGGGTCTCTTCAAGACATATAACCTGAACGGGGCCGCCTTCCTTGCGAAGACGGAGTTATTCAGCAGGATGGGATGGTTCGACGAGCGTTACACTTTCACTCCGGAAGACATCGCTCTGGGTACGAAGTTCAACGAATATGGTTACGGGGTCTATGCTGATGCAGATGTAAAGATCTATCACATAGCCAATTCAACGGCTTCCAGGATGGAGACTGCCATTAAGCCTACGAGGGTCCGCGGGGCTCTGATCTTCTATTCCCGCGGCTTCCTGCCGATGTATCTTTTCCTTGGAATATATGTCTGGCTCGTGGAAGCCTGCAGGGGTATCAAATACCTTTTCAAAGATTGCAGCGACCCGGACGGGCACAACGCCATAATGGCAGCTACCGCCAGAAACGTCCGTCACAGCATATTCACCGGCAAGTCCACCAAGCAAATCTTCACCGAATACTACAATCAGCTGAGAGGATGAAGAAGATCCTGGTCATAGTCGTGGTTTACAATGGGATAGCGTGGCTGTCCCGCTGTCTCGGGAGCGTTGAGGCTTCCACGGTCCCGGCCGACCTCTTCATAGTTGACAACGGGTCGTCCGACGGATCCGTGGGGTTCATAAGGGAGCACTTCCCGCAGGCCAGGCTGGAAGTGGATCCCTCCAATCCTGGATTCGCGGCTTCCAACAACGTCGGGCTTCGCTTTGCTTTGGAGAATGGATATGATTATGTCTACCTTCTGAATCAGGATGCCTGGCTTTTGCCCGATACTCTGGAAAGGCTTGTCGCGGTATGTGATAGGAATCCGGGATTCGGGATCCTGAGCCCTGTCCAGATGAAAGATAGTTGCGAGGAGATGGACCTGCAGTTCTCTCGCAGGACATATGCATCCAGGACGGAAGTGTCCGTGGACCTTTGGTCGGTGCCGTACGTAATGGCGGCTCACTGGCTCGTGTCGCTCCGATGCCTCGGAAAGGTGGGTCTGTTCGCTCCTGTGTTCCCTTTTTACGGGGAAGACGAAAACTACTGTTCCAGGGCCTTGTATCACGGTTTCCGGGTCGGAGTCGTTCCTACGGCCAGGGCAGTGCACGACCGTGCTGCCAGGATCGAGCCTAAGGATAGGAAGGTGTTCAGGAACTTCTATATGAAATCCCTGACTCTGCTGGCTGATCCATCCCGCAAGCTTCCGCTCCTGCGTTTCCTGTATATCATTCCATATTCAATATACAGCTGCTTCAAGTACAGGTCACTCCTTCCTTTGAAGTATCTTTGGAGAGTTTTCAGGACAACCGGAGAGGCGCTGGCAGTGAGGCGTGTATCGATGTCCGAAGGGGCATTCATCGGTCATAATGTCAGCAAATGAGCCTTTGTGGCTTGATTTTGGCAGTTTATTTTGATTTGGTTTATGATATATGTAACTTTACGCATTGATTGATAATTTATTATTCAATTTAATACAGTAGTATGAAAAGATTTCTTACAACAGTCCTCGCTGCATCTCTGATGCTCATCGGGACAAACGCTTTCGCCCAGCTATCAGTAGCTGCAGGCTTCGGAAACAGCCAGACCAAGTTCGACATCAATGTGCTGAATGTCATCAAGACCAGCCACAAAGCTAATCTCAATGGTTTCTATGCAGGCGCCTCCTACAACATCCCTGTAGGAACAAGCGGCCTCGGTGTAGCTCCGGGAGTCTATTTCGCTTATATGACCGACAAGGATGTCGATATCTATGTCGCCAGCGGTGATCTCGTGGAATCATATCTTGAGATTCCTCTCGACCTTAATATGAAGTTCCCTATTGCCGACGGTCTCAACGGTGTCATCTATGCAGGACCGACCTTCGCATACGGTGTTGCTTCAAAGATCAATTCCGGAAGCACGACCATCGACCTCTATGACGGAACCATTTCCAATTATCTCGATTACAACCGTATCGATGTCCTCGCCGGAGGCGGTATCGGAGTAGAGTTCGAGAATATGGTACGCTTCGACGTAGGTTATGACTTCGGTCTGCTTAACAGGGGCGGCTCGACAGTCGGCGTCCACAGGAACCAGCTCCACGCAGGTGTAGCGTTCATTTTCTAATATCGCGGACTTTACCGTGATTTCGAGGCCGGCTTTATGCCGGCCTCTTTTTGTTTCGGCGGCATTTTGAATTTATTCCTGAAATGGTTAATTTTGCACCGATTATGAGGTATTTCATCACTTTAATATTGGCTGTATCGGCTCTGCTTCTCGGTATCCAGGCATCGGCCCAGGGTTCGCTGGGAGCAGGATACGCGGTATCGACCGATCACGGTACAAATGACAGCAAGCTGCCGGGCTTCTATGTCGGCACAAGCTATAACATAACTTATTCCGGTCGCGTGGGTGTTCAGCCCGGTGTTTATTATTCGTCCTTCAAAGGAAAGGAACTGCCATCATTCGGTTTCGACGAGACTGTTTCCGAAGTAGTTGAGAAATACATCAATATTCCGGTGCTTTTCAACATCGGCCTCAAGTTCTCTCCAAATCTTTTCTTCCGGGTATACACGGGCCCTGTCTTTTCATACGGCCTTGTGTCCCGTTCCGGTGAGCCTTATTATGATGACCTTTATGACGAATCATTGGGGTACGACAAACTGAATCTCTCGATCGGCGTCGGTGCCGCTCTTGAATTCTTCCGTTTGATACGCCTTGAGGTCGGTTATGAAAACGGTCTGAAGGACCGTTCCGAGATAGAGGATTTTTCCCGCAAGACGGATTGTATGCGTGCAGGCATATCCCTGCTGTTCTAACCCCCGTTCAGGCCATATTTCCTGATCAGTACTGAAATCTCCGGGTCGAGGTTTCCCCTGTGTATGTAGCTGCGGTTCAATGCAACTGCATTCAGGTAGTGCCGTACGGCTTCCTTGTCGTTGCCCAGGCGTGAATAAAGTATCGCCAGCAGGTATTCCACTTTGTCGTCCGGTTTCAAATCCTCGAGGATCTGCATGGCCGAAGCGTTCCGGTCCGAAGCGCAGAATGCCACTGCTGCATTGTAATCCGAATATGGGCGGAGCAGGGTGCAGGCAGTGGCGTAATCCCTGTCTTGCAAGGCTTTCAGGCCACGCATATAGGTCGTGTCCAGGACTGAAGTATGGATGGTGTCCTTGACCATTCCTTTGCGGTGGAGCCTGAACCGGAACTCGACCGTACGGAGCAAGGGATATATATTCCTGGAAATATAGCTGTAGTATGGCCTCCCCTGCAGGGCGAGTTCTCTCTTGTCCTGGTCCCGTACCTCCATCAGCCGGGCAAAATCCAGTCTATCTGCATCAGTCAGTGTCGGATCCGATGCTATGAGGCTTCCAAGCAACCCCCAGTTTTCCGGTTCCGAGGCGCTCTTGAAGCGTATGCCATCGCGGTCGCTGGAGTCTCTTACGAAACCGTCGAAGTATCCTGACACGGACCTGGCCCGATTGCGGGCAAGCCTTGCGTTGTCGCGGTAACTGCCTTCAGGTGAGCAGGATGCAGTGACGGTTACGGAATCCAGGACGAATTCCCGGTCTTCCATCAGTTCCCCGAATATGCCCTTTATCCTTTCGATTTCCCTGGAGTTGTCTCCCAGGGATGTATCGATATCAAAGCTTCCGGCCTCGAAACCGATACGGCATACGGTATTCACCTCTGCCTGCCTGCTGACAATCTTGGTTACGTACCTTTCCCGCGGATCCAGCAGGGTGCTGATGGAACTGATGTAATATGTCAGCGGCTCGCTTTCAGGTATGGTATAAACCTTACGGTCTTCTTCGAATATCTCGCCTGAAAGCCTGACTTCGGCTTTCCGCAGCTTAGGACGTGTGGATATGCTTTGGACATATTCGTATACGAACCGTCCTTCCAGATCGGTGAGTACAGTGTCCAGCCTGATCCCGGAAGTAACGATGGGGGTCTTGACATATTTCTTGAACATCCTGTCCTTGCTGGCTATCCTACGGCGGTTGCGACGCAGAAGGAATCTGTTGGTATAGTGGTCCATAGCTTCCTTCGCGGTGACTCCGTAAATCGATGAGAATCTATCGTCGGATATGTAAGTGGAGTCCGTCTTCAAGGCATACAGATCCGGGATATTCCTTTTGATGAACAACTCCAAATCCCTGGCATTTACGAAGATGCTGGTGTCGGAAACGATCCCGTCGAGGAATCTGCGGTACCTCTCGTATCCTCGCATCTGCTTTTCCCGGAATCCTTTCCCGCTGATGATCACGGGATCGAGGAGTATGCTTTCCCCGAGAATATCGATCCGGGGATTGAACCGCAGCTGCCATTTGCTGTCAGTCATTTCAGGAGGGACCGTAACTTCGAATCGTATGTCCACCTTCCCGTGGCGTTCGGCTATGTTCCTGAACCTTGCCGTGACAACTGCAGCCTGCAGGATGTCATTGGCGGACAATTCTCCGTTCTCGTCCTTCACTGCATTCATCAGCAAGTATTTCCGTCCCTGGACATCTTCGACGGTCAGGGTATCCTCAGCGACTTCGTCGATCTTGAACTCCGGAAGGTCTGCATCATAGCTGCGGGACATGGCAAGGCTGGGGGAGACGTTCCCTTCCCCGAGTCCACGTATCTTTCTCTGCGTTCCGCATTCCGAAAATGCGAGTGCGGTTATGGCAAGGAGGAGTACGAGCGGTATCGCCGATCCGATGTGCTTCATTTCTGACGGACAAACAAACAAATTTAGTAATTAATTGAGTATTTTTGCATATGTTCCATCTTGGAAGGTATATGACGAAGATCCTGGCTGCGCTGGTTGCCGCATCAGCGTTTTCCTTTGCTCCTTGTCGCACTGTCCTTGCCCAGAGTGCCTCGCTGGAGACCAACCTGGTTGACTGGGCGGCCGTCTGCACCTTCAACGGGGACCTGGGAGTGTCCGTCTCCCGGCATTTCACGTTACATCTCGGCGGTCGGTACAATAACCTGAGGATCAATCCCGTATCCGAAGTTGTCACGGAGTCGGGCGACCACTCGAGTATGGAAATCCGTAACCGCCAGAAGGTCGGTTATCTGGGGATACGTTACTGGCCTTGGTATGTCTATTCCGGCTGGTGGATCCAGGCCAAGGCGCAGTATATCGACTTCAGCAATACGGGTTTCGGCCGTCCTGCCTTGAAAGAAGGGAAGGGAGGCACAGGAGGAGGCCTTTCAGCAGGATACACTGTGATGCTCAGCAAGCATTTCAACCTCGACCTTGGGGCGGGTTTCTGGGCAGGACATTTCAAGGACCTGACCATATATGACTGTCCTAGGAAGGAATGGACCAGGAGGACGGGTCCGGACAACGTGATATATCCGGATTCGATCACTATAGGGATAATGTATACTTTCTGATAATCTGATAATATGAAACGATTCTTAATGACTGCCGCCCTTGTCGTTGCGGCATTCTTTGCCTCGGCAACCTGCCTGGAGGCTATGGATCAGGCGTGGAAAGCCACGGAAGGTGAGTTTACGGTCGCTTCCGTGTTCACCGACCGTATGGTACTCCAGCAGGAAACCCAGGCTCCTGTTTGGGGATGGGCAACCAAAGGTACCAAGGTCACTGTTTCGACGTCCTGGAACAGGAAAAAGTATTCCGCAACTGCCGGGGATGACGGCAGGTGGGAGGTCGAGGTGTCCACTCCTCAGGCTGGGGGCCCGTATACGGTGACCGTCACGGCCAGGAAGGAGAAAGTGGTCCTGGAAGACGTTATGATAGGGGAGGTGTGGCTTTGCACCGGCCAGTCCAATATGCAGCAGTTTGTCACAGGCTTCGACGGCCAGGCAGTCGAGGGAGCGTTGGAAGCCCTCCTGGACGCGCCTCAGTACAAAAGCTGCATACGCGTCTTCGATATTATGACGGACAAAGCCTATGAGCCGATGGATATGGTGCCATCCGTGTGGAAGTACGCGGATGCAAGCGTTGTGTACAGAACTTCCGCCGTCGCATATCATTTCGCAAAGCAGCTCACCAAGTCGCTAGGGGTCACTGTCGGCATAATCACCTGCCCTTGGGGAGGTTCCAGGATCGAGCCTTGGATGAATGAGGAATATCTCCGCAAGTCGGTGGAAGGGAAGATACCTGACGAGCGCCTGAAGGTAATCCTCTCACGCAGGGAAAAAGAAAACAGCGCTCCCGTACAGGTAGGTACGATGTACAATGCCAGGATGTATCCTGTCAAGGGATATGCCCTCAAGGGATTCATCTGGTATCAAGGTTGTGCAAATCGCGGAGACATAACGTATTACGACAAGATGCAGGCCGGGATGGTGGAATGCTGGAGGCAGATGTGGGGTGATACCGGGGGCAGTCTTTCATTCTATTTCGCTACGATTGCTCCGTACAGTTACGGGAATTCGGCCGACCCTCTGCGGGCCTTTTTCGTGGAGAACCAGCTCAATTCACTTGACATCATTCCTAATTCGGGAGCCGCCGTCACGGAAACCCTGGGAGATGAAGGATGCATCCATCCGGCCAGGAAGATCCCTGTAGCCAGGCAGTTCGCTCTGCTTGCCCTGGAGAGGGATTACGGGCTGAAAACCGGTGCCGGTCACGGTTTTCCATATCCATCCAGGGTAGTGTTCCCTGCAAATTCGTCAGTTTCTCCAGGAACCGTCCGCCAATCCGGTTTCGAAATGAGTATCGAGAAGGGTGAGGCGGCCGATGAGAAGATCACGGTCCATATAGCCAATGCTTGCAGGGGAGTGGGGCATATTACAGAGAGGTACGGTAATGTCACTGGCTTCGAAGTCGCCGGGAGTGACAAGGTTTTCCGTCCTGTCGAGGCTTGGACCAGAGGTGGCAGGATCGAGCTGGACTGCACCGGTATAGCTGACCCTCAGGCTGTCAGGTATTCATTCCACAACTACTGCGAGTCCAACCTTGTGAGCTCGGTCGGGGTGCCTGTGCCTCCTTTCCCTTTCCGGACTGACAAATGGGCAGAATGAATTTCTGCGGATTAATAATTGTAAATATCTCTGATTATCGTTAAATTTGTAAGTTAATCAGAGATTATTTTTATTGTATGGCATTATCAGGTATTCTGAGAAAAGTCTTCGGCTCAAAGTCCGACAGGGATATGAAACTTGTCAAGCCTTTCCTTGACAAGGTCCTTGCCGCATATGGTCCTATCGACGGGCTTTCCAACGATGAGTTGAGGGCTAAGACCGATGAACTTAAGGCAAAACTTCGTGAATGTGAGGCTCCGTTCGAGAAAAGGATAAACGAGATTAAGGCTAAGCTTGAAGAAGATATTCCTGTCAACGAGAAGGAACAGCTGGCTACGGAGTCCGATAAACTTGTCAAGGAAGAGGATGAACAGATCGAGAAAGTCCTTGAGGAAATACTTCCGGAGGCTTTCGCCATAATGAAGTCGACAGCTCGCAGGTTCAAGGAAAACGAGACCATCGAGGTGACTGCCAATGACTTCGACAAACAGCTGAGCATCAATCACGATTTCGTCACGATCGAGGGCGAAACCGCAATCTACAAGAACCACTGGATGGCCGGCGGCAACGAGGTTACCTGGGATATGGTCCATTACGATGTCCAGCTCATCGGTGGAATCGTGCTGCATCAAGGCAAGATCGCCGAGATGGCTACAGGTGAAGGAAAGACCCTCGTGGCTACCCTTCCTGTATTCCTGAACGCCCTTGCCGGAAAAGGTGTCCACGTGGTTACCGTCAACGACTATCTGTCCAAGCGTGACTCGGAGTGGATGGGTCCTCTGTATATGTTCCACGGCCTTTCCGTCGACTGTATAGACAAGCACGAACCTAACAGCGATGCCAGGAAGAAGGCATATAACTGCGACATCACGTTCGGAACCAACAACGAGTTCGGTTTCGACTACCTTCGTGACAATATGGCAGTCAATATGACCGACCTTGTGCAGAGGAAACACCATTATGCGATCGTGGACGAGGTCGACTCCGTCTTGATCGACGATGCCAGGACCCCTCTTATCATTTCCGGTCCGGTCGCCAAGGCAGAGGATGACGAGCAGTATATGGAGTTCAGGCCATATGTCGAGAGCCTCTACCAGAAGCAGCGCATCTTGGTCAACCAGATCCTGAATGATGCCAAGAAGGCTATCGCCGCAGGCAAGAACGACGAAGGTGGACTTCTGCTTTTCCGTGCATACAAGGGTTTGCCTAAGTATCAGCCTTTGATCAAGTTCCTCAGCGAACAGGGAATGAAGCAGCTGATGCAGAAGACGGAGAACTTCTATCTTCAGGACAACGAGAGCCAGATGCATATCGTCACCGATCCGCTCTACTTCGTGATCAGCGAGCAGCAACATTCCGTGGATATGACCGACAAGGGACACGATGTGCTGGCCAATGCGGTTTCCGATCCGGATTTCTTCGTATTGCCGGATATGGGTACCAAGATAGCGGAGATCAAGAAGGACGAATCCCTGACTGCAGAGCAGAAACAAGAGAAGCAGGATCACTTGATGGAGGATTATTCCCTAAAGAGCGAGCGAGTCCATACGGTTATCCAGCTGCTTAAGGCA
The DNA here is from genome assembly GCA_905235085.1 of uncultured Bacteroidales bacterium. Taxonomy (GTDB): domain Bacteria; phylum Bacteroidota; class Bacteroidia; order Bacteroidales; family UBA932; genus Cryptobacteroides. Next base: position 146,267 of record CAJOKD010000005.1, on the reverse strand, counting down.
TATGCGATGTTCCAGAAGGATGTCGATTACATCGTCATCGACAACAAGGTGAAGATCGTGGATGAGCAGACTGGCCGTATTATGGAAGGCCGTCGTTGGAGTGATGGATTGCACCAGGCTGTCGAGGCGAAGGAAAACGTGAAAGTGGAGGCCGCGACGCAGACGTTCGCGACAATTACCCTGCAGAACTATTTCCGTATGTATCACAAGCTTGCAGGTATGACCGGTACCGCTGAAACGGAGGCGGGTGAATTCTGGTCGATCTACAAGCTCGATGTGGTCGTGATCCCGACCAACCGCCCTGTCGTCAGGGATGACCAGGACGATTTGATTTACAAGACCAAAAAGGCCAAGTATGCGGCAGTTATCAACAAGATAGAGGAGTTGCGTAATTCAGGCCGGCCTGTACTTGTCGGTACTACCGATGTCGAGACATCGGAACTTCTGAGCAAGTTGCTGCGCTTGCGCGGAATCAAGCACAACGTGTTGAATGCCAAGGAACACGCTCGTGAGGCAGAAATCGTCGCGCAAGCTGGCCAGAGTACGCTCGGACAGACCCCGATAACCGGGGTAGACGGAGTCAAGCGTCTTGAAGAAAGGATGTTGGGAGCCGTCACCATCGCAACCAATATGGCCGGCCGTGGAACCGATATCAAGCTCTCGCCGGAGGTTAAGGCCGCAGGCGGTCTGGCGATCATCGGTACCGAGAGGCACGATTCCAGGCGCGTGGACCGTCAGCTCAGAGGACGTGCCGGACGTCAGGGTGACCCAGGTTCTTCAGAGTTCTACATCTCCCTGGAAGACAAGCTTATGCGTCTGTTTGGTTCTGAAAAGATAGCAGGAGTCGTAGACAGGCTTGGAATGGCTGATGACGAGGCTCTCGTCAACGGTATGCTCTCCAAGTCCATCGAGAATGCCCAGAAGAAGGTCGAGGAGAACAATTTCGGTATCCGTAAGAGGCTCCTTGAATACGATGATGTGATGAACTATCAGCGTGAGGCTGTCTATGCCCGCCGCCGCAACGCCCTTTCCGGCGAGAGGATCGAGATAGATGTCCTCAATATGATGATAGACTCCTCGTCTATCATAGCAGGCAGGGCTGAAGGAATGTCTTACGAGGATTTCGAGGCATATGTGATGGGTCAGATGTCCATCGACCTTGGATTCGACGAGGAATTCTATTCGGGCGCGTCTGCAGATGCCCTCGCCGATTCCCTCTGCAACCATATGCAGGAGGTTTACGAGCGCAGGATGAATACCCTTGCGGAGAAAGTCTATCCGTACATCAAACAGATATTCGAAAAACAGGGACAGATATACCAGAACATCGCAATCCCTATTTCCGACGGTAGGAAGATGCTGACGCTGAGCGTAAACCTTGAGAAGGCATACAATACAGGAGGCAAGGAGATAGCCAAGGCTCTCAGCCGTACCATCATCCTTTACCAGATCGACGAGCATTGGAAGCAGCATCTGAGGGAGATGGACGATCTCCGTACGAGTGTCCAGAATGCAGCTTACGAGCAGAAGGATCCTCTGGTGGTGTACAAGCTCGAGAGTTACAACCTCTTTGCTTCGATGCTCGAAGACCTCAACAAGGACGTGTTGTCATTCCTCCTGAGGGCGTTCGTTCCGCTCCGTGAAGACAGTGAGGCCCGTCCTGCCCAGGCTCCTCGCCGCAGAACCGATATGAGCCAGATGAGGACTCAGCGCAACGACTTGAGCACCAACGGAGAGCAGAAATCCAACACTCCTATCAAGGCGGACAAGAAGATCGGTCGCAACGAGCCTTGTCCTTGTGGTTCAGGAAAGAAATACAAGAACTGCCACGGTGCAGGACTGGTATAACGGAATATTAAACTTTATATTGAGATATTATGGCAAATTACGACAGGACATACGATTCTACGGGCGTCAATGACGTCAGCAGGATTTCGGCCGGTTCAGTCATCAAGGGTGAGATCATCTCCCCTAACGACATCAGGATCGATGGCAACTTCGAGGGTAAGATCATCTCCCAGGCAAAGGTCGTCGTCGGCGAGAAGGCTATCATCAAGGGTGATGTGATCTGCAACAACGCTGATTTCTGGGGCCAGATCGAAGGCGACCTCTATGTCAAGGACACCCTCTCTCTCAAGAGCACCAGTGTCATTGACGGTGATCTTCACGTCAGGAGGCTTCAGGTGGACCTGAATGCTACCTTCAATGGTAATTGCAAGATGATTACCGAAGAGGAGTTCCAGACCCTGACGAGCGGAGAGCAGCCGGTTGAGGAAGAGGAGGAAGCTCCTGCCGAGGAAGTTCCTGAGGTTGAGGAATATACGGTAGGTTCTCAGGTTTCCGCGAACTCTCCTTTCGCGGTTTCTTCCAACGACGAGATTCCGGAGGCTTAGTCAGCTGATCCCTGAACGGAGCATAGCGCCGGGAGACTGATTGATTCAGTTCTCCTGGTGTTCTCTGTCTTTATGCCCCGGAGTGTCTCAAGGTTTCCCGGATTATCTATTCCTTGCCGAGACCTCAAACAACCCCGTACCCGCGCACTCAAGTCTCCACTTGCGTACAAATAGGGGCATTATTGTTCTCAACCAGAGACCGATGGAAGGCTGCCCCTCGGGGGCGTGAAGGTCGCTCGTGCGGACCGTCGTAAAAATATGAAACCAGAACAGGCAACCTTTCGGCTGCCTGTCTGGTTCCAGAGCGGAATACGAGGTTCGAACTCGCGACCTTCGGCTTGGGAAGCCGACGCTCTACCAACTGAGCTAATTCCGCGACCTTGTTTAAAAAAGGCGCAGTCATCGATTCTGCGCCTTGGTGATCCCCACAGGATTCAAACCTGTAACCTTCTGATCCGTAGTCAGATGCTCTATTCAGTTGAGCTAGGGGACCATTGTGCGGGATAAATCCCGCGTCAGTGTGCTGTGGCTAGGCTTCGGCCTTTGCACTCTCGTCCTTGAGGACGGTGAGCTTGCGCTCCTTGATCCTGGCCTTCTTGCCTGACAGCTTGCGGAGGTAGAAGATCCTTGACCTGCGTACCTTACCGACCTTGTTGAGTTCGATGCTGTCGATAAACGGAGACTGCATAGGGAAAATCCTTTCAACTCCGATACCTCCTGAAACCTTGCGGACAGTAAAGGTCCTTGTGGCAGGGGTAGCACCTCTCTCCTGGATAACAACGCCTCTGAATTTCTGGAGGCGGTCCTTGTCACCTTCCTTGATTCTATAGGTAACGGTGACGGTGTCACCGGCCTTGAATTTCGGGTAAGAAGCAACTTTCTCGTTAGCGAAAGATTGCTCTACAACTTTCATCAAATCCATTTCTCAATAATTTTACCGCAACGTTACGCACATCTCATAACGACCCGTAAGAGGTTGCTCTTAATTTTCGGACTGCAAAAGTACGAATTATTTTATTATCAAAAAAACTTTTTTGAAGTTTATTCGAAATATTCTATCGCGGACTTGCAAATATCGGTAATCCGCTTCCAGTCGCCTTTCTCCAGGGCATCCTTAGGGAAGAGCTTCGATCCCATACCTACTGCCGTAACTCCCGATTTCTTCCATTCGGCGAGGTTTTCGGCTGTCGGCTCTACGCTACCGGTAGCAAGCATCATCGTCCAAGGAAGAGGACCGAGCACGTCCTTGACGAATTTAGGACCACCGACGCTTCCTGCAGGGAATACCTTGACGAGGTCGCATCCCAATTCCTGTGCGTTGCAAATCTCGGTCACGCTGCCGCAGCCAGGAGTGTATGGTATCCCGCGTCTGTTGCAGAGCCTCGCAACCTCCGGGTTGAGGGAAGGGGAGACAATGAAATTGGCTCCCATCTGAATATAGAGTGCTGCGGTCGGTGCGTCCAGGATTGTGCCCGCTCCGAGGATAATCCCGGGACATTCTTTCAGCGCCCAGAGTGACAGATCCCTGAATACAGTTATCGCGAAATCACCCCTGTTGGTGAATTCAAAAGCCTTTATCCCCCCTTCGTAGCACGCCTTGACGACGTTCTTCGCAGTTTCCAGGTCGCTGTTGAAGAACACCGGAACGATTCCGCTTTCCTTGATCGCCGTCAATGTTTCGAGTTTTCTGAACTTTGCCATTGTTATGTAAGCTTTGATATTACCTCGCCACACGTCCGGAAGCATTCCCGGACATCAGGCTCTCCACTTCTTTGACCGATACCTGGTTGTAATCACCGAATATGGTGTGTTTGAGGCAAGAGGCCGCCGCAGCGAAATCAATCGCTTTCTGGTCGTCCGACCAAGTCAGCAGTCCGTAGATGAGGCCTCCCATAAAAGAATCTCCTCCGCCTACACGGTCGACTATATGTGTTATGTCGTACCTGCGTGATTCCCTGAGCGTCTCACCGTCGAATATCACTCCGCCCCAGGTGTTATGGTTAGCATTTATGGAGCCCCTGAGCGTAATGGCGACTTTCTTGCACTTGGGGAACCGCTCCATCAACTGCCGGCATACGCTTTCAAACCTGGTCTGGTCGATGCTCCCGTCAGAATGCTCCGCATCGAATCCTTCCGGCTTTATGCCGAATTCCTTCTCGGCATCTTCTTCGTTTCCGAGTATGAGGTCGCAGCCCTCGACAAGAGCCGGCATCACTTCAGCCGCGGTTTTGCCCCATTTCCAGAGATTCTTGCGGTAGTTGAGATCGCAGGAAACGAATACACCCATTGAATTGGCGGCCTTGATAGCTTCCAGGCATACCTGTGCAGCACTTTCGCTTATGGCGGGAGTTATTCCTGTCCAGTGGAACCAGTCAGCCCCTTTCAACACCTCGTGCCAGTCTACCATTCCAGGCTGGATGGTACTGATTGAGGAATGAGCCCTGTCATATACTACTTTGCTGGGACGTGCTACGGCTCCGGTCTCAAGGAAATATATTCCCAGACGTTCTCCTCCGGTGATGCAGTGGGATGTCCCCACCCCGAAAGAACGCAGGTCGCGGAGACAGGACCTGGCTATGTCATTGTCCGGAACACGTGTGACGAAGTCCGCGTCAATGCCGAAATTCGCAAGCGATACGGCAACATTGGCTTCTCCTCCGCCGAAAGTGGCGTCCAGCTGTCTGGCCTGGCTGAATTTCAGATATCCGGGGGTGGATAGCCTGAGCATTATTTCTCCGAATGTTATGACTCTTGGCATATGCGGGATCCTTTATCTCATTTCAGTGTACTTGATCTTGTCCATATCGGAGTAGTCCAGGTTCTCGCCTGCCATTCCCCAGATGAACATATAATTGCTGGTGCCTGCGGCGGCGTGTATAGACCATTCCGGAGACATAATGGCCTGTTCGTTCGCCATCCATACGAGACGCTCCTGCTGAGGCTCACCCATCAGGTGGCAGACCATATTCCCTTCAGGAACATTGAAATAGAAATATACCTCTATCCTGCGGCTGTGGGTGTGGGCCGGCATAGTGTTCCATACGCTGCCCGGCTTGAGCTCCGTGAGACCCATCTGGAGCTGGCACGGACCTTCCTCCAGGACATTGTTCACGATGAGCTGGTTGATGACCCTGTCGTTGCTGTCTTCCATCTTGCCGGCAGCGAAGGAATTGGCTTTCAGGCTTCCTTCACGTCCGTCTATGGTGATGAGCTGGGTCTTGTATTCCTTGTGTGCAGTGGCCGAATTGAGATAGAACTTGGCCGGCTTGGAAGGACTCTTGCTTGCGAAGGTGACCTTCTTGTGGCCGCGGCCAACGTACAGAGCCTCCTTGAACCCGAGGACGTATTGCTGTCCGTCCACCGTCACCGTGCCTTCACCGCCGACGTTGATGATGCCGAGCTCCCTCCTTTCCAGGAAATAATTTGCCTTTAGAGCGTCGAAGGTGTCCAGCGTAAGCACTTTGCCGACCGGCATTGCGCCACCGAATATGAACCTGTCATACATAGAGTAGGTGAGGTTTATCTTGTTCGGGGTCATCACCTTCTCCATCAGGAAACTGCTGCGGAGCTTTTCGGTATCGTAGTTCTTTACATCCTGCGGACTGCAGGCTGTCTGCATCGTCCAGTTGACCTGGGCACTTGCTGCGGCTGCGCTAAGCATCAGCGCCGCTATCGTTGCTATTCTTTTCATTGTTGAGAACGAATGATTCTTTGATTATCCTTCTGCGGTTTATTATCGCCATAATGGTCGCCAGTATCACCAGCAGACCGCTGCCGATCCATTTGATATCGTGGACGAGATGGAAGATCACCCAGGCGAACAAGCTGGAAGCGAAGTCCAGCGAGCCGCCTTGAAATCCGTCCGGAATCGCAACGGCAGTGTCTCCTGTCCGGGCGAATACGTCCTGGGCAGCCTTGGTAAAGAACGGAGCGAGGTCCGTTACGAAATACAGGCCCACTACGAGTGCTACCAAGCCAACTATGAATGTCTTGACCACGTTTCCCTTGGTGATAGGAAGTACGACGGGGAAGAGGTAGAACATTCCGGCCAGGGACGCAAGGGGCAGGAACTCATTTCCAGGAAGGATGACTGACAGGAAGAGTATCGCAGGGATGAGCAGGAGCGATACCACGAGCGTGGTAGGATGCCCGATCACCAGAGCGGGGCTCATACCGATGCTGATGCCTGCGGAATTCTTGAACTTCCTGGATACCAGGTTCTTGGTGGCCTCGGCTATCGGTTTCAATCCTTCGATGAACAGTCCCGTGATTCTCGGAATCAGTTCCATCACGGCGCCCATCTTTATTCCGAGTCCCAGGATCATAGGTATTCCTTCGACAGTCTCTTTCCAGCCATTGCAAGAGAGGACGCCTATGAGACAGCCGATTATCACTCCCAGGAAAAGGGGCTCTCCCAGTACTCCGAATTTCTTCTTCATTCCTTCTGCATCGAGGTCCAGCTTGCTGAAACCAGGGATGGCGTCCATTCCTTTGTTCAGCGCCCAGGCGAACGGAACGAACCCCTGGCAGAAAGGCTGCGGGATGGATATCCCGTCCATATCCTTGTAATATGACTGGAATCCCTTGGTAGTGAGATCAGCCATAACCAGGGTGATGACGAAGCATATTATCGCGGCGAAGAATCCCCACCAGACGTTGTCTGTCGCAAAATAGACCACAGCACCGATAAATGCGTAATGCCAGTAGTTCCACAGGTCGATGTTGATGGTCTTTGTAGCCTTGCAGAGCAGGAGCAATATGTTGATGCCGAGGCAGACCGGAATTATGAATGCGCCGATTGTGGTATTGTAGGCGACCGATGCGGCAGCAGGCCAGCCCATATCGAAGATGCCGAGTTTCAGGTTGTAGATTTCGGTCATCCTCTGGAGCGGAGTTCCAAGGCTGCTAGTCAGGAGCGCGGTGACTATCGAGAGACCCACGAAACCGACTCCCACCAGGAGTCCGCTCTTCAGTGCCTTGCCGAAAGGAATACCGATACAGACGCCCAGGATGGTGAATATCACGGGCATCATAACGGCGGCCCCGAGGCCGATTATATAGCTGAATACCGCTTCCATCACTTAGGCTGCTTGCCGATGTATGCCAGGATACCGCCATCTACATAGAGGATGTGTCCGTTGACGGCATCGGAAGCGTGCGAGGCCAGGAATACGGCCGGGCCGCCGAGTTCCGAAGGATCGAGCCAGCGGCCAGCCGGAGTCTTGGCGCAGATGAAGGAATCGAACGGATGGCGGCTGCCGTCGGCCTGGCGCTCGCGCAGGGGAGCGGTCTGAGGAGTAGCGATGTAACCCGGGCCGATGGCGTTGCACTGGATGTTGTATTCTCCGTACTCGGAGCAGATGTTGCGGGTCAGCATCTTGAGGCCACCCTTGGCAGCGGCATATGCAGAGACGGTCTCACGACCCAGCTCAGACATCATCGAACAGATGTTGATGATCTTGCCTTCGCGGCGCTCCATCATCTCGGGAACGACGGCAGCCGAGCAGATATACGGACCGACAAGGTCGATGTCGATGACCTGCTGGAACTCGGTGCGCGTCATCTCGTGCATTGGGATGCGCTTGATGATGCCTGCGTTATTGACGAGGATATCAATCTGACCTACCTCCTGATGGATCTTCTCTACGAGGGTCTTCACGGCCACCTCGTCGGTGACGTCGCAGGTGTAGCCCTTCACATTCTCGATGCCGGCCTCGCGATAGGCATCCAGTGCTTTCTTGAGCGCCTCTTCGCCACGAACGTTGAACACGATGGTTTTTGCTCCGGCCTCTACGAAAGCCTTTGCGATGCTGAAGCCAATACCATAGGCGGCTCCTGTGACCCAGGCGTTCTTGCCTTCAAGTGAAAAGAGATTAGTCATTGTGTTTATGTGTTTTTCGTTATTGTTTCCTTGATGATGACTGACGTATGATGAGTTCCATAGGAATCTCGATCGTCCGGTCTTCCTGCTTGCCTTCCACGGCCTCCAGGAACGCAAGGGCAGCCTCGGCACCCATCTTGTCAGGCCTTTGCTCGAGCGAACTCATCCGAGGGGACATCAGTCCGGTGAAATGCTCGTTGGCAGTGCCTATTATTCCGAACTGTTCCGGAACTTCGAGCCCGGCCTCCCTGGCTGCATCGAAAGCTCCCAGAGCGGAGAAGTCTCCGGCGCAGTAAAGTGCGTCACAGCCTCTTTCTATGGCCTTGAGTGCGCTTCTGTAGCCTGTCTCCCTGAGGATGGAGTCCTCGAATATGATATCTTCGTCAATGTCCATCCCGGCTTCTTCCAAAGCCTTGACATAGCCTTTCTTTCGGTCTGCGAACAACTCTGCTCCGAGGTATCCGGCCAATGTCCCTATCCTTTTATAACCGTTCTCTATCAGTGACTTTGTGGCTTCATACGACCCTTTGACTCCGTCGTTGACCACTTTTATGCCTGGAAGGGAAGTGAATACCCTGTCGAACTGGATGAGTTCCACGTCTTCCGGAATGTTCTCGATGATATGGTCTCCGTTCACAGACTGGATGGAATGGGAAATCATCACGCCTGCGACCTGGTTGGCACGCATCGTCTTGAGGGCTTTGACCTCGTCCTCAAGGGTCTCGTGTGACTGGCAAATGATGACAGTGTAGCCGGCCTCGCCCAAGATGGATTCGGCACTGCTGATGATATTGCTGAAGAACTGTCTGTTGATGCGGGGGACGATGATTCCTACCGTCTTGGCGAAGCCCCTGCGAAGGTTGGAAGCCATAACGTTCCTTTCGTATCCCATCTCCTCTGCCTTCCTTATGATCGCTTCCCTGGTGGATTCCTTGACCCTGGGACTTCCGGTCAGGGCCCTGGATACGGTGGACGGGGTTATCCCTATCTCGTTTGCTATGTCTGTAATCGTTGGTTTGATCATATTGTCTCAGCGCTTGACTACAAATATACAAACGTTTGTATTAATTGCAAAATTAAATTTATAGATAATTGGAAGTTGTTATTTCTCAATAAGATAAATCTTATATGAAGTAGCGGAGGCCTTTTTCATGCTCGTTATGTCCGGGACAGCATCCGGATCTTCCAGCCGGGATGGGGCAAGACAGCCCCCGGAACTGCTGAGGAACAGATTATGGAATACCTGGCCGTCCGCCTTTATGCCCGCGGGATCGTAGTACCTTATGAAATATGCTCCGGACCCGTCCGGGACCAGATGTAGGTCGGATATGGGGATTACCGTGAAAATGGATTCCTTACCCGGGGCTTCGATGTTCAGGAGGACTTCTTCTCCCTTGTGACTGATCCCGATGATGTCGAAGCCGCTTTCGGAAATGAGGACATAGCTCCCGTCGGCAGCGAGGGACGAGACTATCCTGCAATTGCCGCTTCCCGGGTCGGTAATCGTCCTATAGTCAGTGACCTGCATCCTTGTTGTCGAGAAAGAGAAATCCCCGGATATCAAGGTAGGGGAGTCCTCGCTCTCTTCGGTGGAGATGAACAGGTCGGCAAGGTAGTTCCCCGGTAGGGCGGGGATATAATATTCGTTCTCACCCTGGCCTCCTATCCCTGAGGATGATATGACCCAGGCGGAGTCCTTCCTTGCTTTCTCCCCGGACTGGATGAGCCTCGAGATAGGGTTTATCTCGACTTTCCCTACGATCGGCCCGTGCATCCGCATCTTCAGGGTCCTGACCTCGGTATCCTTGACAGTGATCCTCAGGAAGGAGAGAACATTGTGGAAATCCAAGTTACCTTTCAGGCCTGCCAGAACCATTGCGATGCCTATATTGCACCCTTTCCCGAGCCGTCCTTCTTCCGGTGAGACGAAAAGGTTGGGAAGGTGGAATGCATATTCGGTGATATTGTTGCCTTCGTCGGTGAATTCTTCCGGGAAAGGGGAGACGGCGTAGAAGTAGTCCGTGAAGAACATATCGTCAGGGTTGTCCTTGACTGCCACTTCTCCCTTGAAAGTGCCTTCCCTGCCCGGAGCAGTCACGTTGGTGAAGGCTTGCATCTTCTTGCCGTCCCATATTCCTATCTTCTCCATTTCATCCCATTCCACGGTCCAGATGCCATCATCGGAAACAAGGGACGAACGGGTGTCTGCATTTGCCTTGAAAGTGGCTTCCTTTACAAGGTAGCTGTCACCTTCCCCACCTGGATTCACCTGACCGTTACCGTGCCAGGGATCGGTTCCGTGGCGTTCGCAGGAAGCGGTGGCCAGGAGCATCAGCGTGTAAAGGAATATGGTGGCAGATTTAGGAATCATCGTATAAAGGTAATCATTCCCAGTTCTTTATGCAACCTTTTTGGGGATAAAGAAGATGCCCCCGGAGTCCGTTCGGCTTCGGGGGCATCGTATAAGAGGTTATTTATCCTTCAGGACAGGTTATTCACCATACTGTGCGTTGATGACGTGCTTCGAAGCGTCGAAGTTGCCCGGGCCGTGGAGGAAGTCGCTGAAGTTGTCTGCATTCAGGACGGTTCCGTTGACGGTACCCTTGACCTTGACAGGGACTTCGGTACCCATCTTGATGTTCTGGGTCTTGCCGTTGAAGTAACCTATCACCATACCGACGTTGCTGGTCTTCGGAACATCGAGTACGCAGTCGACCTTGCAGCCGTCACCGGTAGTATGGGCGGCGTTGCCGATGTTACCTATCATAGCGCTTGCTCCGAGAAGGACGACTGGTGAAGAGATGGTACCCTTGGCGGTGCAGTTGGTGACTGCATATCCGTTGGAGTGGAATCCGGCGAGGAGACCAGTAACCGTAGTGTTGTTCCCGGTGGTAGGGATCTCGATGTCAGCTGTGTTGGTGCAGCCGTCCATTATTCCGGATCCTCCCTGGATACCACCGATCCTGACCTTGCCCTGACCGTTGAGGGTAAGCTTTCCGGAGTTGACGCAGTCCTTGGTAGAAACTGTTCCGCCACCTTCCTTGCAAGGCCATCCGACGATACCTCCGACAGCGGAGTTGGCATTGGCAGCATCTGTGTAGATGTTGATAGGACCGTCGTTGTTGCAAGTGAAGATGTCAGTTGCGCTCTGGCCGTCGGCATAGTAGTCACCACCGCTGATACCTCCTACACATATGATGTATGAAGTACCGGAACCTGTTAGGACCTTGCCAGTTGAAGTAGCGGTCGAGACAAAGACTTCGCCGTGGTTGTTGCTGGAGGATATCTTGCCGTTAGGGTTACCGGCGATACCTCCGATCATCATACGCTCGCGTCCGCCTCCTGCCTGCTCTATGCCAGTCTGGATGAAGCTGATCTTGCCGCCGTTCTCGCAGCTGGTGATAGTGGTACCCTTGCCGGCGATTCCGATTATACCGCCCTCGCAAGGCAGGATGTTGCTGGTAAGAGGTCCACCCTTCATTCCAGCCTTGGTAAAGAGGGAAGTCATAGTGACAGGTCCGCTGTTGACGCAGTTGCTGACTGCACCCTGCTGGTAAGCAGCGATACCGGCAGCGGCACCGCCGAGACCCTTGGCGGACTTGACGACGATTTCACCTGCATTCGAGCAGTCCTTGATGGTACCGGTGGACTGGCCTGCGATACCGCCGATCAAGGTCATTTCGTTGACATCGTCCACGTGGTACCTTACCGTAGCTGCGTTGTGGCAGTTCTGGATGGTACCCTGGTTGTCTGCTACGATGACTCCGAATATAGGAGCTGCAGGCATAAACTTACAGGACGCATCCACGTTGATGTTCTTGATGGTCCCCTTGTTGACTGCAATCAGCGGAGCCGTAGCCTTCAGGTTCTTGATTGTGTGGCCCTGTCCGTCGAGGGTTCCGGCGAATCCGGAAGCCGCGATGATGGACTTGCCTGCCATATCGATGTCGGCGGTGAGCTTGTACTCATCTGTAGCTGCCTCCGTAGCGGCTGCAAGCCATTCAACAAGTTCGGAAGCAGAACCGATCTCGGTGTTGAGAGCAGAAGCAGATGCCGTCCTTGCGGAAGCGGTTGCATACTGTGACTCGAATCCGCTCTTGGCAGCCTTTACACGAACATCATATTCGGTGTCAGGCTCGAGGCCTTCGATGGTCAGGCTGTTGGTCGTGATAGGATCGAGGACCGTCCACTTGCTGTCGGCAGTCTTCTTGTATTCGACGGTGTAAGTCTCCACGTCGCTTGCATCCCAGGAAACTGCCATCGTGGTGGTCTTGGCCTTGAGGGTCAGGTTCGCAGGAACAGGGACCGTGATGGCTTCGCCGGTGTACTCGACGAGCTTGATGGTAACCTCACCGATGTACATACGGCGCTGTACGCTGCCGGCCTCAGTTGGAACTTCACGCTCGGCGACACCGAAAGCCAGACGCATATTCGGCATCACGTTCTTGATGGTGCAGGTGTAGGTACCCCACTTGGACTTGTCCTCTGGAACGTTGAAGGAATATACCGCAGTCTTCGTACCGGTGATGACGTGTGCATCGGAGATGCTGCTTCCGGTGACAGTGTAAACCGAACCGGCGATCTGGTCACTCTCGTAGCGGGCTGCCGTGAAGGTTACTTCGATGGTGGCGGGTCCTGCAAGGTTGGCGAGCAGAGGGGTGGTGATCCAGGAAGCGTAGCTGGAAGCTCCGAGCTTGAAGTAGCCTGGACGCTCTAAGGTATAGCTGTTGGCCGTACCCTCGTTGTAGGTGCCCCACTTGTCGAGCCTTGTCGAAGGAACTGAGAGAGCCATCGTGTTGAAGAAGCCTACTTCGTTGCTGTGATAGACAGGACCGAAGACGATCTTCGCACTCTTGTCAGGCTGTTCGCCTGTAGGAGCTTTCTGGTCGGTCAGCGAGGCTCTTCCGGTACTGGAGATACCAGGGGCCTTGTTGACATAGTCGCCGCCGATGATCAGTTCACCGAAGTCTTCGCCGAGAACCAGGTCGCCTGCCTGGACTGCGTCTCCTACGGGTTCCTTGATGGTGAAAGCTGTGGTCTCACCCTCGACAGGCTCGCTGGAAAGTTCGGTGTCCAGGTTCGTGACTTTGAAGTAATACTTGGTTCCAGGTTCGAGGCCAGGAAAGCTGAAGCAAGGCTGGATGGAATTGAATATCTTGTTGGTTGTCGTGACCACGTCGGTCTCATTACCCTTGAAGGTCCACGCAACGACCAGGTTGCTGCAAGCTGCATCCTTGTAAAGCTGGACGCGGACGTTGAGGTCACGGTCGGAAGCGACGTCCTCGAAACCGTAGTTCGACCACGAGAATACGAGGGTTGAAGATGATGCGTAGTTAAGCTTCGCTGTAGGCGGTTCTTCCCTGACGGCACCCTTGCCGACCTCATAGAGGTTCTTGTCGCCTTCCTGGACCCTCATCCATTCCGAATATGCCGTACGGCCATCGGAAAGCTTGTATGCTGCCCTTGCCCAGACGGTATACCTGTTCTTGGAAGGAAGGTTGAGGAATTCCGTACCGGTAGCGGTGATGCTTTCTGTGTTGGTGTATGAAGGAAGCGTGCTCTTCTTGTTGACGATCCTGACAACCACCTCGGCGGCATTTGCAGCCTTGGCCGTGTGGGCGTCGAAGTTGAACCACATACTCTCCGGCGTGGAAAGCGTGGCGTCATAGCCGCACGTATCGACTGTAGGCAGGGAAGCGTCCACCATTCCGAAACCTACTTCGTGGTAGACAGGCTCGCCGTTGAGGCTGATGTATGTCCATTCGGAATATTTGGACCTCTTGTAATTGGCCCTGACCCTGACCAGGTACTTGTCGAATGATGAAAGACCTCCGAACATGGCAATGTCGTGGACTTCAGCGGTGCTCTGAAGGGTCTTGGAAGTCGCGCTGTCATAGTTGTCTCCCTGGTCGGGAGCAGTGAGCAGCTGAACCGTATAACTGGTGGCGCCAGCGGCATCCGTTGCCGCCACGTCCCAATAGACAGTCATTGATGTTGCGGAAGAGTTGTCCTCATCATAGGTGAGGTTACTCGGAGCCGGCAGGTTCGGGTCGATACCTGTCTCAATCTCTTCCTCCTGGCAGGACCAGAAGCCGAACGCTGCTGTCGCCGTAAGGATCACCGCAAGGATTCTTTTAAGTTTCATATTGGTCTAATTAATTTTCTTGTAATACAATAGAATCAAAGTCAAGATTCTTGATTTCTCGAGGACCTTAACTGATACGATTGTCGGAACCCTTGCTTTGGTGGGGGATTGAGCAGACTTGCGGTTGCAAATATAAGAATAAAAACGTTAAATACGCCTATTTTTTTATAAATTAAGTATTGCGATAGGTCAAAATAATATTATTTTTGTACTGTTGAATCGGACTTCCGCACTTTCTGGAAAAGGCCTGGACTGTGGCGGTTCCTAACGGTAAATATTGACATTTTATTTTATAACTTATTTATTATTAACAATTTTAAAACGTATCAATAGGAAATAGTAGAATTTTTTACCCATTAAGCACCTTGACTATGCGATGATAGGGAGCGGACTTGCAACGCCAATTAGCTCTTAGGAGCAGATCATTATCAACAAAAGGTTACTTTAATGGAAATTAAATTCAAACGCACACTATCGTGCCTCGTGGTACTGCTCGCGTACATCCTGGTACCGGCAAACCTCTTGGCACAGACATTTAATGTCTCTGGTGTCGTTACGGACGCCAAGACAAACGAACCTGTCGTCGGAGCTGCCCTTATGGTGAAAGGAACCACCAGGGGAACGTCTTCCAATGACGACGGTAGCTACAGTCTCCGCGCAGCCAAGGGCGACGTCATCGTCTGCCAGTTCTTCGGCTACAAGACCGTAGAGGCAGAGGTTGGGACGGGCAGTGTCATCAACTTCGCGCTTCAGGAAGACACCCAGACCCTCGACCAGTCGGTGGTCGTCGGTTACGGTACCCTCAAGAAGACCCAGCTCGTCGGTTCAGTCGAGAACCTGGAAGGAGAGAAGCTCACCGATCGTTCCAACGTCAACGTAGCACGTTCTCTCCAGGGCCAGATCGCCGGTCTGAACATCGTGCAGACCGATGGTAAGGTCAGCCACTCCGGTAACGTCTACATCCGTACGAACAACCATACCTACCTGACCCGTGCCTCAATGACCGACGGTGGAGGTGCAGCCCATACCATCGGACAGGGAGGAGGCGGAGCCCTCGTCCTCATCGACGGTGTGGAAGGCAGCCTTTCCAATGTCAACCCGAGCGATATCGAGACAGTCGCAGTCCTGAAGGATGCATCTTCAGCATCCATCTACGGTGCGAAGGCATACAACGGAGTAATCCTCGTCACTACTAAGGATGCCAAGAGCGACAAGTTCACGATTTCCTACAACGGGGCATATTCCTACAACGACAGGGCTATCAATTGGGAAGACAACATCATTACCGAGCCTGTTACTTGGACCGAGATGTTCTATCAGTTCGTGGCAGGTGATAAGATGACTCCTACCGCTGCAGGTAACGCTCCTTCTACGGTCAACACCTTCACCATCGGCTCAGATTACCTCGAGAGACTGAAGGCTCGCCGCGAGGCAGGGAACTATGACATCTACGACACTTACAACGGAGCATATGCTTACTACGGTGAGACGAACTGGCTGAAGCTGTTCTACAAGCCGAACACGACCTCCCAGACTCACGACATCAGCGTCAGGGGTTCTTCCAAGAAGCTCAATTATGCCATCACCGGCCGTTACTTCACACAGGAAGGTATCTACAAGGTCGGAGATGATGATTACGATCAGTTCAACATCAGGGCAAAGGGTACCTTGAAGGTATATGACTGGCTGTCATTCGACAACAATACTTCGGTATTCCACACCAACCAGCAGCAGTCTATGTTCACGACCGGTTCCATCCTCGGAAAGCAGATCGAGCAGCACGGACAGCCTATCCTCGTTCCTTTCAACGAGAACGGCACCTATACGCTTGCAGCTGCAAAGACCGGTTATGCATCTTTCGCTGACGGCAATACAGGTCAGGTGGAAGAGAATCTCACTCTCGTCACCACGACCGGTGTGAACCTCACCATCTTCAAGGATGTCCTCAAGTTCCGCGGGGACTATTCCTACAAGGCCATCCGCAGGGCGAGGGAGCGTTACCGCGCACCTCTGACCTTCTGGCTCAGTGACAACTCCTTCACCGAATATGTTCCGCAGGCTAGTTCGTACAAGTCCCGCTGGACATACGATACCAACTATATGACGGCCAACGCCTACTTCACCTTCACTCCTAAACTTGGCGAGAACCACGAACTCAACGTGGTAGCCGGAGGAAACCTCGAGGATTACCAGTACGACCGCTTCTATATCCAGAGGAAGGGTATGCTTATCCCTGACAAGTGGAAGAGCTACGAACTGTTCGACGGAACCGACTATACCATCGAGCAGAACGACAGTAGCTACGGAGTGATCGGTTTCTTCGGCCGTGCGAACTACACCCTCCTCAGGAGGTATATCTTCGAGGTGGCCGCACGTTACGACGGCAGCTCCAAGTTCCCTGAGACTCAGAAGTGGGGCTTCTTCCCTTCAGCTTCAGTTGGTTGGAGACTCTCCGAAGAACCGTTTATGAAATGGTCCAAGAGCTGGCTCGACAACTTCAAGGTCCGCGCTAACATCGGTTCCCTGGGTAACGGTACGGTTTCTCCATATACCTACCTCGAGACCATCGGTGTCGACAAGACCAGCGTTATCTTCGACGGACAGAAGAACAACTACACCACTGTTCCTTCACCGGTGCCTGCAGGCCTTACCTGGGAGACTGTGACTACCTACGACTTGGGTGTTGACATCGACATCCTTCGCAGCCGCCTGTCATTCTCCGGTGATATCTTCAAGAAGATTTCCGAGAACGTCATCACCGCCGGACCTCAGCTTCCTGATGTCTACGGTGCTTCTGCACCTAAGGGTAACTACGCTAGCTACAAGGACCTCGGCTGGGAGGCGACCCTTTCCTGGCGCGACTCCTTCAAGCTTGGCGGCAAGGACTTCAACTACAGCATAAAGGGTAGCGTCTGGGACACCAGGACCATCATCATCGACTACACCAACCTTGACGGCAATCTGTTCAGCCTTTATTCCGGAAAGCACCTCGGTGAAATCTGGGGCTTCCGTACCGACGGAATCTTCCGCGACAACGTAGAGGCCAACAACTGGGCTACCGACACATACCACAAGAACGGATCCAACTTCCGCGAGTATGCAGGTGACCTCAAGTTCATCGATATCGACGGTGACGGCGACATCAATTACGGCAAGGGTAACCTTGAAGACCACGGAGACCTCGAGGTCATCGGAAACGAGACTCCGAGATATCAGTTCGGTCTCAACCTTGATTTCAACTGGAACGGATTCGGCGTCAACGTATTCTTCCAGGGAGTCGGAAAGCGTGACTGGTATCCTACTGTCGAGACCGGTTTCTTCTGGGGACCTTACAACAGGCAGTACAGCCCTTACCTGATGCACACTATGTACGACAATATGGCCAGAGTTGATTTCAGCACTGAGAACTGGGTTGTCACGAACTACGACGACAATCCATACTGGACTCGTCCGGTCGCCTATGCTGCGAACCGTAACGTCGGTCCTCTCACCTGGCAGAACGACCACTACCTCCAGAACGCTGCATATGTACGTCTGAAGACCTTGAATATCAACTACACCCTTCCTAAGAGACTTACGAGGAAGGTCAAGCTGGAGAATGTCAAGTTCTACGTCAATATGGAGAATCTCTGGACTTGGTCTCCTATGTTCAAGTATACTGATATGTTCGACCCTGAGGGTATCGCTATCGGTGATACCGACTTCGACAGTGGTTCCCTCTCAGGCAGCAACTATGGACTTAGCGGTGTCGGTGAAGGATATGGTTATCCTATGATGAGGACCTTCACCTTCGGTGTCAACCTTACTTTATAATCAAGGAGAATTATGAAAAGTATTAAATATGCGATAATTGCCGCAGTGGCGCTTATGTTTGCAACGTCCTGCGAGGATTTCCTGACCAGGGAGCCGATCAACAAGTTCGCAGGTCCTACATACTTCGAGAACGAAAGCCAGTTGAAGATGTACTGCGACGGAATGATCAATTCCTGGCTGCCGGACAATACGGATATCGGCAATAACGGAAATGATGTCTACACTGACCTGATCGCTTCCAAGACTTGTACCGATTTCTACAATCCTGGCATCTGGAACAACGTCAAGCAGGGTGGTTGGTCCTGGACTGCTATCAGAAGGGTCAACTATATGCTGGACAATATGAAAAGGGCCAAAGGCAACGTGGATGAGAAGGTTTACAACCATTACGAAGGAGTCGGCAGGTTCTGGAGGGCATACACCTATTTCTCCAGGATCCGTACATTCTCCGACGTTCCTTGGCTCGAGCACGTAGTCGAAGCCGAAGATACCCTGACCCTCTACGGTCAGCGTGACGACAGGGAGTTTGTATTCCACAAGCTCGTCGAAGATCTTGAGTTCGCTACGGCAAACTGCTCCGCAGATTCCAAGTTCCATACCAACGGACGAATATACATCGACAAGTATGTGGTCCTTGCATATGCTTCCAGGTTCATGCTCTATGAAGGAACCTACAGGAAGAACCACAGTGTGAATCCTGCCACCAACAAGCCTTGGAACAACCAGTATGAGAGTGCCGACGACCTCCTGCGTCTTGCCGCCAAGTATGCCAAGGAAATCATCGACTCCAAGGCGTTCAAGCTTCACGCCAACTACAAGGAACTCTTCCTGAGCGAGAGCCTCCAGGCCGACGAGACCATCTGGGGAAGGACTTACAGCGAAGAGCTTGGTGCAAGGCACGAACTGACTAGGTACTACAATTCTTCCACGCTCGGACAGCAGGGCTCCGGAACCAAATTCCTTGTCCGCCAGTTCCTGAAGACCGACGGTACACCTGTCCTTACTGGCGACCAGACCATCAACGAGGAATTCACCGACAGGGATGCCCGTCTTCCCGCTACGGTCCTCGGACCTGGCAGGAAGATCCACAAGCTTTCCGGTGAGTACTCCGACCAGAACATCAACTGCACTTTCTGCAAGACCGGTTATATGATGGTCAAGTGGTGTATTCCTGATGAGAACAACTTCCAGAACTCCATCGACAACAACTCCCTCCCTATCCTCCGTTATGCTGAGGTCCTCCTCAACTATGCTGAGGCTATGAAGGAACTGGGCCAGTTCAACGAGGATATCTGGAACCAGACCATCGGTCTGCTCCGCGCCAGGGCAGGTGTCAAGAACATCTATCCTGGAAGCGCAGAATATGTTCCGGATCCTTGGCTCAGGAGCTATTACACCGAGGATGTGGTCTACTCTCCTAACCTTGATGATATCGACCTCGAGATCCGTCGTGAAAGGGTCACTGAGCTCACCCTCGAAGGTGGACTCCGTACTTTCGACCTCTATCGCTGGAATCAGGCTGACATTATCGAGAGACGTTACAACCATCAGGGATGGCCTGGCCTTTGGGTGACCGCTGACGAGGCCAAGAACGGTTTCGAGTTCTCCGGAACGACCTACAAGTTCACCGGTACCGCGAACAAGGAGAATATCTATCCTATCTCCGATACCAACGACCTCAACTGGACGCTCGAACCTTCAGGCGCAGGATTCCTTCTCGTCTACAATTACAAACTTGAATGGACGGAGAGGATGTATGTCAGGCCGATACCTCAGTCTGCCATCAACCTCAACGCTAATCTTGGACAGAATTACGGATGGTAAAAAAATCTAGACTTTTATCAATGATGGCTCTGGCGGTCTTCCTGGTGATGACCGCCTGCCATCCTACTGACCCCGATCCGACTCCCGGGCCAGATCCTGTCACACCAGTCACTCCGGTAGTGGAGGATATCGTCATCAACGGGACCAAGATCCAGTCAGGCAACAATGCCTATGGGCTGATCTCCGATGCGACTACAGGAAAGGGTATCCCGGGTGTTCCGGTCTCCGACGGGTACAACTTCACAACAACCGATGATAATGGAGTGTACCAGTTCTCGGCCAACAGGCTCGCAAGGAAGATTTTCTATACGACGCCTGCCGACTACAAGATCGCTCTGAATCCTTCTACTGGGCTTCCACAGTTCTTCAACGAGGGGACCTTCGTGGCATCCAAGGCTACCCGCTATGATTTCAAGCTTGAACCGCTTCCTTCCAAGGAAACGAAGTTCACGATGGTAATGATAGGGGACCCTCAGTGCAAGACTGACAGCGATGTCTCAAGATGGGTGAACGAGACGATTAGAGACCTCCACTCGACGGTTGACGGAATGAGCAACGTCTATGCGATGACGCTTGGCGACATCACTTTTGACAACCCGGTACAATGGGGTCCTATGGACAATTCGATGAGAAACTTCAAACTCTCCAACGGTAGCGTGATGCCTATATTCAACTGCATCGGCAACCATGACCACGATGCCGGCAAGAGCGAGTTCTATTATGCCCAGGACAACTTCATCAATCACTTTGGTCCGGTGGATTACTCCTTCGACCGTAATGGTTTACACGTGATTGTGATGGACAATGTCTACGGCCTCGAATCGACAGGTTCGACCTGGAACTATGCCGCCGGTTTCAGCGCCACGCAGCTGAAATGGTTGAAGCAGGATATCGCCCTCGTCAAGGACAAGAGTCAGAAGACAGTTTTCATCTGTTGCCATATCCCTTTCCGCGGTGGCGGATCCAACGATACCGGATCCAGTGTCAACAAGGATAAGAATTATTCTGAGGTACTCAACCTGCTTGCAGGCTTCAAGGAAGCTCATATAATGATCGGGCATACGCATTACAACCAGAACTATGTCCATTCAGTGAAGGCTGCCGGCGGTCTCCCGATATATGAGCATATCCACGGAGCTGCCTGCGGTGCCTGGTGGGCTTCCCAGTCGAATGTGACCGGCGGGCCTAACGGCTATACTGTCTATACTGTCGAGAACGGAAGCGTTACCGACTGGTATAACAAGGGCACCAAGCGCGACAAGGACTTCCAGATGCGCGTTTACGACGGCAACGACATCTATGACGGTTCCAAGGGCTACAAGCTCAACTGGTACACCGCTTCGCAGAAGGCAGGATCCGCCAGTATCACGGTCAAGGGCAATACTGCTTTGAAGTATTGTTTCGTAGCCGAGGTATTCAACGACGACGATTCCTATTGGAAGGTTGAACTCTTCAAGGGTGACCAGAAAGTAGGGGACTTCAAGCGCCTTTCAAACGGATCTTGCTGCAATGTCGCTGCGGCGTGTTATTATTTCAATGAGTTGGGAAAGAATACCACGACATGGTCCAGCACCACTGCGAGCCATTACTGGTATTACAGGCCGTCTTCGGACGATCCTTCTTCGGAAACGGGTTGGACGGTCCGCGCGACGCAGACTATCCCTACCAGCGGAATCACTCATGTATATGAGTGCAACAACCTGACCAAGGTCGCAGCTACGGCCTTCTAGGCTTCCAGCGAATATATCAAAGAGAGGAGCTGACTTCCGCGGGAGTCGGCTCCTCTTCTTTATCGGATACTTTGGTCTCTCGGGTCGATGCTATTCTATCGTGCGGGTGAGGAGTTCGTAGATGGAGCCGTCCTGGAGGGTCGCTTTGCGGCTGATCCAGCGGCCGGCAAGGTCGTAGGCATATTCGTACGTGAATATGACAGGGCTGCCGTCCTTATTCTCGATTTCACTGGCTATGAGGTCTCCCTTGGAGCTGACGAAGACATCGGTACTGCTGGTCGGTAGACCATTGCAGTCATATGTTATCGAGAGGTTTACAAGATCGTTGGTGATGGAGACAGGCTTGCCGGGGGAGAGGTAGATATATTTGGACTCTCCGACGAGTTCATCTTCGTCATCGGTGACAGTTTCCTTCCTGACTTTCCCTTTTTGCGACCACTTGTTCTTGCTGACGGTTTGAAGCTCTCCTTCCTGATAGAAATCCGTCCGGACTATCTGCTTGCCGTTGTTCGAGTGTACCCAAGTCTGGATGTCCTGGTTATTCATTCCGTAGAGGGTACATTTGCTGATGAAACCGCCGTCATATTCGAAGTGATAGCGTCCCGTCAGGCTGCTGTCCTGGTCCAGGAGGAGGATTTCGTCCAGACGTCCTTCGGTATCGTATACGTAGGATTCATAGTTCATCGCACTTCCGTCCGTGAAGAGGGTGCGGAGTAAGGACAGGTTCCCGGATTCCTCGAATACAGCTTCATAGTTATCCTCTATGATCCTGCTGTAGGCTGTATCGCATACAACCTTCACCTTGCTGACCGGCTGGCTGCAGATGCCGAACTTTTCGAGGTCGGTCTGCTTTGAACCCGTAACATTGCAGCTGCAACCAGAAACAACGGAAACCAGTACGGCCAAGACTGAGGCCGACTGCATAAGAAAAATTATCCTGGCTTTTGTCATATCCTTAGCTTAGAAACGGTAGGTCAGTCCAAGGGTGCCGTAGATCGGATAGAGAGTCTGCTCCACGGTCTTGAAATCGCTGTGATGGATTCCGGTAAGTCCCCATTCGATATCGGCATAGATTCCCAAATGCTTGAGGAAGAACCAATCGAAGCCGAGATCCAGTCCGTATTGCATCCTTCGCATATCCGAAGAAAAGTCATAGTCTCCGCGGTCCTTTCCGTCTCCGATCACTATCTTCGGACCTGTAGGATCTCCGAGGCGGAGGTATCCGTTACGCGCATATCCGGAAAAGCCCTTCTTCAGGAGATATGAAGCGTAGGGCCCGAACCTGAGGCGGAATGATTCGGAACTGTTCCTCCAGGAAAGCATTACAGGGACCGTCAGCATCATCTGCCTGACCTCCGTGGTAACATCTCCTGTGAACTGCCCTTCTATCGACTGCTCGCCCTGTACGATCGCCATATGATAGTTCTTGACATTCGCTTCTTCCTTCATCCCTTTGTCTTCGAAGCGTATTCCGGAGACGATGCCACATTGACCGAAGGTTTTTTCAGCAAGAAGGCTTGCCTGGTAATTGGGAGTCAGTGAGAAACTGTTGATATTCCTTATCTCTGCGGGCATCTGCAGGGGAGCGGTTCCTCCGACGGAGAAGCCTGCACTTGCTGTGAATATGATGGATTTACTGTTGTCCTGAGCACTTGCCGCAACCGCAGCGGCGATCATCAGGACCGATATGAGGAGAGTCTTTTTCATCGCTAATTGTCTTCTGATTCACAAATGAGGCGTACTTTGTCTATGCAGAGGGTAGATCCTACAGCTCCGATGAAACTGTCTCCTCCCTTGCTGGAAGAGAAGACCACGGTCATACTGTAGCCCCTGTTGGCAAGGAGGTCCAGGTCGAGCTGCCCCTTGTAGTCGAAATCGATGCTGAAAGCAGTCCAGTCGGACGTAGGAGCGACATAGACCATATCAGCTAACGCCACGATCTGGCTGCCAGTTTTTACATTGGTGCCATCCAGGGTCCAGGCATTCCCATCCGAATCGTGGTTGAGGAAAAATACCGCATATACATCGGCACTGTCCACCTGTCCTGGAAGCTCCTTGTTCTCGGCGTCTGTCACCTTTTCACCCGGGGTGTATTTGTAATACCCAGTCATCCTCAACGGCTTCCTGTCGAACGGAATACCGAAAGTAGTGGCGCGCAGAGGATCCAACATCGCCGTAGTAGTATCGAATGATCCGATGAACAGATTGCCGGCAGCGATCGGTTTCCCGAACAGTTGTCCGATCAAGCCGGTGCTGCAGGTGGTGAGTTTCACGGCAGCTCCGTCATATCCCTGCTCAAGCACTGAGGAAGGGAACTTGTCGGGAGTCGCATTGGTAGCCGTAATGGCGTAGCCAGGATTGCCTGTCGCCCAAATCGTGCCGAGGCTCTCATCCGCGCCGTCGTTCAGCCATACGTTGTATGTTGCCTTAGAAGCATCGAAATATACTGTCGAATACTTTTCGAAATCGTAACGTACGGTGTCACCTACCATCTTGGCTTCCTGTACGAAAGAGATACTGTATCTCCTTCTCCAGTTGCCGTCCTGCGAAGTTACGGTATAAGTGACGGGACCGTTGCTGAAATCCTGCACGGACCCGGATTCCGGGTTTACCGTTGCGCCTTCGGAAAGCCGGAATGCAGGAGCGACAGATGATATGTCTGCCTTTCTGCGGACCGAAAAGACTATGACCGAGTCAGCAGAAGGAATGCTCCTGGTCATATCCGTTACGTTGTAGAAAAATGATTCCGGGTCATCTACGACGACCGAGACTTCTTCGATGTCGCACTCTGCATTCGGCGCCTCATCCTTGATGCAGGAAGAGAGAGATATCATCGCTGCAGAGATGCACAGGAAAGTAAAACAATTTGACAATGTCTTCATCCTTGTTTTGAATTTTGAAGTTGTGAAAATACACCTTTTCGAACTAATGAGCAAGGATTTTTACCTGGTAAATCCACATAACAAAAATGTTTCTGTCTATAATAAAATTGTTTCAAACACTGATAATAAATAGTTTAAGTGCAGTCATTACTATTTCTTGGAGTAAATGTACAGATTGTGGATTTCCTTGTCGTATCCCTCGTAGAAGCCCTTCGGCATACCGAGGATGATGCGTGCACCGCGGTTGGAAAGCACGACCAGGTCTCCGTTCAAGGGGTTGACGGTGAGTCCTTCTATCTCTCCTGTGAGGATGAAATCATCCATTTTCCTGAACAAGGTCACCTCTCCACTTCCAAGGTCGGCGGAATATATATTGTCGAAGGAGCCCGAGTCGGCGTCTCCGTCGTCGCAGGAGATAAGCATCTTCCCATCGAGACAGAATATCCCTTGCTGGAGAGATGGAGCAGGGGAGAGGGCGAGGCTGCGGACGTATTCTCCGGTTCCGAGGTCGTAGCAGTATATGCTTTCTCCCTGCACCCAGTCTGCCATCCAGACCTGACCTTTGTCCCTGTCGACGGCCAGGCCGCAGCATTCGACTTGCCCTGACTGTCCGTTCCACTGGATGGAACGTTTGTACTCAAGGCTCGAAGCATCGTAGACTGCGACCTGGATATTCGTTCCTTCACCATCCATAAACAGCTCGCATCCTGCGAATATCTCCCCTTGGTGGACATCTATGTCGCCGATGTGGTTGCATTCCTTCTCCAGGTCCCGGAACGGGGCCTCGTTCGAAAGGATCAGGTTGCCGTCGAGGTCGTATTTGTAGAGGACTGTGGAACCGGAAACATAATAGAATGAGCCATCCGTGGCTACACCCTGGCGCCCGGCGACTTCAAGGACATCCTTCAGGATATATCCAGTGTCAGTTGTTCTGTTCCTCCCGCAGGCAGTGCAGCAAAGGATGGCTGCCAGTACCATTATCTTAGTGGTTTTCATATTCTTGAATGAATCTTTCCTGCAAAGAAAACAAATATTCGTAAATTTGGAAAAAGTCGCCAGACAATCATATGGAGGGTGTTTTCAATAAAGTTTTAGCAGCGGTTGCGCTCGGTATCGCATTCCTGTCGACCGGCTGCCTCGACGATCATTCCAGGATGACCGGACCCGGGGTGCCCCTGGAACTCGCCAGGGCAAGGGCATCCAGCATTTCAGATTTGAGCTATGAGATATTCCTGAACATTCCGGAAAGCAAGGATTCCTCCCTGTCTGGACGTGAAACCGTACGCTTCTCGTCGTCCCGTAGAGGCAGGGCAGTGCTGGATTTCGTTCCTGAAACATTCAAGGTGGTCTCCGTTAACGGAAAATCAGTTAAAGGCCGGTATGTAAGTGAGCATATCGTGGTGCCGGTGGCCAAGGGAGAGAATTCAATCGTGCTGGAGTTTACGCCTTCGGACCGGTATCTCAACCGGAGCGATGAATTCCTGTACAGCCTTTTCGTCCCGGCACACGCCAGGACGGTTTTCCCTTGCTTCGACCAGCCCGACCTCAAGGCGGAATATCAGTTGACCCTTCGCTTGCCGGAAGGCTGGACGGCTGTTTCAAACACCGAGCTATTACTTCAAGAAGAGAATGAGGTAACTTTTGATAAGACAAATCCAATCAGTACTTACCTTTTTGCATTTTCTGCCGGTAAATGGCAATCTGAAACAGATGAAGAAACAGGAATCACCGCATATTTCAGGGAAACCGATCCGGCGAAAACAGCCCAGATCCCGGAGATATTCGGAGAGGTCGAGATGGCCCTTTCCTGGCTGGAGGAATATACCGGAATTCCGATGCCTTTCCCGAAATACGACTTCGTGATAGTTCCGGATTTCCAGTTCGGGGGTATGGAGCATCCGGGCTGTATCCTTTACCGTGAGGCCACGATGTTCCTGGGACCGGATCCGACTCCTGACGAGCGTGCCAGGCGCATCGAGTTGATCGCCCACGAGACGGCCCACCTTTGGTTCGGGGATATGGTAACTATGCGGTGGTTCGATGATGTATGGATAAAGGAGGTATTCGCAAACCAGATGGCGGCCAAGATGGCGCAGCCGATGTTCCCTGGAATAGACCACGAACTCAACTGGCTCAAGAAATATGTCGCCCTGGCGATGGCTGAAGACCGTACAGGCGGTGCGACGGCCATAAACCAGCATCTGGACAACCTGGCCGATGCCGGGCTCATCTACAACAACACTGTATATGACAAGACGCCGGTGATGATGCGCAGGATCGAAGAGTATATGGGGCCGGATGCGTTCCGAGAAGGTGTCAGGGAATACCTCTCTGCTTTCGCGTATTCAAATGCGACTTGGGATGACCTCGTGTCGGTGCTTGACAGGCATTCGGACAAGGATATCCGCGGTTTCAGCGAAGCGTGGACCCGCGAGCCACGGGCCGGAAACCTTCGCGGAATACTTTCGGAATATGCATCCGGGAGCGGGGATCCTGCCCGTGAGGCCCGTATCCTGCTTTCACAGGACTCCTATCTTGCGGGACCTACAACCGCGGCTCCGGAGCAAATCGACTCTCTCCTTGGATGGCTCGCGGCAGAAAAGAACCCGATCGTGGCCTCTACGATCGTCAGCTGCTTACAGGACCCTCTCCGGGACCTCCCGGATTCCGTCAGGCCTTCTGCCGAGGCACGGCTTCTTGAACTGTCGTATTCCCACACACTCCCTTCCTGCAGGCTCCAGATACTGAGGCTCCTCGCCGCCGAGGCTACGAGTCCGGAAGTGACATCCGCAATCTATGACATCTGGTTGAATGAATCAAACAAGTCACTGGATATCAATGACTATATGTCGTTTACCTATCAGCTTGCTTTAAGATGTCCGGACAAGGCTGAAGAGATTCTCGCAAAGCAGAGGAAACGTATTGACGGCAGCGATGCTTCGCGGCCTTTCAACCAGGAAATCCTCCGTCAGTTCGACTTCGTAAGCAGGGCTGCGCTACCACGGCAGGAAGCCTTGGATTCCTTGTTCGCCGACCTGCTGGTAGCCGGTAACCGTACGGTAGAGCCTTGGGCTTCGTCGGCCCTCTCGCTACTTAATCATTTCCTGCGGGATTCCTCGTCAGTTAAAAACATATACCCGGGGCTTGAAGCCGTATTGGATGTCAAGGCCACCGGAGACATATTCTTTCCTACGAACTGGTCTGTCGCTCTGCTCGGAGCGCACCGGAGCAGGGAAGCCCTGGACGCTTTGGACAGTTTCCTGGCTTCGCATCCTGATTATCCTCCGTTACTCAGGAACAAGATCCTCTATGCTGCATATCCCCTTCAAAGAGCCAACGGGGCAACGGATCAATAGATGTCCTTGAACTTGTCGAAGACAGCTTTGTCGTCGCGGGAAGGATCGGGTGTGAAGGAGCGGCTTGTACGCATCTTTTCCAGTGCATCCTTTTCTTCCCTGGAGAGCTTCTTTGGGATCCAGACGAGGATCTTGACGTACATATCTCCGGTCCCGCTGCCATAACCGCTTACAGAAGGCAGTCCCTTGTTGCGCAGTTTGATGACAGCTCCGGACTGGGTTCCCGGTTCCACCTTGGCCTTATATGTGCCGTCGAGGCAAGGCACCGCGATCTCAGTGCCGAGGATTGCGTCGGTGACAGATATCATCGCGTTGTAGAACAGATTGTTGCCGCTGCGCTTGAGGTTAGGGTGGCTGATCTCTTCGATGATCACGAGGAGGTCGCCGTTGGTCCCGTTGTGAGGGGCTGCGTGTCCTTCTCCGCGGATTGTCAGCTGCATTCCGTCTTCCACTCCGGCCGGGATCTTTACCTTGACTGTTTCACGCCTTCTGACCAGGCCTGTGCCGCCGCAGGTTCGGCAAGGATTCGTCACGATACGGCCTTCTCCTCCACACTGGGTGCAGGTACTGTATGTCATCGTCCTTCCGAACAGGGAGTTGGTTACGTGTGATACCTGACCGCTGCCTTTGCAGTTGGGACAAGTCTTTATGTCCGAGGCGTTCTTCGTTCCGCGTCCTCCGCAGTCAGGACAAGGCCTGTTGCGCTCGATGGTGATATCCTTTTCGACTCCTGTGGCGATCTCCTCCAGCGTCAGGCGTACCCTTGTGCGGATATCCCTGCCCTTGTAGACCCTGGTCTGGGTCCTTCCGGAAGATGTACTCCCGGAACCGAAACCGCCGAAGCCTCCAAAGCCCCCGAAACCTCCGAAGCTACCTCCGAAAAGGTCCCTGAGAAGGTCTTCGAGATTGCCGAAACCACCACTGAAATCCGGACCGGCGCCGGTGTCGACTCCCTGGAAACCATACTGGTCGTACCTGGCTTTCTTGTCCGGGTCGCTGAGCACTGAATATGCTTCCGAAGCCTCCTTGAATTTCTCCTCGGCGGTCTTCTTCTCGGCTTCCGTCCCATCCACCCAGCGGTCCGGGTGCCATTTCATAGCAGCCTTCCTGTATGCCAGCTTTATTTCGTCTGCGGTTGCCGTCCTTGCGACTTCCAGCACTTCGTAGTAGTCCCTTTTTTCTGCCATAGCGGAGTTCTCCTATATTCCCACTACAACTTTTGCGTAGCGGATGACCTTCCCTGAAAGCGTGTAGCCTTTCTGCACTACATCGAATACCAGACCTTTCTTGTCTTCTTCCGGGACAGGGAACTGCGCCACCGCCTCGTGGAAATCGGTGTCGAATTTCGCTCCCTGGGCATCGATCTGTTCCAGACCCTTCGTCTTCAGGTATCCGAGGAGTTTGTTGTATATCAGCTCGGTGCCTTCCTTGGCCACTTCATCCTTGGATTCCTCGAGCATCTTGATGGCCCTTTCGCAGTCGTCCAGGACGGGGAGAAGGCCTTTTATGGTTTCAGCCGACGCAGTACCGACCAGTTCCAGCTTGGCTTCAGCCGAGTGGCGGCGGAAATTCTCGAAGTCTGCCATAAGGCGGAGATAGTCGTCCTTCTCCTTCTTTATGCTTTCCTTGAGCTCCTGGACCTCCTTGGCAAGCTTCTCTATCTTGTCCTCGGCTTCCTTGAGTTTCTTGTTCTCTTTCTTGGAGGGAGCTTCTTCTGCATTAACGCTTTCCTGGTTCTCTATCTGTTCAGCGTCCTGCTGCATTTCTTTCTCTTTAATCTTTTTGCTCATTGCATTTCGATTTGATTTGCGACTGCAAAGATATCAAATTATCTGCCAACCACATAATTCTGCCACTTTGTCACAATTTTCAATACAAACGTTTGTATTATTGATTTGAAAACAGTAAATTTGTCTGTACATACATAGATGACACAAAAACGAATAGATATGTCCAGCTTCATCAATGAGGATTTCATGCTGTCTACGAAGACCGCAAGGCAGCTTTACCACGGCAGCGCAGAGAAGATGCCGATCATCGATTACCATTGCCACCTTGTTCCGCAGCAGATCGCCGAGAACATCCAGTTCCGCGATATAACCCAGCTCTGGCTGGTTGACGGTCATTACGGGGACCATTACAAGTGGCGCGCGATGAGGGCCAACGGTGTCTCGGAAGATTACCTGACCGGAGGAAAGCATACGGCTTGGGAGACTTTCGAGAAATGGGCCGAGACAATGCCGTACCTGATGAGGAATCCTCTCTATCACTGGTCGCACCTTGAGCTCAGCAGGGTATTCGGAATCGACAAGATACTCAGTCCGAAGACTGCCCGTGAGATATTCGAGGAATGCAATGCAAAACTAGCTACGGAAGAGTACAGGGGGCAGGCCCTTATCCGCAGATTCGGGGTAGAGACCGTCTGCACGACGGACGATCCGGCAGACGACCTGCGCTGGCACAAGCAGATCGCGGAGCATCCTTTCGGCACTAAGGTCATTCCTGCCTGGAGGCCTGACAAGGCTATGGCGATAGATGATCCGAAGTCTTACAAGGAATATCTGAAGAAGCTTGGTGAGGCTGCGGACAAGGAAATAGATTCCTATGCCGACCTTCGCGAGGCTTTGCAGAAAAGGCACGATTTCTTTGCCGCCAATGGCTGCAAGCTTTCCGATCACGGCCTTGAGGCTTTCTATTCCGCGGATTACAAGGAAATCGAGATCGAACTCATATTCAAGAAGGTCCTGATGGGCATTGCCCCGAACCCGAAGGAACTCGAGAAATTCCGCAGTGCGTTCCTTTTCGACCAGGCCGTGATGGATTCCGAAGCCGGATGGGTCCAGCAGTTCCACGTCGGAGCGATACGCAACAACAATTCCCGTATGTTCAATCTCGTCGGGCCGGATACCGGCTACGATGCTATCCACGACCAGGGAATGGCCGCTGCGGGCAACAAGTTCTTCGACAGGCTGACCGCCGCCGGGAAGCTGGCCAAGACCATCCTCTACTGCCTCAATCCTAAGGACAACGAGGTGATGATGACTATGGCATACAATTTCAATGACGGCACCTGCCCTGGCAAGATGCAGTTCGGTTCCGGCTGGTGGTTCCTCGACCAGGAGGTCGGAATGCGCCGCCAGATGGATGCCCTTTCAGTTCTCGGCCTCCTGAGCCGCTTTGTCGGGATGCTCACGGATTCCAGGAGTTTCATCAGCTATCCTAGACACGAATATTTCCGCAGGATCCTCTGCGATGTCCTCGGGAAGGATGTCGAGAGCGGCAAGATTCCTGCCAGCGAAATCGCCGATGTCGAGCGGATGGTCCGGGATATATCTTACAACAACGCGAAAGAATATTTCAACTTCTAGCGATGGATAAGATCCGTTTATGGGAGATCCGGCTCTGCCTGCCGGTTCTCCTTTTTGTTTTGGGAAGCTGCTCTTCTCCAAAGGTTTACACCAATCCGGTCATCTATGCGGATTACTCCGACCCTGATCTCGTTTGCGTGGACGGCGAGTATTGGATGACGGCCAGTTCGTTCAACTGTACCCCGGGACTGCAGATACTGCATTCCACCAACCTTGTGGATTGGGAAGTGGTTTCCGCGGCCCTTCCTGACGGAATAGCTTATCAAGGAATCTCTACGGAAGAGACCCAGCATGGCAACGGTGTGTGGGCTCCTTCCATCCGTTACCATGACGGCATTTTCTATATTTTCTGGGGTGATCCTGACTATGGAATATATCAGGTGCATACGTCGGATCCGCTTGGAAAATGGTCCGAGCCTTTGTGTGTCATTCCGGGAAAAGGGATGATCGATCCTTGCCCGCTTTGGGATGACGACGGCAGCGTGTGGCTCGTCCATGCCTGGGCAAAGAGCCGCTGCGGCTTCAACAACAAGCTTTCAGTCCGTAGACTTTCTTCCGACTGCACTTCCGCGGTTTCAGACACTGTCACGGTCTTCAACGGCTTCGACAATGGCCAAGTCACGACAGAAGGACCCAAGTTCTACAAGCATGATGGGGAATATGTCATCCTATGCCCTTCCGGCGGGGTGAAGGCCGGCCATCAGCTTGTGCTGAAGTCTGCCACGGTCACCGGAAAGTACGAGATGCGTGTGGCTATGCACAGCGGGGACGTGGATGTTTTCGGTCCCCATCAGGGCGGATGGGTGACTGATGCTGCCGGGAAGGATTGGTTCCTGCATTTCGAAGACCGCTATGCCTGGGGCCGTGTCGTCCATTTGCAGCCGATGTCCTGGACCGCTGACGGGTGGTGCATCATAGGAGTGGATGCTGACCAGGATGGAATAGGGGAGCCTGTATCATTCCATCCACGACCGGCTTCCTTCCGCAAGAAGGCGCGCTCCGGACGTTCGGATCTTCTTTTCCAGTATCAGGGTAACGCTCCTTCATCCGCCAAAGGCTCCTCTGCGCTTGATTACATATCCAATCTGTGGCTGTATCCATCGCTCAAGCTCGAAAAGATCTCCGGACCTGAGATGGAATATTCGGACACGTATACACTCCCTCAGGAGGGCCGTCAGGGCATAATCGTTTTCGGGACGGACTACGCGACGATAGAGGTCGCCGTCAGGGACGGCCAGGCGGTCATCCTACGGAAAGACTGCCTCAAAGCCGACAAGGGGGGCGTAGAGACCGTTGTGGATTCAATCCTCGTGCCGGTCGGCTGTACCAAGGTCACCCTAGGAGTCTCGATAAAGGAAAGGCGGAACTTCGAATCGCCTGATTATGCGGGAGGCGACACCTATTCCGCAGTCTGCACGTTCACCTGTGCCTTCGGATCCTCTGCACCACGGGCTCTTGGCCAGGATTTCCTCGCCGCGCCCGGCCGCTGGATCGGAGCCAAGGTCGGATCCTTCCATTTGAAATGACATATCCCTTCCGGACGGGGATTCCCGGACAGGTACGATGATGCACCCAAAGCTATCAACATTCTCGGTGGTGAATTACGTTAAGTAGTTTAATAACAATAATTTAGCGTAATCTGGGTAATAATTGTCAGAATCAGTGACTGGGCATCAAAACAATACAGTCGGTTGCAAATACAAGGTGAATTCAGATGCGGCTAGGCAATTGCACCACATTTTCGGTGAGCTTCTTCTGCCGGGAAGTTGTAACAGTTATCTACTGTCGAAGCTATATCCGTCGTGCTCAGAAGGGCAGACTGGGGCAATGATTGCCCAACGGCCGGAGATTCCCGGTGCGAAGCGACATTGTAACGTCATTGCCGGCCACGATCGGCAATCTGGATCCCCGGTCAAGCCGGGGATGACTGGATGAGCCGGCGATGACGGACAGGTCAGGAAATGATAAAGAGGTCAACCGGGATGGTCGACCTCTTGTCAGAGAATCAGCCCTTAGGGCGGGGGAGACTACCAGCGGCAGTCTCCGTAGCCCTTGTAGGCGGTTGCGACGGTGAACTTGAGAGCGGCCGTGTCACCGGTGAAAGGAGTCTCGGTGAGGACGGTTCCCGCAGCGTCCACCTGTTCTGTGGTCAGGGCGTTCCACCAACTGTAGCCTTCGGTGGTGTCTATGTCGAAGAAATAGTTGTCCGTAATGTAAGGGACGGCTATCTTCGCTGAAGCTGTACTGACAAGCTTAGGGAAACCGTTGGCGTTGGAGGGACTCTCGGCAGCCTTGTGCATGGCTGCGAAGATGTTCTTCCTTACCGTGATCTGCCTTGGCATCGCCGTGGCGGAGCTTGAACGCACGTGCATGATACCGTTGTTGTCCTTGCTGTCCACGGAGCCGATGTTGTAGAACGTGTTGTTCTCTACGTTCACTGCTCCGCAGAAGACTGCAGCGTCAACCCTTAGGAAGGTGCGGATGCCGTTGTAGAAGGTGTTGTTGACAACCTTGATGCTCGAAACCGTTCCCTTCCTGAAATCGATGAAGTCACCTCCCGTGCCCATATCGCTGACGAGACAGCCGAGGACCGAGACAGGGCCGCAAGCGGAAGCGTTAGGACCGCTTATCATCCTGTTCTTATAGTGGCTTATGTCGCAATCCTTGATATTCAAGGCAGTCAAGTTGGCCTCAGTGGCAAGTACGATCATATCAGAGAGAGCATCATTGCCATTCAGGTTGAGGTTGTAGAGGGTGAACGGAACCTTGTCTCCGGACAGCGTGAAGTTGGCCGTGACTACAGGTTTCTTTCCGTGGGATATCTTGCCGCTGATGCTGAGCTGGCCGTTGACGGCGATCGCACCGTGGCTGGAGAAATCGAGGTCGTTGGTGACGAGTATGTCGGTCTTGCCGGCGCTCAGAGCCTCGAAGAACGTTGTGGTGTCGGCAACCTCGAACTGAGGTCCGATGTACTTCTGACGGTTCGTATTCCACCTTGCATCACCGATGTTCTCGGATGCTGCGAGAGCGTTTACGAGAGTGAAGTCACCGGATGTGGCTCCCTGGAACGGATCGGAAGACAGGATTACACCGTTGCCGGCGGTACCTAGTTCCTCTGTCATCTGGCTCCACCAGCTGTATGCCTCGTCTGCGGTCTCCACGTCATAATAGTAGTTGTGGATGAAGGTAGGGACCTTGATAGTTGCTGAAGTCTTGCTGACGAGCTTCGGGAATCCGTTGGCATTGCTTGGCGAAGAGCTGGCACGGTGCATCGAAGCGAAGAGGTTGTTGCGTACGATTACCTGGGAGGCATCGGTGACGGAAGTGCTCCTCACGTGGAAGATACCGTTGTTGTCTTTGCTGTCTACACCGCAAAGGTTGTAGAACGTATTGCCTGCGACCAGGATGGAATTGCAGACGACTGCGGCGTCCATCCTGAGGAAGGTGCGGATACCGTTGGCGAACGTGCTGCTCTGGACCTTGAGGGCGTTGAGCGTTCCCTTCCTGAAATCGATGAAGTCGCCGCTTGTACCCATATTGGAAACGGTAGCCCTGCTGATCACGACTGAAGAGACGGAAGAGGTTTCCTTGTCCTGGTAGATCAGACGGTTCTTGTAGTTCTTGATATCTACGTCAACCAGGGAAAGGACGTTGATCGTGGCCTTGTCCATTACGTAGAAGGCATTGTCGACCGCATCTGCGCCGTCAAGGGTGATTCCCTTGACGGTGAAGTTGCTGACACCGACGTTGAGCTGGAAGCCTCCCTTCAGCACGGCTGCCTTTCCTCCCAGTATCGTGAGGGAGTTTACGAGGGTAGCCTTGCCGGCTGATACTTCCGTGCTCTCGGTGATGGCTGTGAAGTCATACACACCGTTTTCGAGGGTGATCACGGTCTTGCCTGCAGAAATGGCCGTAAGGAGCTCTTCCACGTTGGAAACGGTGATTTCCGAGGTAGTGGCGCTGCCGCGTGCCGGGTTCCAGCGAGGGTCTCCGACATTGGCGTTCATCGCTACACCGTTGGTGAGGGTGAAGTCACCGTTTGCTGCATCCTTGCAAGGATCTGCAGGCAGGATTGCACCGCCTCCGGTGAGGCACTGCTCCTTGCTCATGTAGGCGAAGAAGGAATATGCAGCCTTCTCTTCGCGGTCTTCGCAGTTGTAGAAATAGTTGTTCATGACGGTGGCAGGAACGATTCCAGCCTTGCTCTTGAACTTAGGGAATCCGGCTGCGTTGGAAGGATCCGTGTCGATCAGGATGGAGTAGAACAGGTTGTTCTGGACCTTGTAGCTGAGCAATCCGCTTCCTGCTGCGCTCCTGATGTGGAAGATACCGTTGTTGTCCTTGCTGGACTCGATGGTAGCTACCTTGTAGAAGGTGTTGTTGCGGATGGTGGCGTAGTTCATCTCGTGAGCCGCGTCCGTGCGGACGAAGGTACGGCAGCTGTTGGCGACCGTGTTGTTGACGAAGATGAAGTTGTGGTGCGCTCCGGTACGGAGGTCGATGAAGTCTGCGGATTGTGAGCAGTTATCGAAGATATTGCCCTTGAAGATAAGGTACTGTACATCCGAAACAGCTTTCCCGGAGTTGTCGTACAAGGCCTTGGTGCCCTTCAGGATGCTGTTGTAGACAGCTACAGTGTCGGCAGTCGGAGAGTTGGTCTTGTCCTCTACGAGGAAGGAAGTGCCGTCGCCTACGACTTCGACATTGTTGATGACCACGCTTCCTGCGATGTCTCCGCTGACTGTGAAGCTACCGGTAAGAGGAGTCTTCTTTCCGTTGCTGGTCTGGCCGGTAAGGTGCAGAGGAGCAGAAAGGGCGACGTTTCCGATTGCGTAAGGAGTGTCGCTGTACTTGAGCGTGACAGCATCCTTGCCGGCGGAGATGGCGGTCATGAGTTCCTCGACCGTGGAGACTATGAACTCGGTGCTTCCGCCGCCTTCGCTCTTAGGAAGTACTGCGAAAGCAGCCTTTCCTACTTCGGATTCGGTGTTGTAGATGTCGTCAGGACCTGGGTTGGCATAGACGGAGACTGAATATACGCCTGCGTCGAGCATCTTGATGATGCTGGATGCGATGGTGTATGAAGTGCCTTCGTCCACGGAGTAAGTCTTACCGCTGAACACTACAGAGTAGGAGGCAGCGTTCTCGACTGGCTCCCATGAGACAGTGATTTCCTTTTCGTCACCTGCGGTCACGGTTTCTGGAGCTGCAGTAGGGTTCGGGGCAGGGAGGGCGGTGTTGACCGCGCTCACATCCTCGGACCAAGCAAGCTGGCTGATGCTGATAGGACCTGAGCAGAAGACATAGACCAGTGTCTCTTCGGTGATGTCGCTGATGACTACCTTCTGAGGCTTTGTGGATTCCGCAAGGGAAGCGACTCCGCCCTTTATGGTGCAGGATGTAGGGTTCTCGACAGGGGATGTGCCGATGATGACATGGCTGGTCTCTCCGCCGACAGGCTTGATGACCACGGAACCCGGAGCCTTGACCTTGAATACGACGTAGCCGTCCTTAGGGAGGTTCTTCTTGTTCGTAACGGTAGCTGCCTGAAAGTTCAGGGTTCCGTCTTCGAATGAGATAGGGCAGTCTCCGGAGGCGACGATCATCATACCGTCACGGACAGCTGACTTCTTGTAGGTTCCGCTGAAGTAACGTGCATTGGTGAGATCCCAGGTGTGTGATCCTTCGATGCAGCCGAGTGTCAGGTCTTCAGGCTCTTCCACGTAGGCTGTCCACCACTTGGAGGATCCTGCCTTGGCAGCGGAGACATCCGTGTTGGTGAGATTGAAATATCCACCCTTGGCGTTGTAGCAAGGATCTGCGTCAAGCATCGTACCCTTAGCTGCGGAGAGCGGCCAGGAATCGGTGAAGAAGGTTTCTACGATGTTGTAGAACCAGTTGTTGCCGGCTGCAACACCGAGGTCGGATGCGGTCTTGTACTTGGCGTTGGCGCTGCCGAGGGTAGCCTTGTCCACCATGTTCAGGAACAGGTTGTTCTTGAAGGAAACGGAGGATGGCTGTACCTGGATGCCGAATATTCCGGCATTGTTGGCATTGTCCACGAAGCAGAGGTTCATCATGGTGTTGTTCTCCACCTTGATGTCTCCCCACGTTCCGTTGTCGATACGGATGAAGGTACGCATTCCCTGGTAGATGGTGTTGTTTACCAGGTTGAACTTGCTGACGGTTGAAGCACCGCGGAAATCGATTACATCGCCTCCTCCGGAACCATCGCTGTTGATGTTGTTGATGTCGCAGCTGTCCCAGGTGAGCTCGCCGATGGTCATGGTCTTGCTCCACTCGTAGATGAGACCCTTGGAATAGCCGGTGATCACGCAGTTCTTGAATATTATGCTGGAGATTTCGATGTTGTCGGCCGCTCCTCCGTTCTTCTTCTGGATAGGAAAGCCGTAGGTGCCGTTTGCTCCGTCGAACTGGACACCCTCAAAGTAGAGGGCGTCTCCGTTGGCCCATGTGTCCACCATGTGGATTTCTCCCCTGAGGACAGGCATGGAGCCGTCTGCTGAACCCTCGCCCAGGATGGACACACCGTTGGCGATGTCCATGATGTCGATGAGGTAAGGGGAACCTGAATTCGAGAGGAGGATCTTCGCTCCGGAAGTCTTGATGGCATTCTGGAGCTCTGCCAGGGAAGCAACGGATGTGGTTCCGTTGACGTCCGGTGTAGTCCAGGCATTGACCTCGCCGCGTGCCGCGCTCTTGAAGTAGAGAGTGAACACATATTCAGTGGAAGGCGTCAGCCCGGTGACGGTGGCGGTTCCGCTGGAGATGTCGCTGGAAGAGAGCTCGTAGGTAGATGCGGTCTCCTCGGCAGGCTTGCGGTATTCAACCCTGTCCACGTCCTGGAAATCGCCGACTGCCGTGCTCCAGGAAAGGGAAACGCTTCCGGAAGCCCTGCCGGTCACCTTGGGGTAGAGGTTGTCCTTGACGGCGTAGGTCTTGATGGCCTTTTCATATACCGCCCAGTTGGAGTCGTCCAGGCCGTTCCCGGAGGTCGCCTGCACCTTGTAGTAGTAGGTGGCGTCGGCTTCGAGAGCCTTGGTGTAAGGCACCTGGGACGGGTCGAGGGTGGTGGAGAAGAACTCCTGGGTCATGTCCTTGTCGGTATAGACCACCAGGTTGTACTGTGTCGCATCCTTCGTGACGTCCCAGCCGAATGTCACCTGGTCGCCGTTGGTCACCTTGGCAGTCAGGTTCATAGGCTCGAGGCATCTCTTGAGATCGAGAGAGCCTATCTCGTCGATCGTCTCGGTGCAGCCGAAGAAGAGTCCGGTGCAGAGGACGGCGGCGAGGGAAGCAAGTATTCTATGGAATGTTTTCATATTCTTAGTCATTTTCAGTGTATATGCTAATAACCATAGTCATTGACAAGGTTGCCCTGACTGTTGGAAATGGTGTCGTCGAAGATAGGCCAGAACTGGCGTGTGTCAGGGTTGACATAGTACAGACCCTGGATCTTTTCGGCGTAGAAACCGGACTTTTTGGCGTCGTCATACTTGGTGACGTAGCCTTCTTCGATCTCCCAGGATGCATCCGGAGCCTCTGTTTCGCCCTTTCCGAGGCCGTAGATCATAATTGTGGACTCGTCGTCGGAGAGGGTGTGCCAGATGTTGCCGGTGAGGTAGGAATAGTCGCCGCTAAGGTCGCGGAGGTCCATCATCTTGCTGATGCTCTCGTCCATCTTGGTCTTGAGCATATTCCAGCGGATGAGGTCTCCCTTGCGGAGGAACTCGCCGCAGAATTCAAGCGCGCGCTCCTTGACGATTGCGTCGAACATCGCATCCTTGGAGGAAATGGCAGCAACATATTCCTCGGCCTCGTCTTCGTGGCCTGCGAATGCACGCTCGCGGACAGGGAGGAGGTATTGCTTGGCTCCTGCGGGACCGTTGAGTTCGTTCTCGATCTCTGCAGCCATCAGGAGGACGTCAGAATAGCGCATCACTACCGGCTTGACGCCGTCGTCGTTGCCGCCAGTGTAAGGCTGGCTGGTCATCCATTCGAAACGGTATTTGCCGAAGTACCAGGAACCGATGCCTGCGACCTCTGGACCGTTCTTGGTCCAGCTGTAGTTGACGCAGGTTACATCCCTTCTCTGGTCGTCTTCGTCATATTCGAACCACATCGTAGGGACAGGGCCGGCGTCTCCGCCACGGCTGGAGATGGTGTAGCCATTGATCGTGGCGCCGTTCGCCTTGACTGCGAAGGTGAAGTTCCACCTTCCGCGGTTGTCGCTGAACGGGATCACATAGAGGGTCTCTCCGTCGAACGGGAGGTTGGCAAGGTTGCTCTGGCGCTTCCAGTAACCTTCGTAGTCGTTGGTGAGGGAGCAGCCGCCGTTGTTGATGGCATCCTTCAGGAAGTTGAGGGCCTTCGGGTAGAGGGCAGCCTTTGAAAGTTCGGAATCATTTGAAAGCCTTACGGTTCCGAGGTCGCCGGTGCCTTCATTGCCGTCATCCGGACGGAGGGCGTAACCGGATGCTGCAAGGGCGATGCGGGCGTAGAGGCCTTCGGCGAAGACCTTGTTCACACGGTCGTTGGTCTGTACGGCCTTCGTCGTGTTTGGATAAGGGAGGTAGCCGATAGCTTCTTCCAGGTCCGCAAGGATCTGCTTGTAGATGACGTCGCGGTTGGCCTTTTTGACGTAGATCGTCTCTCCGGTCACGGAAGAGAACCTGGCCGGTACGTCACCCCAAGCCTTGATAATGTCGTAGTAGAGCATCGCACGGAGGGTGAGGGTCTCTCCGAGGAGGAATGCCATGTCGGCGTCGTTCTCGGTGTTGCCGTAGCTCCTGAGGCCTTCTATGATGAGGTTGGCGCGCTCGATGCCGCTGTACATCATGTTGTAAGGGCCGTTCGAGAGATTGAGCTGCGAGTTGTTCGAAGCTATGTTGTAGGCGGCGATGTCGTACTTGCCGTCACCTGGCTTGTAGGTGCCGTTGTACCACTCGATGTCAGTGTTGTAGCCGTACCATGGGAGGAACCTTCCACGGTAGTTGTTGGTCTCACCGAAAGAATGGAGCACTCCGAAGATGTTGTATTCAGTCAGGTCGTAGTTGGAGAATACGATCTGGTCGCTGAACGTAGAAGGAGACTCCTGGTCGAGGATAGCATCGCAGGAAGCGAGTGAGGCGCAGACCGCTGCGACCGCAAATATCAATGTGAATATCTTTTTCATAGTATGATTCTATTAGTGGCCTTCCTTGCGAATGTAAGATTGATACCTGCGACGATTCCGCGGCTCTTTGGATAAGCGGAATAATCGACACCGGGAGTCAGAGGGGTGGCGCGGCGGGTGTCGACCTCAGGATCGTAGCCTGAGTAGTTGGTCAGGCAGAAGAGGTTCGTGCCGGTCACGTAGATACGCAGTTTGGAGATTCCTGCCTTTTCAAGGAGGGACTCAGGGAAGGTGTATCCGAGAGTGGCGCTCTGGAGGCGGAGGAACGAACCGTCCTCGACAGCCCAGTCGCTGAACACTGCGTTGCCCACGAACGGCGACCACATTGTGGTACCGCGGTTGGCTGCTGCCAGAGCGTCAGGATCGGTGATGAGTTCGCCGGTGTTCCAATCGATGCTGCTCCAGCGGTCGGAAACGTTCATCATGTTGATGAGGTTCCTGTTGTAGAACTTCCTGGAAGAAGTGAACTCGATCTTGTTGGCGTTGTAGATGTCGTTGCCGATCATGTAGTTGAAGTTGGCGGAGAAGTCGAATCCGTAGAAGTATGCACTCAGGGAGAAACCGCCGGTGAAGTCAGGAGCGGCGTTTCCGATGATTTCGCGGTCCGCCACGGTGACCTTGCCGTCTCCATTGAGGTCCTTGAGCTTGAGGGCTCCCGGACGGAGGTACTGGGATCCGATAACTGAAGAATCGTCCACGACGCCTTCGTTGAGGACCCACTTTCCGTCGGAATAGGTAAAGTCGCTGACCTCATACCTGCCGTCGCTGCGGTAGCCGTACATGTTGCCCAGTGGCTCTCCTACTTTCACTACGTAGTCGTCACCGATTTCGGTGGAAGCCCAGTAGGACTGGGAATAGATGGTCTCAAGTCCGCCGAGGGAGGTGACCTTGTTGATGTTGTATGCTATGTTCCCGCTCATGTTGAGGGAGAAATTCTTGGAAGAGACCAGAGGCATGTTGAGGGTGAGCTCGACACCGCGGTTGCGGGTCGAACCGATGTTCCGGTACTGGCTGTCATAACCCGATCCCGTGATAGGGAAGTTGATGAGGAGGTCCTTGGTGGAGTTCTGGTAAACTTCCACGGAACCGGAAACCTTGCCTGTGAAGACGCTGAAATCCAGACCGATGTTGTGGGTGTAAGTAGTCTCCCACTTGAGGTCCGGGTTGTTCATGATCTTTCCGGCTGTCCAGTAGGTCGTCCCCGGACTGATCCAGGAACTGGTGCTGCCGGAGAACTCCTTGTTGATCTGGCCGGTAGGGATGTTGTTGTTACCGGCGGTACCGAAGCTATAGCGGAGCTTGAGCTGGTCGATGTAGTTCCTTGCCCCTGTCATCCACTCTTCGTTGGAGATGGTCCATGACACGGCGGCTGAAGGGAAATAGCCCCATCTGTTCTCCTTGGAGAACTTGGAGGATCCGTCGGCGCGGAGGGTGGCTCCGAATGAATACCTGTGCTTGTAGTCGTAGTTGATGCGGCCGAAGAATGACAGCAGGTTGTCGTTCGGATTGATCACGTTGGCCATCGAGACCGCCGTACCGGTGCTGAGGAAGTTCCATGCCATCTGTGAATCGAAGAAGAGCGGGAAGTTCTCGATCATGGCTGTGACCTGGTTGGTCTTGCTGATGGTCATTTCCTCTCCCAGGAGGATGTTGAGGGAATGGTCGGGATTGTTGAACAGATTAGCGAAATCGTAGTTCAACGTGTTGGTATTGCGATACTTCCTGCGGTTGTAATCCTTGTACTGGGAAGCAGGAGTGTTCTTGTATGTCGCGCTGTTGGTGACATAGTAGGTGGTAAGGCCGTAGAAACGGTCGTCCCTCTGTGCGTAGTCTTCGTAGCCGCCGTCGATCTTGAGCTTGAGGTTCTCGATGAGCTCGAGGGTCATCGCAGCATTGGCCATCCAGGAAGTACGGAACCTCTTGGAATCATTGTCTGCCACGGACTGGAGAGGCGGAGCGTTGTCACCGTAGTCGGCTTCTTCATCCATTCCCTGGATTGTGGAAGCGATAGGGATAGGAGTATATGACACCGCATGCTTCAGACGGCCGTTTCCGGAAGTGGTTCCCGTGTCATTGATTCCGTTGGCCCCTGAACCGCGGACGTCGGTGCCGGAATAGCGGAGGTTGACATCGAAGGTCGCAATCTTGAAAGGCTTGTACTGTGCCTTGAAACTGAGGTTGTTACGAGTATAATCCGATCCGCTCATGATGGCCTTGTCGTCCATCCTTGCGTATCCGAGGGTCCAGGTGTACTTGTCCCCGCTTCCGGAGACGGAGATGTCATTGCTCATCGTCGTCCCTGTCCTTCCGAACACCATGTCAACCCAGTCGTTGGTGGCCAGGCCCTTGTAGAGGTCGATGTCGGAGAACTTGCCGAAATACGGTTCGTAGTTGTCGGAGACATTGCTCCTGATGCTGGCAAGCTCGTACTGGAACTTGACGAAGTTCTCGGAGTCCATAGGTACGATGGCCTCCTTGTTCGCAATCTTCTTCACGCCGTAATAGGAGTTGACGCTGACCGTGAACCGGCTCTGCTTGCTTCCGCTCTTGGTGGTGACGATGACGACACCGTTCGCACCGCGGCTACCGTAGATGGCCGTAGAGAACGCATCCTTAAGTACGTCGATGCTCTGGATCTCTGAGGATGAGATGTCGTTGATCGATTCCACAGGGAATCCGTCGACTATGTAGAGAGGGGAGTTGTCCTGCGTGATGGAACCGCCTCCACGGACCCTGATCTTGATGTCCGCGTCAGGGTCACCTTCGGTGGTGACTACTGACACACCGGCCATCTTTCCGGAGAGAGCCTGGCTGACCGTAGTAACAGGTTGCTCTGTAAGTTTGTCTGAGTTGACGGAAGATACGGAGCCGAGCAGGTCGCGTCTCTTGACGGTCGCGTAACCCACGACCACCACATCGTCGAGAGTCGTAGCTTCATCCTCGAGGACGACATCGATGACCGACTTGCCTGCGACCGGGATGGAAACGGTTTTCATTCCGATCAGCGAAAACTGCAGGACTGCCTTTGAGGCGTCAGGAACGTCGATGACATAGTCACCGTCCAATCCTGTGGAAGTTCCGGTGGTGGTGCCTTCTATCATTACGAATACGCCCATCAGCGGTTCTCCCTTAGAGTCCGTAACTATACCCTTCACTTCCTGGGCCTGGAGCGTCAGAGCGCCGGCAAGGCCGAGAAGCAGAGCGGTAAGTTTCATAAAGATTTTGCTCATAAGGATTTGTTGTTTGTTAATATTATATGATTTAGAGTTTCTTGT
The DNA here is from genome assembly GCA_905235085.1 of uncultured Bacteroidales bacterium. Taxonomy (GTDB): domain Bacteria; phylum Bacteroidota; class Bacteroidia; order Bacteroidales; family UBA932; genus Cryptobacteroides. The sequence goes on along the minus strand of CAJOKD010000005.1, from coordinate 102,404 downwards.
ATGATCCGCCGTCATTCTGTGCCGAAACTATGTCCTTCACGAGGTAGTGGAGATACATTTCGAGGTTGGTGTAGCGGCCCTTAGTGTCAATGGTCTTGGATCCGGAATCGGAAGCGTTGTCCTTGTCGAGTCCGAACAGCTCCTCGTAGTAGTCCGGAATTCCATCCCGGTCAGTGTCTCTGACACGTTCCTTCTGTTGGGAAGTAGCTGAATATGAAGGCCATCCTCCAGCATCAGCCTGCGAGTCTATCAGTCCATTCGTGGAACCGTTCGACCCTTTGTAAGTATATGTCCTGTTCCTGGTTTCCTTGGTGATCCTGGTGTCTACCTCATCCCTTTCCAGAGATGCTCCCGAGTAGACGAGGACCTTACTGTATGCATCTTCTGCAGTGTGGACCGTCATTACGGCCGCCTTCTCAGACCAGTAGAAAGGCGATGTCGCCTTTATGCGGCTGATTACGTCAGCGTCGGCAGTCGTTCCCTTCCAGTTGTCAGCAGTCTTGCCTGCATCCGCATCATCGTTGCCGTCCATAACGTTTCCGGTCATATAGAAATGTCCCGGTACTATGGTGCTGCATCCGGTGGCTTTTGTACAATTGTCGCAGTCCTTGGTCCAGGGATCTATGAACCTGTGCTTCGAGGAAGCCGTGGCAGGCCCTGGCTTGTAGTAGTTGGCTACTATGTTGTATTGCCTGTAAGTGTTTGTCTCATTGGCGCTTTCTCCGCCGTATGAGCTATTGTCCCCCCAGTTGTAGACAACGTTGTTGACGAAGTCCACGGGGCCTTTGAGATTAGAAAGGTAATCGTGGTCGAAACGAGGGTTGCGGCTGTCGTGGTGGGCCAGTACGTTGTGGTGGTAGGTCGCGTTGGCTCCGCCCCATAATCCGCCATAGCCGTGCTTTCCCTTGCCGTGGACGGAGTTGCGCAGACCTTCGGAGAGTATGCACCATTGCAGCGAGAAATTGGTCATACCGTAGAAGCTTCCGCACTCGTCGGTGGACCAGCTGAGGGAACAGTGGTCGATGATCACGTCCTTGATGTCGTTGCTGCTGGAGTACAGGTTCATCGCATCGTCCTCGGTCTTGCATTCGTCGCCCATCCTGCAGTGGATGAAACGGATGATCACGTTGGAAGCATTGATCCTGAAAGTGTAGTTCTTAAGGCATATTCCCTTGCCCGGAGCCGTCTGGCCCGCAACCGTGACATCCCCGTAATCGCTTTCTATCTTCAGTGTGGATTTGAGTTCTATGATGCCGGCTACGTCGAAGACGATCGTCCTCGGCCCCTTGGTGTTCAGGGCGGCACGCAGCGAGCCGGAACCGGAATCGTTGAGGTTGGTAACGTGGATCACTTCTCCGCCACGTCCTCCGGTCACGAAAGCTCCGCCGCCTTCGGCTCCAGGGAATGCCCTCGGAATACCGTCCTCTTCACCTGCAGGAATCTTGAATTCCGAATACTCGATCTTGGATACAGGGGGCTGAGGTGGCACAGGAGGCTCCTGTTCACCGTCTGTGGTCGCCTCCAGGAAGGCGGAATACTCGGAGTGAAGGTCTCCGGCAACCGACCTTACGGCGAACTTGTAGGTCGTGGCCTTCGTCAAGCCGTAGATTACGGCGTTCCTGTTGACCGAAGTGCCTTCCTTGACTGTCTCGTTTTCCTGGAGCAGCTTCCACTCGTAGCCGGTGGCATCGCTGACCGCGTCCCACTGGAAACTCAGCGATGTTTCTGTGCTGCTGTGCAGCACTATTCCCACGGGTACTGAAGGAGCCTTTGCTACAGGCTCGTCGGTGTTACCGTTCCCTCCACATGAAAACATGGTGCAAAGCACCGCAAATAGCAATATGATTCTGTTCGTCCTCATTTCCTTTCCATTTCCAATGATGTCCAGATCAGCGGTCCGATTCCCTTCGGATCGTTTTCGCATATCCTTTCGTTGATATAATACTGATAATCTCCGCGCCGGTTATCCTTTCCTCCCAGCCCTGCCACGGCGCAGCACTGTTCCAGGTTGACAAGGCCGTCTTCTCCTGTCTTGACGAAGGTGTCCAGCAGATGGGAATATGCCTTGACAGCTTCCTTGCGGAAGGATTTGTCAAGGTAGCCCAGGCGCACGCCCTTGAGCATGGCATAGGTGAACATCGCGCTGCAGGTGGCTTCCACGTAGTTGCCTTCGCGTCCCGGCCGGTCGAGGACCTGATACCACATTCCCGTAGCAGGATCCGCATATTCCGGGAGGGTATCGAATATTCCCTTGAATATGCCCAGGACTTCATTCCAGCCCTCGGTTTCCCTCGGAACTATCTCGAGGACGTCTACTATCGCCATACAGTACCATCCCAGCGCCCGTCCCCAGGCGTGGTCCGACTGGCCGGTTTCCGGATTGCACCAGAACATCCTCCGGCTTTCGTCCCAGGCGTGCCTGTACAATCCCGTAGCAGGGTCATATGTATGTTTCGCGACCACCAGGAAGTGGTTCAGCACGTCACTGAAGCAGGAATCCCTGCGCTCCGGAGTCTCGTACCTGCGGGTGTACTCTGCATAGAATGGCTGAGCCATATACAAGCCGTCCAGCCACATCTGGTCCGGATAGACCATCTTGTGCCAGAATCCTCCCTCGCTGGTGCGGGGATGCTGCGATATCTGCTTCCTCAGCGTGTCCATCGCCATCCTGTACTTCTCTTTCCCGGTCCTGTCATACAAGCTGAAGAGGGTCCTGCCGGGGCATATATGGTCAGTGGAATAGTTCTTTATCTTATAGGTCTGTATTTTCCCGTCCGGACCGATGATGCTGTCGTACCATCCGTCCACGTACTTGAAGATGTTCTCGTCGCCGTAGCGCTCGTATACATCCAGGAAAGCCTTCAATTCCAGACCTGTGGTGTAGTTCCATTTCAGTTTGCCTCCCAATCCGTCCAGATGGGCACCGTCCGGGTTGCGTGTCATCTCGCTGGAGACGACCTGCACAGAAAACGGTTTTTCCTCCTTGCACCTGACAAGGAGGACGGAAGAAAGGATGAGTATGAATGTCAGTGTCCTTTTCATTCTATTCCCAACGGATCCCAGACGTCGGTGTCTTTCGGATCCAGCATTACGTTTTCAAAAGTATAACCTGCAGCCTTCCTGGCCGTGAGTTTCCGGGCCCATCTGACCCTACCTGACAAGGAAGCTCCCGGTCCGCTGTTCCCATATTCGGCATAATAGGAATTCTTCTTGGTGTCAGGCTTTCCTTCCTTCTCCCAGTCGTGCCAGCCCTCCGGAAGGATGTGGCTTCCGAGTTCGCAGCCGATGATCACTGTCTTGGCATAAGCACCCCAGGGCCTTCCCAGGTAGCACTTCTTCACGCCTTCCGCCGCAGTGAACCTGCAGTTCCTGAATACGTATCCGTAGCGGAACTCCTTGAGGGTGGATGCGGCGGTGATGTAGCTATCTTTCTTGGAGTGTATATGGCAGTTCTCGAACAGAGCCGTGGCAGGGCCGAAGATAAAGTCAGTCGTACCTTCTACATAGCAGTCCAGGAAGTAATTGCGTGCAGCCCAGCCGTTGCGGCAGTACTGTCCGTGGGTATAGAGGGTATCCTGGTTGCCGATGAAGCTCACCCTGTGGAAGAATACCCTGTCGCCGTTGATGCTGATCGCGACAGCCTGGCCGATCTCTTTCCCTTCTCCAGCATCGTTCTCGACAGTCAGGTCTTCCACGACTATGTTGTTGGCGTGTATGTACATCGTGGCGCTTCCGGAAGTGCCGACGTTGCGGTCGGTCCCCGGCCATTTCATCTTGGCTGAAAGGCCGTAGACTATGCGGGTCTTGCCGGCGCCTTCCCCACGGATGATAAGACGAGTCTTGTTGTGTGGGACGGTAACCCTTTCGCGGTACGTTCCTGCCTTGATCAGGATGATGGTGAAGTAGCCGTGTTCATAGTCAGGAGCCGCGTCGATCGCATCCTGGACGGTAAGGTAGTCTCCGCTGCCATCCTGTGCTACGACGATGTCAGCCGCCCTCGTTCCGGCGGTGGCGGTGGATACGGCTGCATACATCAGGCAAGCCAAAGCGGCAGTAAGGATCTTTTTCATTCCTGGATCTATTTGAAGGTTACCCTTTCCGAGTTGGTTACTTTCGGTGCGTCTCCTCCGGGAGTCTTTACCGAAACCCTCTCGAATACGATGTCACAGGCCTCGTTGATTTCGATGCCCTTGTCGGCTGAAATCGCCACGTTCCTGAAGGTGAGGTCCCTGACCGGCTTCTCAGGAAGGCCGTTGATGAATATGGCGCTGGCCGCACCGTTGCACACTATGTTGCTGAAATGGATGCCGCAGAACTCCGGAGTGGTGATATCGGCCTTGTATTCCGGTTCCTTGGCAGGGGATTCGCCATTTGCTTCCGTGACTGCCTTGCCTGCATAGAAGAGATTGAATATCACCGCGTTGGCTATTATGTCCTTCATCTTGATGTCGTCCATCCAGATATTCCGGACGACTCCACCGCGGCCTCTTGTGCTCTTGAAGCGCAAGCCTACGTCGGTCCCGAGGTAAACGTTCCTGGTCACCTTGATATTCTCCACGCCTCCGCTCATCTCGCTGCCGATCACGAAGCCACCGTGCCCGTGGTAGACTGTACAGCGGTCTATGAGTAGGTTCCTGCAGGGGACTCCGTGCCTCCTTCCGTCCTCGTCCTTGCCGGATTTGATGCAAATCGCATCGTCCCCGACGTCGAAGGTAGCTCCCTGGAGGATTACGTTCTCGCAGGCATCGATGTCTATTCCGTCCCCGTTTGTGGCATAATAGGGATTCCTTACGATTATATCCTTGACGATTATGTTGCGGCTGAACAGAGGATGGATGTTCCAGGCAGGGGAGTTCTGGAAAGTGACTCCTTCGAGCAGGACTCCTTCACACTCCCTTATCGACACAAGTACCGGTCTCAGGAAGGTCTTTATGTAGTTCTCGTCGAGCGATGCCGCCGGCTTGTTGAAATTGCCAGAGGTCGCCCTTGCAGCCTTGTAGCCTTCGTCCGGGAACCAGACGTCCTGCTTGTCGCTCAGGACGCCGCCGCTCTTCACAAGATCCTTCCAGACCTTTGGAGGGGCGTTCTGCTTCTTGACCTCGCGCCACTTGTCTCCGTTGCCGTCTATGATACCCTTTCCCGTGATGGATATGTTCTTCTGACCCAGGGCGTTGATAGGGGAGAGGCAGCGCCTCATATCCTGACCCTCGAAATTCGTGTTGATGATAGGGTAGAGGTCCTGGTCCGCACTGAATACTATGATGGCGTTCTCTTCCAGGTGGAGATCGGTCCCGGAAAGCAAGGTTATGGGGCCGGTGAGCCAAATTCCTTCAGGAACGATGAGATGCCCGCCGCCTTTGGAGTTCAGTTCGGCAATCGCCTTTGCGAACGCATCGGTGTTGAGGGTCATACCGTCTCCCACTGCGCCGAACGAAGTCAGGCTGACCGTCCTTGAAGGAATTGTAGGGCGGTATACCTTCTCCATCTTGAATGGGAGGTCCTGGTAGAGGCCGGCGAACTCGTAAGCCTTCTTCCTGCCTGAAGTGAAAAGTACTGTTCCAGTGACGATGGCAGCAATCAATGCAATCGTTTGTATTTTTCCGGACGGGTTTAGTGTCATAGTGTTATGCATTCATCGGACTGAAAAGTCAGCCTGTCTGACTGCAAATATACAAACGTTTGTATTGATTCCAAAATTTTTGTTTTTATTTTAATATTATCATCGGGTGTCAGGCTTTTTTGCCCTTGACGAGATACTGCTCCGCATTGTATGTGAGCATCATCAGAAGGATGGATACGACACAGGCTGCGATAAGCATTATGAACACGCTGTCAAGCCCCAGGTTCTTCATCGCGAAGCCGATGACTATGTTCGCCAGGACAGCTGTACCGAGGACGTATCCCAGGAATCCGGTCAGGCCTGCTGCAGTCCCCGCTGCATTCTTGGGAGCGAGGTCCAAGGCCTGGACTCCGATCAACATCACCGGACCGTAGATGAAGAAACCGATGGCGATCAGGCAGGCTATGATGACTGTGAGGTTGTCGAGGTTTTTCCAGTAGACGAAGACAGCGATTCCTACCAGGGCCATGAATATGATCGTAGGAAGTGCCCTGCGGCCTTTGAATACGTGGTCGCTCAGCCATCCGCAGATGATGGTCCCGGGGATTGCAGCGAATTCGTAGGCGAAATATGCCCATCCCGTGCTCTTTAAGTCTATGCCCTTGTCCGTCAGTATCTTAGGTGCCCAGTCCAGGCATCCGTAGCGGACCATATAGACGAAGGCGTTGGCAAAGGCGATGTACCAGAGCAGCTTGTTGCTGAGCACGGTCTTGAATATCTCCTTGATGCTGAGCACCTCTTCCGCTTTCTCTGAATATGTCTGCGCTGCGTGTCCGGACCATTTCTCGATGGACGGGAGCCCGCAGGACTGAGGCGTATCCCGGATCATACAGAAGGCTATTATCGCTATGAGGATGGCGACGGCGGCGGGGAATACAAAGGAACCGATGATGAAATAATATTCCGGATGGGCTCCGAAGAACCACGATCCGAACCAGATCGCTCCATAGGTGGCCATAGGCCCTACGAGGGCGCCTCCGACATTGTGGGCGCAGTTCCAGAAGGACATCCAGGTACCTCTCTCCTTTATGGAGAACCAGTGTGTCATAACCCTTCCGCAAGGGGGCCATCCCATTCCGTTGAACCAGCCCACGAGGAAGTTGAGCACGGCCATCAGCATTATCGCCCAGGCTTTATGCTCGATGCCGATCCACTTCACCGGGACTACCATGAAGGCCATCGACAATGCGGCCATCACAAGGCCGAGAGGCAGGAATTTCCTGGCATCCGAACGGTCCGATATGCTGGCCATCAGGAACTTGGAGAAACCATAGGCTATTGCGTTCATAGACAATACGATAGCGAGCTCGCCGGTTTCGAATCCGAGCTTCTCCAGGCCAGGTATGGCCATCGAGAAATTCTTCCTGACGATATAGAAGCCGGCGTAGCCGATGAAAATGCCCAGGAATACTTGCCAGCGCATTTTCCTGTATTCTTTGTCCACGTTTCCGGTCATTTCCGGTTTGTGAGCCGGAGGTGCGAGAAAATTCCTCATATATTTTGGTATTTCAGATTGTAAAAATACAGACTTTTTCTCTTTTTTTGTTAAATTTGTATTTGAAAACCACATAAACAGAACAAAATCTATCTTTAACTGTCGACTTTCAGTATGAAAACGATCCGCATTATCCTGATTTTTGCTTTCGCTGCCTTGCTGGCCTTCCATTCCTGCAAGGAGAAGGAAGACGAAAAACTGACTGAAGTTGAATTCAGCGTACCTTCCACAGTTACCATCAAGAATACCGACGAGACTATGGATTTCAAGGTACTTTTCAACCATCCTCCGAAAGCCTCGGACAAGATAATCCTCGAAGATCCCCATGGCGAGCAGCATACCTGCCAGATCACTTCCGTGAGCGATTCCAAATTCACGGTCAAGCTGCCTTCCGAAATGATTTCAGGCACCTACAAGGTTTACCTTTCCAGTGACGGTCAGAAGACTTTCAAGGGTTCGATGACTGTCACTGTTGCATTTGAACCAATCCCCGGCGACGTCGTGACGCCGGAGGGGGCCACCATCTACGGGCAGGTCACCTGTGGCGGCAAACCTCTGTCCGGTGTAGTCCTATCGGATGGAGTGGACGTAGTCAAGACCAACTCCGACGGTGTATACAGGATTCGGTCGGATAAGAAATATGGATACGTATTTATTTCTGTTCCAAGTGGTTACGAAGTAGGGATGAAAGGTGTAATACCGGATATCTGGAAGCAGGTCACCAAAGGCTCGTCGGCGCCGGAGAGGGCTGATTTCCAGCTTGTCAGAATCGATAACGACGTATTCACCCTCTACGTGATGGGGGATATGCACCTCGCCAAGAAGCAGAACGACATCAACCAGTTCAGGGATTTTATGGTCTCTATGCAGGGAGATATCGATTCAGGGGCAGGGAAGCAGTATGGCCTGACCCTCGGGGATATGACGTGGGACTGCTATTGGTATTCCAATACTTTCGGATTCTCCGAATACAAGGAGGAGATCAACAGGGACCTTGACAGGATCTGCCTGTGGCATACGATGGGCAACCACGACAACGACTACCGTCAGGTAGGGGATTTCCTAAAGGAGAATCCTTACCGTGACGAAATCTGCCCGACATACTATTCGTTCAACCTGGGCAAGTTCCATTTCATCGTCCTGGACGATATCGATTACAAGAACTGTCCGGCCAGCGTGGACAACGCCAGCGGAAAGATCTCTGAGGACCACCGTTCCGAGTATGTCACCGATTTTACATCCGACCAGATGGAATGGCTGAAGAAGGACTTGGCAACCGTCGACAAGTCTACCCCTGTGATAATGTCCTCCCACGCACCTGCTTACAGGCCAAACGGGGCTACGGGCAGCAAGGCGGGGCTTACAGCACACTCTGACGGAAGTGGGGACTACGGCACATCCGCGTTCCGTTCTCTCCTCGCCGGTTACAAAGTCCATTTCTTCTCCGGACACACCCACAACCATTTCACCTACGACGACAGCGCCAATGGATTCTATGAGACCAATGCCGGTGCCGTCTGCGGGTCTTGGTGGTGGTCCGGCTACTACACCACAGGGTTCAACCTCTCACAGGACGGAACCCCAGGAGGATATACCGTCTGCAAGGCCAACGGGACCGATATATCCTGGCAGTACAGGGCTGCCGGGGCGGATCCTTCCTACCAGTTCCGCAGCTATGATATGAACGAGGTCCAGAAAGTCCTTACCGACGACCTCGGCAACGGTGCCTCCGGATGGAAGACTATGGTTGCCTCGACAAATTCCTATCCTGCCAATACCGTCCTGATCAATGTCTGGGCATATGACAAGGAATGGAAGGTCTCCGTCACCGAGAACGGCAAGGAGCTGAATGCGACCCCGGTGGCGGCATACGATCCGCTGCATATGCTTGTGATGTCAGCTCCGCGCTTCAAGGCGGGCTCTACCAATTTCGTGACATCGTCCTGGCCGCATTTCTTCTCCGTCCAGACGACGTCCGTGAATTCTACCCTCGAGATCAAGGTAACCGACAGGTTCGGCAATGTCTATTCAGAGACGATGACCCGGCCGAAGGCCTTCGGCACCGCGAATTACAAGTACAAGAAGTAACTCTATATCATTTATTTAATCAAACCCTTTATGAAACTAACCAAAGCATTTGCTGCCATCCTGGCGCTGATACTGGCGGGATCCCTCGCTTTGTCGGCGCAGACCAGGCAGGTGTCCGGAACAGTTCTGGACACCCAGCAACAGCCAGTCATTGGGGCTGCCGTGATGACTTCCGCCACAAACGGAACGATGACCGGTTCCGATGGCGGTTTCACCCTCAGTGTCCCTGCAGGCGATGTCACCCTCGAGGTGAACTGTATGGGCTATGAAGCCCAGAAGGTTCTCGTGCCGGCAGGCACCAGCAGGGTCCAGGTAATCCTCAAGGAGGACTCGATGCTGCTGAACGAGACCGTCGTGGTAGGTTACGGTACACAGAAGAAGGTCAACCTTACAGGTGCGATCACTTCCGTGGAGTCGAAGGAACTCGAGAACCGTTCAGCCCACTCACTCTCCACGATGCTTCAGGGTTCCGTCCCTGGACTCAACATCACCACTTCTTCAGGTAACCCTGGTTCCACAGGTTCCCTGAACATCCGAGGATTCACATCCATCAACGGTGCTTCCCCGCTTGTACTCATCGACGGCGCAGTGGGTGACATCAACCGTGTCAACCCTAACGATGTGGAGTCCATCTCCGTCATCAAGGATGCTGCCGCGGCAGCCGTTTACGGTGCACGTGCAGCATTCGGTGTCATCCTCGTGACTACCAAGAGCGGTGCCGATTCCCAGGGCAAGTCAGTCGTCCGTTACAGCGGACGCTGGGGCTGGGAAGAGCCTACGACCTCCACCGATTATGAGACCAGGGGTTACTGGTCCGTCTATACGATCAACAAGTTCCGCAAGGCATCCGAGGGCTCGGATTACGTCCTCTACAACGACGTCGATATGCAGAGGCTCCTCGCCCGTGTCAACGACAAGGTCGAGAACCCTGAGCGTCCCTGGGTAATCGAAGAGGTCCGCAACGGAGTGAACCAGTGGCTGTACTACGGTAACTTCGACTGGTGGCACTATATGTTCAACGACCAGCATCCGGTGCAGCAGCACAACGTATCGATGTCCGGCGGCAACAAGAGTATGCGCTATTTCGTGTCCGGCGGATTCGACCGTGAGACCGGTATCATCAAGGCCAATCCTGATGTGTTCAAGAAGTTCAACCTCCGTTCCAAGGTGGACTTCGACATCAACAAGTATATGAGGTTCAGCAACAATACTTCATTCTACGGGTCGACCTATTCCTATATCGGCGTAGGCAACGTCGAGAACGGTATCGCTTATGCCGCTGCACACGCCATCCCTATCTTCACACCTCAGAACCCGGATGGATCCTGGCTCTACCTTCCTGCAAACGGCATTCTCAACGGATCGTATGCAGTCGGTAATGGCCGCCATATCGTATTCGCAGAAGGCAAGAACATCAATGTAGACAGGAAGACCGACTTCGCCAACACGTCCGAGCTCACCATAAAGCCATTCAACGGGTTGACTATCATCGGCAACTTCACCTACAGGTTCCATCAGAACAGGAACACCAACCGTACAGAGAATATCCCTTACAGGCAGTACCCGGGAGAGGATATGCAGTATTACATCTCAGGTGCCGGATTGGATGAACTTTCGGAAACCATAGACACTTACAACTACTACTCTTCCAACCTCTATGCAACGTACGAGAATACCTTCGCCGACGCCCATCACCTTACCGTGATGGCCGGTGCGAACTACGAGACCCAGCATCTCAAGCAGATCGGAGCGGTAGGTGATTATCTCCTTTCCACTGAACTGAGCGACCTCGACCTCGTCGGTGCCAACAGTGACGGTTCCACCGTAATGACGGTGTCCGGAGGACAGTCAGAGTATGCGATGCTCGGTTTCTTCGGCCGTCTGAACTATGACTACAAGGGCCGCTACCTCTTCGAGACCTCAGGCCGCTACGATGGAACTTCCCGTTTCGCCCGCGGTCACCGCTGGGGCTTCTTCCCTTCGGTTTCAGTGGGTTGGCGTATTTCCGAGGAACCTTTCTTCGACAACGCCCGCGGTACGGTCAACAACCTCAAGCTCAGGGCTTCCCTCGGAACCCTCGGTAACCAGAACGTAAGCAACTATCTGTACATCCGTTCCATCAATGTGAGCGACTTCGCTCACTACAGCTTCGGCGAAGGATCCACGGTTGCCAAGTATTCCAACATATCCGCTCCGAACTCTACGGACCTCACCTGGGAGACTTCAGTCCAGTACAACGTAGGTCTCGATATGGATATGTTCAACAGCCGCCTCCAGTTCACCGGAGAGGCTTACATCCGTGACACAAAGCATATGCTTACGGACGGTGTCGAACTCCCGTCAGTATACGGAGCCGCGGCGCCTAAGCAGAACACCGCAGACCTCCGCACCAAGGGATATGAACTTTCTCTTGCCTGGAAGGACCAGGTGATGCTGGGCGGAAGGCCGTTCGGCTACAACTTCCGCGCGACCTTGAGTGACTATGATTCCGAGATCACCAAGTTCGAGAACGAAGAGAAGACTTTCGCGAAGAGCTACTATGTGGGCCAGAAGATCGGTGAGATCTGGGGCTTCGTAGCGAACGACCTCTTCCAGACAGATGACGAGGCAGCTGCCTATTCCTCCAGTGTGGATCTCTCCTATGTGAACGGAAAGATACCCGGTGGCATCTGGAAGGCCGGTGACTTGAAGTACGAAGACCTCGATGGTGACGGAATCATCGGCATCGGTGCGAACACCGTCAACGATCCGGGAGACCGCAAGATCATCGGTAACAGCCTGCCTCACCTCCAGTACGGTTTCACCTTCGGAGTCGATTATGCCGGCTTCGACGTGTCCGTATTCCTCCAGGGTACCGGTAACCACTACTGGTATCCAAGCCCGTATTCATTCGCATTCTGGGGTCCGTTCTCCCAGCCTATGAATTCCTTCCTTCCGAAGAACTTCATAGACGATGTATGGGACTACAACAACACTGACGCCTACTTCCCGCGTGCCGTGGCATACCTCGCCTACAACGGTAAGGGCCAGCTGTACAACAACAACACCCGTTACCTCCAGAACCTGAGGTATCTCCGTATCAAGAACGTCTCGATCGGATATTCACTTCCGAAGAAGGCTATCAAGCACGTCGGTCTGAGCAATATGAGGATCTACTTCACCGGGGAAAACCTCGAGTACTTCTCTCCTATCAAGAAACATTCTGCCTACATCGATCCGGAAGGAGCCCTCGACAGGAGTAGTTCCTACAACAGGGCCTTCTACCCTTGGCAGAAGTCTTATATGTTCGGTGTTGACATCACGTTTTAATTCTTGAATGAATACAATTATGAAAAGATATATTGTAATATTGGCGGCCGCACTTCTCGTCTTTACCGCCTGTGATGACATCCTGGACAAGAAGCCACAGTCCAAGCTTAGTCCTGAGACATACTTCACGAATATGACGGAGCTTCAGCTCTTTACCAATTCGTTCTACAATAACCTGCTTCCGAAGTCTCCTTACAATGTCCAGAGCGACCAGTACATAAAGGCCAATCCTTCAGACCTGGTCAAGGGCGGAACAAACAGGATAGTCCCGAATACCAGCAGTAACTGGAGCTGGACCGACCTCAGGAAGATGAACACCTGCCTCGAGTATATGGAAGCGAACTGCAAGGATGCGGAAGCGTACAAGATATACTCCGGCCTCTGCCGTTTCTTCAGGGCATATTTCTACTTCGACAAAGTCAGGATGTACGGCGATGTTCCGTGGGTCGACCACGAGCCGGGCACCAGCGACGAAGTCCTGCAGGCTCCGCGTGATTCCCGCGAGGTGATAATGACCCATATGATCGAGGACATCGACTATGCGATCGAGAGCCTTCCTGAAAGCTACAGTTCAGGTCATAACTACCGTGCCACCAAGTGGGCTGCACTTGCCCTCAAGGCCCGTTTCTGCCTCTACGAAGGAACTTACAGGAAGTATCACGATATCTCCTATCCGGAGCACTCGTACACCTATTACCTCGAGGAGTCGGCAAAGGCTGCCGACAGGATTATGAAGGAAGGACCTTTCAAGGTATATTCCTCCGGGAAACCTAACCTCGACTATGCAGTCCTGTTCTCCTCCTATGATGAGATTACGGACGAATACATCCTTTCCATCAACTTCGACTTCGGTACCGAGCTGATGCACAACGCCACAGCGGCTGCCCTTATGAACAGCCAGGGCCGTAACAGCTTGACCAAAAAGTTCGTGAACTGCTACCTGATGACCGATGGCTCCCGCTTCACCGACAAGGAAGGCTGGCAGACGATGCAGTTCGCCGAGGAAGTCGTCGACCGTGACCCTCGCCTGGGACAGACCGTCCGTCTTCCTGGATACAGCAGGATTACCGAGAACGGCGGAACGTATACCTATTCACCGGTCCTTGAAGGAGTCCAGGCGGACATCACCCTTACCGGCTACCAGATGGCCAAGTTCGTAATGCCTGAGAACAACCTCGCCTACGACAAGTTCGACAGGTCTTACAACGACCTTCCGGTGTTCCGCTACGGAGAAGTCCTCCTGAACTATGCGGAGGCTAAGGCAGAGCTTGGAACCATTACCCAGGACGATGTGGACAGGTCTATCAACCTGCTACGTGAAAGGGTCAATATGCCTCACCTGGATGTCGCCTACGCAACCGCTCATCCGGACCCTTATCTCCAGACCGAGGATTTCTATCCTGGTGTGACTGACGGAATGATCCTCGAAGTCCGTCGTGAAAGGGCGGTTGAACTTGCCCAGGAAGGCTTCCGCTACGACGACTTGATGAGGTGGAAGAGGGGACCGCTGCTCGCCCGTCCTTACTATGGAATTTACCTCCCTGGTGTCGGAGTATATGACATCGACGGAGACGGCAAGAACGATATAGCCCTCTACGGCGACGGCCAGACCAAGCCTTCGGCTTCGACCGCTACGGTTATCGCCAAACTTGGAACTGACTTGTTCCTGAGCGAAGGTACGAGGGGATACATCGAGCCTCTTCACAACATCACTTTCAGTTTCGACGAGGGACGTGACTATCTTTACCCGATTCCTATCAACGAACGTTCTCTCAACCATAATCTGACTCAGAACCCCGGTTGGAACGACGGTCTTTCATTCTAGTCCTTAAAATATTGAAATTATGAAACATATAAGAATATACCTGCTTACTGCGCTGTCGGTCCTGGCTTTTGCCATAGCCGGCTGCAAGGATGAGGCGGGGTTCGAAGATTCAAAGGCTCTCCTTTCGAGTGAGACTGACATCACCGTGCCTTATCCGGAAACCGAGGGCGTCGTGACGATCTTCGCCGACGGATACTGGGAGGCCGACGTAACGGACACCTGGATCACCATTTCTCCAAAGTCCGGTACAGGTTCGGTCGATGTGACGTATCACGTTGACCAGAACGGATCGGATTCGCCGAGGACCGCATCCATCGTGGTCAAAGGCAGTTCAAGGGTAGACAACCTCACGATCAACGTCACCCAGAAGGGAGACAAGTACAGGAATGCGTCTACATACTCGCTTTCTGAAGCTATGGCCCTCGAGGAAGGTACCGGTGTCAAGACCAGTGCCTGCCAGGTGATGGCCCTGACAAACAGCGGCTTCATCGTGAGCGACGGCTCCAGCAATATGTATGTCGTGGGATCCACCGCAGGCTTGAAGATCGGCGACAATGTCACCCTTTCAGGAGATATCGTAAAACTCAACGGATTCAATGCCCTGAAACTTTACGATGCTTTCGTCTCCGGGAACGGAACGGCATCCTATCCTACACCTGAGAACATCACCGATGGTTTCAAGGCATATGCTCCCGGAGCAGTTACCTTCGTAACCTTTGATGGTTCATATTCATCCAGCAAGTTCGTCGTGGACAATGTGGAAGGCGGCAAGGCAGAGGCCCCTCTGGCAAGCCTCGGACTTCCTGCCCTCGACCTCCACAACGTCACCGTGACCGGCTATTATATCGGAACGGCGAACGGTATCCACGATTTCGTGGTCACGGAAGTTACCGACGGAGGTCTGGCTGCCCAGATCTACCTGCAGTATGAAATCGAGACAACCGATTTCCAGAATGCCAACAGCGCTACTTTCGGAACGACATACCAGTTCGATGCAATCAAGGGCAAGGGATATATCAAATACGTGCCTTACGACCTTGACGGGACCGACGGCAACAAGAAGTTCAATATGGACATTTCCGGCAAGGATCCTCGTTGCACCGGACCTTGGCCTGGCGACTACTGGCTCTTCTACGGAGAGGCTCCTATCAAGTCCGGTTCCGTGGTACAGATCCAGTTCGGCGCGCGTACTTCCGCTACCGGTCACAAGTACTGGATCCTCGAATACCTTGACGGAAAGACCTGGAAGACCGCAGGAACCCCTAAGGTTTCTACCGATCTCCCTGGAGAGCAGGTGGAATACACAGCCGCGATGAATGCCGACGGTGCCACCAACGTGACTATCAACGAGACCGTGACCTTCAGCCGCAATGTCGAACACGGACAGTTCCGCTTCCGCTGCGTCGCCAACTGGCAGGCCAGCGGTGCCGGAGCACTTGCTGCCAGGAACGGAGGTTCCGCACGTCTGGCTGTCGCAAGCGCACAGCACACGGCTCCTCAGCCTATCATCCTGATGGTTTCCGAGGGAGACGGTTCCGCACCTGACCTCCTTCCTGCAAACATAGTCACTTCGGTGAACCACCTTGCATTCGACGGAACTCCAACCGGTCCTAAGTCCTTCACCATCACTTCAGACCAGGATTACACCCTGGCTTCGACTGCCAGCTGGTTCAGCCTCGATGTCACCTCGGGCACCGCCAACCAGGAACAGACCGTGACAGTTACCTGCGATCCTAGCGAGCTTTCCAACCTCCGTGAGGGTGAAATCGTCATCCTTTCCGGTGAGACAGAACTCCGCATCCCTGTGGTCCAGGGCGCTGCAGGCCAGTCAATCGAACCGTTCATCAGCATCGTAGGTGGCAACACGATAAACATCGAGAAGGATGCCGCTTCCTATTCTGTAGGAGTACAATCCAATGTCGACTACACCGCCACATCCGATGCCGAATGGCTTACGATCACCAAGACCAGGGCTCTGGTATCCGTCAACGAGATGACATTCGATGTGACAGAGAACACGGCCGTAGAGGCTAGGACAGGCCATATAACCGTGACCGACGTTTCCGGTAAGCTCGTTTCCGTACTTACCGTGGTCCAGGCCGGAACCCCTGCCGCATTGTGTGTCAAGTGGGCATTCTCCGCTGCCAGGATGGCCGAATATGCCGACCTTTTCGGTGGCACTGCCGGCGTTCTTGACAAAGCTGCCGGAGATGGTGGAATGTATGTCCCTGCCAACGCTTCTGTAAACGGTACAGGTTCGATCAAGTATGTCCAGGTGGACAAGACCGAGGTCGATGCCGCCGGCAACTCCAAGAGAATCGTAGGAGGTACCGGTCATCCATACGTTGTCGGTGCCTGGTCGGGTGACTACTGGCTGTTCACCGCTACGGATGGTACAGTCTATCCTACCGGAACCAAGCTCCATATCTATTTCCAGACTAGGATTTCAGCAACCGGCTTGAGGTATTGGATGCTTGAGTATTTCGATGGCAACGGATGGCAGCCTGCTGTCGAGACTCAGACGGCAACTGTCGGAGACGACACTGTTACATATAACCTTGATGTCTCTACCAACTCGAGCAAGAACAGCATCGTGGATTGCACATATACTCTTGCAGCTCCTTGTAAGGACATGCAGTTCCGTTACAGGTGCGTTGCCAATTTCACTGGCCAGTCAAAGATCGTGACCGCAACTAACGGCGGTACCAACCGTATCGCCGGAGCCGAAGATGGCACCAGCCCTATATTCGAAGTAGTCAAGTAATTGATTATCTGATATTCCTTGAGAGGGTGACTGATAATAATCGGTCACCCTTTCCTGAACCGGGAGGTACTGATCGGATAAAAGAGTATGCTATCCGATTTTTATTGTTATTTTTGTCTCTGACTAAAACAATCGACAGAAGATGGGATCGATACAGAACTACGATAATTACCGGAAGGAATACTCTGACAACCTGTTTTGGGAGAAGCTCAGGAAGATAGCGACCAAAGCCGGTATCAAGCTTGTATATGCCGCATTGCTGCTCTATTATGTATTGAAGAGCGCCGGCACCCCGCACAAGGACCGCCTGAAGATATTGGGAGCCCTCGGCTACCTGATTCTGCCTACGGACCTTATTCCGGACGTAATCCCGATGGCCGGATATGCGGATGACCTCGCTGCCCTGACCTGGGCGATATATTCCGTTGCGAAGAACATAACCCCAGAGATCAAGATCCAGGCACAGGAAAAGCTCGGACAGTGGTTCAAGGACTATGATCCGTCGGATCTTCAAGGATTGTTCTAGGCCTTATATTCCGGTACTATGCCGAGCTATCTCCAGATAGAGAACATTTCCAAATCCTATGGCCCGAAAATACTCTTCGAGCATATAGGTTTCAATATCAATGAAGGTGACAAGATAGCCCTCATCGCACCGAACGGAACCGGCAAGACCAGTCTGCTCCGCATCCTGGCCGGCAAGGACAGCTCGGATTCAGGCGGCAAGGTTATGTTCTTGAAGGATATCAGGATAGCTTTCCTGGAGCAGGAATTTACCTATGATCCTGAGTTGTCGGTTATGGAGCAGATCCTTTCCGACAGCGCGGTATGGATGGAGCACCTGGACCCGGAGCATAGGGCTGATTATGAGTTGCGGATCCGCCAGCTTATGACTTCGTTCGACCTCGGCGCCGGAGACAGGAAGATGAAGGACCTCTCGGGAGGTGAAGTCAAGCGTGTGGCGATCATTGTGATGCTTGCTTCAGATGCCGATTTCTTCATAATGGATGAGCCGACTAACCATCTGGACATTGATGCGATAGAGTATCTGGAGAACTATCTTTCACACAAGAGATGTACCTTGCTGATGGTGACTCACGACAGGTATTTCCTCGACAGCGTGGCGAATATCGTGATGGAGCTCGACCGTGGTTCCGTGTACATCTATAAGGGTAATTACCAGAACTACCTGGAAAAGCGTCAGGAAAGGATAGACAACTACAATGCGGAGACAGACCGGGTCAGGAACCTTTTCCGCAGGGAACTCGAATGGATGCACGCCAGCCCCTGCGCCAGGACCGGCAAGGCCAAGGCCAGGAAGAACGCCTTCTACGAACTGAAAGACAGGGCCGGACAGGTGTACAGGACAGACAGCGTAAGCCTTGATGAGATGGCGCCGGCCACCAGGCTCGGTACCAAGATCGTGAACTGCAAGGACCTGTGTTTCAGCTATGGAGGAGTTCCGTACCTGAGCCATTTCACCTACAATTTCCAACGTTACGAGAAAGTCGGTATCGTAGGTCGGAACGGGGTGGGCAAAACGACCTTCATCAACCTTATCCTGGGAATGATGGATCCCTCCGACCCGGGAGAGATGAGCGGCGTGATCGAAAGGGGAGAGTCCCTCAAAATCGGCTATTACCGTCAGTCCGGAATACATTTCGACGAGCGTCAGACCGTCCTGGAGACGGTGAACGACACACATCTGCTAGGCAGGTTCCTGTTCCCTCACGATATGCTCAACAACCGTATCTCCAAACTCTCGGGAGGCGAGAAACGGCGGCTCTACTTGCTCACCATCCTGATGCAGCAGCCGAACCTGCTAGTGATGGACGAGCCGACCAACGACTTGGATATCGTCACGATAAATATCTTGGAAGAATACCTGAAGGAATTCAAGGGAACTCTTATCCTCGTTTCACACGACCGTCATTTCCTGGACCGTCTGGTGGATCACCTTTTCGTTTTCTGCGGTGATGGTGCAGTGAAAGATTTCATAGGCAGCTACAGCCAGTACCGCGAGTATCTGAAAGAATATGAATCCGCTCGAAGGTCGGCGGCGCGCGAAGCCGGACGCAGTGCGAAGACATTGCCTGCAAACAACACTGTATCAAGTGTTTCCAAGAATGATGCGCCGAGAAAACTGAGTTATAAGGAGACCCGGGAACTGGAGCAGCTGGAGAAGGACATCGAGTCCCTTTCCGCTGAGAAGTCCGAACTGGAATCAAAACTCAACGGGGGACTGACCGATGTAGTGCAATTGCAGGAAGTCTCTCTCCGTTTCTCAGAGGTGTCGGCACTTCTGGATGAAAAGGAGACTCGTTGGCTGGAACTGTCCGTGTAGCGGACCGGCTTCCTTTTACTTGAAGAATTTGTCGATTTCCTTGACTGCGGAAGGAAGGGCGAACACGACGACCCTGTCGTATGGCTCTATCTTGGTGGTACCGATTGCTATGTAGGACTCGCTTCCCCTTATCACTCCGCCGATGACGGCGTCTTTCGGGAACGTGAGGTCCTTGAGGGTGGCTTTGGTAATGCCGCTCCCAGGAGGTACTGTGTATTCAAGGACTTCGGTATCGGTACCGCTCATATACTTGACCAGCCTGGCCTTTCCGCTCAAGGTATACTTGAACAGACGTCCCGCGGTGATCAGTTTCTTGTTTATGACGGAGTCGACTCCCATTTCCTCCGCGAGGCGGATGTATTCGATGTTCTCCACTTCGGCTATGGTCCTCTCGATGCCGAATTTCTTGGCTATCACGCAGGCTAGCACATTGGCCTCATCCTTTCCTGTCAGAGCGAGGAAGGCATCGTAATCCTTGATGCCCTCTTCCAGGAGGAGGTCGGAATTCCTGCCGTCGCCTACGACCACAATGACATTGTCGTCGAGCTTTTCGGAAAGTTCCATCGCTCTTTCCCTGTTCTTCTCGAGGATCTTCACGGTACTGATTTTCTTGCTCAGCTGGGCTGCGGCAAGTTCAGCAATCCTGGATCCTCCGAGGATCATCACGTTGTCTATCTCGACATTGTTCTTTCCGAGGAACTTCTTCAGGAAAAGGATTCCTTCGCGTGTCGCGATTATGTACACCAGGTCGTGGAACCTGAACTTGGTGTCGTATTTCGGCATTATGGTCACCCCGTCCCTGGAGATCGCAATCACCCTGAACTGGAGTTCGTCCTTCGTAGTGATGGCGGCGAACTCGGCAATCTTCATATCCAGGAGAGGGGAGTCTTCTTCGAGCCTGAAGACTTCGACCTGGAGTTTCCCCCTTGCGAAGTCTATGGATTCGGACGAGGAATGCTTGAGGAGTTCGAATATCTCGTCGGCTGCCAGCTTTTCGGGATAGAACATCAATTCGATGCCCATCTGCTTGAACAGCAACTTGTTCTCCGCAATGAGGAACTCATCGTCGTCGATCCTTGCCGTTACTTTCTTGGCACCGAGGTTCTTTGCCAGCAGGGCGCTTACGATGTTGACATCCTGCGGTACGTTCGGAACCACGGAGATGAAAAGGTCCGCATTCTGGACATCTGCTTCGCGCATATGTTTCAGCGAAGACGGAGGGCCCTGGACCGTGATGACATCGGCGATGGAGCTTATGTTGGAAAGCCTCTGGATGCTGTCGTCGATGACGGTGATGTCGTTGGCTTCCCGGCTCAGCATCTTCGCCAGATGCGATCCGATTTCACCGGCACCCTGAATTACGATTTTCATATCCTTTTCCTTAAGTAGTCAAATATACCATTTCCCTTCGTAAATGCCAAAGGCACGATCCATTCCGGAAAAAGAGATGGGATGGCAATACGCCTATGGGTGGAGGCATATTCCTGAATATCAGACACTTTGATACCTCTTCTGAGGGACCTGAATTCCTTGTGCGCTTCTGCAACCGCTCTATATGATGCCTTTTCTTTCTTCAGCAGGTACACAAAGGCGGAGCAGCGGTCCAGGCACATCCTCAGGAATATGGTCCATCTTGCCCTCCTGCAGGCCTTCGGAGTAGCCTTTTCCGGGACCAGTTCGCGTATTTCCGACAGTGCATATGTCCTGGCCAGGTTGTTCTCCAGCATCAGGAGATTGTTCCTGAAGTTGAGTTTCAGCTTCCAAGGGGAATTTTCAGGCAGGGTACCGCCTCCGATATGGAATACCGTGGACTCCGGGACGATGCAAATCATCTTCCCTTCGAGCTGGAGTCTCCAGCAAAGGTCGATCTCCTCCATATGCGCGAAGAACCTGTCGTCGAAACCTCCCATCCTGAGGAATTCTTCCTTGCGGACGAGCATACAGGCACCGCTTACCCAGAATACATCCGCCGGGGAATCGTACTGGCCCAGATCCTTCTCCACGCGCTTGAGCACCCTGCCACGGCAGAATGGATATCCGAACCTGTCCAGCAGGCCTCCCGCCGCACCGGCATACTCGAAGTTCTCCTTAGCTGAATAGGACCTTATCTTCGGGCCGCAGGCTGCGCAGTCGGGATGGCGGTCCATCCAGGCAATCAGGGGCTCCAGCCATCCTGGAGAGACTTCGACGTCGGAATTTATCAGTACGAAGTATTCCATTCCGGCGGCTTCCTCCATCGAGCACAGCTCCTTGAAAGCCCTGTTGTATCCACCAGTGAAACCGTAATTGCGGTCAAGGCGTATCTGCTTGACTGACGGGAACCTGGCGGAAAGCATCCCCAGGGAGCCATCAGTCGAGGCGCTGTCTGCGACTACGACCTCTGCTCCTTCCGGCATTGATGCCAGGAGTCCGGGAAGGAACCTTGCAAGGTAATCCTTCGTGTTCCAGTTCAGTATGACGACCGCTGTTTTCACTGCTCTATTCTTTGTCCTTGCAGCAACCACCTTCTTTGTCGTGGCAGCATTCGTCGTCACCGCCGTGTTTGTGGCAATGGTGGTGGAGACCTTCGGCGAGCTCCTTTTCTGTAGCATCCCTGACCTCGGTGACCTTGCCGGTGAAGTTCAGGGTCTTACCTGCCATCGGGTGGTTGAAGTCCATGGTGACGCTGTTCTCTTCGACCTTGTATACGGTACCTTGGACTACGTTTCCTGTGTCGCTTATCATAGGAATGATCTGTCCGACGACGAGAAGGTCGTCCCTGACTACTCCGTCGACCGTGAAAGCTTCCTTCGGAAGGTCGATCAGCCGGCTTTCATCGAAAGTGCCGTAACCTTCTTCCGGAGTCAGGGTGAACGCGAAGGTTTCGCCCGGCTCCTTGCCTTCCACTTCGCTTTCGAATTTCGGAAGCAGCATATGGGTGCCGTGGATGTATTCCAGAGGACGGTTCTCGTCAGCCTTGTCGGCAAGCTGTCCGTCCACGATCAACTCGTAGGTCAGTGAGACCACTTTGTTCTTTTCAACTTTCATATCTATTCTTTATGAACTAAAACTTACGTTTGAAAATGCTAAGGTAGGAATAAGTTTTGACATACAGCGCCTCGAATCGTTCCCGGCGGCTATCAGATTGTTCCAGAGGTCCTTCAGGTTGCCTGTAATGAGCATTTCGCGGACAGGATGGACGATGGCTCCGTCCTTGAACAGGAAACCTTCGATCCCGAAGGAAAAGTCCCCTGTGGCAGGGTTGCTGTTGCCACCGTTGAAGTCGGTCACGAGGATTCCGTCGCCGACGAGTCCCATAATCCCTTTTCTGTCCAGAATGCCTTGTACTGGGCCGCCTCCGCTTATGCACGGCAGCACGACCGGCCTTCCGGCATCTTCGACGGTAGGAGCGATTCCCATCTTGCGGGACATATAAGTATTCACGAAATACTCTTTGACTACTCCGTTTTCTATGATGGGAGTTTCCTGTGTGGCAACACCTTCTGAATCGAAGAGCCTAGAACCGCTGCGTCCAGCCTCCCTTGGCCTGTCCATTATCGTAAGGAACTGAGGGAATACTTCTTTCCCGAGGGTGTCGAGCAGGAAAGAGTTCTTCTGCTGCAATGAATATGCATTGAGCGCGTTCAGGAGGGGAGTGACGAGGCGGGATGCTTTTTCGCTGTCTACCACCATATTATATTCGCCTCCAGGAATAATCCGGGGTCCCACCTGGGCTCTGGCTCGGCTTAGAGCGGTTTCCCCACATATCCCGCTGTCCAGGTCCCGAAGCCTCGTGGAGGCATCCCACCAGAAACCGGAATACCGGTTGCCGCTGCTGTCGCGGATGGTAGTCTCCACCCCGTATTCGAAAGAGGTCTCGGTGTGGCGGCATCTGGTGCCGTTCGAATCCAGGATAAGGGTATCCGCGATAGAATCCGAATACTCTCCTTCCTCCGAGATAAGGTCCTCTCCCTCGTGGGCCTTGAATATCGCGGCATCCATAGCTATCCTGAGTCTTTCGCCCGAAGTCAGGCGGGCATAGGATCCGTCCACCAGGTCGAGCTCTTTCCCGGTGACAGCATCCTTGGCAGTCCTGCCGGGGTCCGGAAGGTCCCGGAAACTGTCTTCAGCAAGCATCCTTACCGTTGCCAGGGATCTGTCCAGGAATAATTCCAGGTCTTCTTCCGCGAGCCGGTTGGTCGAAAAGCTGCCGAACCGGCCGTCAGCGAACAGGCTGACGCCCATCGACCTGTCGAGGCAGTGGGAAACTTTGTCCAACTCTCCGTTGAGGGTCCCGAACAAATCCATCAGGCTCTTGTTCAAGGTTATACGTACTTTCTGGGCACCTTTGTCCAGGGCTGTCTCAAGACATTTTTCCGCCAGCGCTATCTCTTGCGGGTCCAATATTCCGATCACTTCTTCCATATCATACTCCTCCTACTGTCAGGTTGCTGACCAAGACCGTCGGGATACCGCACGAAACCGGACAGCTCTGGCCTTTGCCGCAGGTCCAGGCGCCGGGATCGATCTTGAGGTCGTTTCCTACCGCTACTATGTCGGCCAAGGCCTGTGGCCCGTTGCCGATTATGTTGATGTCTTTAACCGGTGCCGTAAGCCGCCCGTTCTCAATCAGATAACCGCTCTTTACGAAGAAAGTGAAGTCACCTTCCCCGATCTGTACCTGTCCGTTGCTGAACTGGTCGACGTATATTCCTTTCTTGACGGATGCGATGATGTCCTCCTTGCCGGCTTTCCCGCTTTCCATATAGGTCGCCCTCATACGCGGGATTGGTGCGTAACGGAACGATTCCCTCCTTCCGTTGCCGGTAGGAGCGACGCCATAGAACGATGCGCTTATCCTGTCGTGGAGGTAGGAAGTGAGGATACCTTCCTTGACCATATAGGTTTTCTGCGCCGGGATGCCTTCGTCGTCGTAGACTATCGATCCGCGGTTTCCGGGTATAGTACCGTCGTCCACGATCGATATGCTTTCATCGCATACCTTGCTGCCGATCTTCCCGCTGAATACGGACTGGCCTTTTCGGTTGAAATCTGCCTCGAAGGCGTGTCCCATAGCTTCGTGCAGCAGGATACCGGATGCTCCGGCACCCATCACCACCGGCATCTTCCCGCCTTTCGGACGCTTTGCAGCGAACCTGTCGTCGATGCCGGAAACCGCCTCGTCGGAAATCTCTTCCACCAGGGAATCGGTCAGCATTCCGGTCCCTGTCCTGAAACTTCTGGAGACCGTCTTGTACTCTATCCTGCCGTCCTTGATGAAAACGACGGTGGCTGCCAGTGTCCCCATCGGTCTTGTATCAAAGGTAAGTTCTCCGAAAGAGTTGTACATCAGGATGTCGCTGGCCTGTCCGGACAGTGAGACGATGATCTTGGCGGCCCGGGGATCCTTTTCGGAAATCCGCTTCTGGAGACTCTCCATAACTGGAACGAATACCTTTGCATCCGAGTCTCTCCAGCTCCATTCGGTAGCATATTGACCCCTTCCAGGCTCTCTCAGGCAGGGAGTTTTGGTGAACCACTCCGGCTTGGAAGTCGCTGAAGAAGCAGCGATCTTCGATGCGGCCACGACGGCTTCGTGCATTGACTTCCGGTCCGTACTCTCGGAATACGCATAACCGGTACGTTCACCTTTCAGCACCCTGATTCCCACTCCGTAGTCAATGTGGAACCCTCCGGACGAGACTATTCCGTCCCTGAGCAGGAGTTCGCTGTAAGTGGAATATTCGAAGAATAGGTCACAGTAGCTGCCTCCTCCGTCCAGTCCTTCCTTGACCAGTCTTGCCAGCTGGTCTTCCGTCACCCGGAACAGCCCCAGGTAATGTTCTTTTCCGTATCCCATCCGTTATTGCACGATATCTATGCTTGCCTTGAAAATCTTGCCTGAGAACAGGAAAGGCGAGGTGTAGTCTTCGTTGACCGGGACGCCCCACTGCCTGCCTACCTGGATGGCATTGAGTCTTCCCGGCATATTCATCTTCGCCGAAAGCTCTATGCTTCCGACCGGAACGTCATCTATCGACAGGTGGATTACCGAACGTTTGCCTTTGTGCTCGGCTACTACCTTGACCACTGATGCCCCTGCTGGCAATCTGCGGTCCGCGACAAGTTTCTCGCCGCTTGAAGTGGCATATATGAGCGTCCCGTCCAGTACGTAGAGTGCGAATTGGTTCTGGGAAACCAGGACACCGTTCGGGTGGTCTCCGGCCTCGTCTATATGCACGGAAAGGGTGTACGGCTTTCCCTGTGTCCCGTCGAAGAAAGGATATTCTCCCCATCCGCGGGCTCCCGTGAATATGTCATAGTGAGGACGTTGTGGGTTGGGGTAGGCAGGGTCGGCCACTTTCCCGTCCTTGAGAGGGAAGACCTGGTTCCGGACAGCTTCCTTTTCGAATTCAGCCAGGAGTTCCTTGACTTTCTTGGGATACTTGGCGGCCAGGTCGTGGCTCTCGTTGAAATCTTCCTTGAGGTTGTAAAGGTGGATCCCGGTATCAGGATAAATCTTCTTGCGAAGACCGTTGATGTCACCGTTCGGTACTTCCAGCTTCCATCCGTCCTTGTACAATGCGTAGGATGTATTCAGTTCGTAGTATTGGAGCCTTTTACGGTCCTTTACGTCGTTGTCCTCGGAAGTGACAGCATAGGCGAAGCTGGTTCCGTATATCGGAGTCTGCCTGTATCCGTTGATGACTTCGGGCACTTTGCTTCCGGTGAGCTCCACCGTAGTCGGAAGGATGTCCGTGACGTGGGTGTACTGGGTGCGTATTCCTCCGGTCTCCTTGGTTCCAGCAGGATAGAACACTATCAGGCCGTCGTGGGTGCCTCCTTCGTAGTCAGCCCATTTCTTGTAGTAACGGAACGGAGTGTTGCAGGCCTGCGCCCATCCGTTCGGGTAGAACGGGCTTGTGCGCTCGTCTCCGTAGTGGTCATATTTGGCCAGTTCTTCCGCTATGAATTCCTTTTCCTCCTGCGGAGAAAGGTCACGGCCTCCGGTCCTGCCGCCTTCTCCGGATGCGCCGTTATCTCCTAATGCCAATATTATCAGGGAGTTGTCCAGCTGGTCTATCCGCCTGAGAAAATCTATCAGCCGGCCTATCTCGTGGTCGGTCTCGCTCAGGAATCCGGCGAAGACCTCCATCTGCCTGGAATACAGTTCCCTCTGGTCATCAGTAAGGGATTCCCAGTCCTCGACGTCTGCATTAGTGGCAGGAAGCTCGGTCCCTTTCGGGACTATCCCCATTTCGAGCTGCCTGCGGAGCGTTTCACGGGCATATTCGTTCCATCCGCTATCGAACCTGCCGTGGTACTTGTCTATCCATTCCTTCGATGCGTGGAAAGGAGTATGCGATGTCCCGGGGGCGAAATACAGGAAAAACGGCTGTTCCGGAGCTGCACTCTTCTGGTCGGCTATGTAGTTTATGGCTTCATCTACCATACGTATCACGACGGGACGTCCGGACGTATCTTCCGGCTCACGGTGTGTGTCGCGGTACATAAGGGGATGCCACTGGTCGCTGGCACCGGTAGAAGGATTGTAGCCGAAATAATGGTCGAATCCGCGGCCGGTCGGCCAACGGTTGAACGGACCTGCATTAGTACTATTCTCAAACGGGGTACTGTTGTATTTACCGACGCAGAAAGTCGCGTAGCCGTTCTCCCTGAGTATCTCGGCGATCGTACCGTTTTCCATAGGGAGGTACGTGTCATAGCCGGGAGCCCCGTACTTGTCGTCGTTGAACCTGCCCATATGGTTGGCGTGGTGGTTCCTTCCCGTGATGAGGCAGGCGCGAGTGGCCGCACTGATGGATGCTGTGTGGAAATTATTGAATCTCAACCCGTTATCCGCCAGGTAATCCATAATCGGCATCTCGATGAGTCCTCCGAAAGCGGAGCAAGTGCCAAAACCGGTGTCGTCCAGTATTATCCAGATCACGTTCGGTGAACCCGGGATCGCTACTGGATTGTGGAGCGGATAGTTTGTCTGGGTCTCGTCAACGGTTCTCCCGATCTTTCCTTTGTATTCAGGGACAGGGCTGTACTGCGCCAGGGCGGGGTATGCCGTAAAGAGTGCGCTACCTGCCGCGATGCCTGTCATTACTCGTTTCTTCAACATATCGCAAAGTTAACAATTACTTTGTCATCTGAGATTATTTGCTTATTTTTATTCCATTGAACCATCTGGGGCCGCAATGGACAATTCCAAAACCATAACCTTGCAAGACGCACGGAAAGAGATGCGCCCTGTGGCTTTTTCCTCCCTGGTGAAGCCAGCCGGCTCCACCTGCAACCTGGATTGCACATATTGCTACTATCTCGACAAGGCGGTCCAGTACGGAGGGAAGGAATCCCTGATGGACGAAGGATTGCTGAAGGAATATATCCGGCAGTACATCACAGCGAACGCAGTGGACGAAGTGACTTTCTGCTGGCACGGAGGAGAACCTCTGCTCATCGGGATGGGTTTCTACCGCAAGGCAATCGAGTTCCAGAAGGAATTCGCCGGCAGGAAGAGGATAACCAACACCATACAGACCAATGCGACCCTCGTGGATCCAGAGTGGTGCCGTTTCTTCAAGGAAAACGGATTCCTCGTGGGTGTATCGCTGGACGGGCCGCAGGACATCCACGACGCTTTCAGGAGGGACAAGCAGGGACGGCCGACCTGGAGCAGGGTGATGGATTCGGTGAAGATGCTCCAGGATTACGGAGTGGAATTCAATACCTTGAGCGTCGTCAATTCGATGTGCGAAGGAAGAGGGAAGGAGATATATTCGTTCTTCAAGTCCATCGGCAGCCATTATATGCAGTTCCTTCCTGCCGTGGAGCACGTCGTCGACGTACCTGACTGGCATCGCCCGGTCATCGTATCCCCGCAGACGGAAGGAGCCCGTCTGGCCCCGTGGAGCATCGGTGCAAAAGCCTACGGACAGTTCCTGACGGACATATTCAAGGAGTGGGTGGTGAGTGACGTGGGTGAGTATTTTGTCCAGATGTTCGATGCGACGCTGGCGCAGTACTGCCGGGTCCAGCCGGGAGTATGTTCTATGTGCGAAACCTGCGGAGACTGCCTGGTGGTGGAGCATAACGGAGACGTCTACAACTGCGACCATTTCGTCTATCCGGAGTATCTTCTCGGGAATATCAGGGAAAGGCCGCTGGCGGAAATATATGATGACCCAAAACGTTTCCGTTTCGGAGTGGGGAAGAGGACGACCCTGCCGAAGGAGTGTATGAAATGCCGCTTCTACTTCGCTTGCAGGGGGGAATGTCCGAAGCACCGCTTCGACCGCAATCCCCGCGGCGAAGCAAGGAATACCCTCTGTGCAGGCCTGAAGGACTATTTCAGGTTCACCCAGCCGTATTTCGAGAAGATGCGCGACCTGCTGATAATGAAGAAGGCACCGGCCAAGGTGATGACGTGGGCCGTTGAAAAACTTAGGGAGGATGGACAGTGAGATTCGATCCCGGCTTATCGACTGGGCTGAGGAATATAACGACGAAAAGTATTTCAGGGAGGACCCGATAGCCTTCCCGAAGCGTTTCCTGGCCGCATTCAGGGCAGGGAATTGCTCCCTCGCTGACATCGAGGTGGCAGCAGTTTTCGCCGCCCACTTCGCCTGGGGAAGACGGGCGATGATAGTGCGCGACTGCACCAGGCTGTTCGATGAAATGTCCTGGAAACCTTATGATTACGTTATGCGCGGCGAATACCGTTCCGACGACGCGAGCATCCACCGTACAGTCAAATGGTCCGAAGTTGCGGCCATCTGCTCCAGGCTCCGGGACCTGTACTTGTCGATGCCTTCCCTGGAGCCTCTGACACAAGGGAATATGAGAGTCAAGGTGTTCGGCCAGAAGCCGGACCCGAAAGCTCCGGACAAGAAGATCAATATGATGCGCCGCTGGATGGTCCGCGACGACGGAAAGGTCGACCTCGGTATCTGGAAAGATACGGATCCGGCCAGCCTACTTATCCCGCTGGATGTCCACGTCCACGACGTGGCGGTCGATCTGGGCCTGACGTGCAGGAAACAGAAGGACATCCGCACTGTGACCGAAATTACTTCTTCTTTCGCGGACATATTCCCTGGGGATCCGTGCAAGGGGGATTTCGCCTTGTTCGGCTATGGAGTGACCCATCCTAAATGATAGATTATGCCAAGGCTCTTCATCATATCAGGCTGCAACGGCTCCGGCAAGACCACGGCGTCATACGCCCTGTTGCCGGAACTGTTCGGATGCAGGGAATTCGTCAACTCCGACGAATTCGCCAAAAGTCTCGCTCCCTTCAATCCCGAGAGCGCGTACGTGGCTGCAAGCCGGTTTATGCTGATGAAGATGAGATACTTGCTGGACCGTAACGAGGATTTCTGCATCGAGACGACCCTGGCTACCAGGTCTATGCTCAAGATGGCTACGCTGGCCCAGGAAAAGGGCTATTACGTCACCATCCTCTACCTCTGGCTCAACTCTCCAGACCTCGCGGTTTCCCGTGTAAAGGCCAGGGTGGCTGCCGGCGGTCACAATATCAAGGAAGATACCATCAGGAGGCGCTACAATCTCGGACTCCATTACCTTTTCCGCGAATATATGCCGATCTGCAACCGCTGGATCTTGGCTGACAATTCGCAGGATTCCTTCGAGATAATAGCAGAAGGTTCCGAAGACGGCACCATAGTGCGCAACTCCGAAACCTTCGCAAGGATCAAGGATATGAACTTCGAATACGAAAAGCAGCTGGCATCAGCTGCAAGGAACACATCCTCGCGTTAATTTATTAATCATCAGTCTTTTGTCGCAGCCTCAAGCTTCTTCAGCATTGCGAACATAACCAGACCTGCAGCGACGCAGAGGGCCATCAGTATGCCCCAGTTCGCGGTAAGGGATACCCTCTTCCAAAGCAGGCCTGGGATCGAGCTGAGGTAGTTTCCGACGGCGGTAGCAGCGAACCATAGACCCATCATAAGACCCTTGAGCTTAGGAGGAGCCACCTTGGAGACGAATGAGATACCCATAGGGCTGAGCAGGAGCTCCGCGAAAGTAAGGACGAGGTATGTCCCCATAAGGTAAGTCGGAACGACAGGATCAGGGGATACGGTACCGTTGAGCGCGGCAGGAGAGGCCTGTCCCTTGGATGCGAATATCATCACGAGGTAACCGAGAGCCGCGACGAACATACCGAGACCGATCTTCATAGGTGCTGAAGGTTCACGGCCGTCAGGATGCTTTTCATCCTTCTTGTCGGCGAGAGCGCTGAATATGGCCATTGACACCGGAGTCAGGGCGACCACGAAGAACGGGTTGAACTGCTGGAAGAGCTGAGGGTAGATCTCGAGAGGATTGTCGAGGCCTTTGTAGATGCCGTAGGCGCCGCACCAAAGGGCTGCCGTGACCAGGCCGCAGATGATCTTTCCGGTCTTCTTCTCCGACTGGAACACACCGAACAAGGTATATACGGAGACTGCTATCAACGCGAGAGCCCAGATGTTGAATCCTATCCTGCTCCAGCCTTCAGCAAAGCTCTGTGTGTAGTCGCGCGCGAACCAGGTTAGAGCCTGTCCGTTCTGGTGGAATGCCATCCAGAAGAAGATGACGACTGCGAACACGAGGCAGAGGGCGACGATGCGGTCCTTGGTCTGCTTAGGAGTAAGCTCGACATAGTGCTCGCTGGCCTTCGCCTGTTTTGCGTTGACGTCGGCGTGTTTGAACCAGGCGCGGCATCCGAGGTAGATGGCTATGGAAAGGATAAGGGAAACGCAGGCGACCGCGAAGCCCATATTGTAAGAAGATGCAAGTTTCTCGATATAGTAAGGGCAGAAGCTTTCGAGACCCATTCCCTGGATAGCCGTGTCAGGCATCTGGCCCATCAGGCCGGTGAGCTTTTCGGTGTTCTCCGGAGTGATGGTTCCGTTCATGAACTGGTGGGCGAGGGCAGGGATGTCGGCCTTGTAGATCAGGCCGGCCTTTGACAGGGACCTGTTGGTGATGGCGGTAGCTGCAGAAGGAGCGAACATCGCACCGATGTTGATGGCCATATAGAACAGGCTGAAAGCGCTGTCTCTCTTGGATGCGTACTTCGGATCGTCGTAGAGATTACCGACGAGGACCTGGAGATTACCCTTGAAGAGACCAGTTCCGACTGCGATGAGCGCCAGGGCACCTATCATCAAGGCGACACCGGCGGCATTAGGCGCAGTCGGTATCGCCAGGGCAAGATAGCCCAGGAACATCACGCAGATACCGGTGACGACGCACTTGCCGAAACCTATCTTATCAGCGAGGATACCGCCGACTACCGGCATGAAGTAAACCGCTGCAAGGAAGATGGAATAAACCTGGCTGGACACCGCCTGATCCCAACCGAACTTGGCTTGGAGGAACAGCATGAAGATGGCCAGCATAGTGTAGTAACCAAAGCGCTCGCCGGTGTTTGCCAAGGCGAGTGCGAATAGACCTTTAGGTTGTCCTTTGAACATATTGCTAATTATTAACGAATATTCGATAAATCGCACTAAAATACGAAAATGTACTTATCATTCCAAATTTTGGAGGCTCATTGCCCTTTCCTTTTATTTCTCGCGGCAAACGATTATATTTGAACCGGCGATGATTTAATGCCTTTCTGTAACATTATGAAACTTTTTACCTGCATAGTCCGCCCGACGGCCCTGGCACTCTTGATGCTTTCGCTCATATCCTGCTCCGCGGGGAGGAATGCCGTATCCGGCAGGCCCGACGGCTCCGAGAATTTCGTCAATATCACGGACGTGATTCCGGATGTGATCCTGGAAATACGTTACCACTCCACCTACAACTTCGTAGGAGACCGGGTGGACGGTTACGATGAACCTACCGCCCTGATTACCCGCGAGGCCGCCGACAGCCTGAAGGCAGTCAGCGATGAACTGAAGGCCCTCGGCTACAGGCTGAAGATATTCGATGCCTACCGTCCGCAGAAAGCCGTGGACCACTTCGTCAGATGGGCGGCCGACCTGGCCGACACTTCGCTCAAGCGCTGTTTCTACCCGGACGTGGATAAAAGCGTACTCTTCGAACAGGAATACATTATGGAAAAGAGCGGGCACACACGTGGCAGCACCGTGGACCTGACGCTTTTCGATATGGTTTCCGGACGGGAGGTCGATATGGGAGGTACATTCGACTGGTTCGGAGTTGAAAGCCATCCGGATTTCTGCGGCAATCCGGATACCGGTGAATATACAGGCGGAGTATCCGCCCGCGCCATCACCGCAGCACAGTTCGCCAACAGGATGATCCTGCGCCGGGCGATGCTCCGGCACGGTTTCAAGCCGCTCGATTCCGAGTGGTGGCACTTCACCCTCAGGAACGAACCATTCCCTGACACTTATTTCACCTTCCCGATAAAGAAGCTGGGCCAGGTTCGCTGATTATGATTTTTCGAGGGCTTTTGCTATATTTGTAAGTTACGAATGCTGATTGTCCGATGAAGGTTGGAACGACTCTGATGAAATGGCTCGTACGGGCCCTGGGCGCGCTTCCTCTGGGATTCCACTATGCCTGTTCAGGCTTTTTCTCGTGGATACTCAAGGATGTGATGCGTTACCGCAGGGATGTCGTGATGACGAATCTCGCCCGTTCCTTCCCGGAAAAGAAGTATTCCGAGTTGAAGGCTCTCTCAGATGATTTCTACAGGCATTTCGGCCGTTTGCTGGCAGAGACAATATGGTTCGGCAGTTGCCGTAATCCGGAACGTCTGCGCAGGCAGCATCTTGTGGAATTCACCAATCTGGAAGTCTGTGAGGCGGCATATAAAAACTGCAAGGGAGTCGTCCTCCTTAATTCCCATTTCGGCAATTGGGAGCTTACCGGTGGGCTCCTTTGCTACGACTACCGTACCGGCCTGGAAAAGAAGTCCCCGTTCGACCTGGATGTATTCGACCTCGACAATATGGCCGTGGTATACAAGCCTTTGAAAAACAGGATGTGGGACGAAATACTGTGTGATAACCGCTGCGCTCCGATCCTTAACAGGGGATTCAAAGGATATATTCCTACCGAGAAGGTGCTCAGGTTCGCCGTCGCCAACGGGAAAAGGAAGATGCTGTACATTTTCCCGACCGACCAGTGCCCATACAAGGGTGCCACTGCAAACGACACGGTGGATTTCCTCCACCAGCCGACCAAGACTATGCTTGGAGGAGCTTCCGTCGCGCACAAGTTCGGCCTCGCCGTGTTGTATATGTCCATAGCTCCGGTTTCGAAAGGACATTACGAATGGAGCTTCACCGAAATCTGCCGGGATGCGTCCGAGGTGAGTCCTCACGAGATAATGCAGAAATACTATTCGCTTCTCCAGGCGGATATCGAGAAATATCCTTACGGCTACCTCTGGACCCACAGGAGATGGAAAAGATAATCAAATGTAAGACTGATATGAAAGAGATTAGAACACTCGCAGCGCTGTTAATTGCTGCAACGATCCTTCCGGTAGGAAAACTGTCCGCCCAGGACCCTTCCGGGCCGGTTTCCTATGCACTTCCACAGACTACCATATCCCTGGAAGTTGAAGCCGTGCGTGAATATTTCCACGCCGGTCCTTATGCCAGGTATGCCCAGAAGTATCTCGGAGTCGAGGCAGGATTGGAGGACCGCTCCACCTGTACCTTGTCGGCAGTCAGGATGACGCCGTGCATCGAAGCCGACCAGAACAACCGTTACTTCCTGAACCCGGGCAAGAACGCGGTCCCTTCTTTCGTTACCCTGACCTCCCAGGGGCTCATAGCCGTCAACGATGGTAATTTCGGGAATACGTCCAAGTTCCGTTTCTCTTCCCAGGCTACCGGAGACTTTTCGGACAAGGGTGTCAACTCGAACCTGACTTCCGAGGCAACCACCCTATTCCGCGGAGTAGATGGCAACCGTATCGGCGTACAGCAGAGTATGGTTGTCCAGAAGTCCCTGGAACAGAGGGCAAAGGAAGCTGCCGATATGTTGTTCGAGCTCCGCCGCAAGAGGGTCCAGATCGTGATCGGGGACACCGACGCAACCTACAGCGGGGAAGCTATGGGCGCTGCACTTGCAGAAATAGCAGCCCTCGAGAAGGAATATATGTCGTTGTTCATAGGTTACAGCGACTACCAGACCCAGACTCTCAAATGCGACGTGATTCCGGACAAGGACCAGAAGAAACAGACATATGTCGCCTTCCGCCTCTCCGATGCCGACGGGATCGTCTCGGCCGACAATATGTCCGGTAGACCTTACCTGCTGGAGCTCACACCGCAGAAGATCACCCAGCCTGAAGGAAAGGCTTCTTCTGCGAGGGGTGCGGTGGCCGTCTACAGGATCCCCGCTATCTGCAAGGTAGTCCTCACAGACGGCGAGAATCCTATCCTCCAGGACAGGATTCCAGTCTACCAGCTCGGTACCGAGAGCTATTTCCCACTTTAGCGAAAATTAACACATTTTAATCATAACACTATGACGATCAAAGATTTGCAACCAAAGGCCGTTTGGGAGAACTTCTACGGTCTGACACAAGTCCCACGTCCTTCGAAGCACGAAGGAAAGGTCCAGGAATATCTCCTCAAATGGGGAAAGGAACACGGAGTGGATGTCCGCCGCGACGACACCGGCAATATCATATTCTCAGCTCCTGCAACTCCAGGATTTGAGAACAGGAAGGGTGTCATTATGCAGGCCCATATGGATATGGTCCCGCAGAAGACTGCAGACACCGTCCACGATTTCCTGACAGACCCAATCCAGACTGAGATAAAAGGGGAGTGGGTAGGCGCAAAGGGTACGACTCTGGGAGCCGACGACGGAATCGGTGTCGCCATCGCTCTTGCCGCCATTGCAGACAAGTCTCTCAAGCACGGACCTCTCGAGGCCCTCATCACATATGACGAAGAAACCGGAATGACCGGAGCCAAAGCTCTCAAGCCGGGCATCCTCAAGGGCGACATCCTTCTCAACCTCGACTCTGAGGAAGAAGGCGAGCTCTGCACCGGATGCGCCGGAGGAATCGAAGGCTGTGCAGACTTCCATTACCGGACCTACAAGACTCCGGAAGAGGGATTCGTAGGCTACAAGGTTACCGTAAAGGGATTGAAGGGAGGCCACTCAGGAATGGATATATCTCTCTTCAGGGGTAATGCGAACAAGGTCCTCTGCAGGATCCTGAACGCTGTCCTTACCGAGTGCCCTGAGGTCAAGGTCGCCAACATCACCGGTGGTTCCCTGAGGAACGCCATCCCGTTCGAGGCCGAGGCCGACATCGTTATCCCTTCCAAGGAATCCCGCAAGGTAAAGGATATCGTCCTCTGCAAGTTCGAGGAATCCAAGTTCGAATACCAGTATTCGGATCCCGATATGATCCTGCTTTATGACAAGCTAAGCAAGCCTGCAGCACGCTATATCAGCCCTACCTTGATCTCAAAGGCCGTCAAGGCTATCCTTGCCTGCCCTCACGGAGTGGAGAGGATTAGCGACACCCTCCCGGGACTGACCGAGACTTCCACCAATATGGCAATGGTACGTACTGTAAAGAACCATCTCACCGTCCATTCTCTCACCAGGAGCTCTATCGATGCTGCAAAGATGTCACTTGCCGATTCCATCAGGTTCGTATTCGAACTTGCCGGAGCTGAATACACCCTTTCAGGTGCTTACAGCGGCTGGACTCCGAAGCTGGGCACTCCTATGATCAAAGTCCTCGAGGATACCTATCGCAAGCTCTTTGGGAAGGATCTGAAGATTACTGCCACCCACGGCGGTCTGGAGTGTGCGATAATGGGCGCCAAGTACCCGAACTGGGAGATGGTTTCGATAGGCCCGACCATCGTCCATCCACATTCTCCTGACGAGAGGGTCAAGATCGACACCGTGGCCAATGCCTGGAAGTTTGTAGCAGCAGTACTGGAGAATATTCCCGAGAAATAATAATTTGCTGATTACAGATTAATTGTCTATATTTGCAGTCCTTTTTGGTTGGCATACGTTCCAAAAAGGGCTGTATTTTATTTATTATTAAACAATTACACAAGATGTTAAAACAGTACGAGACCGTTTTCATTGCAACTCCCGTTTTGTCTGAACAGCAGATGAAGGAAGCGGTTGCCAAGTACACCAAGCTTATCACCGACAATGGCGGTGAGGTTGTGTACGAAGAGGACTGGGGCCTCCGTCAGCTGGCATATCCTATCCAGCACAAGACCTCGGGATTCTATTATCTTATTCAATTCAAGGCTGAGCCTACTTTCGTGGAAATTCTCGAAACCCAGTATTTCCGTGATGAGAGGATCATCAGGTTCCTTACCGTTGCCCTGGACAAGGACGCTGTAGCTTACGCTGAGCACCGCAGGGAGAACCGTGGTAAGGCAAAGGCTGCTCCTGCAGCTGAGCCTGTCGAGGCACCTGCAGCAGAGCCGGTTGTCGAGGCTCCGGTAGAAGAACCGGTAGCAGAGACTCCTGAAGTCGAGGCTCCTGCCGAGGAACAGACCAATGAAGAAAACGCTTAATCAAGGGAGGATTACAATATGGCACAGAATGATTCAAACAACACTGGAATCCGCTATCTGAACCCTCCGACAGTCGAGGTAAGGAAGAAGAAGTACTGCCGTTTCAAGAAGGCAGGTATCAAGTATGTCGACTACAAGGACCCTGAGTTCCTCAAGAAGTTCCTGAACGAGCAGGGAAAGATTCTCCCTCGCCGTATCACCGGTACTTCCCTAAAGTTCCAGAGGAAGGTGGCCCAGGCCGTCAAGAGGGCTCGCTCTCTTGCTCTGCTTCCATATGTGACTGACCTTCTCAAGTAATAGGAGAGCTAGATTATGAAGATCATTTTGAAGAAAGAAGTTGCCACTCTCGGCGAGGCCGGTGATGTGGTAGAGGTAAAGGCCGGTTACGCTCAGAATTATCTGATCCCTCAGGGATTCGCAACCGTAGCTACTCCTTCCGCTCTCAAGCAGCTTGAGGAGACAAAGCGCCAGAGGGCTCACAAAGAGGCTAAGCTCGTCGCTGACGCCGAGGCTCTTGCAGCTAAGATCGAGGCCGCTCCTGTAAAGGTTGCCGTCAAGGTCAGTGAGTCTGGAAAGATTTATGGTTCTGTTACTTCCGCTCAGCTCGAGGAGGCTCTCAAGGCTGTCGGAATCGAGGTTGAGAAGAAGAACATCACTATGCCTGAGGAAATCAAGCAGCTTGGTGAGTACGAGGCTTCTGTCAAGTGCTACAAGGCAGTCAAGGCAGTTCTTAAGTTCATCGTCGAGGCTGAGGCTTAATTCCTTCCTGGTAAGAACGACAGAGGTCGGCCATTTGGTCGACCTCTTTTTTGTGCGCCCGAGTCTCCGCAGCAGGCCGCTTCAGGCGGTCGTTAACTCTGAGAGGACTGCACTCCCCACGCTCGCTCCGGCCCTGCCCCGTGCTCAAGGGCCTTTTTACGCTCAAGGGTCCATCTGCGTGCACCCTTAAGCACGATTTCGGCTCTTTTCGCGCGCAAGGGTCCATCTGAGCGCACCCTTGAGCGCAGCGCCCGACTCAATCCTTCAACTGGAACAGAAGTAATGAGGCATCCTCTTTTCGTTTGTGCTGCTGATACGCAGTTGCCAGGTTGCGACGTTAGGGCGCATTTACCCGTATAGGGCTGCGGAGCAGTAAGCGCCCGTTGTTGCACCTGGCGGCAGGTATAAGTCTCTGAAATACAATACTGGAATAAGTCTATGAGTAAAGTACATAACAGAAATAGTACATAACAGAAGGTGACTGAAAGCACAGAACTGGCAGTCACCTTCGAGGAAGTGTATTCCAGAATATCGGATTGCCCGAAACTACTGGATGGTAAGGCCGTAGCCCTCCTGCTGAGGCAGGATGTTCGTCTCGACCTTCCACTTGTTGTTCACCCAGTTCGGATGATTCTGCACTTCTGCAGGAACGACACCGGACATCTTGTTGCCATAGAGGAACAGCTGGTTGCACTTCTCCAGACCTGCGAACGAGACAGGAATATTCCCGGTGATGTTGCAATCCCTAAGCTGGATACCGGTAGCCTTCTTGAGAGTTCCCATAGTCGTAGGAAGCGGACCGGTGATGCCAGGATTGCTGTACAGCTGGATTACCCCGATATTAGGAAGCTTGTCCCAGAAGTCAGGAATCTGCCCGCTGAGCTGGTTGCTGTAAGCCATAAAGTTCTTGAGCGAAATACACTTGGACAGCTCCGGAGGAATTGCTCCGCCGATGCCTGTCTGAGCGATGTTGATGCTCTCCAGCTTGGTCAGGTTGCCGATTGTGGCAGGAATGCTTCCGCCAAGGTTCTTGTTGCGGTCGATGTACAGGTTCTTGAGTTCGGTCAGCTGTCCCAGCTTGTCTGACAGAGAACCGGTGAGGTTGCTGTTCTGCAGCCAGAGATCCGTAAGCTTTGTGAGTCCGTAGACTTCCTCAGGAATCTCGCCCTTCACCTTGTTCTGGTTGATCTTCAGGACGGTAAGCTCGGTCAGGTCGCCTATCTCGTGAGGAAGAGTCCATTCTGCAGGAATGACGCTGGCTGCGGTGATCTGGATCTTGGTCACACGGTTCCCTTCGACGGTGATACCGTTCCACGTGTCGACCGGCTTGGTCAGGTCCCAACGCCTCTCCTCTTTCCAGTTAGCTCCGTCGGCGGCATTGTATATAGCTACAAGGGCGAGGGAGTCGGTCTGGCGGGAAGGTACGGCTTCAGCCTGGCTGAACAGCACTTCCTTCTTGAGATCCTGCTCGCAGCTGAAAGTAACCGTAGCTTTGCGGACCTTCCTTGCAGGGTTTGTCTCGAGAGAGAATATGACCTTGTCGTCACCGGTACCGCTGGTCTTGTCTGCCTTGATCCAGCTGGCATCCTCCGGAATCTCGACCTTCCAGGCCACGTTGGATTCGACCACGACCTCGCAGGAAGTGGCTGCAGCACCGGTTTCAACCTTCTCAGGACTTACACTGAGCGCAGGTACCAGGGCTGCCTGGCTGACCTTGACAGTATGGGAGAGATTCATCGCATTGACCTTGAGGTCCAGTGTACGAGGCTCGAGAAGGGTTGTCGGCGTGACAGTAACCTTGACTTTGTCGCTGCCCTTGCCGCTGGTCTTGTCCAAAGTAACCCAGTCGTTTGCAGGCACAGCTATGGTCCAGTCGGTATTAGATGTGATGGCCAGCTCGAATTCTCCGCCATCAGCCTCGGCTTCGATAGTCTCCAGGTCGACTTTGAGGGACGGAGCCAGGGAAATCTGGCCGACCTTTATAGTCGCGGATTTGTCGCCTGCCTTGACAGTCACGTCAGCGTTGCGGTCGGAAAAAGCTTCGTTGGCCTTGACTGAGATCTTGATAGTGCCGTTCCCGTTGCCGGAGGCAGGGGAGAGGCTTATCCAGTCTGCGGTAGTACTTGCCGTCCAGGCATCGTTGCAAGTTACGGAAACCGTATTCTCAGAAGCGGCAGCCTCGAAATTGACTGAGATCGGAGATACGGAAAGCTCTGTTACCGGGGTCTTCTGGCAGGAGAACAGCAATGCTCCTGCGGCTACGGCCAGGAAGGCTTTGATTAGAGTCTTGATTGTTTTCATTGTCATCTATGTTTAATGGTAAAATTTATTCTTGATTCTCTTTATCTTTCTCTCGTATGTCCTGAAAGCATCCGGCCCTGAATTCTTCAAGACCCTTTCAGGGAGGAAATTGCCCTCCAGCTCATCTAATATGCGTTTTTCCTCTCTAAGATCTTTTAAAGCGGGAGGCACGCCGGTAAGGCCGTTCAAGACAAATGCAAGTGTTTTTTTCTGTAATGTCCAAGGAACAGGTTCCCCATCCACCTTGCCGCCGATGTTGGACAACGTCAGCCAGAGATATCTGTAGTAATATTTCTTCAGCAGTCCCAGGCGTCCTTCATCCAGCCCGTCCAGTTCCAGGAGAGCATTGCAATTGCGGATACCCGCCCTGGAAGACGCCAGAAGGTCGTTCCCAAGACTCTCCGCCTGAGAGGATGGGTCTGGGGATATGGCTGCACTTATCATAGGCGCGTAGTAGCAGTACTCCGTCTCTTCCGGGATTCCGTCCCCGTAACCGCAGGCTATTGCATAATAATCGTACGGGCCAATGCGTGGAGGCAGGAGGTTGACTCCTGCTTCCACGTCTTCTGCAGTTGCAAGGTGATTGTAGCGAGCATAATCCATTACGGAAGCGCTGGTGCCGTATTCTCTGGTGAATGAAGGACTCCGCAGGGAATCTGTTGGATAGCTCCAGGCCGCGCCCATATTATGGTTGAGCCCGAGTACGTGCCCCATTTCGTGGCATACCGAATGCCTGATCATAGGACCGAGCATTTCCAAAGGATATTCCTTCAGGCGGGCCATAGGGTCTGCCGCTCCGGTCTGGACATAGCGCCATCCAGTGATCAGGCCCACGACGTTCTTCCACCAGAGGATATCTCCCTGGAGGATCTCCCCGCTCCGTGGATCGCACAGGACATCTCCTTTTGCATTGGCCTCTTCGACATCCATATAGCGGACCATATTCACGAGTGGGGAATATCTGTCGAAAGCTTCGTCATCAGGTTCCGGATGTACCGTGACCACCTTCCCCAGACCGGCTGCCTCGAACGCTTTGTTCCAGTCTTCCAGCCCCTCCTTTATGTAGGGATACCAGCTCTCCGGGAACGCCTTGTCCACATAGAAGTCTATGGTGGAGCTGCGTGAGAGGTCCCAGCGCTGCGAATGCAACCCTCTCCGACCGTCCGGCCTGCGGTATTCCAGGCCGTTGTAGTACTTTAGGGCAGGTTTTTCCGTCATCGGAGTCTCCGGCAGGAATAGCAGGTAGCAGGCAGCGGTGATTTCGAGGCTGGATGAATATTGATATACTCCTGTAACTTGAAGATATTCAGGAGTTTCCCTGGTGGAAACGATTCTTCCGCTCTCCAAGCTGTCGCCTTCCAGCATCTTTGGAGGAATGGCGGAAGCTTGCTCCGGATATGTCGAGAAAGCCTCCGTTATATCCAGGAGGAGACTGCATT
Source organism: uncultured Bacteroidales bacterium (assembly GCA_905235085.1). GTDB lineage: Bacteria > Bacteroidota > Bacteroidia > Bacteroidales > UBA932 > Cryptobacteroides. Next base: position 60,959 of record CAJOKD010000005.1, on the reverse strand, counting down.
CATCTTTCCTGATTACCGGGAGATGGATCGGCCGGCCGTGCCTCATCCTGCCTTTCTGCTTCCCCCGGCCTTCCTTGGAATGAGGTTTGAAGCCTGAAGGCAGCAGGACCGCGTTACCGGCGGAATCCAGCTGGAATTCCATCAGGGAAGGAAAGAGGCTCCTTTGTCCCGGCGCGAATACTTTACCCCCGGCCCGGTTCACATCTACTATGCGCGAGCCGAACAACACGGGCTTCCCCAGTTTATCGAAAGGCAGGCGCAAGGTCTGTCCCACTGCCGTCAGCGGCAGAAGGACAAGGAGTGATATGAGCCAGGTTTTCCTCACGGCTTATCTAGGCCAGAGCTTGTATTCTACCTTCCAGGCACCGCCTTCCTTGGTCAGCCCCAGGGTAGTGGCGGGATCCTTCCCGTTGACGGCATCGGCCTTCATAAAGTTCTCGGAATCGCTTTCGAACCAGGCGGTCAACAGCACCGGTTCGGAACTGTTGGAGAAGTCGAAAGTTCCCTCCAACTTCACGAGCGTTACGTTTATGGCCCCTGTAAGTGCCGAGTGGGTCGATGCATCGATGTTGCCTCCTGTCGCCCTGGAATCCATTATCCACGCAGCAAGACCGGAACTCTTGTCCTGCCAGGCTGCATAGCTTCCTATGTATGCCTTGAAAGACCTCGGCTTTTCAAGGTATATCCTTCCTTTCTGCGTCTCTCCGTAGTCCAGCACGAAGCGCATCAGCGAATCGGCAGGGGAGAACTCGCGGTGACCCTGGTCGTTGCCATAATCCAGGATCGTAACCTCGTTGGGGCGCACGTGCAGAGGAAAGAAGTCCGTCAGGCGGAACATCTGTGAAGTCGAAGAATTGGCCCTGCAGCTGAATGAAGGATGGTCGTACATATTCCGGTAGTTCCGCAGGTAATTGGATCCTTCGGAAGACAATCCCATATCCACGGTAGTGTTCCCGTTCCAGGAACCGTCCGCTGCCTTGATACCCTGGCGGATCTGGAATCCCTTTCCGTCGTTGAGGGCTGAGGTCCGGAAGAATTTTGAGAAATCCACGACCGGGTCGCTCAGGTGGACGGAGACTGACTCCTGTCCTGCTATTACGGAATATTTGCCCTTTTCCGGTATTATCGTCAGCCTGGCTGTCTTGTCGTAGCCGGAGATGTCTTTCTTCAAGATATTGATTTCCAATGTCTTGCTTGTAGCACCGGCCGGGAATTCAACGGTAGTAGTCGCCTTGCCGTCCACCAGGAAGTCTTCCCCGCAGACCAAGTCTCCGAATTCCAGGACGATCGTCTGGGAAGCAATCGGAGCACGCTCGCAGACAAGTTCGAACTGCAGGCTCTCTGCCAGGTACGGATTGGATATTACCGGCTTCTGAGGCTGGTCGAAACCGAATATGGGCAGGGATATCTCCTTGTTCACGTTTATCCTGGCGGATATGTTGTTGCCTGGATTGACGGTATAGCGTTGCCCCGGCTTGAGTGTGAGCAGTATCCAGGAAGATTCCACCCATATCTCGTCATCCACGAGCGCAAGATGGATCCTGGCCTTATCCTCACCCTTGGCGATTTCGACCACTGGGGCTGGGGCGGTGTACTGCACCCCTTCCTTCAGTGAACTGGTGACGACTAGGCCGATGCTGAGCGGCTGGGATGCAGGCCTAGAAAGGACCACGTCCACGTCCAGGCCGCCCTGGGACGGATTGACCGTATAGCTGTCGCTGCCGAAGGAGACGGCGGGAGCGAAATACCTGCTGTCATTCTCCGGACCGTCCTCCTGCCGGCAGGATACTGCCGAGACGAGGGCGATCAGCGTTGATAATATTATGATTCTCTTCATAGCGTCAGAATGTAAACAAACCTACGGTAACGGCTGCATTGGCAAGTCCGTCTTGCGCCAATGCTTTGCAGTATCCTCCGGAAAGGCGCAGATAGCCGTTGGCCTTGCCAGCCTTGCCGAGGTTCATAGGGAAGGTCCAGGTGAGGGAACCGCTTCCTCCGATACGTTGCCTGCTGTAATATGCTGCATCCACCTCGAGGACTTCCGTGACATATTCGTTCTCGAAATACAGGTCTTGCAAGCCTCCCAGAGGCACGATTCCTTCCACTCTGAGTCCTGCTTCGAGGCGGTGGCTCTTCTTCTCCACCAGCCGGAACGAACCTCCGAGGGATATGTTCAGGCGATCGGATGAGAACTCTGAATGCGGCAGGTAGCACTCCTTGTCGAATGCTGAATACCCGGCACCGGCGTTCACGCTCCAGCCGTAGTCCTTGCCCTTGCACGCACCGAACAGGGTATAGTCCAGGCTGGCTTCCGTCTGGCCCAGCATATACCGGTTCTTGTATTCGTAGAGGGTCACCCAGGTCTCCGTGGAAACTCCTGTCACAGGATTCTTCTCGGACTGCAGTTCCTGGAGTTTCTCGGTCGCTCCTGCATCCTTGATGGAACCGTTCAGGTGCAATACGTGGAGCTTGTTTCCGCTCCTGTACTGCAGGTCGGCCACGGCCCTGTAGAGGAAGTAATCATATGATCCGGGACTCTGCTTCCTTTCTGCGAAGGCATCCAGGCGCCCGTATTCCATTCCGGCGGACACAAGAACCCTCAGCGGTCCTGAAGTGTAGTTGTAGGATATGTCCCCCAGGAAGCGGCTGCCGTAGAACTGGTGCTTGAAGCCCGAGTATGCGCCTATGGCTCCGGTTACCCTGTCGAGTCCGTGCATCCTGTAGTAGTAGAGGTTGGGGTAGGACTGTATAGTGGTCAGGCCGGAGAGTTTTTCCTTCGAGTAGCCATAACCCAGGTCGAGACCGATGTGGTGCGGGCCGAAGCTGAGCAGTACGGACGGGATGATGCGGTAGTTCAGGTATCCGGTCCTCGGACGAGGGTCCCGCATTCCGGAAATGTCAGCCACATCGTATTTTGCGCGCACTCCCACGGAAATGAAATCCGACAGCGGAGCGGTGTAGAGGTCGAACTCGAGGCCGCAGCGGTGGCTGTCATAATCCTTCCCCACGGTGCTGCCGAATATGAAAGGTATCGAGAACCACGGGTCCATAACGTCAGACCACTTGCGTTCCTTTTCCCTGTCGAGGGAGTAGTGGAAACTGCCTCTCATAAACAGATTGTCGGAGAAGCGGTCGTAGCGGTGGGTCGAGAAGTCGAAACCGTAGTCCTTGCTTCCTTGCTGGGCAAGATGGTCGTCGCCTCCCTCGTAGAATGTCTCTATCTGGGTCCGGCTGCCGCTTGAAGGCTGGAACAAGCCCATACCGGCGGCGTTGTTGGTAGACAGGAACTGCTGCAGGGTAGTCTCGATCTTCATCTTGGAGAAGTCCGAAGGGACCCCCTGGGCCAAAGCGGTGAAGCAAGCCGTCAGGCAGATAGTCGTAATTATAGTCTTTCTCATTGCAGGCCCTCCTTGTCATATTTGCGCGGTGTAGGATCCGTGCATACCACGAAATCCGTACTGCTGTTGTTGGTGTCCTGGAGGTAATATCTTCCGTTCTCGAAGCGGGAAACCTTCCTCTCGACGGATTCGTGGTTCTTTCCGCTCACTGCAGTGATTGTGATATATCCGGCATCGATGCTTGAATGAAGCCTCTTGATATTCACATCCGGGGCCGTCTGAGCCGGCTTGTTCAGGCATTCCACGCCGTCCAGTGCGAATTTCTTGTGCATCCTGCGGTACCGGTCGCCGGCTGTCTTGCCGGGGCGGTAAACCTCAGGCCAGGACGTGACGTCTTCGTCTGTCTCGAAGAGCACCAGGGCGTTGGGCCCACTGTTTATCAGGTTGAGTTTCTTCATATTGCTCCAGGCGTTGGACACCAGGGGCAGCATCGGAATGTCGGGATTGCCTTCTCCTTCCATCCCCTTGACTTCGAAGTCAGCTCCCGAGAGGTCTACGGAAGTGGAAGCGCTCAGGGTGTGGTTGCGGGCACTGCTGGCAGCGATGATAACGCTCCCGCCAGGCTGCACCGGATAGTCGTCCCCGTCGCCCGGGAAGCGGCATATCTGGCAGAAATAGATGGAATCCGGACGCTCGATAGCCGTATAGTATGAAGGGTTCATCGACGGTTCGGCCAGTCCGAGATACTTCCCGTCCAGGTAAAGCACTTCGTCGGAATTGTTGAACAGTTCCACGTAACCGTCTGTCTTGTAGTCCCTTCCCATATCGTCCTTCGTGCCGGCATAGTATATCTTGGAGATCATAAGGTCCGTCACGAGTGCGGAGGAAAGCTCGAGCTCGAGGTCTTCGGCCTTGAATATCCGGCGGTTCATCAGGGATACCCCTACGATCACCCTGGCTTTGTCGTCAAGCGTGGAAGGGTCCTTGAGCATAGCCTTGTATTCGGCTCCGCTCATTTCCCAGTTGGTGATGATGTCGTATATTCCTGGCACAAGTGATTCTACGACGACCTGTCCCGCAACGTCGGTGACGAATTCATAGGAGATGTCGCCCTTGAGGTGTACGACCCGGTTATTGTACCGGGAGGTGGGAACGCACTCTTCCGGCATCCGGAAACTCAGGATGAATGGTTCCGTAGGCTGGGGCGCCTCCCGGTTGCAGGAGAGAACCGAGAGCAATATGATTGATGCTGCGAGTAATCGTTTCATATCTTCACGAACATTTCTACGCCGAATGAGAATGTGCCCTGATTACGCTCCGAGAGGGTTCCGGACTTGGAACTGGACTGGTAAGGCATATAGAATAAGGCGTTGTTTACATAGAAGGAAAAACCGAAGTTCTTGGATACGTCCTTTGTCAGGCGCATATTCATCAGCCAGATCGGCGGCTGGACCGTAGGAGCGTTGTCCGCAGGATTCTTACGCTGAGCGGAGAGAAGGACTCCCTTGATTGTGCAGGACGGATCGTTCAGCATAGCCTGGGTTATCTCGTGCCTGCTCAAATCGGTATCGATCCAGGCGACAGGGTCGCTCTTCTGGTTCGTCGTGTGGATGTACTGGTAGAAGATGACCTGGTTCGCGAGGGATGCTACCATCTTCATCCTCGGGATGTTGCAGACCAGGCGGAGATTCGTGCTGAACCTTCTGTTGATGTCCCGGGACACTCCGCTTGGATACAACAACTTGAAAGGAGGAGTATTCGGCATACCCTGCGCATAGGTCGAAGATGCATCGACGCCGGAAGGATTCTGGAAACTCGGGCCGGTGGTCCAGGTCTGGGTCTCCATATATGCACCGTTTATGATGACGCTGGTGCGTATAGGCTTGATCTGCCCGAGGTTGACATCGAATTCGACTCCCCGGTTCAGGCTGGCCTGGGTGTTGCCGACACGTCCGTTGGTAGTGAATACGGTGTCGACACGGGCAGGATTGTTCCACTCGATGTACGGCATTCCGGCGGCATCGGTGCGGATACCTCTTTCAGCAGTATAATAGTTGGCGTAGTAGACGCTGTATTCCGTGAAGTTGCCGAATCCGTTCTTCATATAGTCCTGGTATCCGACCACCGAGAAGGTCATCCCGTTCTTCAGGGCGATGTCGAATCCGATCTCTGACTTGGTGTTGGTGGCATTCCGCAGGGAGTTGTTGCGCTCGACGTTGGTTACTTTGGTGTTGTACATTACCAGCTGCTTGTTCTCGTCCGACGGCAGGTAGGAAGCTGCTATGCGGTCCGTATACTTAGGCTCGGGATAGAGGTGCGACAGACCAGGAGTCTTGTTGCTCTGGCCCCAGCCGCCGCGTAAAGTCAGCCACTCGGTCACCTTGAAGGATGCGTTGAAACGAGGGGAGAGGGCATATACCTGCTCAGGAAGGCCGAACTGCATCATATCGTAGCGCAAACCGGCCTGCAGTTTGAATTCCATACCTTTCGGAAGCTCCCATCTGAGGTTGTCTTCCAGGTATGCGGATATCTGGTTCAGCGCCGGGATGTCGAAATATGGCCTCGGACGGCCGTCGCTGTTGGGCTTCAGAGGCATAAAATTGTCATCATTGGAAAAGCCCGGCGCCTTGTTGGTCTCGTGGCGGTATTCAGCACCCATATTGAAGCGCTGCTTCACTTTCCCGAGGTTCGCATTGAATACGTTTCCGACTTTCGCGAAGAAGTTCACCGGACGGGAAATGGTCGTGCCGCTTGCCCGGTAGGAATTGGTGATCCAGGGCACCTGGTAATAGCCGTCGGTGAGGGAAGTGATCACCGGAAGTCCACCGTCGGCCGAGACGATGCTGGAGGTCCAGCTCCTGGAATCGCTCAGGGAGAGGCCCGTAGCGTAGGTTATGGAACGGGAGAGGGGTTTGTTCAGCGTGATCCTTCCGTTGTGCGCGAGCCTCACTGTATATTGGTTCTGACCGGTTTCCGTACCCTCAATGAGCAGGTCGGGATCCGATTTCCTCAGGTCGATTATGCTGCTGAAGTTCATCTTCGTGGTCGAGGACCAGATCCTGCCTATCGTGTTGCTGTACGTGATGCCTCCGCTGATTCGGTCGAAGGAGCGGTTCTTCGTTCGCGGGTCTCCGGAAGCTCGGGCGTAGTCAGCGTTTACGTTGAGGCTTCCGGCCTCGTTGCTGAACTTCCATCCTTTGCCGAACGAGGTGTTGAGCGTGGTCGGGTTGACCTTGGCTCGGACCTCGTACGGAGTGTAGCCCGCCTTGGTATTCACGACGACAGCGCCGGAGCTCAAGTCTCCGTATTCAGCGGACGGAATACCGCGGATCACCTCCACCGACTCGATGTTGTCGGCGCTGATCTGGCGAAGGTCCACACCTGTTCCGGCATTGTTGCCCAGGGAGGTGTTGTCCGAAATAGGCACACCGTCCACGAGGATGGAGGTACCGAAGGCGTTGTTGGCCGTGTTGTCGCTGGCGCTTCGGAGCGTAATCTTCGCCTCGGAAGTCATATCCGAGGAAGTCATCAGTTGTCCGGGGAGCAGCTGCATTATGTCCTTGAGGCTGGTTGCCTGCAAGTGGTCGATGGCCATTCGTCCGATGGTGGAACTGGTCGATGAGCCGGTGGCACTTGGCTTCGCCGTGACCACGACCTGCTCCAGCACCAGGGATGACTCCTTGATGCGGACAGAGAAGCTGCTGTCTCTTTGGAAGTTATACGTTTGTGTAAAATCTTCGAAGCCAAGCATCTGGATAGAGAGCGTGGCTTTGCCTTCCGGTACTTTCTCCAGTCGGATGATACCCTCCGGATCCGCTATGTCGAATATGCCATAGTCTACCAACAGGCAAGATGCTCCGGCGACAGGCTGTCCGTCCGTGTCGGAGAGGATGGTTATCTGAAGAGTCAAAGTCTTCTGGCGGTTTTGAGCTTGTAGGCAATGCCCTCCCAGAAATTCGGGCAGCAAAAATGGTAAGGCATAAAGCAGGATCCCAAACAACGTTCCTGAATGTAGTTTTAGCATTATTGGCAGGTTAGTGTTCTTAGGCAAATATACGGATTATTACACATTTTTCCTATATTTGCGCCCGAGGAGCGGAAATGACCTGCTCCAAGTGTGCTTGGTACCACTATAAAAACAAGATTATGTCTGAAGGGGATACTTTCCCCGGTATTCTTATGGCTGGCAGTACTGTTCAATGTCTGCCTCATAGCCTCCAATCTATTCGCAATCAAGATATTCCAGATATGGGACTGGTGCGTCCTCCCCGGGGCGGTCATCATATTCCCTGTCTCATACATACTCAATGATTGCATAAGTGAAGTGTACGGCTACCGAAAGGCCAGGCTCGTGATCTGGACGGGATTCGCGATGAATCTTTTCTTCGTCCTCGCTGCCCAGCTCGTGCTCGCCCTGCCTGGCGCTCCGTTCTGGGGAGGGCAGGAAGCCTTCTCGTATGTGTTCGGAGCCGCTCCGAAGACCCTCGCCGCCTCGCTTCTGGCTTTCCTTGCCGGGTCCAATGTCAATGCAATGACTATGAGCAGGTTGAAAGTTAAGGACAACGGCAGGAAGTTCGGTGTACGCGCCATCTTGTCTTCTTTGGCCGGAGAGCTCGTGGATTCCCTTATCTTCATACCTATCGTGTTCTGGAGCCAGGGATTGAGGACCGTGCTCATTATGGTAGCCTGCCAGGTCACGGCCAAGGTTCTCTATGAAATAGTCATCCTTCCTCTGACAGCAGCCTTCGTAAGGCGCCTGAAGGAATATGAGGGCGAAGATGCTTTCGACGAAGGAATATCATACAACCCATTCAAATTCAATATCGACTGACAATGTCCCAGGGAAGAGATAATAAGGGCCTGAGCGCCCTTGGAAACAAGATACCGTACAGCACTGAATATGCTCCCGAAGTCCTCGAAGCCTTCGAGAACATGCACCAGGAAAATGATTACTGGGTAAGGTTCAACTGCCCGGAATTCACCACCTTATGCCCGATCACCGGCCAGCCTGACTTCGCCGAGATCAGGGTCTCCTATATCCCCGACGTCAAGATGGTGGAGAGCAAGTCCCTTAAGCTGTACCTCTTCAGTTTCCGCAATCACGGAGACTTCCACGAAGACACCGTGAATACTATTATGAAGGACCTGATCAAGCTGATGGATCCAAAGTACATCGAAGTGACGGGCTTCTTCACACCTCGCGGAGGAATCTCTATCTTCCCGTACGCCAACTACGGACGTCCGGGAACGAAATACGAAACGCTGGCACAGCAGCGTTTCGCAAGTCACGAGTGATTTTCCCTAGAAGGAGAATATGTAGCTGACTCCGAGTGAAGTCATCAGTTTCCTGTCGTATGTCAGGGACTTGAGTTTCGTACCCTCCTTATTGGTGTCTATGTTCTTGTCGTAGTTGTAGTCCAGCAGGAGGTAGAAATCGAACGAGCTCTGGTAGCTGACTTTCAGCTCGGTGCCCAGGCAGCCTCTGAGCCTGTTGAAATAGGCATCCGAATACCCGAGGAAAGAATAGTCCGAATATGCCTGGCTGGCGGTGCTCCAGGTGGCGCTGCAGGCTGGATCGTTGAAGACGTTCCTCAACTCACCGTAAACGTATGGAGTCCAGGCGTGTATGCCCTTGTAAGCGACCTTCAGGCGGCTTTTCAGCGCCAGGGAATTAGGCGTGTCCTGGAACCTGTTGTTCACGTCGCGGTGCGTCAGCTGCAGCCTCTCCTTGAGGGATATGCGCCACTCTCCGGCCTTGAATCCCACCGTGGCATTGCCGTAGAAACGGTGACGGATCTTCCATTCATCCGAAGAATTCTTGTTCTCCATAAATATGTATCCGGCGCCGACCTTCAGGTATTCGTTCAGCTTGTAAGTGAAACCGGTCCCGGCCTGGAGCCTTCCGAGTTCGGAGAAGTTCTCCCTCATCCTGGCTTCCGCCTCCACGGTCCAGTGGAAGCCCTTCTTTATCTTCGCGTCTGCCGTGACGTTCAACCTGGCGCCGAAGTCGGTCTCCAGCTCGTTGTCAGTGCCCTGAGCCCTCAATCCGAAAGGCAGGACCGTCATCAAGGCGAGCAATATAGTGATCCGTTTATCCATATCCTGCAATATAGTCAATTTTTTCGATTATCAGTGTCCGCCTGGGCCTCCACCGCCTGGACCTCCTCCTCCAGGCCCACCAGGACCGCCGCCACCACTGTAGCTGCCGAGGCTGACCTTGGAGCCTCCAGTGATCCCCGAGTCTGCCCATACTCCGTTGCAATATGTGGCACCTTCTACGTTCACGCTCTTGTAACCATTTGATAATGAAGGCGCTGTCACTGCTACAGAGGAGACACCTGCCGGAAGCTTGAAGGCCGCGATATAAGCACTGCCGTTGTGCAGGGCGTTCCAACTACCTGCCGTCCCGCTCAAGGAATATATGGTTTGGGAAGATGAGTAACTGCTTTCCAAACCTCCGTAGGCAACCAAGGTGGCTCCGCTTTGGATGTACAGCTTGTAACCGCCTTCGGTATTGGCGTCGAGGGCCACTTCAGGATTCCCCTTGGTGCAGATGGCCATTACATATCCTCCGGAAATCTTCAAGTCTCCGTTGGCGTCCATCGCGTCATTCTGTGATGAATATGCATATACATAACCGCCTGTTATGTCCATTTCTCCGAGGCTGTTGATTGCGTCGTCGCCGGATGATGTAACGTAGGTTCCTCCACCGGATATGGTCAGCACACCCTTGCATTCGATGCCTTCGGAATTGGCCGCACTTACCACGACCGACCCACCGCTTATCGTAAGGTTTCCTGCACTGCCGGTTACTTTAGCCCGTTCGCCGCTGCCGCTCTTGGTTACCCAGCCTATCTTTATGCCCTTGCAGGAAACGTCGTTGGCCTCCTTCCCGGAAGTGGTTATAGTCAACTCTCCACCGCTGATGAAACTGTCTGACACAGAGTGGGTCTTCTCATCGAAGTTATAACTTCCCGCGTGAACGCCCTTGCCTCCGGTACCGGTATTCTTGATCGTAACTGTACCCCCGGTCATCCCGAAGTAATTGTCAGCCTTGATGCCCGCAGTGCCTTTGTATTCTTCATCTTCGCTGTCATAAGCGACCCCGCCGGTAACAGTGATATTATGCGTTCCTCCCTCCACTAGGACATAATCGTCGGATGCGATGCCTTTCTTCTTGGCGGCAGCTACCGATATCGTAAGGTTGCCCCCGCTCAGCTGGACGTAGTCGTTTCCCTTTATCCCGTGCCCAGCGGAGCTAGATGACGTCAGGTTGATGGACGGGCCCTCCATTATCCTTACATAGTCGTCAGACGTTATGCAGCCCTTCTCCTGCTTGTTGATAGCATTGACTGTAAGCGAACCTCCGCCGCTGATCACGAGTTGTCCCTCGCTGAATATCACGGCCTTCATATCCACATCGTTGCTGGTGGAATATGCAGCGGAAGATCCGTCGGAAAGGATATTGGTACCTTCCACCATAAGGAACGTACGTTTGCCGCTCTGGTTGTCGATTACTGCTCCATCCGGATTCGTGAGGGAAACCCCGTTCAGAAGGATTGCCTGCTTCCTCGTGCTGTACAGCTTGAAATTACCGCTTGAAGCGTTCCCCGAGAGCTCATATACTATGCACTCGTCTCCGGTGTTGTTGACAGTGACCTTGTTGCCGTTTACGGTGACGTAGCCGAAATGGTCGCCTGTCACCGTAGCCCCTCCAGAGGAATACGCTATGCGTATCATACGGGTGAATACGGTATTGGAAATGTCGTCATCCGAAGAACTGTCACCAGTACTGGCGAACGAGTAGTTCCCGGCCCCGTCATCGGTGCCGTTCGTGACGACCAGCGAATATGAGGCGGTCGCCGTCTTGTAGGTGTCGTTCCCGGCGAATGTTGCGGAAATGGTTGTGGATCCGGTAGATAGAAGAGTGACCTTCCCGTCGGATGTTATGGTTGCAACGTTGGTGTTGCTGGAAGAGTAGGTGACATCCAGACCGTAGGTGTTGGTTAGGACAGGGAAAGTGTTCTCTTCATCTATATTGGCTACGTACGCAGAGGCACTCCAGAAGAACCCCGGATCCTCCTGCGTCGGCGTGGTACTGTCGTCAGTCTCGATCAGGTCGCCTTGGCAGCCGTAGATACTTATCAATATAAATAATGCGGCCAATCGCATCGGCAGTTTGTAAAAGGGTCTCATAGCGATATATGTTATAGTTCGCTATCCAAATATAGCAAACATCGCTCCCCGTAGGAATATAATCAACGAAACCAGTTAATTATCAGGTAAAACCGCGATTGGCATCTACTTCTCGTTATCGGACTGTCCGCCGCGCAGGTATTTGAAACGCCTGATCTTCTGGGTGGCGGTCTTCTCGAAGGATTCCTTCATAGCGTTGATCTCCCCGATCTTGGACTGCTTGCTGACACGCTTGTTGACATAGTCCATCACGGCCTTCTTCTTGGCTTCGAGCTTTTCGTAGAAGTTCTCCTCTTTCTCGAGCCCGTCCCAATCTACGAACTCTTCGTCGAATTTCACAAGGGCCACGAGCTTTCCGTTACGTTCGATGACCAGCGACTCCTCCACGCCCCTTATGTCATTGATTACCTGCTCGATCTCTTCCGGATATATATTCTCTCCGGAAGGGCCCACGATCATATTGCCGAGGCGTCCCTTGATGTAATACCTGCCTTTGGAATCCACCGATGCAAGGTCGTTGGTACGGAACCAGCCGTCGTCGGTAAGGGCGGCACGGGTCCTCTCAGGATCCCGGTAATAACCGAGCATCACATTGTCGCCTTTGGCGATTATCTCTCCTTCACCGGTCTCCGGGTTCACGTTCTGGAGCTTCACCTCTACATTGTATGCGGGAACGCCGATGGAACCCACGACAGTCTTTCCGACGCAGGCATTCGTGATAAGAGGAGCGGTTTCGGTAAGTCCGTATCCGATGGCATAAGGGAACCTGGCCTTGTTGAGGAACTCTTCGACGGTCGGGTCGAGCTTCGATCCTCCGATTCCGAAGAACTTCAGTTTGCCGCCGAAGTTCTTGTACAGTTTCTTCCCGATCAGCCAGTACAGGAGCCACGGGGCCTTTTTCTTGAGCCACGACAGGGTCTTGCTCTTCTCGACCGTAGGCACAACGCTGTTCTTGTATATCTTCTCGATGATGAGCGGTACGGCGCACATTATCGTAGGCCTCACGTCTTTCATCGCTTTCATCAGGATGGAAGGTGTAGGGGGCTTCTGGATATAGTACACGCACCCTCCGACATACAACGGGTACAGGACGCTGAAAGCCATCTCGTAGGTGTGGGACATCGGAAGGATCGAAAGCCAGCGGTCTTTCTTGCCGGCTTTCTGGGCGTGATATGCAGCGATGATGTTCTGGCAGAAGTTCCGATGGCTCAGCATTACGCCTTTAGCCTTGCCGGAAGTACCTGAGGTATAGATGATTGACGCCAGGTCGTCCGCCTGGGGATCCGCTCCGTGGCCCTCGCAGGTGAACGCGTGGTCGTCTTTCTTTATCAACTCGAAAGTCTCGATGTCGATGACGAGAGTCATCTTGTCCTTCACCTCGTTGCTGAGCTTCTTCAGCATCCGCTTGGAGATGAATATGGCCTTGCAGCCCGAGTGGGTCAGGATATTCGTGACTTCGCTCTCGGAAGAATCCGGAAGGATAGGCACGGTGACCCTGCCGAAAGGAACGCAGGAGAACATCGCCACCGTCCAGTTGGGCATATTGTTGGACAGGATGGCCACCTTGTCGCCGGCGCTGATGCCGAAGCGGTTGAAACGCTGCGACAACTCCAGGCACTTGTGCTTGAAACTCTCGTAAGTGTATTCCTGTCCGCCATCCACGAAACGGGCCAAAGGCCTCCCGGCGAAGTTGTCGGTCGCGTATTCGAACAGTTTGGCCAGGGTAGTGACGTAATTTTCCCTGCTAGCCTTGAACAGTCTTCTCTTTGACATCAGAATCAGTGTGTTACGTAACCTTCAGGATGCTTTCCAGTCAGATGCATCTCCTCGTAGATCGCCTGGATGCGTTCGGTGTCGGCACGTGCGTCGTCGGTAAGCTCCACCTTTTCTCCGACGCTGACCCGTTTCGAGCCCCAGTCGAAATAACCCAGGTAGACCGGACAGCCCACTTCCTTAGCGATAAGGTGGTATCCGGTCTTCCATTTCCTGACCGGCTTGCGGGTGCCCTCCGGCGCGATTGCCAGGACGAAGGAATCCTCGTTCTCCATCTGGGAAATCAGGCTCTTGACGAGGGTGGAGGCATTGCTCCTGTCCACTGGAACGGCTCCCAGGCGACGGAGTAGGGGACCGACCGGCCAGAAGAAGAACTCCTTCTTTATCATCACCTTGCACTTCTGGGCATCGAAGGCCGTATAGAAGAGGTAGGAGATTACGAAATCCTTGACCGAGGTGTGGGGCACACCGAGTATGATGGCCTTCTTGTCGGTTACCGGACCTCCGACAGGGGTCCATCCTTTCTTCCTGAGCAGCCAGCCGCAGAATCTACTCCATCCTGACATATCCCATTGCTTTAGATGTTCACGTCCTCCAGCTCTTCCTCCGACCTCAGGTTGGCGCGGATGAAGTTCTGACGCTCTATAGTGTTGTCCCCCATATAGAAGGCCATAATGTCGGAGATAGACTCCTCATCGGCCAGATTCACGAGGTCAAGCCGCATATTCTCTCCGATGAAGTCTACGAACTCGTCGGAGGATATCTCTCCCAGGCCCTTGAACCTGGTTATCTGTACGGCTGTCTTCAATGACTTGATGGCAGCCTCTTTCTCTTCCTGGGAATAGCAGTACCTCCTTTCCTTCTTGTTGGCCACCCTGAACAGCGGAGTCTGGAGGATATGCACGTGCCCCCTGCGGATAAGGTCCGGATAATACTTCATAAAGAAGGTAAGGACGAGCATACGGATGTGCATTCCGTCGTCATCGGCATCGGTCGCGACGATTATGTTGTTGTAGCGGAGATTGTCCAGGTCGTCCTCGACTCCGAGAGCTGAGATCAGCAGGTTTAGCTCCTCGTTCTCAGCCACCTTCTTGCGGCTCTCCTTGTAGCAGTTGATAGGCTTGCCTCGGAGGCTGAACACCGCCTGGTAGTTGGCGTTGCGGACCTTGGTTATGGTACCGGAAGCGGAGTCTCCCTCGGTTATGAATATGCTGGTCTGCTCGGCGAGGTCCTGCTTGTCCTTAGGAAGCTTGTCGCAGAAATGGTAGCGGCAGTCGCGCAGCTTCCGGTTATATACGTTGGCCTTCTTGTTCCTCTCCCTGGTCTTCTTCTGGATCCCGGCTATCTCCTCACGCTCGGCTTGGGACTCCTTTATCTTGTTCTCGATGATTGGAGCAAGGTCGGTGTGGATGCGGAGATAGTTGTCTAAGTGCTTGGCTATGAAGTCATTGATGAAAGACCTGATGGTCGGGCCGCGGTCTATCTCCAACGAACCGTCCGGGTTCTGGACCTTCTTGCCGTTAGCGTCGGTCTTGTATTTCTCCCACATATAGGTGGAACCCAGCTTGGTCTTGGTCTGGCCTTCGAAATTCGGCTCCTGGATCTGGATGCTCACCGCACCGATTATACCCTGGCGGCAGTCCTCCGGCTTGTAGTCTTTCTTGAAGTAATCCTTCAGGGTCTTCGCGATGGCCTCGCGGAAGGCGGCCAGGTGGGTTCCTCCGTCCCTCGTATTCTGTCCGTTGACGAACGACGATATGTTCTCACCGTAGGAATTGCCGTGGGTGATCACGACTTCGATGTCCTCGTCCTCAAGGTGGATCGGCTCATACAGAGGAGTTTCCGACATGTTCTCGCGGACGAGGTCGAGGAGGCCGTTCTCCGACTTGTAAGCCGTCCCGTTGAGTACCAGCGAAAGCCCCTTCTTGAGGTAGGAATAGTTCTTGACCATCGTTTCCACGATGTCCATATGGAACTCGTAGGCACCGAACATCTCGGAGTCCGGAGTGAATACCACGAGGGTACCGTTCTTTTCCGAAACCTTCTCTTTCTTGCCGCTGTCCTTCAGCTCGCCTCTCTCGTAGGTAGCCCAGGAACTCTCACCGTCCCTGAACGACTCCACATAGAATTTCTCCGAAAGGGCGTTCACAGCCTTCGTTCCGACTCCGTTCAGACCGACTGATTTCTTGAATACCTTGTCGTCGAACTTGCCGCCCGTATTCAGCTGGCTCGTGGCCTTGACCACAGAGCCGAGCGGGATTCCGCGGCCGAAGTCCCTGACAGTGACCTGCCTGTCCTCGATCCCGATGAGGACCTTGTTGCCGAAGCCGGCCGAAAACTCGTCGATGCAGTTGTCCACGATCTCCTTGAGGAGCACGTAGATACCGTCACCGGGATTGGCACCGTTGCCGAGCCGGCCGATGTACATACCGGGACGGCGGCGAATATGTTCGACTCCTTCCAGAGTCTTTATGTTGGCGTCAGTATATTCGTTATTGTTCTGCATAATCGGACAAATTTACGAACTTTTGGCGGGATTTGAAAAAGTATCTTTTTGTAGTATTTTTGCATTTGGAAAGGTATTTGCAAATGCCTTCCATTACATTCAAGAAACTGACACGATGAAAAAGCTGGCCGTCATAACAATCACCCTCCTGTGCTCCGCGTTCCTGGTCGGAATCCGGGCCCAGGGATCCAAGGCGGGCAATACCTACGGCGAGATAGTACGCTTCGACAAGACCGTCCACGACTTCGGGGATATCCTCGTCTCCGACGGACCTGTCTCGGCGACCTTCACCGCGGAGAATGTCAGCGGATCCAATATGGTGATATACAACGTGGTATCCTCCTGCGGTTGCACCGACGTCACCTGGACCCGCGAACCTGTTAAGCCAGGTGAGAGCGGAAAGGTGAAAGCTACCTACAAGAACGACGAAGGCGGCTATCCTTTCGACAAAACACTCACGGTGTATGTCTCCGGCCTGAAGCAGCCGGTCATCCTTAGGCTACGCGGCGAAAGCCACTCCAAGAAGCTTTCTCTCAAGGAGATGTATCCGGTACGCTTCGGCAACCTGGCCTTCAAGTCAGTGGACATCAAGGGCGGGAATATGTCGCAGGGCCAGCAGAAGAGCGGGGAAGTCCTTGTGGCCAACCTCGGAAAGAAGCCTATCGACGTCAAATTCAAGGATGTCAGCCCTGGCCTGTCGCTGAAGCTTTCGCAGAACCCAGTCCCGCCCGGCGCAACCGCAAAGCTCGCATATACGGTGACATCGGACCGCAGCCACTGGGGCAAGAATTATCACTATGCCACCCCGCTCGTGGACGGCGTGCCCTACAAGGCGGTTATCTCCCAGACCCAGGATCCGAAGAAGGAAGCCGGCACCGAAGCATTGCTTGCCGACCCCAATCCGCTCCTCGGCGCGGGGAAGCCTTCAATAGGAATATTCACCATCACCAAGGAGGATTTCTCTTCCTGGACCAAGGCCCAGCGGGATGCTGCCTCCAATCCGGTCGCCAACGAGAGCACTTTCTCTTTCGGGAAAGTCAAGTCGGGTGAGAAGGTGAACGCCTCTTTCGTGATATCCAATAAGGGCAAGAGCGCCCTCAAGGTATATAAGGTTGATTCCGAGAGTTCCAAGCTCAAGCCCTCTGCTTTCCCTGACGTCGCCCCGGGAAGCAAATACAATTTCAAGTGTACCCTCGACACTTCAGGACTGCCGAAAGGGGAGTGCCTGATCGTCGTCACCCTTACTACGAATTCTCCGCTGCGCCCGATCGTGAACCTGTTCATGACCGGTTGGATAGAATAGCTTTCGCCGATGCTGGACGTATTCCTTGAAGCTCTCAGGAGCGCAATACTCATTTCGGGACTCGTTGTGATAATGATGATGCTCATCGAGTTCTTCAACGTGGAATCCGAGGGCCGGCTTTTCAAGTCGCTCGGCAAGTCCAGATTCACGCAAGTCCTTGTCTCAGCCCTGCTTGGGGCTATTCCGGGCTGTGTCGGAGGTTTCGCCGTGGTGTCCCTCTATACTCACCGGCTGTTGGGTTTCGGAGCCCTGCTGGCTATGATGATAGCTACCGCAGGTGACGAATCCTTTATGATGCTGGCAATGTTCCCGGGCAAGGCCGCCCTGCTGTTCGGAATCCTGTTCTGCCTCGCCATCATCGTAGGGCTGGTTACGGACCGCATATCCGGCAAGGGAGCCGTGATACCGACCCGTCTGGAAGATTCTTACGAAATACACGCCGGAGAGGACTCCGGGCACTCAGAGGACGCCCACGAAAGCCATTCCGGAAAGCGTCACGCAGGCTGGAAAAGGATAGTGTTGTTCATCGGGGTGATGGTATTCATCGCAGCCCTTATGGCCGGGTTCCTCGAAGAAGGGGAGGCAGAAGCCGACGGCTTGAACCTGCTCAGCGAGGAATGGATGTTCTGGGCTTTCGGAGCCCTGAGCCTGGTAATCCTCGGAGCCCTGCTATTCGCCTCCGACCATTTCGTGGACGAGCATCTCTGGGAACATATCGTTTGCAAGCATCTTCCCAGCATATTCGCCTGGACCTTCGGAGTCCTGATAGTCATCGGGATCCTGTTCCATTTCGTGGACCTGGAGACCTGGATCGGAGACAATACCGCCTGGATGATCCTGCTGGCCATCCTTGTCGGCCTTATCCCGGAGTCCGGACCGCACCTTGTCTTCGTAACCCTGTTCGCGAGCGGAGTCATCCCGTTCCCGGTGCTGCTCGCCAACTCGATTGTCCAGGACGGCCACGCATCACTTCCTCTGATCGCTGACAGCAAGAAATCCTTCCTCATCGCGAAGGGTGTCAAAGTTGCGTTGGCCTCGGTAGTTTTTGTGGTATGGGGTTTGTTATTGTGAATTTAAAGTTTATCTTTGCACACAATTTGAAAATTGTTCAACTAACTTATAACGAATTATGGCTTACAAGATTTCTGAAACTGAATGCGTTGCTTGCGGCACCTGTATGGCAGAGTGCCCTCAGGGCGCTATCCACGAGGGTGATGTTTACAGCATCGATCCTGAAGTTTGCATCGATTGCGGCACCTGCGCAGATGCTTGCCCTATGGGAGCTATTTCCCCTGCTGAGTAAACCGGGAGAAATACATAAAGGATGTGGCGACTGATAAGAGATTATCGGTCGCCATTTGTTTTCAGTAATCCGAGTTTGACGCAGGCATTCCAGATGCCGTCCTTGTCGACGTCCGTCGTAATCAGGTCGGCTTTCTCCTTCAGCCTTTCCGAAGCATTGCCCATCGCGACCCGGATCCAGCCGTCGTCCCCGAACATAGACAGGTCATTGTCGGAATCCCCGAACACAATTGCGTCCTCGCAGCTTCCGCCGAAACGCTCCAGGATGCGGTGTATCCCCGCACCTTTGTCCGACGGTTCTACGAATATGTATTCGTGGTGGAAACGGCAGAAGGGCAGCTCCTTGAGGGATTCCAGCGAATGCTCGACAGGGTAGTAGCAAGCTATGAATGCCTTGTAGAGATTCTCGAAGGACTCCGGGTCGAGGCCCGGGACCGTCCGCGTCTCCTGGTAAGTGTCGTGAGTGAAATCGTAGAAGCGGCCGTCAGGCGCGAGACGCGTGACCGAATTGTCTGGCTGGATCGCCCAAGGAATGCCCCTGGACTCGCATTCCTTCAGCAGAGCGATCATCTTGTCTTTCGGCAACGGCTTGATTCCCAGGAGTTTCCCATCGATAGTTATGCCGTAGCCACCGTCGCTGACCATATTGTCGAAACCGAGTTCCTGCATATATCCCCTTGCCATCGCCTCGGAGCGGCCTGTGGCCAGGCAGAGGAAATGCCCGTCCGTCCGGAGCAGCTCGATGGCGCGCCTTGTGGACTCGGGAATATAATTCTTCGCGTAGCTCCCGCCCGCGATCAATGTCCCGTCGACGTCGAAGAAAAGGTAACGTTTCCTCATCCTGCAACCGTTTTCAGGAATTCCATATCCTCATCCTTGATCACGAAATCTAGGCTCGCGTTGGAACGGATATGGCCGGGATCGGATGATTTCGGCAGGGATACCGCTCCGAGCTGGAGCGTGTACCTGATGCAAAGCTGGGGCACCGTCACACCGTATGCGGTAGCCATCTTCCCGACGACTTCGCTCTTCAGAGCCGAGCCGTGTGCTATCGGGGAATATGCCTCCACCAGTATGCCGTGGTCCTCGCAGAATCCGATCAGAGGGAGCGGAGTCTCGCCTATATGGACCTTGAACTGGTTGACCATAGGCTTGATACGGCAGTCTTCAAGGATGTTTTCAAGATCGTCGGTCAGGAAGTTGGAAACACCTATGGCCCTGACCTTTCCTGCGATGTAAGCATCTTCCAGAGCCCGCCAGACCTGCTTGTTCTCAGCGAAATAGCGCTTGGCTCCGCGGAATTCCGCCCACGGCTGAGGGCAGTGGACCAGCAGCAGGTCGATATGGCCGGCATCCAGCTTGCGGAGGGATTCGTCTATGGAAGCGGCAGCGCCTTCGTAGCTCTTTATCTCAGCCGCGACCTTGGTGGTCAGGAACATCTCTTCGCGAGGCAGCCCGCAGGCACGGACGGCCCTTCCGACCCCTTCCTCGTTGTCGTATGCCTGTGCCGTGTCGATGTGCCTGTAACCGGCCGCAATCGCCTCGGAGGAGGCTTCGGTGACCTTATCGTCGGGAATGAGCCAGGTCCCCAGACCCACCTTGGGAATACTGACCCCATTGGACAGGGTGTATGTTTCTTGAAGTATCATTTGTCTGCGTAAATAATTGTCAGAGAAGGAAGAACAGAGCGACACCGCTGATACTGACAACCAGTCCTATTATCTCCTTCAGGCGTATATTCTTTTTGTTCACCAGCACTTCCGGCACTATTATCATAACGGGAGTGAGCGCCATCAGCGTGGATGCTATTCCGGCATTGGCATAGCGGACAGCCATCAGCGAGAGGGACACTCCTAACGCCGGACCGAACAACGTGATGATCGAGGCATATTTCATCGTGACCGGGTCGTGGACAGCATCCTTGAGCCTTCCCAGGCCCTTCTGCAAGCTCAGCAGGATGAAGAAACCGGCGCTGCCGATAACGGCCCTGATCATCGTGGAAGCGAAGGGAAGCATAGACTCCATCAGCGCAGGAGAGTCCGAAGGGATGGCATCTGCGTAATTCTGCATACCAACCTTGCTGAGTACCAGGCCGACACCCTGCCCGATACCGGCTCCGATCCCAAGGAGGATGCCTTTGAGCGGAAGGTCTAGCTTGAAATGGTTTCCTGAGTCCCGGCTCAAGATGGAAATACCTATACCGCAGAGGGTTACGACCATCGCAAAGATGGATTTCAGGGAAAGCGTCTCGCCCAACAGCATCCATCCTGCGATGGCTGCTATAGGGGGAGCGAGGGTCATCATCAACTGTCCGAAACGCGGCCCGATGTGCAGGTAGCAAGTGAATAGGCAGTAGTCACCGAATACGTATCCCACCAGGGCGGAAAGACCGAGCCAGAGCCAAGTGTCCTTGTCGGAATACACCGGATACGGGCGTCCTACAGTGACCCAGAGGAGAAGACCCAGGAATATGACGGCGAGCACCAACCTGAGTACGTTGGTGACCATTGTGCCTGCCCGTCTGCTGGATTTGTCGGAGAACCAGGCCGTAATGGTCCACGACATTGCTACGCCCAGCGATATGAGTTCTCCGATGTGATTCATTTTCTGGGCAAAAATAAATAAAAAATGTAAATTAGAAGTCCAAAACCCATATATCTATATGAAACACTCACTGAAAGAATGGTTCGTTGTGACCAGATACTGTCTTTCCCTGTCTCAACTATGCCTGTGATAGCGACTTTCGCGTATCTCTCCAGCAAGGGACAGGTACCCGGCGGCGTGATACCTTACGTTATCCTTGTCCTCTGTCTCCTCGGCGTCGTACTCCTGCACTCTGCGGGAAATGTCATCAGCGACTGGTCCGACTACCGCAGCGGCGATGGACCTGAGTGCCTGGTCGCACTTCGGGCAGCTGCCGCCGCAGCGCTGCCTGGTGAAAAATAAGAGGTCGACCTTTTGAGTCGACCTCTTGCTATACTATATTCACTAGGGAATTACTTCGCCTGTGGGTTCTGGACGACTTCGGTGTAGTTGCCGGAGTGGTAGAGCCTGCCGGCTGCTTCGCGGATGCTATCCTTGGTCAGGTTAGCGACGGCGGCCTCATATTCGGCATCGTAGTCGTAGCCATTCTTGAAGAACTTGATGATGTTGGACATCCAGTACTGGTTGTTGATCCTGCTCTCAGGGATGTTCTTCTTGAAGTTCTCGATGGTACGGTTGAACTGCTCGTCGGTAGGACCGTTCTCAGCAAGCTTGCGGAACTCGTCCCTGCAGATGACGCGGAGATTCTCGACCATTTCAGGATTGCACTGGAACGCTATCTGGAGCAGCGTCTTCTCTTCCGGCTCCTGCTGGACGTCTGCCATCGTGGATGCGCCGTAGGTGCCGCCCTCGTCTTCGCGGAGGGTATCCACGTAGATCTGGTCAAGCACATAGCTTACCGCCTTGGCGTTCACGAGCTTTGCAACAGAGAACGGTGAGTAGTCGGTGTACACACCGAGCACGGTGCACAGAGGAGTCTCCATTACGGTGCTGAAGACATCGACGTTCTCTCCCTTCTTGAAGAAAGGTCCGACGTTCATCCAGCTGGTAGCTTTCTTGCCCTTAGGGAGCGAGCCGACATACTTCTCAACCAGAGGCTTGAGAGTCTCGAGGTTGACGTCGCCGGTAATCACCATAACGGCATCCTTTGCGTCAGCGAACAGCTTCTTGTAATTCTTTTCAACGGCTGCCAGGCTGACTTTGCCGAGCTTGTCCATAGAAACGATTTCGTTCCTCGGGCTGTCCTCATAGACTGCCTTGGCGATCTCTTTCTGGAGAGCGTAGTTAGGGGTATTCTCAATGTTCGGCAGCAGGGCCTTGAGTTGGGCGATAGCATTGTCCCACTCTTCCTGGTCGAAACGAGGATCGGTGTATTCGAGATAGAGGAGCTGAAGCGCGGTTTCGAGATCCTTTACGGTAGACCTTCCGGAGATACCGCTGTAGAGGTTGTCGATGTAGGAGCTTACGGAGACGTTCTTTCCGGCGAGCATCTTGGTGAGTTCTGTGCCCTTGAACTTGGACACACCCTGCATATTCTCAAATACACTGTAGACGCTGTTGTCGAATGAAGCGATGTCCTCGTCATTGATAAGGCTCTGTCCACCAGCCTTGTAGAGGTTGAAGAGGATCTGGTCCTTCTTGTAGTCGGTAGGGAGGACGACCACCTTGACTCCGTTCTTGAGAGTCCACAGAGTGGCGTCGTAGATAGTGGATGCGGTCTTCTTGACCTTGGAGCCCTTGAGCTTGGAAGGGTCCATCAGAGGCTCGGAAGCGGTTTCCTCGGCCGGGGCAGCGATTTCAGCAGCCTTGACTTCTTCCATCAGGGCGAGGAGACGGCTCTCGGTAGGAGTGGCGATGCCTTCCTTCTCTGGTCCGCTGTAGATCACTACGAGGTTGTTCTCAGGGATGAGTTCACCTGCCATCTGGTTCAGGAGCTGGGCGTTAATCTGGCCGGCGAAGGCCTTTGCGAACTCATATTCCTGGCTAGGCTCCATATAGGCTTCGTTGTCGAAGAAGTTGTTCACGAGAGGGTGGACGAACTCAGGGTTCTTCCTGGTCTCAGCCTCGTTGGCAGCCTTCTCGAAGTAGGAAAGGAGATTGTCCTTTGCCCTGGTTACTTCGCCTTCGGAGAAACCGAATCTCTTGAGCTTCTCGAGTTCGGAGAGGAATGACTTGAATCCTCCTTCGATGTTGTCCTCCTTGAGGGTGACGGAACCTACAGTGGCTTCCATTGCATCGTTGAGTTTCCCGTATGAGAACGTTCCTCTCAGGAATGGAGAGTCAGCCTTGGAAGTGATGTCATTGAAACGCTCGTACATAATGTTGCCGATGAGATTCTCGATGAAGTCCACGGAGAATCCGGTAGCGGTGCTGTTGAGGGCTTCGTCACGGGCGTCGTTGATCCAGTAGAGCTCGATGCTAGGGGAGGTGGTCTCCGGGTCGGTCAGGACTCCGACGCGTGGCTCGGTGAACTCTCCGATGCTGATCTTGTCCTTCTCCTTAGGATTCTCTGCCTTGGGGATGTCGGCCCAAGTGCTCTTGATCTTTGCCTCGACTTCGTCCACGTCGATGTCACCGACCACCACAACTGCCTGCATATCAGGGCGGTACCAGGTGCGGTAGAAGTTCACGAGGCTTTCAGGCTTGAAGGTCTCGAGGTTCTCCTGGCTTCCGATGAGGGTGCAGGTGGAATACTTGGTGTCGCCGTAGAGGTAAGGGAGGGATTTCTCGAACGACCTCCACTGTGCGTTCCTGCGGCTGCGCCTTTCCTCGATGATGACAGGACGCTCCTTGTCTATCTCGACAGGGTCGTTGGTCACGAAGTGGGAATAGTCGTGCAGGATGAGCAGGCAGGAGTCGACCACGGTAGGCCTGACGAGAGGAATGTTGTTGAGCATATACTGGGTCTGGTCGATCCCGGTAGCTGCGTTGACATTGCCTCCGAAGGAAGCACCGATGCTCTGGAGCCATTCCAGCAGGGCTTTGCCTGGGAAGTTCTTGGTTCCGTTGAAGCACATATGCTCGAGGAAGTGGGCGAGACCGTCCTGGTCAGGGGTTTCCTGGATTGCACCGACGTTGGTAGCGAGGTAGAACTCAGCCCTGTTGGCCGGCTTGTCATTGTGCCTGATGTAATAGGTGAGCCCGTTGTCGAGGGTGCCCTTGCGGACTGCAGGGTCGTTCGGCAGCTGTGGCATCTGTGCGCTGGCAAGGAAGGCTGAAGCCGTCAGAGCCAGCGCTGCGATCACTGTTATGATTCTTTTCATAATCGTTTGAAAATTATTGGTTGTTGTCATTGTATTCGAGAACGTCTCCGGGCTGGCAGTCCAGGGCCTTGCAGATCGATTCCAGGGTGGAGAACCTGATAGCCTTGGCCTTGCCGGTCTTCAGAATGGAAAGATTGGCCGGAGTTATCCCTATCTTTTCAGCAAGTTCGCCCGAGGACATCTTCCTCTTGGCGAGCATCACGTCTATATTCACTATGATCATACTGCAAATCTAAGTCAATATAATTATTCCTGCAAGAAAATTCGATATAAATTTACCGAAATACAATAATTTCTTATATCTTTGCGGTAATATAAGAATTGCTTATGATTGAAGATTCCAGATTGAGGGTATTCCTGGCGGTGGCTCGGGAGGGGAGTTTCACCCTTGCCGCCAAGAAGCTCGGAATATCGCAGCCTGCAGTGAGCCAGAATGTTGCCGAACTCGAGAAGAGCCTTGGAGTGGAACTTTTTGAAAGGAGCCGGGGTTCCGTCCGGCTGACATCGGCTGGGCATACCTTCCAGGAGTATGCTTCGAGGATCCAGCATTGGTATTCGGCCGTGGAGGATTTGTTTGGAGAGAATGGGAGGCTTTCTTCCCGGGGGCAGTTCAGGATAGTGACGGACAGTTTCGTCGCCGGATATATCCTTCCGTCCCTGCTTGGCAAGCTTCTCGTCGCCGCGCCGGAGCTTTCGTTCAAGGTTTGCCCCGCGAGAGGGGAGGAATACGACGTCCTTTTCAGGACGGCTCCCCACGCAGAGGAACTGTCCTTCGAGGCGAGCTCAGGCTACGCCGGTACCGTCAGCGCTGCCGCGGTGACCTCCAATGCTTCATATTCGGGAATACAGGATCTGCGGAGCCTGCCGGCTGGAGTGAGGTTCGTGGTCTGGGAGCCGTATATGCCGCTGCTGCCGCTGGATATTATAGTAAAGGTATCGCTTGTAACATCCTCCCTTGCCCTTATGGGGGAGATGCTCTCCGCCGATTCGAAAAAGATAGGGCTGCTCCCGTTGGAAGCAGCCCCGTCAGGTCTTTCAAGGATGCCCGTTTCCCTCCGCTCTCTGGAACTTGACTTGTTCGTCGAGCCTGCAGAAGGGTTCCAGGGCAATCCGGCCTACAATTCGCTCAGGAACCTTGCCATCGAAGCGAGGAAGTCGGCCCTGTAGTCCTTGATAGGGTCTTTCTCGTATTTCTCGCTCTTGAAGCCGTAGCCGTGGCCGCCTCCAGGGAAGGCGTGCATCTCGCAACGCACTCCGCATTCGACAAGGGAGTTGTAGTAGCGTACTTCGTTCTCCGGAGGTACGCCGCCGTCGTTAGAACTGAAGATGATGAATGTCTTCGGGGTGTCGGTGCTTACCTGCTTGTCCAGGGAATATCTCTCCTGAAGACCCTTGTATCTGTCCTTGTTGACGCTCCAGGCCGTGAAGGTGGATTCTGTGCCGCTGACGGCCGCGGACCTGTTGGTCCAGTATTCACGGGTTCCGATGAGGTTGTTGAAGCTGCCTTCGTGGGCCACGCCCTTCTCGGATGATATCACCGGATAGACGAGGACGGAGAAGTCGGGCCTTGTTATGGCGTCGCAGTAGAGGGTGGAAGCCGATGCGGCAAGGTGTCCTCCTGCGGAGAAGCCCATCACTCCGATCTGCTTTACGCCCCACTCGGCGGCGTGGTAACGGCAGTAGCGGAATACGTTCTGGACATCGGTGAGAGGCACGTTCCAGTGCCCGTAAGGGAGGCGGTACTTGACCACTGCAGCACTGATTCCCTGGCTGTTGAGCCATTCTGCCACATAGGCGCCTTCGGTCACCACAGCGTCGAACCAGTATGCTCCGCCAGGGCAGATGATGACCATCTTGCCGTTAGGTTCCTTGGCGAAATAGAGATCGAAGCGGGCGCTGTCTCCAACGTTGCGCAGGTTCCTGTCCACGAACTCTTCCGGCTTGTCGATTCCGTTCGACTCGCCTGGGCCGAGGGTGATGCCCTTTATTCCCTTGTCGGAATTCTGTCCTTCAGGATAGAGATAGACGGTCTCGTCAGGGACTCTCGTAAAGGCGACCCTGGCTGGCTGGGCTTCCTCCTTCTTGGTGTCCAGGCTTTCGAGCTGCTGCTGCAGCCATCTGGCGAGGGCGTTGGAGAATTCCGGCCTGCAGGAGCCCAGGGCGTCCTTGCAGAGCTTCGGATCCAGTCCGGAAGAGAGGTCGGAGAATCCCCATCCGTGTCCGCCTCTAGGATATATGTGCAGTTCCACCGGTACTTTGTTCTCGACGAGCGCGCGGTAGAACGATACCGAGTTCGCTGCCGGGACAACCTTGTCGTCAGTGCTCAGGGCCAGGAAAGTAGGAGGGGTGGAAGGGGTGATGTCGTTGCTGGTGTCGTACATATCCTCGAGGTCCTTCTTCTCTATCCTCCTGTAGTACCATTGGCTGAATGAGAATCCGTCCCTGTCGGCCCAGGCTTCCTGCTTGCCCAGGAGGTTCTGCTTGGTGTTCTTGTGGGTGATTCCGTCGGTCATCGATATCACCGGATAGATGAGCACGGCGAAGTCTGGCTTGGTCACTTCATCCACGTACATCGTCTCTACGGTGCTGGCGAGGTGTCCGCCGGCAGAGAATCCGATCACTCCGATCTGCCTGACGCCCCACTCCTCTGCGTGGTAGCGGCAGTACCTGAATGCGTTCTGCATATCCTGGAGCGGGACCTGCCAGTGCCCGTTCGGGAGCCTGTACTTCACGACGGCGCAGGCTATGCCCCTGTCGTTCATCCATTTGGCCAGATAGCTGCCTTCATTCCAGGTGGAGAGGTTGTAGTAGCTTCCTCCAGGGGAGGCGATGACCATCTGTCCGTTCGGTTTCTCAGGAAGGTAGATGTCGATCCTGGCGCTGTCCGTCACGTTGGCGATGAATCCCCATCCTTCGGCTTTCTCCGGGCCGGTGAGTCCGTTCGATACGAGAGGGCCCTTGGTCACGGCTTTCTTGCCTTCTACGATGCCCTGGTCGATGTTTTGGCCCTTAGGGTAGAGATAGACCGTCTTGGTCGGTGCATATTCAAGGGCGGGCTTGTTCTTCGCCTTAAGTTTTTCCTCTACCGGGGACGTGCGCGCAAGCGGGTCTACATAGACTATCGTTCCGTTGAGGATTTCCGCTTGCTTGCGGGATTTCTTCTGGGCGCCGGCTTCCTGGGATACGAGCACTGCCGCACAGACCAGGAGCGCTGTCAAAATGGATTTTCTGTTTAGATCTTTCATATCGGTTTTGTTTGTCGATTGTCAAGTCTTACAAATATAATAAAAAGAAGTATAAACAAGAAATCGTATAAAAATTCAAATATTTCTTTAAAAATTTATTGTTTTTCATAAATAATATCATATATTTGCAAAAACACATCTGATTATGGTTACTTGGTGGACATCATTAAGCACGACGATGCAGATCCTTTGGGCGGTCACTCTTTCCGCTTCTCTGATCTTCGTCATTCAATCAATCCTCACTTTCATCGGCCTCGGTGGCCACGGTGACTTCGACACCAGCTTCGACGCTTCCGGTGATGTAGACCTTGGCGGGGGGGACGGAACCTTCGATGCCGATCCTTCGATGAACCTGCTGACCTTCCGCAACCTGGTGAATTTCTGCCTCGGTTTCGGCTGGACCGCAGTGCTCCTCCACGACAATATCGACAACAACTTCATCCTGCTGTTCATCGCTGTCCTTGTGGGAGTCGCCCTGGTGGCAACCGTGATGTGGCTGTTCAAGTGGTTGAGCAGTATGCAGCAGAGCGGCAACATCGACGTCCATACCTCAGCCGTTGGCTGCGAGGGGAAGGTATACCTCACCATCCCGGGCGAGCGCAAGGGCGAAGGCAAGGTCCAGATCACCATCAACAATGCTGTCAGGGAATATGATGCCCTCACAGACGGGGACACCATCCCGACCGGTTCGCCGATCAAGGTCCTTGAA
Organism: uncultured Bacteroidales bacterium; assembly: GCA_905235085.1. Lineage (GTDB taxonomy): Bacteria > Bacteroidota > Bacteroidia > Bacteroidales > UBA932 > Cryptobacteroides. The sequence continues at coordinate 32,780 of CAJOKD010000005.1, read as the reverse complement.
GCTATCAACGACTATACCCTCCTGGTGGAGGAAATCGAACCAACGATAATCTAACGTCAAACCTTAATTAATTATGGACATTTCATTGATACTCATTATCGTCGCCGTCCTGTTCGTGACGTTTGCGGCAATCCTCAAGCGCTACAAGCGCTGCCCGTCCGACAAGGTGATGGTCATCTATGGTAAGACCGGCAGGAACAAGCAGGGATCCATTTCTTCCGCAAGGTGCATCCACGGTGGTGCCGCCTTCATCTGGCCTGTATTCCAGGATTATGCTTTCCTCGACCTCAAGCCTATCTCCATCGAATGCAACCTTACCAACGCTCTTTCGAAGCAGAATATCCGCGTGGACGTGCCTTGCCGCTTCACCGTGGGTATCTCCACGGAGCCTGACAGTATGACGAATGCTGCCGAGCGTCTGCTTGGTCTCTCGATCGACAATATCCAGAATATCGCTACCGATATCCTCTTCGGTCAGCTCCGTCTGGTCATCGCTACGATGGACATCGAGGAAATCAACGCCGACCGTGACAAGTTCCTCGCTGCCGTCAGCCAGAACGTCGAGGCTGAGCTCCGCAAGATCGGTCTGAAGCTCATCAACGTGAACGTTACCGATATCCGTGATGAGTCTGGTTATATCGAGGCTCTCGGTAAGGAGGCTGCCGCAAAGGCTATCAACGATGCCAAGAAGAGCGTCGCCGAGCAGAACCGTTACGGAGAGATCGGAAAGGCCGAGGCCGACAGGGACAAGGATATCCGTATCGCTGAGACTCAGAGGGATACTCGTATCAAGACTGCTGCTGCCAACGCTCTCGCCGTCCAGGGAGAGAATACTTCCAAGATCGACATCGCGAATTCCGATGCTGCACGTCGTGAGAAGGAGGCTGAGGCTGCCCGTATAGCGGTCGCCGCTGAGAAGGTCCAGGCTGCTAAGGCTCTCCAGGAGGCTTACCAGAGTGAGCGCGACGCTGAGCTTGCTCGTGCCGAAAGGGAGAAGGCTACCCAGCAGGCCAACATCGTGGTTCCTGCCCAGATCGAGAAGGAGCGTCTCATCATCGAGGCCGAGGCTGAGGCTGAAAAGCTCCGCAGGACCGCCAAGGGAGAGGCTGACGCCATATTCGCAAAGATGGACGCACAGGCTCGCGGTACTCTCGAGATCCTCACGAAGCAGGCCGACGGTTTCGGTCAGATCGTACACGCTGCCGAGGGCGATGCCCAGAAGGCTGTCCTGATGATGATCTCCGACAAGCTGCCTGAGCTCGTGAAGACCCAGGTCGAGGCTGTCAAGGGTATCAACATCGACAAGGTGACCGTTTGGGACACCGGTGCGGGCAAGGATGGAAAGACGGCTACGGCCAATTTCATCTCCGGTCTGATGCAGTCGGTACCTCCTCTCCAAGATCTGTTCAAGATGGCTGGAATGAACCTTCCTGAATATATCAAGGGAAAGGATGTCGAGGGTGCCGAGGTGGTTCCTGAAGAGCAGAAATAACCCTCTTCAGTTATGCCTATCGTAGTTAATGTCGATGTGATGCTCGCCAGGCGGAAGATGACTTCTACCGAACTGGCGGAAAAGATCGGGCTGTCCACGGTCAACCTGTCGAACCTTAAGACAGGGAAGGTTAAAGGGGTCCGGTTCACCACTCTCGACGCCATTTGCAAAGCACTGGACTGCCAGCCGGGTGACCTGTTGGAATACCTTCCCGAAGCAACGACCGCAGGCAACCAGCTGGAATAACTTCCCCGAGCAACGACCGCCGGCGACCAGATGGAATAACTTCCCCGAAGGCTTCGGGCGACCGCAGACCGCCGTCGAATGCAGTCGAGCAGCTGGAATACCTTCCCTGAGACGGCTGATAAACGGCCTTGAGCATTTGAACCCAAAAGAGGCTGACTCATCTGCGAGCCAGCCTCCTTCGTTTGACAAACGCTTGCTTCCCCTGAAGGTCGCGCTCCTTCCGCTCCTTCCGCCCTGCAGTTTCTGCGCTCCTTCCGCCGCACGGTCGGGCCTCTCGTTCCGTCGAACGTCGACCTCTTTTTATTATTTTCCTCCTCATCGTGCTTAAGGGTGCGCCCGAATGGACCTTTGCGCGTGAAAAGAGGGGAAATCGTGCTTAAGGGTGCGTCCGAATGGACCCTTGCGCGCGGAAAGGGCCGAAATCGTGCTCAAGGGTGCGTCCGAATGGACCCTTGCGCGTGAAAAGGGGCATAATCGTACTTAAGGGTGCGCTCAAATGGACCCTTGCGTGTGAAAAGGGGCGTAATCGTGCTCAAGGGTCAGACCGCCGGCACCCTTGCGCTAGTAGAAACAGTTTATCAGGCGGTCTATCTCTTCTGGCGGGAGACCTGAAACGCGGGCAAGTTGATTCGCGTCGGAACTGAAACGGCGTTGGATCTGCCGCATAAGCTCAACCTTCTGCATTTCCTCCATATCGTCCAACGATGCTTTTCGGAACAGCGATTGGATCAGGTTCGTCATCGCTGCTTTTACGATAATATCATTGAACGAAGGTGATTCTGCATTGTTCAGTCGCTGTTTTGCTTTGGAGGAATTATTTAAGAAATATGAATAACGTTTGGGAGTCCTGAAGAGCGACTCGACATATTCAATCGGAACATAACTGTTAGGAAGGATATATCCTCCATCTCCGATAATGTAATCATCTGGTAGGTCCACTCTGCTTTTAAGGAGCTTGCACCTTTTATTCTTGGACATTTCTCCAAGTCTTATTCCTTTAGCAGGCGTAGCGCTGAAAACGATCGCACCCGTACCCCAGGGATATAGCATCGGAATGGGAACTAGATTTGCAGCTACGGAGTTCATAATGACATAGGCGAGTGCCCTGAGTAATGATTCATCCTCGAGATTGACTTCCTGGATATCTATTCTCAGACGCCGTAAGGATTCTCTTGCCATATGTTTTCGACAATAATACTTGCTGTAGAGCATCTTGTATTTGTCGATAAATGATTTCGCATCAGTTTGCTGGCACCGCAATACAAAATGAACGTGTGAGCTCATCAGGATAAAGGCGAGCACTTTGATTCTTGTAAGGTATGAGCAAATGGCGGCGATGTTCATTCCGGCCCGGAAGTCATCTTCATCTTCGAAGAGCATCCCGCTCCTCAGATGATCAGTAGAAACAAGGGTGAAGTTTTCCATAATTATAGGTTTTTAGATTTCCTGGATTCAAGGACACGCTCCTGAGCCAGACTCTGAAACAAATATCGTCAATATTCGTTATTAATCCAAGTTCTTTAGGGGTTCTTTTCTCAAGGGTGCGCCCGAATGGACCTTTGCGCGTGAAAAGAGGGGAAATCGTGCTCAAGGGTGCGCTCGAATGGACCCTTGCGCGCGGAAAGGGCCGAAATCGTGCTTAAGGGTGCGTCCGAATGGACCCTTGAGCGGGGGGAGGAGAGGAAGAGAGGAAGAGGGCAAGAAGAGTGCGAGGATGGGGGGAGAGAGGGGAATAGGGGTGTAGGGTGTAGGGTGTAGGGTGTAGGGTGTAGGGTGTAGGGTGTAGGGTGTAGGGGATCAGGTTCAAATCCTGCTTGAGGCGATAACAATAAAATAAAGAGGATGGCCTTAAGTCGATCGGACTTTTAGGTCATCCTCCTCATCGTATTAATGCGGCTATCAACTGCAATCAGTTCCAGCCGTCAGCGGCCGTTACTCAGCTATCAGCTGCAATCAGACCCGGCCGTCCTGCTATTTGCCGGCGAGGCGGGCGTAGGTGCCGTAGCGGACCTTGGCGAACTCTTCGGTCAGGCCGAGGAGTTCAGCTGCCTTCTCCGGGAAGAGCTTGAAGAGGGAAGCGAAACGAACCTCACCCTTGAGGAAGTCCTGGAACTTGGTCCAGTCAGGCTCCTTGGAATCGAGAGTGAACGGATTCTTTCCTTCTGCCTCGAGAGCAGGATTGTACCTGTAGAGGTGCCAGTATCCGCAATCGACGGCGAGCTTCTCCTCCTTCTGGCTTAGACCCATTCCGGCCTTGAGACCGTGGTTGATACAAGGAGCGTAGGCGATGATCAGTGAAGGACCGTCATAAGCCTCGGCTTCCTTGATCGCATTGAGGTACTGCACCGGGCTTGCACCCATAGCGACCTGAGCGACATATACATAACCATAGCTCATAGCCATCATTCCGAGATCCTTCTTGCGGATCTTCTTTCCTGAAGCCGCGAACTTGGCGATGGCGCCTGCAGGAGTCGACTTGGAGCTCTGTCCACCGGTATTGGAATATACCTCGGTGTCGAGGACGAGGACGTTGACGTTCTTGCCGGAAGCAAGCACGTGGTCGAGTCCGCCGTAGCCGATATCATATGCCCAACCGTCACCACCGAATATCCACTGGCTGCGGGATGGGATGAAGTGCTTGTAGTCGAGGAGCTTCTTGCAGGACTCGCACTTGCTCTTGGAGAGCAGAGGAACGATCTTGTCGGCGACCTCGCGGGTCACGGCAGCATCCTCCTTGTTGTCAAGCCACTGCTGGCAGAGAGCCTTGATCTCGTCGGAAGCCTTCTCGCAGCCGAGAGCCTGGGTCATAAGGTTGGCAACAGTCTCGCGGGCGCGGTCGGAACCGATCTTCATTCCAAGGCCGAATTCAGCGTTGTCCTCGAAGAGGGAGTTCTGCCAGGCCGGTCCGTGTCCCTTTGCATCGGTGCAGTAAGGAGAGGCAGGGAAGGAAGCTCCGTAGATTGAAGAGCAACCCGTTGCGTTGGCGATCATCATCCTGTCTCCGAAGAGCTGGGTGATATTCTTGATGTAAGGGGTCTCGCCGCAGCCGGCGCAAGCACCGCTGAACTCGAAGAGAGGCTGTGCGAACTGGGAGTTCTTCACGTTGGCTGCCTTGTTGACCACATTGTCCTTGTAGCCGACCTTGGATACGAGCCAGTTGAAGTTCTTCTGCTCCTGCTGCTGGTCGAGTGCGGAAACCATAGTGAGGGCCTTGTCCTTTGCGAGGCAGACGTCGACGCAGTTGCCGCAACCGGTACAGTCGTCGACAGAAGTAGCGAGAGCGTACTTGTATTCCTTGAGGACAGCCTTGCCCTGGGCCATCTTGACCTTCTTAGGAGCCTTCGCGGCCTCTGCTTCGGTGAGCAGGAACGGACGGATGGCAGCGTGAGGGCAGACGAATGCGCAGGTGTTGCACTGGATACACTTGTCAGGATCCCAGCTAGGAACCATAACGGCGACGCCGCGCTTCTCGTATGCAGATGTGCCGGCAGGCATCGTACCGTCGGCGTAAGGCAGGAATGCGCTTACAGGGAGTGAGTCTCCGTCCTGGGAGTTCACCACGTCGGCGATGTTCTTCACGAACTCAGGTGCGAGACGGCTCTTGTTAGGAGTCTCGAACTTGGCGGTGAGCTTAGCCCACTCTGCAGGAACCTGGATTTCGGTATATTCACCACCCCTGTCGACAGCAGCGTAGTTCATATTGACAACGTTCTCGCCCTTCTTGCCGTAGCTCTTGACGATGGCGTCCTTCATATACTTGACTGCATCCTCGTAAGGGATGATGCCGGTGATCTTGAAGAATGCGGACTGGAGGATCGTGTTGGTCCTGTTGCCGAGTCCGATCTCCTGGGCGATCTTGGTGGCGTTGATGATGTACACCTTGATCTTCTTCTTCCCGATGACGGCCTTCACGTTGTCAGGGATCCTCTTGACGGTCTCTTTCTCATCCCAGAGGGAGTTGAGGAGGAGGGTACCCTTGTCCTTGATGCCCTTGAGCACGTCGTACTTCTCAAGATAGGAAGGAACGTGGCAGGCTACGAAGTCAGGAGTGCTTACAAGATAAGGAGCCTTGATGGGCTGGTCGCCGAAGCGGAGGTGGGAGCAAGTGTAGCCGCCGGACTTCTTGGAATCGTAGTCGAAGTAAGCCTGGCAGTACTTAGGAGTATGTGAACCGATGATCTTGATGGTGTTCTTGTTGGCACCTACGGTACCGTCGGAACCCAGTCCGTAGAACTTGCACTCGGTGGTTCCCGGCTTCACGATGGAGACCTCCCTCTTGATAGGCAGGGACTTGAAGGTGACGTCGTCCACGATACCGATGGTGAAGTCGGTCTTAGGCTCCTTGAGCTCGAGGTTGTCGAATACGGCCACGATCTGTGCAGGAGTGGTGTCCTTGGAAGAAAGTCCGTAGCGTCCTCCGACGATGAGCGGAGAATCCTTCTGGCCCTGGAAAAGGGCCTTCACATCGAGGTAGAGAGGCTCTCCGAGAGCTCCCGGCTCCTTCGTCCTGTCGAGGACAGCGATCCTCTTCACGGTCTTAGGAAGCACCTTGAAGAAATACTGGGGAGCGAAAGGACGGTAGAGGTGTACGGTGACGAGACCGTAGTTCCTGCCCTTCTTGGCGAGGAAGTCGATCGTCTCCTTGATGGTCTCGGTGACCGAACCCATAGCTACGATGACGTTCTCTGCGTCAGGTGCTCCGTAATATGTGAACGGACGGTATTCGCGTCCGGTCAGTTCGCTTATTTCGCCCATATAGCGGGCGACAATGTTCGGTACCTCGGCATATACGTTGTTCCTGGACTCTGCGGCCTGGAAATAGACGTCGCCGTTCTGGGCGGTACCGCGGGTGACAGGGGCGTCAGGATTGAGGGCCCTGTCGCGGAAAGCCTTGAGTGACTTCTCGCTGACCATTCCCTTGAGGGCCTCTTCGTCGAGGGCCTCGATCTTCTGGATCTCGTGTGAAGTACGGAATCCGTCGAAGTAGTGGAGGAACGGGATGCTGGACTTGATGGCCGAGAGATGCGCTACTGCCGCGAGGTCCTGGGCTTCCTGTACGGAACCGGAAGCAAGGAGGGCGAAGCCGGTCTGGCGGCAAGCCATAACGTCCTGATGGTCACCGAAGATGGAGAGTGCGTGGGTGGCGAGGGTACGGGCCGAAACGTGGAAGACTGCAGGCAGCATTTCGCCGGCGATCTTGTACATATTCGGGATCATAAGGAGGAGACCCTGCGAAGCAGTGTAGGTGGTGGTAAGCACACCGGCCTGGAGGGAGCCGTGCACTGCTCCCGAGGCACCGGCCTCGCTTTCCAGCTCAGTTACGCTGACTGTTTCTCCCCAGAGATTCTTTTTGCCGTGGGCGGCCCACTCGTCGATGTTCTCTGCCATCGGAGAAGATGGAGTGATAGGGTAAATGCAGGCGTTCTCGCTGAAAAGGTATGCGACATTGGCTACTGCAGTGTTACCGTCACAGGTGATGAATTTTTTTTCTTTTGCCATATCGTTACGTAAAATATGTAATTAGAGTGTTGTCATTCCTTCAATGGTTATTCCTTCCGCGTTGCCTGCAATCCTTCTTACAAGGCCCTGCAGGACTGCTCCCGGCCCAAGTTCGACGAAGCGGCAGGCGCCGTCGGCGAGCATATTCCTTACAGACTGGGTCCACCTGACAGGTGAAGTGAGCTGGTCGAGGAGATTCTTCTTGATGACCACCGGATCGGTGGTAGGTAGGGCGGAAACGTTCTGGTAGATAGGGCAGCGTGGCTCCTTGAAGCTGGTGGCCTCAATAGCCTTACCGAGTTCCACCCTGGCAGGCTCCATAAGAGGGGAGTGGAAGGCGCCGCCGACCTGGAGCGGAAGTGCTCTCTTGGCGCCGGCTTCCTTGGCCTTCGTGCAAGCCTCTTCGACAGCATCCTTCTCGCCGGAAATCACGATCTGACCGTCGCAGTTGTAGTTGGCGGGGATCACGGTTCCGGAGCAGGAAGCGCATATTTCTTCGACCTTGTCGTTGGGGAGTGCGATTATGGCAGCCATTGTGCCTGGCACCTTCTCGCAGCATTTCTGCATTTCGGTTGCGCGGATATGGACAAGACGAAGGGCATCCTCGAAACTGATGGCATCCGCAGCAGCAAGGGCGGAGAACTCACCAAGAGAATGCCCGGCGACCATATCCGGCTGGAAATCATCGATGCACTTCGCCAGGACGACGGAGTGCAGGAATATGGCCGGCTGTGTTACGCGGGTTGCTTTGAGGTCTTCCGGAGTACCTTCGAACATAATGTCGGTAATCCTGAATCCTAGGATTTCATTAGCGGTTTCCAAGAGTTCCTTTCCCTTGCCGCCGGACTCGTAGAGGTCCTTGGCCATTCCGGGATATTGTGAACCCTGACCTGGGAATATGTATGCATTTTTCATATCTGACAAAAATACAACATATTCTTTGAATATGCGAAAAATAAAATTCCTATTTTCCTTTCGATTTGTTATTTTTGCACCGGCATCGCTTCAAGTGGTGCAGATGCCCCTGTAGTTTAAAGGATAGAATAACGGATTCCGGTTCCGTTGGTCCCGGTTCGATTCCGAGCGGGGGTACGAGAGAGGCCTGGCAAAACTGCCAGGCCTCTCTCGCACTCTGTGCCTACAATTATCTGAGATACACGCCTTCTGCTTTCAGGGCGTCCTGGAGCGTCCGGACATCCAGGTTGCGAGGCTCCACTCCGGAAAGCGCGCAGAGCGCCGCAGCCTTTCCGGCCGCCTCGCCCAGACACATCGCAGGCGCCATCACCCGCACGGAAGCCAGGGCCAGATGGGTCGCGGAAATGTTCCTGCCGGCACAGAGCAGACCGTCCACCTTCTGCGGAACGAGGCTGCGGTATGGAATATCATAGCAGTCAGGGCACCACATCAGGGTGCAGTCTCCGCCTAAAGGATGGTGCAGGTCCACGGGATATGCCGCGACACCGATCGCGTCGTCGAAACGGGCGCAGTTGAATATATCCTCTTCCGTCAAGACATATTCACCTATGATGCGCCTTCTTAATGTTTTCCGAAAGATAATGATTCCCAATCACAAGAACAATGGTCGGTATTGGTTTGTTATGCGATATTTCATACATTTGAGGAAAGTTATCCATTGAAAATCATTTTGCTTTATGAAACATATCATTTCTTTGGCTTTGACAGCCATCCTTGCTGTCTGCACCGACTTCCGGTCAGATGCCTGTACCAACCTCATCGTCGGCAAGCTCGCGTCCGTGGACGGAAGCGTTATCTGCACGTATAACTGCGACGGGTTCGGCTTTGCCTCATCCCTGTCATATTCCGCTCCGGGAAGCCACGCTCCCGGCGAGATGGTCGCCCTGCGCGGCTGGGGCCCCAACGCCACGGTCCATTATATTCCTCAGGCCGAATACACCTATTCCGTGGCAGGTCTGATGAACGAGAAGCAGGTTTCCATCGTGGAGACTACCTGGGACGGCCGCAGGGAACTGAGGAATCCTGAAGGTTACCTGGACTATTTCACGCTGATGCACCTCACTCTCCAGAGGGCTGCTACCGCCCGAGAGGCCATCGCCGTGATGGACTACCTGGTGCAGGAATACGGTTACAATTCCACCGGCGAGTCCTTCGCTGTATGCGACAAGGAAGAGGCCTGGATAATGGAACTCATCGGCAAGGGTCCCGGAAGGAAAGGTGGTGTTTGGGTCGCTCTCCGCGTGCCGGACGACTGCATCACGGCCTATGCCAACTCGAGCCGTATCCGCCAGTTCCCTCAGGCTCGCAAGGCCGACAAGAAACTCGGCTTCTGCGTTACCAAGGACGGGGACTGTATGTATTCCGCCGACGTCATTTCATTCGCCAGGGAGATGGGTTACTACCAGGGTGCGGACCAGGACTTCAGTTTCCGCGAGGCTTACGGACCTCTCGACTGGGGCGCTATACGCTATTGTGATGCCCGCGTATGGAGTTTCTTCCGCCATCATTACGACAAAGCCGTAATGGATTCGTACCTTCAGTATCTGAACGGTGACCTTTCCGAGCACGACGACTTGCCTCTCTGGATCAAGCCGGATTCGAAGCTGAGCTATAGGGATATACAGAACGATATGCGCGACCACTATGAAGGCACCGCCCTTGATATGACCGCCGATGTGAGCGCCGGCCCTTGGGCTTCCCCTTACAGGAATCAGCCGGTGAACTATGAGAGTTCTGACAGCACCAAGATGTTCCGCGAGCGTCCTATCGGCTGCCAGCAGAGCGGTATGACTATGGTGTGCCGGATGCGTTCCTGGCTTCCTGACGCCGTGGGCGGAATCACTTATTTCAATATGGACGATGCCACGATGGTGGCCTACGTGCCTGTCTACTGCGGAATCAACCGTATTCCGGACCCGTTCCGCCGCGAGAACAACAATATCCTGGAATTCAGCGAGAAAAGCGCGTTCTGGATGTGCAACTTCGTGGCGAATATGGTGTATCCGCGCTACAGTGCGATGATAGGGGACCTCAAGGAGGCTCAGACCGAACTCGAGGACTACTACGAGGCCGACCAGGCGGAGGTTGAAAAGAGGGCATCGGAACTCACGGCAGGTGAACTGTCCGATTTCCTCACGACGAAGACCATCGCCTATACCGACAAGATGATGAAGCGCTGGGACAAACTCGCCAAGCTCCTCATAGTCAAGCACAACGACCAGATAATGAGACCGTCCAAGGATGGCGACGTGGTCTTTGGAAGGTATTCTTCACCGGCCTATGCCCCAGCGTTCGTCGATGCCGTGAAGAAAGAGACCGGGAAGAGGTACGAAAGGAAGGAAATCGTCAAGTAACGTAATGATAATCAATAGTTTGAAGATACTGACAGCAGGTACAAGACCCTCAGTTACTCATCTGTAGGGGATGTGACCGCAGTTACCGAAGATACATTCACTTCCCGGAACGGGGCGTGGGTGTATCTTTGGAACAAAGAAGGGAGGAAGATCAAGACCATGAAGCCGTAGCTCAATCGGTTGTCTTGCACCACTTGTCAAGCCACTCGAAGTAGGAACGGTGCCAGAACAGGGCGTTCTGAGGCTGGAGGATCCAGTGGTTCTCTTCCGGGAATACGATCAGTTTTGACGGGACGCCCATCATCTGTGCGCAGTTGAAGGCTGCCATTGCCTGGTCGTAAGGGATCCTGTAGTCCATCATACCGTGGATGCAGAGGATAGGAGTGTGCCATTTGGTGACGTTGACCGCCGGGGAGTTGGCGTAATGGCGCTGGGCCTTGGCTGCGTTGCTCCAAGGTGATCCGGCCTGTCCGATGCCACCGAACGTCTTTCCGTCGCCCCTCGGTCCTTGCTCGCCCGGAGTGAATGAATATTCACTCAGGCCGCCATTGTCGAAGTTCGGGAACCACATCTCCTCTGTCTCGTAATACATATATTTCTCGTCGAATATTCCTGCGTGTGCGATGAAGCAGTCGTAGACATCGCCGTGGATTCCGGCCATATAATAGACGCTGAATCCTCCGTACGAAGCTCCGCAGCCTGCGATCTTGCCTACGTAAGGCTCTTTCTTGAGCTCCTTCGCAGCGCTGAGGTAGTCCTGCATATTGAGGCCGATGTAGTCTCCGCTGATCTGTTCGCACCATTCCTGTCCGAAGGCCGTGGTGCCCCTGCGGTTGGGAAGGATGACTATGTAGCCCTGGTTGGCCATAAGGCGGTAGTTCCACCTGTAGCTCCATCCCTGGCTGAGGGTTCCCTGAGGACCACCCAGGAATATCTCGATTGCCGGATATACCTTGGTGGAATCGAACTGCGGAGGATAGAGGACCCAGGTCAGCATCTGCTTCCCGTCAACCGTCTTGATCCAGCGCTCCTCCGTATTGTAAGCGGTCAGATGGCCTATGATGTGCCCGTTCTCATCGGTGATCCTTTCGAAGCTGCCGTCGGGTTCGTGTACTGCAACCAGCTCCTTGGGGAATTCCATCGAGCAGTAGCTGGCGAGCAGTGTGCTGTCCTTGATGGCGAAAGGAGAATCGAAGTCGTACCAGGCGTCGTCAGGGGTGATACGCACCGGCTGTACAGGCTCCTGCGAGCAGGCGTCCACCTTGTATATCGCCTGGAGTCCTTCGGCGAGAGCGTTGAAGTAGATGCTCCCGGAATCCTCTGACCAGAAAGGACCTGCGGCATTGTACTTGAAGTCGGAAGTAAGCTCCCTGATGTCACCGACCTTCATTTCTTCCTGGCCGCTTCCTGTCTCTATTGAGGCGACCATCAGCCTGACCTTGTCGGCTTCGTAGCCGTTGCGGGCCATACTGAGGAAGGCGATCTGCTTTCCGTCCGGGCTCCAGACAGGATCGGTGTCATAGCCTCCGTCCATCGGGATACGGACGGTCTCGCCGGTTATGATCTTGTAGACATATATTTCCGTGTCGGTCGAGAACGCATATTCACGGCCGGAGTCCACTTTCTTGCAGGCATACGCTATGCACATTCCGTCCGGGCTCCAGCAGAGCTGCTCAATTCCTCCGAACGGCTCCACAGGAAGCTCGTACTTGCACGCGTCCTCTCCCAGTATGTTGAGGGAATTCTCCTCGGTTATTCCCTTGGCTCCGCGGGACAGGGGAGCGACGAACGCCTGAGGCTTTTCGGTCGTCCAGTGGTCCCAGTGGCGGTACATCAGGTCTTCAGCGACATAGGCCTGGGCCTTGTCCAGCTTGGCATCGAAGTCTTTCGGGGTCTTGACGGCTCCCGGTACAGTTCCGATGTACAATACCTGGGATTCGTCAGGGCTTATCGAGAATTCTCCGATACCGTTGGCTGCGTCGCTGAGCTGGGTCGCCGCACCGAGGGTGCATTTCCCTTCTCCGAGGGATATTCCTGCCTTGTACAACTGCCCACCCTGGAGATAGTAAACGGACTTGCCGTCGTTGCTCCAGCGAGCGTTGTTGATGCTTTTGCCTTCCTTGGTCAGCTGGACCTTGTCTCCGAATGACAGCGAGCCGTCTTCGCCCTCGGTGACTTCAGCGAGGAAGAGGTTCCTGCACGAGCGGTTGTCTTCGATGGACGTGTAGCTTACCCCGTAGAGGATCCATTTCCCGTCGGGAGACAGCTGAGGGTCGGAGAGCCTTCCGAGCGACAGAAGGACCTCCGGTGTCATCCTTCCGTCTTCTATCTGAATGTCGGACTGGCCTATGTAATTGCTTTGAGCCGTTTCTTTCTTCTGTGAGCAACTCATAATCGTTAATGCTGTCGCTGCCGCAATGGCAATGCCTTTTGTTGTTTTCATATGGTTATACGTATTGTTTGCTTGCTTTCTCCAGTCTTTCCCTCAAGGCTGAGCGGATCTCCTCCGGTTCGATCACTTCCAGTTTCCCGGCGTGTTTGCAGAATTCCATCATCAGGTCCTCGTTGGGGATTACCCTGATGCGGAATAATCCTTCCTCTTCTTCCCTCTGGGAGCGGTGAAGAGGAAGGTCCCTCAGGTACTTGGCCTCCTCGGGGGAAGCCTTGAACCTAATGGTCAGTGGCTTGTCTCCTTCCTTCGGGAAGAAGATGCCGTAGCTGTCTGCGAATATGCCGTCGACGTCGAATTCCTTCGGCATCTTGAAGGCGGTGTCGGTTTCACGGAGCGAGGTGATCCTGTCCAGACCGTACACCCTGCAGCCGCCCCTTTCAAGGCAGTATCCCACCAGATACCACCTCCTGTCGTGCTCCTTTACTGCAAGAGGCTGGACGTGAAGTGTTTCCGGTTTGGTGGAAGTGTATTTCGCATAGGATATCTCGAGTTCGTGGCCGTCTTCCATCGCTTGCATCACGGGGGTGAGGTATTTCTGCCCGGAAGGGATTTCCTCCACGCTTACACGCCCGCTCAGGCGCTCCTTGCCGAGTGACAGGAGGTTGCTGACCGTGAAGGTGTTGATGATCCAGCTGATGCTCTCGTCGTTGTCCAGGACTTCGTCCCCATAGGGGATGTAGTACCGGTTGGTGCCCCTGTTGCACTCGATATCCACCCCGAAGACCATTTCCACGGCGCTTCGGTGGTTGTTGAATGTCCTTCTGGAATATTCCTGTCCGTACCGGGAATAGTACTTGTCCGTGATTTCCCTGAGCGAGAGCCCACGGTCCCCGGCTGCCGTCAGGATCCTTATCAGCCAGATGTATTTGCCGATCAAGTCCGATACCATTCGATGTGCTTTTTCAAGGCACATCAAATATAGAAAAAAATCATTATATTGTGCAAGGAATTATAATCCTTGGATATGAGAACCAAAACTTGCTATCTGATCCTTTCCGCGGCCGCTTCTTTGCTGGCACTGGTGTGCTTTTCCTCCTGTTCCGCGGTCAATTCAGAACCCGACCAAAGCGGTATGTCGAATGCCAGCTACAGGGTGAACGGAACTGTCACTGATGAGGAAGGTAACCCTATCAAGGGAATCCAGGTCGCTTGCACATTCATCGCCGAAGGCTCCGTTTCGTCGGAGGACAAGCTGTACACTGACAAGGAAGGCAGGTTCGAGAAGTCGTACAGCATCCCGCCCTGCAGGGAAATCTTATTTACATTCAACGATATAGACGGGGATAGCAACGGCGGGTCTTTCAACCCGTTGACCGTGGATGCGATCATCGTGCAGACTGAGTATGCCAAGGGCAGGTTCGCCGGTTCCTTCATCGCCTCATACGACGCAAGGCTTTCGAGAAAATAGTTCCGGATAAGGGAAATGCTGCGCAACAAGCTCGATACTGAAGTACAATATCTGCCCGGTGTAGGACCTAAACGTGCCGCACTGCTCCGTTCGGAATTGGAGGTTGCCACTGTCGGCGACCTGCTTCACGTATATCCGTTCCGCTACGTGGACCGCAGTTCGATCCAGAGGATAGCGGATGTAAGGAGCGAGAATGCCTATGTCCAGATACTCGGGACCGTCGTGTCTTCCGAAATGCCGCAGGGGAAGGGTAACAAACGCCTCACCGTGACGGTCCAGGACTCCAGCGGAGCGATGGAACTGGTATTCTTCAAGGGTATCAAATATACCTACGAGAGACTGAGGCCGGGTGGTACCTTCCTGTTCTTCGGCAAGCCCAGCATATTCAACGGGAGGATCAATATGGTCCATCCAGAAATAGACAATCCTCCTTCCGAGGGTGCCGTAAACTATTCCGGGACCCTGACAGGTGTCTACAACTCGACCGACAAGCTCCGCAACGCCGGCATCTCAGCGAGGGTGATGAACAAGCTTATGTCAGAAGCCATCGACCTCGCCATCGGGGATGTCCGTGAGACTCTGCCTGAATATATCCTCAAGGAGAAGGGACTCGTGCCTCTCCGTTACGCGATACGCAATATCCACTTCCCGGCTGACGAGACGGCCCTGGCGAAGGCTCAGTACCGACTTAAGTGGGAGGAACTGTTCCTGCTAC
This sequence comes from uncultured Bacteroidales bacterium, assembly GCA_905235085.1. Classification (GTDB taxonomy): domain Bacteria; phylum Bacteroidota; class Bacteroidia; order Bacteroidales; family UBA932; genus Cryptobacteroides. The sequence continues at coordinate 17,639 of CAJOKD010000005.1, read as the reverse complement.
AGCTTTCACTGCTGAAGCAGAAATACGTCCGCAGCAGGTCTGAAGCAGGTATCCCTATGCCGAAGGTGGGCGAGGCTTTCAACATTTGCTACAAGTCTCTGCCATACGAGCTTACAGGGGCTCAGAAACGAGTCATAAAGGAGATTCGCTTCGACTTGATGAGCGGTCATCAGATGAACCGCCTGCTGCAGGGAGATGTGGGTTCCGGCAAGACGATGGTCGCCGTCCTGATTGCGCTCATCGCTATCGGGAACGGGTATCAGACTTGCATAATGGCTCCTACCGAGGTGCTTGCCCGTCAGCACTATACCAACATATCCAAGTATCTCGCGAACACAGGCGTCAGGTGCGAATTGCTCATCGGTTCCGTGTCCAAGGCTGCCAGGAGGCCTATCCACGAAGGGCTGCAGGATGGCTCTGTGGGCATAATCATAGGCACTCACGCCCTCATAGAGGACGAAGTCAAATTCAAGAACCTGGGTCTGGCCATAATAGACGAGCAGCACCGTTTCGGAGTGGAACAACGCTCGAAGCTTTGGGCCAAGGGCTCCGGCGGCATCCCGCCGCACGTACTCGTAATGACGGCCACGCCGATACCGAGGACATTGGCTATGACTTTCTACGGCGACCTAGACGTGTCCGTAATCGACGAGATGCCTCCTGGCAGGAAGCCTATCCAGACTATGCTGGTAGGTGAAAACAAACGCCCCGCCCTCTACAATTTCATCAGGAAGGAGATTGCTTCCGGGAGGCAGGTATTCATCGTATACCCTCTCATATTCGAAAGCGAGAAACTGGACTATCTGAACCTGGAGGCCGGATACGAGGAGATCGTGAGGAGATTCCCGCTGCCGGATTACAAGGTGGCGATAGTGCACGGCCAGCAGACTGCGGAAGTGAAGCAATTCAATATGGACGCTTTCGCTTCCGGGCGGGCGGACATACTGGTTTCGACCACCGTAATAGAAGTAGGAGTGGATGTCCCGAATGCGTCGGTGATGGTCATAGAGAGTTCGGAGCGGTTCGGCCTGGCACAGCTTCACCAGCTGCGCGGCAGGGTCGGGCGCGGATCCGAGAAGTCTTATTGCGTGCTTATGCACGGAGACAAGGTCAGCAGGGAGTCGAGGAAGCGCCTGGAACTTATGTGTGCTACCGAGAATGGGTTCGACCTCGCCGAGGAAGATATGAAGATGCGCGGCCCCGGTGACTTGGAAGGAACCCAGCAGAGCGGCCTTCCGATCAACCTGAACATCGCCTCCCTGGCTCGTGACGGCCAGGTCCTTTCGGACGCCAGGAGCTATGCGGAACACATCCTCGCTGAGGATCCTACTCTCACGATGGAAAAAAACTTGCCCCTGGCAGCAGAGCTGCGCAAGGACAAGTATGGGATCAAGGACTACAGCCAGATTTCCTGATTATTCCAGGTCCTTCAGCCTCGGATGGTGGCTGTCTTTCTCCGACAGGATTACTTTGTCCGCGGGGATGCGCCAGTCTATTCCCAGGTCGGGATCGTCCCAGGCAATCGCCCCTTCGGACTCACGGCAGTAGAAATTGTCGCATTTGTACTGGAATATGGCTTCTTCGGACAGAACGCTGAATCCGTGCGCCATACCCCTTGGCAGGAAGAACTGCCGGTGGTTCTCTTCGGTGAGTTCCACCGCCACGTGCATCCCGTAAGTAGGGGAGCTGGGACGTATGTCGACAGCGACGTCCAGCACAGCACCCTTGACTACCCTTACGAGCTTGCTCTGGGCGTGTTCTCCTTTCTGGAAATGCAGGCCCCTGACCACGCCGTAGCGTGATTTGCTTTCGTTGTCCTGTACGAATTCTATCGGGGCGACCTCCCGCTCGAATTCCTTCTGGTTGAAAGATTCGAAGAAATAGCCCCTGTCGTCACCGAACAGCTTAGGTTCGATGATCACTACGCCTTCGATCGGTGTCTTGATAACGTTCATCCTTCCTCTGCTACTTTCATCAGGTATTGTCCATACTGGTTCTTTATCATGGGCTTTGCGATCTCGCGGAGCTTCTCCGCCGAGATCCAGCCGTTGTGGAACGCAATCTCTTCCAAGCAGGCTACCTTGAGTCCCTGCCTCTTTTCGATCACCTCGATGTAGGTGGATGCCTCGGAAAGGGATTCGTGGGTGCCTGTGTCCAGCCAGGCGAAACCGCGTCCGAGTTTCTGGACCTTCAGCTTCCCAGCTGCCAGGAATTCCTGGTTGACGGTTGTTATCTCGAGTTCTCCACGGGCGGACGGCTTGATGTGCTTGGCTATCCGCACGACCTCGTTAGGGTAGAAATACAGTCCCGTGACGGCGTAGTTGCTCTTGGGCTCGGCTGGCTTCTCTTCGATGCTGAGGCAGTTGCCCTGCGGGTCGAATTCGGCGACTCCGTATCTCTGCGGGTCGCTGACCCAGTAGCCGAATACTGTGGCCTTGCCTTCCTCTTCGGCAGTGCGGACGGCCTCGATGAGCTGCTCGTGGAAGCCGGCACCCTGGAATATGTTGTCTCCGAGTACAAGGCAGGCGCAGTCGTCACCGACGAAATCCTCGCCGATGATGAAAGCCTGTGCCAGACCGTCCGGAGACGGCTGCTCGGCATATTCGAAGTTTACTCCGAAATCGCTTCCGTCGCCCAGAAGACGCTTGAATCCGGGCAGGTCCGTCGGAGTAGAAATGACGAGGATGTCCCTGATCCCGGCATTCATAAGGACGGAGACAGGGTAGTAAACCATAGGCTTGTCGAAGACAGGCAGCATCTGCTTGCTGACCCCTTTCGTAATCGGATAGAGGCGTGTCCCGCTTCCTCCTGCCAGTACTATTCCTTTCATCTTGAAGGTGTTGTTTATGCTTGTTCCAATCTGTTTATGCAGTCTTTCAGGGAAGCCTTCCAGTATGGGATCGTGATTCCGAAAGTCTCCTTTACCTTAGTCTTGTCGAAAACCGAGAAATGAGGCCTGACCGCCTTGGTCGGATATTCGCCCGTATGGCAGGGCTTGATGTCGCAGCTGTTCCCGCAGAGCTCGCATATCGCTTTGGCGAAGTCGTACCAGGAAATGGCTCCTTCGTTGCTGTAGTGGTATATTCCGGTGCGGTCCAGCATCCCCTGGTCTATTATGGTGGCTATCAGGCAGGCGAGGTCTCGGGCATAGGTCGGCGTCCCGACCTGGTCGAACACTACCTTCAGCGAATCCCGCTCGGCCGTCAGCTGGCGCATCGTCTTGACGAAATTCCTGCCGTAGGGGGAGTAGAGCCAGGCGGTGCGCAGGATGATCCATTTGCACCCGGATTTCTCTATCTCCTTTTCTCCTGAAAGCTTCGTGGAGCCGTATACCCCGAGGGGTTCGGTGGGCTGGTCTTCCCTGCGAGGGATGGCGGTCGCCCCGCTGAATACGTAGTCGGTAGAAATGTGCACCAGGGTGGCGCCGCGCTCCGCAACTACCTTGGCAAGGTTGCCTGCTGCTGTGCTGTTGATGAGCATCGCCATTTGTGCATCGTCCTCAGCCTTGTCCACGTTGGTGTACGCGGCGCAGTTGACAATGGTGTCGATGCGCTCGGATTCGCATACTATCCGGATGGCTGCGATGTCGGTGATGTCGAGATTGACGGTTTCCACGCCCGGCGGCGATATTACGTCCGAGAATATGTACCTGTTGCGGCTTCCTGCCGTTATGTTCCGGAGTTCCGTGCCAAGCTGGCCGTTAGCCCCTGTTACGAGAATGTTCATAAGTTCTCAAATTTAGTCACAAAAATGAAGTCGCCCAAAAAATTCTACGTATATTTGCATTTATGGAAACAATGGACAGGCCGACCATATACCTCTATACCGATGGTTCCTCAAGCGGGAATCCAGGTCCCGGAGGTTACGGCGTCATCCTCCGGTGCGGGTCCCTGGAAAAGGAAATGAGCGGGGGATTCAGCTGCACTACCAACAACCGTATGGAACTGCTTGCGGTCATCACCGGACTGGAAGCGATCCGTTGGCAGCACGCCAAGGTCGAGGTGTTCAGTGACTCGTCCTATGTGGTGAAAGCCGTCAACGAAGGCTGGCTTGCAGGTTGGGAACGCAAGAGATGGAAGAAGGTCAAGAATCCCGACCTATGGCAGCGTTTCCTGGCGGTCTACCGTCTCCACGACGTGACTTTCCACTGGTTGAAGGGACACGCCGGACATCCTGAGAATGAAAGATGCGACCGTCTGGCAGTGAATGCCGGGGCGGGAGCCGTGGCCGCGGGTATCCAGTTGCCTCCGGACGAGGGATTCGAGAGTCTCAAGGCTGAGGCGGAGGGAAACCTTATTGATTTTAAATAAATTACATTAAGATTTAATATGTCAGAAAGAAATAGCAGAAGGCCGGTGGTAGCCATCACCCAGGGCGATGGTAACGGCATCGGTTATGAAGTGATAATAAAGTCCCTTTCGGACGCCAGGATCCTGGAATCTTTCACCCCGGTGATCTACGGTTCCTCCAAGATATTCGGTTTCTACCGCAAGCATATCCACAACCTAGACCAGATGGATGTCTATGTCATCCAGAACGCCAGGGATGCGAAACCGAAGAAGATCAACATCGTGAACTGCCTTCCGGACAACTACTTCGTGGAGCCCGGGATGTCTACCCCGGAATCCGCCAGGGCTGCTATAAAGTCCCTTGAGTGTGCCGTGGAGGACATCAAGAAAGGAGACGTGGACGTGATGGTCACCGCTCCGATCAACAAGAGAGCTATGGTGGACGAAGGCTTCGGCAATACAGGCCATACCGAGTATCTCCAGAAAGTGTTCGGCGTGGATGATGTGGCGATGCTGATGGTTTCGGACAGGCTGAAGGTCGGTGTAGTTACCGGTCACATACCGCTCAGGGAGGTCCCCGGTGCCATTTCCGTCGAGAAGATCGTCAAGAAGCTCCGGCTGGTCTCTGAGTCCCTCAAGAGGGATTTCGGTGTGGTGGAGCCGAAGATAGCCGTCCTCGGCCTGAACCCGCATTGCGGAGACGGCGGACTCCTCGGGGATGAGGAAGAGAAGATAATCCTTCCTGCGGTCAAGGAGGCCAATGATGAGGGAATCCTGGCTTTCGGCCCTTATTCTCCGGACGGATATTTCGGTCTTGGCCATTATGCCAGGTTCGATGCGACCCTCGCAATGTACCACGACCAGGGGCTTTCGCCGTTCAAGGCCATAGCATTCGACGACGGGGTCAATTTCACCGCGGGACTTCCGATCGTACGTACTTCGCCGGACCACGGTACGGCATACGAGATGGCGGGCAGGGACGAGGCCGACCCTCATTCTATGATGTCGTCGATCTTCACTGCGATTGACATCTTCCGCAAGCGCTTGGCGTACGATACGGTGAACGAAGGTAAACTACAGTAAATCAAAAGGAAATGTCATTCAAAAGGAATATAGTCATTACCGGAGGTGCCGGTTTCATCGGCAGCCACGTGGTACGCCTGTTCGTGGAAAAGTATCCGCAGTACCATATCATCAACCTCGACAAGCTTACATATGCCGGCAACCTCGCCAATCTCAAGGATATCGAAGACCGGCCCAACTATACCTTCATCAAGGCGGACATCTGTGATTTCGAGACAGTCAAGCGTGTGATTTCTGAGAATGATGTGGATGGAATCATCCATCTCGCCGCTGAAAGCCACGTGGACAGGTCCATCACGGATCCTTTCGTATTCGCCAAGACCAACGTGCTGGGTACTCTGACCCTCCTCCAGGCTGCCAGAGAATACTGGGAGCCGCAAGGTTGGGAAGGGAAGAGGTTCTACCACATATCTACAGACGAAGTCTACGGAGCGCTCGAACTCACGAGGCCGGAGGGCGATCCGGACGGGAACGAGTGCGGAGGCGGCCCTTACGGCGAGGATTTCTTCACTGAGGATAACAAGTACCAGCCTCACAGCCCCTATTCTGCGGCGAAGGCTTCAAGCGACCATTTCGTACGGGCATATCACGACACATACGGTATGCCGACTATTGTGACCAACTGCTCCAACAACTATGGGCCGTACCAATTCCCCGAAAAGCTCATACCGTTGTTTATCAATAATATATGCAACAGGAAGCCCCTCCCGGTATATGGCAGGGGAGAGAATGTGCGTGACTGGCTGTATGTTGAGGATCACGCCAGGGCCATTGACTTGATATTCCACGAAGGCAAGGTGGCCCAGACGTACAACATCGGAGGCTTCAACGAATGGAAGAACATCGACCTTATCAAGGTGCTGATCCGTACTACCGACAAGTTGCTCGGCCGTCCTGAAGGATCGGACGACGACCTTATCACTTTCGTTACGGACAGGAAAGGCCACGACCTCCGGTACGCCATCGATTCCACCAAGCTCAAGACTGAACTTGGCTGGGAGCCCAGCCTCCAGTTCGAGGAGGGAATCGAGAAGACTGTGAGGTGGTATCTGGATAATCAGGACTGGCTGGACAACGTGACCAGCGGCGATTACCAGAACTACTATTCCAAAATGTACGCAGCCACTAAGGATTGAATATATGAACGAACTTTTCAATGAACTATTTGGCAGATATACACTCGCAGACGAGGTAAAGGCCAAGGGAATTTATCCCTATTACAGGCCTATCGAGTCCGGCCAGGACCCTGTCGTCAGGATGGACGGGAAGCCTGTCCTTATGTTCGGCTCCAACTCGTATCTGGGGCTCTCGGACGACCCAAGGCTCAAGGAGGCTGCCATCGAAGCTATACGCAAATACGGAACCAGCTGTTCGGGCTCCCGTTTCCTCAACGGTACCCTGGACATACATCTCGAACTTGAGGAGAAGCTGGCGAAACTTGTAGGGAAGGAGGACGCCGTGACTTTCAGCACCGGCTTCCAGACTAATCTTGGCGTGGTCTCCCTTGGAACCAGGGGCGGATATATATTCCTTGACTCTTATGACCACGCAAGCATAATCGACGGCAGCAGGCTGTCGTTCAGCAAGGTGTTCAAGTTCTCCCACAACGACCTCGGCTCACTTGAAGAAAAACTTCAACGAGTCGAGTATAACAGGCCGAAATTGATTGTGGTAGATGGAATATACTCTATGAGCGGAGATATCGCTCCGCTGCCTGGGATACTGGATCTTGCCGAGCAATACAATGCGGCTGTGATGGTGGATGACGCCCATTCCCTAGGTGTCCTGGGCGACCACGGCAGGGGGACTGCGGACTATTTCGGAGTGACCGACCGGGTGGACCTGATAATGGGTACGTTCTCCAAGTCTTTCGGCTCACTCGGAGGGTTCATCGCGGGCAGCAGGAATATGCTCAATTACATCCGGCACAATTCCCGTTCCCTTATATTCAGTGCAAGTATGCCGCCTGCGAACGTGGCTGCGACCATCAAGGCGATAGACATTATGCTGAGCGAGCCTGAGCGGATCGAGCATCTCTGGGAGATTACCGATTTTGCCCACAAGGAATTCGTCAGGAGGGGATTCGACATAGGTGTGACCCAGTCCCCGATCTTCCCTCTGTATGTCCGTGACACCGATAAATGCCTGACAGCCGTCAGGGATGCCCTCGAAGAGGGTGTATTCATCACTCCGGTCATTCCGCCGGCCGTTCCGCCCGATTCCGTCATAATCCGCTTCGCCATGATGGCTACTCACACCAGGGAACAAGTCGAGGAGGGAATTGACAAGATGGAAAGGATATTCAGGAAGCTAGAAATAATCAAATGAAAAAAAAACCGCGCTTGAGGGCGATCCCAAGCGCGGTCAATTTTTGCGTTGCATTTACTTTCTTCGTGCGGTAAGGAGTTCTGGCAGTGGAGAGCGGACTCACCGGCATTTCTGCTGCCTGGCGGCCTTGAGAGAGAACAAGGGATTCCGCTTCGGCGCCTGCCAGCCTTTTCCTGCAAGACAGAAAGTGTACGGCAAAGGTAGATATTATTTTTTAATCTCCAAAAGTTTTTTCACAATTTATTGAAAAAATAATTCAAGAAGTCTTATTTAATAACTTAATAAACAATAAAATCTAGTACTTCAACGTTACTTAAAGTACTAGATTAAGTGATCCGAAATTCCCGATAACAACCCACATCTCCGTCCGCTCCCACGGTCATCGGGACACGGATCTGTCAGGGGTTGGAATTTACTTGAACTGCGTCGAGAGAGCTTCTTCTACCGGCTCCACGGAACTGGCAATGATCTCCAGGAAATTCTTCTCCACGCCATCGTTTCCCTGGTATTTCTGGGACCTTAGGCGCCCGCATACGTAGACAGGAGCCCCTTTGCTCAGGAATTCCAGCGAGGGGACTCCTTTGCTCCCTTCCCAGGCGGTGACGTTGTGCCAGGTGGTGTCTATGACAGGCTCACCGTTCTGGGTCTTGTATGCATAATTCGTGGCTACGGAGAAGTGGGCTACCCTCGAGTCTCCGACCGTGTTGATCGTAACGTTTCCGACGTTTCCACGGATTTCGATTCTGTTCAACTGTTCCATAATTCAAGTCTTGTCGATTAAGTTTTCTTTGCAAAGTTATATGCAATTAGTTGAATAATACTGTGTTGATAATAAATATTTGAACTATTTATTTAAATATTTCCACTTTTGCTTCTTTTGATATGCCGAATGATCGGAAATGACCTGTATAAAAGAAATTCTTATCCATAAAGAAAGATAAACTTCGCTCCGTTCACCCTTTTCAACGGTTCGATCGCGAGGGATTGCCCTGGATAATTGCCATATTTACGCTATGAACTATGAGAAGGAAGATACGAGGGGAAGATGTCTTGAATGTGGGGATGTCCTTCCATATGGGAGCAGGAGCGATATGAAGTTCTGCAGCGTTTCCTGCAAGAGCAGATGGCATTACGCCAACGGCAGCCGACTGAAAGGGCTGCGGCTGAAGACTATCGGTGCCCTGGACCGGAACCACGGGATACTGGAATCTCTCCTGTCCAGCGGCATCACGAAGATAGATATCCAGGATATAGTCCAGATGGGGTTCAACCTAAACTGCGTGACGTCCTACCATAAGGTAAGACGTCACGATGAATACCGTTGTTACGATATCAAGTATATCCAGACCCCGAGCCGGCTGACCGGCATCGAGAGGATCAAGCCTATACCGTCTTCGCAGGGTCCTCGGCGGCAGGGTTGAAGTCAGGGTCCATCGACACTTCGTCCTTGCCGGGATCCTTGAAGAAGATCATGAACAGGATTCCTACTACGAATGCGTAGGCGGCGAAGATGAACCAGGCCTTCGGCCAGTTGCCAGGGTTGCTGAAAACATGGCATTTCTCGATCACCCGTCCGGCCGCCAGGGTGCCGAGAGTGGCTCCAAGGCCGTTGGTCATCAGCATAAACAGACCCTGTGCGCTTGAGCGGATATCGTTCGTGGTCTTGCGGTTGACATAGAGGGAACCGGAGATGTTGAAGAAATCGAAGGCGACGCCATAGACGATGCAGGAGAGGACGAAGAGGAGGACGCCAGGCATTGCAGGTGAACCGAGGCCGAAGAAGCCGAAGCGGAATACCCAGGCGAACATCGAGATCAGCATCACTTTCTTGATACCGAACTTCTTCATAAAGAACGGGATAAGGAGGATGCAGAGGGTCTCTGAAATCTGTGAGATGGATATCAGGGCGTTGGAATTCTTGACGGCGAAGGCGTCTGCGTATTCAGGGTTCCTGGCAAAGGAACCGAGGAAAGCGTTGGCATAGCCGTTCGTGACCTGGAGGGCAGCCCCCAGGAGCATCGAGAATATGAAGAATACTGCGAACTGGCGGTTCTTGAAAAGGGTGAATGCCTTGAGCCCGAACGACTCGGCGAGGGACTGTCCCTTTTCTCCTTTCTTGACCGGGACAGGAGGCATCGTGAGTGCATATCCGAAAAGGACGAGTGAGAGAACACCTGAGAATACAAGCTGGGTCCAGGAACTCTGCATCGCAGTGCCACCGATCTTTATGAAGTTCGTACAGAGCATGCTGATTATGAATCCGACCGTACCGAATACCCTGATAGGAGGGAAGTCCTTGACAGGATCCTTCCCGACGCTCTCAAGGGCATAGTAAGCCACTGAATTGACAAGGGCGATGGTCGGCATGAAGAAAGCCAGGCTGATGCCGTACAACGTGAAGAGAGGCCCGAATGACGGGGTTCCTACCGCTCTGCTGCAGTACAGTCCTGCAGCTATCATAAACAGTCCGGCCAGCAGGTGGCAGAGAGACAGGACTTTCTGTGCCTGTATCTTGCGGTCTGCCAGGATTCCCATCAGGGTAGGCATGAAGAGGGATACTATTCCCTGCATAGCGAAGAACCATTTGATCTGGTTGCCGAGCCCGATGTGTCCCAGGTAGCGTCCCAGCGAGGTAAGATATGCACCCCATACCGCAAATTCAAGGAAATTCATCAGTATAAGACGCAGTGTGATGTTTTTGTTGTTGGACATATGTGATTGTTATTTGTTACGGCTATCTACTTAGTCAAACAAATGTACGAGTTTTTGGTTTAAAATCACTATATTTGAAGTTAAATTTGAAAGGATGAAATTCACGCAGACTGCATCGGATCCCCATTCGGGTGCAAGGACCGGAATCTTTACCACCAGCCACGGTGAAGTAAGGACTCCGATTTTTATGCCCGTCGGTACTGTAGGCTCGGTAAAAGGTGTCTATCACAAGGATTTACGTGATGACATAGGGGCTGAAATCATCCTCGGGAACACATATCACCTCTATCTCCGCCCGGGCCTTGAGACCCTTCGCAAGGCGGGCGGACTCCATAAGTTCGAATCCTGGGACAGGCCCATATTGACGGACAGCGGTGGATTCCAGGTGTTCTCGCTCACTCAGATCAGGAAGATCACCGAAGAAGGCTGCAGGTTCCGGTCTCACATAGACGGCTCCCTCCATATATTCACTCCTGAGAACAACGTCGATACCCAGAGGATAATAGGTTCCGACATTATGATGGCGCTGGACGAGTGCTGCCCGGGCGATGCTGATGAGAGATATGCGGCCAAGTCCCTTAAACTGACTCAGGGATGGCTGGAACGTTTCTTCAAGCGCTTCCGCGAGACGGAACCTCTCTACGGTTACGGCCAGGCTATGTTCCCGATCATACAGGGATGTGTCTATCCGGAACTCAGGAAGCGTGCGGTCGACCACGCACTCAGCCTTACTTACGGCGATCCCGGAGTAGGAGGATATGCTATTGGAGGCCTTGCCGTGGGTGAGCCTACTGAGAAGATGTACGAGATGCTGGAGCTTGTGTGCCCGCTGCTCCCCGTGGACAAGCCGCGCTACCTTATGGGAGTGGGTACTCCGGCCAACCTCCTGGAAGGGATAGCCAGGGGAGTGGATATGTTCGATTGCGTGATGCCTACGAGGAACGGCCGCAATGGTATGCTGTTCACCAGGGAAGGGATCATCAATATGCGCAACGCCAAGTGGCAGGATGATTTCTCGCCTTTGGATGAAGGTGGTACGTCATTTGTGGACAGGGAATATACCAAGGCGTACCTGCATCATCTCTTCATCGCGAAGGAGATGTTCGCTGCTATGATCGCCAGCGAGCACAACCTTGCGTTCTACTTGGAACTGGTACGCGAAGCCCGTCTGCACATAGCTGAAGGTGATTTCGCATCCTGGAAGGAATCGATGGTGAAGAAAGTCGCGACAAGGCTGTAAAGTCGATGCTATGGATTTGAAACAGAAAAAGATAGACAAGTATATAATAAAGAAGTTCATCCTGACCTTCTTTATTGCGCTGCTCCTTATCATCGGCATCGTCATCCTCTTCGACATCAGCGAGAAGATCAACAAGTTCGTGGAGAACAAGGCTCCTCTCCGAGCGGTCATCTTCGACTATTACGTGAACTTCATCCCGTATTTCATGAATATGTTCAGCCCCCTGTTCGTATTCATAACGGTCATTTTCTTCACCTCCAGGATGGCGGCCAACAGCGAAATCATCGCCATCCTTTCCTGCGGGGTCAGCTACAAGAGGATGCTGCGGCCTTATATGATCTCTGCGGCGCTGATAGCCATCCTTTCCCTCGGACTGAGTCTCTGGATAATACCGCGGTCCAACGTGCAGCGGGTGCAGTTCGAGACGAGGTACGTCAAGAAGAAAAACCCGTTCTCTTCCTATAATGTCCACTATCAGATCGATCCGGGCAAGTTCGTGTATGTGGAATCCTTCAGTACGTGGAACAATACCGCCTACGATTTTACGCTTGAGGACATAGAGGACAACAAGCTCGTCAAGAAGATTTCCGCCGAGACGGCGGTGTGGGACAGCACGTTCGGAGGATGGAGGCTCCAGAAGTATTTCATCCGTGAATACAGCGAGGGTGGAATGCAGGACAGGGTCCGTACGGGAAACCAGCTGGATACCGTGCTCAATCTCACGGTCACCGATTTCTATCGCAACAAGAAAACTGTCGAGACCTTGCCGATTCGACAGTTGAACAAGCTGATCAAGACGCAGAAGATGCGTGGAGACTCCAACGTGATGTATGCCCAGATAGAGAAGCATACCAGATATGCCCTTCCTTTCTCTGCATTCATCCTGACCATAATGGGAGTCTGCCTCTCTTCCCGCAAGCGCAGGGGAGGGATCGGTCTGAATATCGGTATCGGAATAGCCTTGAGCTTCACCTATATACTGTTCCTGAGGTTCAGCCAGATGTTCGTCTATTCCGGCGCATTGCCGCCGTTGATAGCGCTTTGGCTGCCTAACGTCATATTCGCCATAGTGGCTGCGTTCCTGTATTCGAGAGCATCGAAATAAATCCAATCCTCAATATTTATGTCTACAAATACCCTATCCCCATTCAAACGGACTGTCGCTGGAGTCCAGTTTATGTTCGTGGCTTTCGGTTCCACTGTACTGGTACCGATCCTCGTTGGTTTCGATCCTGCAATCGCGCTTCTGGCCGCAGGTCTTGGAACTCTTCTCTTCCATCTTGTCGCAGGAGGCAAGGTTCCGATCTATCTCGGCAGCAGCTTCGCATTCATAGCTCCTATCATCAAGGCTACGGAGCTTTACGGAATGCCTGGAATGTTCTGCGGTCTCGCTGCGGTCGGTGTTGTCTACCTATTGATGAGCTTGCTTGTCAAGTTGTTCGGAGTCAATCTGATAAAGAAACTGTTCCCTCCAGTGGTCATTGGTCCGGTCATCATTCTGATCGGTCTTTCGCTTGCAGGTACCGGAGTGCAGATGGCCAGCAACAACTGGGTGCTCGCCATCATCTCCCTCGCAGTCGCGATAGCTTGCTCCATCTGGGGTAAGGGTATGATTAAGATCATCCCTGTCTTCTTCGGTGCGATCGTAGGTTACATCGCCGCCGTCCTGTTCTATCGCAGCGGTATGGATTTCACTCCTATCGCGCAGGCCAAGTGGTTCGCCCTTCCTCATATAAGCAAGATGAGCTTCTCCTGGCAGGCTATAATCTTTATGGCTCCTGTAGCCATAGCTCCTATCATCGAACACGTCGGCGACATCTACGCCATCGGCGAAATCGCAGACAAGGATTTCGTGCAGGACCCGGGCCTGCACCGTACTATGGCCGGTGACGGACTTGCCTGTATTCTCGCAGCATTCCTCGGCGGTGCTCCTGTCACTACATATTCGGAGGTTACCGGTGCCGTTTCACTGACGAAGGTCACCGATCCTGTCTGTATGAGGATTGCAGCCGTGACCGCCATAATCCTGGCTCTCGTAGGCAAGGTGGGTGCGGCCATCCAGACCATCCCTACTGCCGTCCTCGGCGGTATAATGCTGCTCCTCTTCGGTACCATCGCCTCAGTCGGTATCAATAATCTGGTCAAGGCGAAGGTCGATATGAACAAGACCCGCAACCTTATCATCGTTTCGCTCATCCTTACGATCGGTATCGGTGGTGCAATTATCACGGTCGGCAAGTTCTCCCTCGCCGGAATCGGCCTTGCTTCACTCGTAGGAGTGGTCCTCAACCTTATTATCCCTGACAAGGAGAAGAGTGATGCAGAAGCTTAAAGTCAAGATCGTCAACAAGTCCAACTGGCCGGATCCTTTCTATGCAACGGAGGCTTCGGCCGGGATGGACCTGCGCGCGAATACCGACGGACCGCTTGTCCTCCAGCCTCTGGAACGGGCGCTTGTCCCTACCGGGATATTCATCGAGCTTCCAGTAGGTTACGAGGCGCAGATCCGTCCTCGCAGCGGTCTGGCTACGAAGAAAGGAATAACGGTCATCAACTCCCCGGGTACCGTAGATGCGGATTTCCGCGGGGAGCTGAGGATATCTTTGGTGAACCTGTCCAACGAGCCTTTCGAACTGTTTCCGGGCGAAAGGATCGCCCAGATGGTGGTCTCGCGCCACGAGACAGTGGAATGGGAGGATGTGGAAGTTCTCTCGGATACCGACCGCGGTGCCGGAGGCTGGGGCAGCACAGGTAACAAATAGTCTTGCGAATGGAAATAAAGGATCTGTATTCGTTGTTCAGGCAATGCGCCGGGGTGACGACGGACAGCCGCACGATAGCCGGCGGTGAAATGTTCTTCGCGCTGAAAGGGGAGAACTTCGATGGTAATGAATATGCATTGAAGGCCCTGGAACAGGGGGCGAGGTTCGCAGTGGTGGATGCCGCTTCCGCCGTGGCCTCGATGAGTCCTGCTCCTCAGGGGATCATTCCCGTCGAGGACACGCTCAAGACTCTCCAAGCCCTTGCGAATTATCACCGCGGGAGTACTTTCGTGGGTGGCAAACGTCTGACAGTCATCGGTTTGACAGGAACCAACGGGAAGACCACCACGAAGGAACTCATTACTGCCGTGCTCTCTTCCAAGTTCAAGGTGACCGCCACAAAAGGCAACCTCAACAACGATATAGGTGTACCGCTTTCCCTCCTTTCGATCGGACCCGATACTGAACTTGCTGTGATAGAGATGGGTGCGAGCCATCCTGAGGACATTACAGGACTCGTGGCCGTCTGTGACCCGGACTATGGACTGATAACGAACGTCGGGAAGGCCCATCTGCTCGGCTTCGGCAGTTTCGAAGGCGTCAAGTATGCCAAAGGCAAGCTGTATGACTGGCTCGCGTCCCACGATGGCACCGCCTTCGTGAACGCGGATGATCCTGTATTGACAGGAATGGCATCGGAACGTGCCGGAATGGGTGTCATACGCTACGGTATCGAGTATTCCGGTTCCATCGTGCTCCCTTCCGATGCCGTCCACCCTTTCGTAAGGATGGCCGTTCCAGAGGAAGAAGGTTCCGAAACCCTCCTCGCCCTCGAGTCACATCTTGCAGGGGCTTACAATGCTGCAAACATTTCCGCTGCGATGGCTGTCGGAAAGCACTTCGGCATATCCCTGGAAGATGCTATCGCTGCAGTCGAGGGCTACGTCCCCACCAACAACAGGTCGCAGATGGAGAGGTCTTCGCGCAACATACTTATAAAGGACTTGTACAATGCCAATCCTACCAGTATGGAGGCTGCACTTGACAATCTCGCTTTGACCGATGCCGATTCCAAGGTCGCCCTTCTCGGTGAGATGAGGGAACTGGGGGAGGAGTCCCTGCAGGAGCATATCCTCATATTGAGGAAGGTCCGTTCTATGGGACTTGACCTGGTTTGCCTTGTAGGTGAAGAATTCAGGAAGGCCTTGGATGCGGAACCTGAAGGAGACGAGAAGTGTTTCGGCACTTCCGAGGAACTGTCACAGTGGCTCGGGAAGAATCCTGTTTCCGGAGCCACCGTACTTGTGAAGGGTTCCCGAGGGGTCCAGATGGAGAAGGCCCTTAAGGAGCTGTAACAGGTTTTTTCTCCAGGAAACGCTTTATGATCAGGCGGGCAGCCTTCCCGCAGGCATATCCTATTATTATTCCAATGATGGCGCCCACCAGGACGTCTCCGAAGTAATGCTTGCCGACGAATATGCGGCTGGCTGCCACCAGTGTCGCCCACATCAGGACGGAAATGCTGAATGCGAGGTAATTGTGCTCCATGTCGTTCCTGAATCCGATTATCAGGCACAGGACGAAGGCGAATGCATTGGCGGCGTGGGCTGAGAAAAACCCGTAGAAGCCTCCTCTGCGTTCAAGTACCCTGAGGCCTTCCACCAGCATCCTTCGGTCATAGCTGGGCCTCAGGCGGTCCACAGAATGCTTTACTATGTTCGAGAGCTGGTCGCAAAGGGCGAAAGCGATACCGGCCGAGATGATCACGACCAAGGCCTTTTTCCAACCGAGCCGCCTGAACAGGAAATATGCGCAAAGTATATATGCTGGAATCCAGACAGCCTTGTCCGACATAAACATCCAGAACTGGTCCGTAGCGGGGTTGCTCAGGTT
This sequence comes from uncultured Bacteroidales bacterium, assembly GCA_905235085.1. Classification (GTDB taxonomy): domain Bacteria; phylum Bacteroidota; class Bacteroidia; order Bacteroidales; family UBA932; genus Cryptobacteroides. The sequence goes on along the minus strand of CAJOKD010000005.1, from coordinate 1,332 downwards.
GTTGATGAGCAGAGTGATGTCCTGGTCGAGTCCGTGGAGGTACTCTATGACTGCAAGGCTTCCCATAACAGATCCTTGAGTTCCTTCAGGCCTTCACCGCTGACCGAGGATATGAAGACGTGCGAGATGCCCTTCGGGAGGGTCGGCACCAGTTCTTTCTCTATGTACTTGTCGATCAGGTCGCATTTCGTAACGGCCAGCACCCTCTCCTTGTCAAGGAGTTCCGGGTTGTATTCCTTCAGTTCGTTCAGGAGGGTCTCATAGCTGGCGCTGATGTCGTTTTCCTCGGCGGAAACCATAAATAGTAGGACTGAATTCCTCTCGATATGGCGGAGGAACCTTATCCCTATGCCCTTCCCTTCGTGGGCTCCTTCGATTATTCCTGGGATATCCGCCATCACGAATGACTGGTCATCATAGTACCTGACGATTCCCAGATTCGGTTCCAGCGTAGTGAAGGCGTAGTTGGCAATCTTGGGCTTGGCTGCCGTGACCGCTGCAAGGAGCGTGGATTTTCCGGCGTTGGGGAAGCCGACCAGACCTACATCCGCAAGTATCTTGAGTTCCAGGATGAACCAGCCTTCCTGGCCTTCCTCGCCCGGCTGGGCATATCTTGGAGTCTGGTTGGTGGCAGTCTTGAAGTTGTTGTTGCCAAGGCCGCCGCGTCCACCCTTGCAGAGGATCCTTTCCTCTCCGGGCTCCATCATCTCGAACAGGATTTCTCCTGTCTCGGCATCTTTAGCTACGGTGCCCACCGGTACTTCCAGGAATATGTCCTCTCCGTTCTTCCCGGTCCTGAGGCCGCCCTGCCCGTTGCCGCCGTTGTCAGCCTTGACGTGCTTGCGGTACTTCAGGTGGATGAGAGTCCAGAGCTGCTGGTTGGCCCTGAGGATGATATGCCCTCCCCGGCCGCCGTCTCCTCCGTCCGGGCCTCCTTTAGGCACATACTTAGCCCTATGCAGGTGCATCGAGCCGGCTCCTCCGTGCCCGCTGGCACAGAAGATCTTGACGTAGTCTATGAAGTTACTTTCGGCCATAACAACTTCTTTTTCAATTTGTTAAGCGGTCTAAAATGACCGTTTTCGGCAGCGGAGTAACAAGCCGGTAACACGAATTTTGACAGAATCGGCAAAAAGTGCAATCATGAACTTTCTTTTTGGAAGCTCAATTTTCTTCAATTTTTCTCCTAAAATGCTCTATTTCCGCTTGCTTCCAAAATGCAAAGTTAACGATTCTTTTTGATTTCCCGAAGCGGGAAAGCCCCGACAGTCCTGGGGACTGCGGGGCGATCCGATTGGAAAGGCCTTCCGGCCAGGAGGATTAACCTCCGGA